>NZ_EQ973357.1:328443-349805 GCF_000157055.1 Bacteroides sp. 2_2_4 | reverse complement strand
ACGGCTATCAGCATCTTTGGCTGGAAGCCTGGGGACAGAACAAGAGCCGAAATACATCAAGCTTCACCTTTGTTAATAAGGATCGTTTCTATACTATTAGTATAGCTACTACTGCGCAAACAGAGATGAAGATGCTTCGTCTGGGTGCCAATGACCCTGATTTCAACTTGAGAAACGAAACCGCTTTCCTGATAAGGGAAAAAGCACGGAAGAACCATACATTCGCCACTTCCATCGAAACGCATGGAGAATATGATGTGGTAATGGAAACTTCCAGTAACCTGACCTCATCTTGCGAAGAGGTGAAAGTCGTGATGGATACGGCTTCCTATACAGTGGTGAAAGCAACCTATAAAGGCGGGCATTCCGTAATGCTTTGCTTGAGCAATACCGATGCCGACAAAGAGAAAGGGCACCGCCTGACGGTCGAAGGCACTATGTATGCTTGGAACGGTCGTTGCGGAGTATTTATGAAATGATGATTAGTTTTCCGTTTCTCAGGTATTAATACCTGTCTTCTCAAGTATTAATACTTATCGGCTCAACTGTTAACACTTGACAACTTAACAGTTAACACTTGACGAACGGTGAATTAACTTCTGAAATACAGTGAATTAACAACTTGATTACAGGATGTTAATATGGGATGAGATAACTAATGAAAGATGAGTTATAAATGAATCGAGAATATAATAAACCATTAATAGACAGAAATATGAAAACATGTAGTGAAACTTATCAGTTTGAGAAAGATTTGAAGTGGGAAAATCCTGCTCCGGGTGTAAATCGCCAGATTATGGCGTATGACGGTCAGTTGATGATGGTCAAAGTGAAATTTGACAAAGGTGCAGTAGGGAGTATGCATGAGCACTACCACAGCCAGGCGACTTACGTAGTAAGTGGCAAGTTTGAACTAACCATTGGCGATAAGAAAGAAATCCTTTCTGCCGGAGACGGCTACTATGTAGCGCCCGACGAGCTGCATGGTTGTGTTTGCCTCGAAGCCGGTATCCTGATTGATACGTTCAGCCCTGTGCGTGCAGACTTCTTAAACCTGTAAACGTATGAAGGTAAAAGGACTCCGATGGATGGTTATCGGGTTAATTATGCTGATAACCATCATCAACTATTTGGATAGAGGTACGCTCAACTATATGTGGGTGGCTAATATCGACTATCACTTGGTTTCCGAAGCGGATGCGTCGGCAGATAAAGGTAATCATGCCGTCCTGGCAGGAGAGCAGTATATCCTGACAGCCGCTAATGGCAACCGGGATTCTGTCAGCGTAGCCAACGTACAGATGAAGGAGAAGAACGGCGTTACGTTCGTAACCAATCGCGAAGGTATCGCTATCGACCTCGGCTTGATAGACCGCAACGACCCGGATGCTTCGCAGAAAGCGAAAGATATTCTTGGTCTGATAACTATCTTCTTTATGATAGCATACGGTATCAGCCAGCTTGTCTCCGGGAAACTGTACGACAAGATTGGATGCCGGAAAGGTTTCTTCTGGAGCGTGCTCGTCTGGGGGGCGGCAGATGCATTAGCATCCCTTTCACGGGGAATCTTCTCGCTGACCTTCTTCCGGATGATGCTCGGATTGGGGGAAGCCGGTCCGTGGCCCGGTACGACGAAAAGCAACGCCGAATGGTTCCCGCAGAAGGAACGCGCTTTCGCACAGGGTTTGTTCGGGGCGGCAGCATCCATCGGTTCAATCCTTGCACCGATTATTATCCTGATGCTCTTCATTGCTTTCGGCTGGAAACTGACTTTTATTGTAGTCGGCGGATTAGGACTGATTTGGTTGATTCCCTGGTTGATTATCAATAAGGAAGGGCCGAAGAAGCATCCCTGGATTACAGAAGAAGAACGTACCTATATCTTGAGCGGTCAGCCCGAACAGGAGCTGAAAACCGAGGATAAAGGAAAAAGCTGGGGCGAACTGCTCCGGGTGAAAAAGAACTGGTCTGTCATTTTGGGACGGTTCTTCCTCGACCCTATCTGGTGGATGTTCGTGACATTCCTGCCGTTATATCTGGCAGATGTGTTCCACTTGAATATCAAAGAGGTGGCATTCTCCGCTTGGGTTCCGTATGTAGGTGCGGCATTGGGAAGTATTGCCGGCGGCTGGTATTCCGGTTGGCTGATAAACCGGGGACATACGGTGAACTATGCCCGTAAGGCGGCAATGCTGCTTGGTGGGATTATCATCATCCCGTCTATCTTGGCAGCTATCATGTCTACTACGGCTCCGGTCGCTATCGTTTTCATGGCATTGGTACTGGGTGGATTCCAGTTCTTTATGACGAACTTGCAGACTATCCCGAGCGACCTGCACAGCGGCAAATCTGTCGGCTCGCTGGCAGGACTGGGCGGTGCTTCGGCCGTATTAGGTACTATCCTGGCAATCCTTTTTGCCAGTTATATTACGAATTGGATATTATTATTCAGTCTGTTGGGAGCTTTGGTGCCGCTATCGCTGTGTTCCATCTTCCTGACAGTAGGAGAGATTAAACAAATAAAAAAATAAACGTATTTTAAAAACAAGACAATTATGAAATTAGAAGGAAAAGTAGCTATCGTAACAGGTGGCGCACGCGACCTTGGTCGTGCAATATCAGTGAAATTGGCAGCAGAAGGTGCAAAAGTTTGCCTGAACTATTTCGACAATGAAGCCGATGCACAGGAAACATTGGCACTGATTAAAAATGTCGGTGGCGAAGCAATCGCAGTTCAGGGTGATATGACAAAGGCTGCTGCGGTAAAGAATCTTTTTGCAGAGTGTAACAAGGCATTCGGCGACAAGGTAGATGTATTGGTGAATGTAGTAGGCGGCATTGTAGGCCGTAAGAAAATCACCGAACAGGACGAAGACTGGTATGACTTCCTGATGGATGTCAATATGCGTTCCGTATTCCTCTGTACCCGTGAAGTGGTTCCGATGATGCCGGCAGGCGGTTCTATCGTCAACTTCTCTTCATTGGCTGCCCGCGACGGCGGTGGCAATGGAGCTTCCATGTATGCAACCGCGAAAGGTGCGGTAATGACATTTACCCGTTCCATGGCGAAGGAACTCGGCCCTCAGGGAATCCGTTGCAACGCTATCTGTCCAGGCACGATTGCCACTTCTTTCCACGACCGTTTCAATACGCCGGAAAACCGCGAACGTATGAAGGCTTCCTACGCATTGCGTCGTGAAGGAACTGCCGATGAAGTTGCCGACCTGGTTTGCTTCCTCGCTTGCTCCGAATCTTCTTACCTGACAGGTACGAACATTGACATTAACGGTGGCTGTTTCTTCTCTTAAAGAAGAAAGCTGATACCGTCATTCCGAACGTAGTGAAGAACCTGCCCCTTGGCAGATACCAGAAGCAGGTTCTCCGCTTCGCTCCGAATGACATACTTACCTACTTTAAAGAAAATATTTATGAGACGAATCTTTGCTATATGGGCTGTATGCCTCTGTTGGGGGATACTGAATGCCGCCCCCTTAGGCCCGTTTAATGCGACTTTGCTTGAACAGCTAAAAAACGACTATCAGAAAGGTGAGAAGGAAGTCACCCGATACATTGAACTTCAGGAAAAGGTGGCAGAGAAATATATAAAGATGACTCCTCTATCGGTGACTGCCAAGAAAAAACTTCCCCCCAGTAAAGATCCCAGGGATTATATGACCTTATCTCCCTATTGGTGGCCTGATTCTACAAAAATAGACGGACTTCCCTATATCCGGAAAGACGGTGAACGAAATCCCGAAGTCTACGAATACCCCGAACGTGAGAATGCCAACCGTTTCGGTGATGCCGCTTACTGCCTGGGAGTACTCTATTATATCACAGGAAAAGAAGTCTACGCCAAAGCATGCGCCAACCACTTGCGGACATGGTTCACAGACCCGAAACTGGGTATGAACCCGAATATGACTTATGCCCAAGCCGTGCCGGGTATGAAGAAAATGAGAGGTTCGGGCTTCATAGACTCGCGCCGTTTCAGCCGTGCGTTGGGTGTTGCCAAACTGATAGAAGGCTCGAAAAGCTGGACTCCCTCGGATAAGAAAAAACTCGATGATTGGGCTACCGCCTTCTGTTACTGGATGGAGAACAGCACGCAAGGGCAAAGGGAATCTCATGCCGCCAACAATCATGGCTTGTGGTACGAAGCCATCCACTTGATGGTACTGGCTTACTTGGACCGTACCGACCGTATCCGCGAAGTGGCGGAACAAAGTATTCTCCCCAAGATGGGTGCACAGATTGCCGACGACGGCTCGTTACCCCAGGAACTGAAACGGACTCTCTCCCTGCATTATTCCACTTTCGCTCTGGAAGCCTTAATGGAAGCCAACCAAATTACCAGCCAGATAGGCATCAATCTATGGAGTACCCCTGCTTCCAACGGAAAAGTGGCTTCGCAGGCGGTAGATTATCTGTATCCGTTTTATCTGAATCCCGAAGACTGGAAATTTAAACAGATTAAACCTTTCGACCAGTCCCGTGCCGCCATTCTTCTTTATGAAGCGGGAACGGCATTGGGTAATCAGAAGTATGTCGATACGGCAAAGCGCATCGGTTTGAAATACAGTACGTCCGATGTGGAAACAATACCTTATCTGGTTTTAAAGAAGAAATAAAATTTGAAGAAGAAATAAGATTATCTGTACCTAATATAAAGTGATAACATGAAACTGAAACTGATTTTTTGTTTGTGTATGCTGCCGCTTCTCTGCCTTGCGCAGGAATCTCAACCACAGCAGTTCTCCAACCGCTATGGCATGAAGATGACGCGGAACGACGACGGTTCTTATGCCTTGTTGTATGCAAAGAAATATGCGAAGTTTATTGATGTGAACACCATTCCCGATGTGATGGTTCCCTATACCTATCAGGCAGACCGCTTGAAAAGCAAGGATTATAAAGGAGTGACTACAAAGGACATCGTCTACAAGAAACATAAGGATTACGAATTGATACTCACGGTAGACTTTGCTGAGACAGAGAAGCCTGCCCCGTTTGTCGTTTATATCCACGGTGGTGGATGGGCGCGCGGTAATAACGGCTCGTCCCGGTCTTTATCCCAATACTTGGCGAAACAGAAAGGCATAACAGGCGTACGTGTCTCTTATACATTGGCACCTCAATCCGATGCAACGGTGAAAGTCTCTATCCAGGATATTCTGGACGCAGTGAAGTATGTACAGGAGCATGCCGCAGAACTGAACATTAACCCTGATTGCTTCGGTTTCCTGGGTACTTCTGCCGGTGCGCACTTGGCAGCAGTAGCTGCGATGACTGTTCCCGGTACAAAGGCTTTCGTAGGCTATTCCGGAATATATAACTTGGAAAAGGCTGCCATCACCATGAAAACAAAAGACCCTCAGCGTATTGCATACTTCTGTGACAGAGAGCCGAAAGTGCTTCGTGAAGCCTCTCCCATAAATCTGATTCCAAGGAAGGACGTTCCTGCTTCCATGCTGGTATGTGGCACGTGTGATGTTACGGTAGAGTGTGAACAGAGCGAAATGTTCGCATCGGCTTTAAAGAAAAGAGGGGGAGTCTGCGACTTGTTGAAGTATGAATACTATGACCATAACGTAAGTTCGAAGACTTCGGACAAGATGGAAGAGATTTTCTTCAAGTCGGTAGATTTCCTGACTAACCATATTAAATAAATCCAAATGAGAAAAGGAATTTTATTCTTAGCTCTTTTCGCCTTTATCGCCTGCTCCAACAGTTCGTCGGAAGTGATAGATGAGAAAGAACAACTGAAACCGGAACAACCGGTGGATGGCACATTAACCGCTGACGGTAATAGCGCAAAAACGTATGACTTGATTAAACGTTCGGGCTATAACCACGAAGCTCCCGACTCCTCGCGCGAACATAAGACAGAGCACTTCCAACATATTCAGCAGGTGCATGACAACCAGCTAAATAAGTACGTATTTGCTTTCTTTATTCATGCCGAGATAGATGATGACCGCGGACTGACAAACATCACCGACCGCCAGCGTAATGAGATAAAGACGGATAATAAGTCTCCGAAAAGCCTTGTCGGACAAAAGGGAGAGACTATGGTGTTTCGCTGGAAATTCTGTTTGCCGACAGGATTCCAGACGACAGCCAAATTCTCCCATCTCCACCAGTTGAAGGGTATTGATAATTCATCGGGCACGGCAGACGTCGGTTCTCCACTCATTACCCTGACTGCTTATTCCAACAGCGGCAGTAAAGGCGGTCAACAACTGCGCGTACGTTATGACAAACGTGGCGGAAGCACTACTACCCTTGCCAGTACAGACCTTGCTGGCTTCCTCGGCAACTGGGTGGAAGTAGAAGAAAAAGCCTGTTTCGGTGAGAACGGTTCGTATGAAGTAGTCATCACACGCATAAAAGACGGAAAAGTTCTCTTGGAATTTAGTTCTGAAAAGATGGATATGTGGCGTACGGATTGTACGGGACTTCGTCCCAAATGGGGTATCTACCGCTATTTGGGTGAAGATAGGACCTGGCAAGACCAGTTGCGTGACGAAGAAATTCGTTTTGCCGATTTCTCTATCAAGAAACTTTAGAGAGGGATTTTAAAGAAAACCTTAGAAAAGGACAAACAGTTCGTTTTGTCTATTATGGTGGTCTCCTGTCCGGAATATACTTTGAGGTATATTTTCGGGTGGGAGATTGTCGTTTATTATAGGCATATTAAAACTAAATATGCTAGGGGAAGACGGTGGGATATTTGAATGGGGTATTGATGTATGTTTTGTCAAAAGCAGGTAATTTATGTTCTTCTGATTTTATATCAAGTTGCGTGATTTGTATTTAGTAGGATTTCTACTTGACGAAACCTGAAAAGATGGAGGAGGTAAGATATGTTTTGTCGATTATGATTTATTTTCTTTCTATTGCTTGGTAATATCAGAAAAAGCTATATATTTGTGCGGTCAATCTATAAAATTGAGGTAATAGCCAAGAAATAGTATTACTGATATTCATGGCAGATTGTTTAAGTAGAGTCTTTATTTGAAATGGTAAGGTAATGAATAAGAAAGTAACATTAAAGGATATAGCTATAATGCAATCCGGCATATACATGAAAACTGATTCACAAGGTGAGGTCAGGTATTTGCAGGTAAAGGATGTTAATTCGGAGAATAAACTTGATTATACTCAAATAGCTACGGTAATAAATACAGGAATAAATGATAAGCATTGGTTGAAAAACGGAGATTTGTTGTTTGCGGCTAAAGGAGGCTCCAATTATTGCATACAGTATGAAGGGACAGAACGAAGTACTATAGCATCTTCATCTTTTATTATCATACGTCCCGTCATTAGTAACATATTACCGGAATTCCTTTGTTGTTTTTTAAATACATCGTCCATTCTTGGTATGTTGAAGAATGCAGCAGTAGGTACAGGTATTCAGGTGATTCCTCAATCGGTAATGGGGGAAATACAGCTTGATATACCATCTATAGAAGTACAAAGGCTTGTTGTAGAAATGGATCGGTTGAGAAAAGAAGGTGAATGTATTCGTAGTGAAATTGATATACTTAAACAGAGTTTGCAAGATCAGTTGTTGATGGATTCTTTAAAATGATTGTATTATGAAAGAGAAAGCATATTATATCGTAAGTAAAGCACGGCAAATTTTGGGTGGAACGATTTCTGCCGATCAGTGCAGGGATTATGTATTGGCTCTGCTATTTTTGAAATCTGCAAGTGAGTACTATAAATCAAATAATTCTTTTCAACAAGATGATAATAGCCCTGCTTTACGTTTGTTAGTGTCCGAGCGCAGTTCTTTCGATTATCTATGTAAAGAACTTGATTCACCGGAACTTGGCAGATTGATAAATATGGCTCTTTATGAACTGGAGCAGGTGAACGCTTTGGTTACTGAAGGTTATGAAATCAATAAAGCTATTGATTTCGAAAGTAATATATTAGGAGATATGAACGCGAGATCGATCAAGTTGCGTGAGCTTCTTTTGCTTTTTCAAGAAATCAGGCTGACTAATGCTACCGGGCAGTTGATAGACGTTGGTGATTTATATAATCAGTTGTTATATATATTTGCTGAAGAAGCAGGTAAAAAGATAAATAATGTGCTTACTCCTACAGAGGTAGTTAGTTTGATCACGAAACTAATAGATGGCGATAGAAAAAATGCTTGTTTGTGCGATCCGGCATCCGGTAGTGGTACTCTGTTGGTTGAGGTCGGTAAAAAAATGGGGATCAGAGGTACTGAGCTCTATGGGCAAGAAGTGAATTGGAATTTGTATGCATTGACAAAAATGAATCTGATGCTGAATGGCTTCAAGGGTGCGACTTTTCTTTGGGGAGATAGTCTTAGTAATCCTAAATTGTTGGATCATGGAGGGCTAAGAAAGTTTGATATTGTTGTCTCTGTGCCTCCATTTGCGGATAAGTGGGCAGCCGAAGAGGCTTATAGTGATTTTTACAAACGCTTTAAATATGGCATTCCTCCTAAAAGTCAGGTTACATGGGCGTATATAAGTCATATTTTGGCAAGTTTGCGGAATGACGGACAAGCTGTTGTAGTAGTACCGGTAGGCGTTTTGTTCCGAAATACTGAAAGTAAGATACGAGAGCAGATTATTGAACATAATTTACTTGAGGCAGTTATTGAATTGCCGCCGAATCTATTTTATGGAGCGGCTATCTCTACGGCAATTCTTGTATTCAGAAAGGAAAGAATGAGGACGCAAACTTTATTTGTTGACGCACGGAAGGGGTATATTTCGAATAAAGGACTTTGTAAACTTTCTGATAAAATGCTGGAACAGCTTTCGAATACATATAAAAAGTTTCTTGCCGGAGAAGAGATGGGGAGAGAAAAAAAAGGTTGTTCGTTCTATATCGCTACGCAGGATGAGATACGGCATAACAAGTACGATTTGAAAGTAATTAAGTATGTAGAGGATAAGATTGAGAGAAAGGAGATTGATGTAAAAGTTGCTTTACAAAGAATAGATGAATTGGAAGAGCGGTTAAAGTGTATTGATAAGCAATTTAAAGATTGTGCATGGCGATTGAGGGAGCTGACTAAAGAATAGTAATTATGAAAAAAAAGACACAGGTGTATGATAGAAGTTATAGTTACAATAGTCACAATTTTAGGAGGAGTAGTTACTTTGCTTTCATATTTCTCGAAGGAAAAAGTCAGAGTGACAATCTGCTGTACAGAGAGTACATTGCTGACGCAAAAACCTAAAATACCTGGAATTACTGTCTTTGTACAGTATGAAGATACGATACCGGTTGAAAATCTTTGGAGAATATGTTATACGTTAGAGAATACGGGAAATAGAAATATTATTGGTGAAGGTGCCCAATCTTCTTTAGTGGCTAAAGGGGGCGGACTTCCATTATATACGAAAAATGTAAAAAAGATGATTCAATTATCAGCTACGGACAATAATATGGTAGAGTTGAGAGATAATATGTTACATTTTAAACAGTGGTTGCCGGATGAGTGTATCACAATTGAAGCTTTGGTGGAAAGCTCGGGTGAGAATCCTGAATTATATATTGATGAACATGACATCATTAACTCTAAAGTAATTTTTAAGAATAGTACTAATAGATGAATATAAAATAAATAAAACCATGAAAAAGATTTTTTCTCTTCTCTTTTTGCTTGTTACTTGCATTGCTCAAGCACAAAATGTTTATCGCACCGATAAAGATATATCTTATGTCTCTGGTTCCGAAACGGACACCTATCGTCAGGAGCGTTGTAAACTGGATATTTATTATCCTGAAAACAAGAAGGATTTCTCAACTATCGTTTGGTTTCATGGCGGTGGTATGGAAGGTGGAAATAAATTTATTCCCAAAGAATTGAGAGAACAAGGGTTTGCAGTAGTGGCGGTGAATTACCGTTTGAGTCCGAAAGTAAAGAATCCGGCTTACATCGAAGATGCGGCTGAAGCTGTGGCATGGGTTTTCAAGAATATTGAGAAGTATGGCGGTCGTAAGGATTACATTTTCGTTTCCGGTCATTCTGCGGGAGGTTATCTTTCATTGATTCTGGCAATGGATAAAAAGTACTTGGCAGCATACGGAGCAGATGCCGATAGTGTAGCTGCTTATCTTCCGGTGAGTGGTCAGACGGTGACACATTTCACTATTCGTAAGGAACGCGGTTTGCCTGACGGTATTCCGGTGGTTGATGAGTATGCTCCGGTAAATAAGGCCCGCAAGGAAACTGCTCCTCTCGTGTTGATTACGGGGGACAAGCATCTGGAGATGGCGGCAAGATATGAAGAAAATGCGTTGCTGGAAGCTGTCTTGAAAAGTATAGGTAACAAGAAGGTGACTTTGTATGAAATGCAAGGATTCGATCATGGTCAGGTACTCGGTCCGGCATGTTGTCTGATTGCAGATTATGTGAAGAGATTCAAATGATATATTGTTCTGGCAAGAAGTCAGATATATGTGGTATGAATTTACCACATATATGGTATTTACCCTGAACAGAATCCGCACTATCTTTGTCATATATTAAAACAAGAGAAATTTAAAACAGATATATATGGAAAAGATAGCAAGAAAATTGACGGATTTGGTAGGTAATACTCCGTTATTGGAACTTAGTAACTATAATACAAGTAACGACCTGAAAGCTCGTCTGATTGTAAAGATTGAGTCTTTCAATCCGGCAGGAAGCGTGAAGGACCGCATAGCATTGGCTATGATTGAGGATGCAGAAACGAAAGGAATTTTGCATCCCGGAGCAACTATCATTGAACCGACCAGTGGAAATACCGGTGTGGGATTGGCTTTTGTTTCAGCTGCTAAAGGCTATAAACTGATTCTGACGATGCCCGATACCATGAGTATCGAACGGCGTAATCTTCTGAAAGCTTTAGGTGCGGAATTAGTATTGACTCCTGGTGCAGATGGTATGAAAGGAGCCATTGCCAAAGCTGAAGAACTGAAAGCGGTCACTCCGGGGGCAGTCATCTTACAACAATTTGAGAATCCTGCTAACCCCGCCATGCATTTACGGACTACCGGTCTGGAAATATGGAGAGATACCGAGGGGAAAGTCGATATCTTTGTGGCCGGAGTAGGTACTGGCGGGACAGTTAGCGGTGTAGGGGAAGCGCTGAAGATGCGTGATCCGAGTATAAAGATCGTGGCAGTAGAACCTTTTGATTCTCCGGTACTCTCGGGAGGAAAACCAGGTCCGCATAAGATTCAGGGAATCGGTGCAGGGTTTGTTCCTAAAACGTACAAGGCTTCTATCGTAGATGAGATTATTCAGGTGCAGAATGACGATGCCATTCGTACGAGTCGTGAATTAGCCAAACAGGAAGGTTTGTTGGTAGGCATATCTTCAGGCGCAGCCGTATATGCTGCTACGGAACTGGCGAAGCGACCGGAAAATGCAGGGAAAATGATTGTTGCATTATTACCCGATACAGGTGAACGTTATTTATCTACCATTTTGTATGCTTTTGAGGAATATCCTTTGTAATAATGCCGCTTTCCTTCAGATAAAAACAACCGCTCCTTTGGGCTCAAACGATTGTCTTTTTGTTGTAGACATACGGTCGTTTGGACCAAGAGGAGCGGTTGTTTAAATTTGGTTGAACAGTCTCAAACGGCTGTTCAACCGGTTAGATGATAATTTGAGTTCACCACAAAGTAACGCAGTGTCTCATAGAGTTATTGTCGGGAGTGTATACATTAATAATGCGCATTTATTTATAAATACCTACTTATAAATGCCTACTTATAAGTAATAGTCAATACTTGATTTCCGCATTGCATACGGAAATCCCCTTGTTCCAGTATCCATTGCCCATCGGAATTGACAAAAGCCAAGTCGCTGCCTTTGATGGATAGAGTGACAGTTCGGGTTTCGCCTGGTTGCAGTTCCACCTTTTTGAAGGCTCGTAACCGGCGGTTTTCGGGAGTAAGCGAAGCCACAAGATCACTGCTGAATAGCATGACAACTTCTTTTCCGGCATATTTACCGGTATTAGTTACATCTATGGAAAAGTGCAAATCATCTCCTGTGGTAAACGAAGATTTGTCCGTTTGGAAGTTGCTGTATTCGAAAGTGGTGTAGCTCAATCCGTATCCGAAAGGCCATTGAACGGAGACTACTGCATTGTAGTCATAAGCTCCTTCCATTTTGTCCATCTCTTCACTCACCCGATAATCGTAGGTAGTCAGTGCTGCTTCGTGTCGCGGATATGTGTAAGGCATCTTGGCACTGGGGTTCACGTCTCCTGCCAGAATGTTCGCTAATGCATCGCCACCATAGTTTCCGGGTAATAGAATGTCAATAACAGCATCAGCCAATGGCTCCAACTCGTTGATAATGCGGGGACGACCCTCATTGAGTATCAGGATGATCGGTTTTCTCGTAGCGGCAAGTGCCTTTACCAGTTTGCTTTGGTTGGCAGAGATGGCAAGTTCGGAAAGATTACCGGGTGTTTCGCAATATGAATTCTCACCGATGCAGGCGATAATAATATCCACGTTGCGGGCAGCGGCCACAGCTTTCTCAATTTCCGGTTCATTTTCTTCCATGTAAGCACCTTCGGGTTTGTAGGTTACGCCCTGTTCCAGACGGACATGATCGGCTCCGAATTTGTTGCAGATTGCTTCGTAAATGGTGTTATATTTGTCAGCAAATCTATCGGTCAGATGTCCTTGCCATGAATAGCTCCAACCACCGTTCAAGCAACGCATAGAGTTGGCGTTCGGACCGGTTACCAGTAGCTTTTTCCCTTGAGGAAGCGGAAGAATATTATCTTTATTTTTTAGCAATACTTCCGATTCTTCGGCTGCATGAAGTGCGATAAGCGCATGCTCCTTGCTGCCGAAGAGAGGATAATCTTTCAATAAAGTGTTCGGATGATCGAACAGACCCAAACGGAATTTAAGTCTAAGCACCCGGCGGACGGCATCGTCAATACGGCTCATGGGTATTTTCTTCTCTTGCACTAACTCTTTTAGTAGTGTACAATAATTGAGATCATACGGTTCCATAGCCATGTCTATACCTGCATTGATTGCCATTTCGATGGCTTCTTTTTTGTTTGCCGCCACATGTTCGCGGGTATAAAGATTGTTGATGTCCGCCCAGTCGGTGATTAACATTCCGTCCCATCCCAAGTCTTCTTTCAGCCATTGTGTAAGGAGTTCGCGGTCGGCGTGCACAGGCTTTCCGTTGATGGAACCACTGTTGACCATTATAGTCAGTGCACCAGCTTCCACACAAGCCTTGAACGGTGCAAAACATTTCTCACGCAGTTCGGAAACCGATATATAAGCCGGTGTGCGGTCTTTACCGGTACGTGGCATGCTGTATCCCATGTAATGTTTCACGGAGGTGGCGATTCGGTCGGCGGGAATATGGTTAGGATCATCTCCTTGGAAGCCTCGGACGGCAGTGCTGCCCATAATGGCATTGACTAAACAGTCTTCTCCATAATTCTCCCATACACGCGGCCAACGGGGATCACGTGCCATATCGACGGTGGGGGAGTATGTCCAAGGACAATTGCTAGCCCTTGTTTCATAAGCCGTTACACGTGCTGCTTCGTAGGTCAAATCCGGATTGAAGGCAGCACCCATATTGATATTTTGAGGAAAGAGCGTTCCGCCCAATGTATAGGTAGTACCATGATTCTGATCCAGTCCGTAGATACATGGAATACCAATCTCCGTCATCGACAGTTCTTGTATTCGACTGATAATCTCGTTCCACTTTTCAGGGCTTTGTGCTACCGGGCCGGGAGCATTTAGAAACGAACCTACCTTGTATTCAGCAATCGCTTTGTGGAGTTTTGCCTCGTCCAATTGAAATTCACCATTTATCGTCTCTCCTAATACATCAATGGCAAGCTCGGTCATCTGTCCAATCTTGGCATCGAGGTCCATCTTTGATAGAAGCTCTTCCACTTGTTGTTCTATTTTAGCGTCTTCAGGAATGGCAGTGGGAACTGCCTGTTTGGAACAGGCAGTCATTGCGATAGATGCGGTCATTAATATAATATTTCTTAGTTTCATTATGATTTGTTTTTAAGTAGCATCGTTTATGTAATCTGTCATTCAGAGGACTTTAACCCGAAGAATGACAGATACTTATGGTATGAATGATTTTTAAACTTACTTAGGAACATTATTTCACGGTTACCAGGTCTACATAATAGCCATGACCTACACAGATGAATCCGTTTTCAGCTTGAATCATATTCAGCATGTCTTGGGTCAGTGTCAGTGCGTATTCACCGTTTTCCGAGAAGTTTATCGGGTCTGTGAAGTACGACCAATTACCAGTAGCAAGTCGCATCTGATGATATTCGGCAGTAGGTTCTATGGAGTAGACTACTTTCAGTGTTGATCCGGCTGTGATACCGGCAAATACATCCATTGGAATCAAACCAAAAGTTTTGTTGGGATCACCGTCCGGCTTATCCCACGAAACGTAATGGTGTCCTGACCAAAGTGTTATTTCGGTAGATACGGTCACAGTCTGTTCGGTAGTTGTAACATTGTCGTTTAAGAACTGCACAGCCTCTCCGCTACGGGTTTTGCCTGTCATCGTATAGCTTCCATCAGACAAATCCGGACAAGTCAGCGTAACTTCCGTAGAAGATTGATTGCTGAATTGAGACACCGTCTGTCCGCCGATAGTTAGAGAAGCGATGTTTTCAAGATTGATACCGGAAATGGTCCAGTCCACATTGGCAGTAGCCCGGTTAGCACCCGAAATGACAAGGGAAGCATTGGTCACTTTCACCATGTCGGCTCCATATTCATTGCCGGCGGCATCTTGCAGAACGATACGGTAATCGCCTTCGCTTACGCCTGTCGGAACGATGTATTCCAGATAGTTCTCGTCTTCCGATTCAACATAAGTAGGATCGGTGATCGTGTTTCCTCCCAAGAGGATGGCTGTTACGTTCTGTAAATTACTGCCATATAAACGGGCAGTCTTACCGGGAGATACAATTCTCTCAAAGGCTACTTCTTTAGATTGAGGGTCATCAGCCAACGGATTGACCACCACTAATCCTTCACGGGAAGTCTTCTTCCCTTTCACAGTTTCCACTTCTATTTTCAAATTATACGTACCGGCTTTCAGACTACGGTTGATTTCTTTGTCGGAGTCGGTACCCGATTCTACTTCCTGCCCGTCAATGAACCAGGTTACTGTGGTGTAATCTTTCGGAGTCACGGTCAGCGCGATGGATAAGTTCGCATCCCGGCTGATGTTGGCGAATGTAGCCAATTGGCCGTTCGTCCTGTCAGGAAATACCGGGTCAAGGATATGCGGATCATCATTTTCCGTCACCGTAGCGAACGGTTCTTCCTCGGTGCATGCAGTAAATGTGGAGCCTACAGCGAGTAGGGCAAATAGTGCAATATATATCTTTTTCATAATGGATGATTGTTTAATAGTTAGTTTTCAGTATCCCACCACAGAAGGCTGTGCCAATTATCTGTTCCTCCCATGCGCTCGATGGCTTCATTGTAGCTTTTCTTATTATAGGAAGATTCCAATACAGGATAGCAGAGACGTACCGGAATTTCCGTTCCACCGGTGAGATATTGTCCGAACCCATATTCTGCCGGTGATTTCAACTTCGGATAACCGGAACGACGCACGTTTGCCCAACATTCGGCAGGATTGGTAAAGTGAAGAATCCAGGCCTGTGTATTGATAGCTTCAAGTTTCTGATTGTCCGTATGTCCGAACGTCCCTCTACCTTGAATGAATGCATCAAACTCTGCATCAGTAGTAGCCGTGCAACCGTAGTTGTCTGTCAGGAAATCCATAGCTGCACGCACTCCTTGCTTGTAAAGATCTTCTGCCGACACACTGCCGACATTCCATTTTTTCACAGTAGCTTCTGCCATCAGGAACTTCACTTCTGCAGAGGTCATCACTACGCCCGGATTGTCGCTTTTTAGGAAATTATTGGCAAGTTTGGGTTCCACTTCACGAGCCATGGTTGCTGTAACAGAAGGGTTGTTAACGGCTAATTCCTTACAAATATCGCTGTCGTATCCTGTAGGCCATGGCTCCCACGAGTAGGCACCCGGGTTGCGCGGACTGAAATCAATCCCTTTTTCAATCATCTCCTGGGTGATGTCGACACGATTGTCGGGACTGGTGGCACTCATCAGCCCGTCATAATAACAACGGGAAATTTTGAATGTACGAGGGTCACCGGATTGGCGTAGCTGATTAAAGAAAGTGGAGCAGAGGTAACTTGGATTATTAGCGGGGTCGTTGCCGAACAATAACTGTGACAATGAATTTCCGCGATAATCAGAGTAAGCTTCTTGTCCGAAACTAAATGCGATTGTCATGTATTTGATGAGCGCATCGCTTGAGGCGTCCGTTATCACACCCCCATTGGCAGCTAAAGCATTTTCAAATTCCGTTTGTGCCTTTGTAGGATTGACATTGGAGATTCGCATGGCAAAACGTAGGCGAAGCGAGTTTGCCAGTTGTTGCCATTTAGTTACATCACCGGCATAGATGAGGTCACCTGTCACTTTATCTTTGGTCGGATCGATTTTATTGACGGCATCTTCCAGCTCCAGAAAGAAAGCGTTGTAAATATCTTCCTGTTTGTCATACTTCGGATTGAACTTTCCTTCGAGGAATCCCAGGCCGGCTTCACTGAAAGGAGCGTCTCCGTAAGTGTCGGTGATGATAGACATAAGATAAACCCGATAAATGCGGAGCACAGAGTTGATGTTCACTTTCTCTGCATCTTCGGCTGTGCGATATTGAGCATCAATGATATTCTTCAGGGATTGAGTGTAGAACGATGTCCAGATACGGCTCATTTCATTATTGTCTAGTGTATGGCGTCCGCCGTAGTTGGTGGTGTTCCAACATCCCATCAGTTGTTGGGTGAATGCATAATGGTAGTTACGGTAGATTTCCATCATACTAAGGTCTCCGTACGTTTGCAGTTGGGCAGTGGTGAGCTGCGCATTCGGGTCGATGGTAGCGGCCTTGGAAGGGTCGGTATTCATGTTTTCCATGTATTCATCGCTGCAAGAAGCGAAAAACAGGGCACATGCCATCGTGATGATTGTGATGTATTTAGATTGTCTCATGATATATCTTTTTAGAATTTCACATTTACATTAAAACCATAGCTTCTGCGTGAAGGCAACGAACCGTATTCAAGTCCCATACCGGTGGTATTGTTGTAGTTGGAATCCGGGTCGATATTCGGGATATTCTTCCATACGATGAACGGATTGCGGGCAACGAACGAAACGGTCAGTCCGCTTATTACATTCTTCAGCCAGGATTTGGGTACATTGTAACTCAACGTTAGCTCACGGCATTTCACGTATGAGTTGTCGTAAATAAACATAGAAGGTGCATTACGGCAAACGCTCATCCAGTAGTCTTCCGGATTGATGTAGATGTCGTTGGGGCGATACGTTCCATCACCGTTGTCGATGACACCCGGAGCAACGAATCCGCCTGTCGGCTTCCAGTTATCGGCTCCTTTTGCAATGCCGGCTGCCAATCTTTCTTCTTCCGAGCGATACCAGGCGTCGCGTCCTGCCAATGTCTCCGGACTTTTACCCGATTCATAAGCAGCACGGGCAGACATCGAATAGAGGTCGGCACCTACTTTCACATCGAATACCGCTACCAGCGAAAGATTCTTGTAGGTAAAGTTGGTGAGTAATCCACCTGTCCAGTCCCAAGAGGCATTACCCAATACGTGGTTGCTCTTGTCATATTGCGGCAGACCGGTTTGCGGGTCAATCAGAATATCTCCCTTTTCGTTCCGTTGGAAGTCCGGGCCTACAATAGAACCAAAGTTCTCGCCTACCTTAGCGGCGACCTGAACGTCGAGCCAAGATGCTTTTTCCAGTTCAAACATATCCGATTCGCCATCCAGTTCTTTTACCTTGTTGCTGTTTTTGGAGAAGTTCAGATTAATGTCCCAGGAAAAATCGCGTGTTTGAATCGGTCGTGTGCTAAGGGCAATCTCAATACCTTTGTTTTCTATCTTACCGGCATTAATCAAGCGATAGTTATAACCGGTTGTCCAGGAACTTGCCATTCCCATAATCTGGTTTTTACTGATTTGAGAATAGTAGGTGAAATCCAGTCCGATACGGTTCTTCAGGAATTTCAATTCCAATCCCATTTCCACGGAGTTTGTTTTGGTTGGTTTCAAGTCTTTGTTGGGAATGGTTCCGTTATCGATATATCCGATGGTATATCCGGGATAAGCATATTTGGATTTCGTATAGACGAGTCCCAATTGATAAGGATCGGTATCGCTACCTACTTGCGCCCATGACATACGCACCTTTCCGTAAGGCAGGAGGTCGCCCAGTTTTGTCAGCTCGGAGAATACAAAGCTACCGGAGAAAGAAGGATACACATACATGTTGTTGCCAGTGGGTAGGGTAGACGATTGGTCGCCACGCAACGTAGCATCGAGGTAAAGCATGTGTTTCCATCCCACGTTCACTGCTCCGTAAACCGAATTAATCTGCTTGCGGTAACTGCCGGGCACTACACTGATCTCGTTGAAACTCGTCAATGAAGGGACATCGCGTATCTTCATGTCTTGAGCGGTGGTAACGGTGGTCTGGTTGTTCACCTTATATACATTGCCGCCTAACGTAGCGTTGAAATCGAAATCACCCCAATGGTTGTTGTAGAGAGCCAACACTTCAAAGTTGTACATGCGGTTGCGGAAAGCACTGTTTTGAAGTCTTCCGGCTTCGAATCCGGGAGTGGTAGGTGCTTTGTAATCATCGAACGTGAACCAGTTGAGTTCGGCGCCCAATGTTGCTTGAAGTTTCAGATGTGGGTCGATGTTCCATACGGCCTTGCCGTTCATGCGGAACAAGTCTTTCTTGGATTTATTGAAGTTCTTATAGATATCCCAGTACGGATTCACGTTGTAGGGATCCATGCCGTTCCAGTTGGAATATTCGCCGTCGGCAGTCTGATAGGTTTGCAACCATTCTTGGTCGTAGGTGGTGGCAAGGGTCATCAGGTTTTTACCGATATTAGACTTGCTGTCGCCCAATGCCGGACGGTTCTTCACGTCTTCCCGTGTATAGTTGACGCTGAAATCCAAGTCTACCTTTCCTGCAGACGTATTGGCGCGCAGGTTGAAAATGTCACGGCTCATGTGTGTCTGGGGAACAATGTCTTTATTGCGCATATCCGTATAGGTAAAGCGAATTCCGGTTTTTCCGCTGTTCACACCTATGATGGCGGAGTTGGTGGCGGTGATACCTGTACGGAAGAAGTTGGACGTATTGTCGGGGACAATGAGGAAAGGGCGTTCTACGCCGTCGAAATACTTCAACATGTTTGAACCGTCCGCTTTGGGGCCCCAACTTTTGTTTGTGTTGGATATGGCATCATAGCTATAAGTACCGTTGCTTCCCATACCGTATATCTGTTGCACTTCATCCCATTTGGCAAGTTGGGTGTCGAAAGTCAGCGTTCCGTTATATTCCACACTGACTTTATCCTTGTTGGCTCGCTTGGTTGTAATCAAGATAACACCGTGGCTGGCACGGCTACCATAAAGTGCAGATGCCGCAGGGCCTTTCAATACCGACATGTTTTCTACGTCATCGGCATTGATGCTCGAAATACCGTCGCCCAAGTCGAAGCCTCCGTTTGTGCCGGCACTGCCGAAATTGGTGTTGTCCAAAGGTACACCGTCCACTACATAAAGAGGTTGGTTATTGCCGGTCATTTCGGTACTGCCTCGCAGAATAACGCGCGTAGAACCGGAAGGACCACCGGCGGTCTGGCTGACTACCAAGCCCGGCACACGTCCTGCCATGGAGTTGATGAGATTCGTCTCTTTCGCTTTGGTCAAGGCTTCACCTTTCACTTCATCAATGCCGTAGCCCAACGCTTTGCGCTCTCTTTTGATGCCAAGGGCGGTGACTACCACTTCATCCAATGCTTTGGCATCCTCTTTCAAGGTGATGTTCAAAGGACCTCTTCCCGCTTTTACTTCTTCGGATTTATAACCCACGTAGCTGACAACGAGCGTAGCTCCCGCTTTTACATTCAAACTGAAATTTCCATCCAGATCGGTAATCGTTCCGTTGGCAGTTCCTTTCTCCACTACGGAAGCCCCAATGATGGGACCTGTGGCATCGCTCACTTTTCCGGTTATCTTGTTGCTTTGTTGTTGAATAGCCTGGGAACTTGGTTCCGTTGCTGCATACACTTGCTGGAAACTTCCCGCCATCCAAAGGGCGAGTGTTCCGCAAAACAGTAGATACTTACATTTTTCCATATTCATAGCATGTATATTTAAGATTCCTATAATATTTTCACCCAGTCGATGTACATATTCACTTTCTGACCGTCTTTCAGGCCCGTCAGTTTATTAATATCGGTAATTCCTGTAAACGCACCTCCCACGGCGAGGTTGAACAGGATGTAGAAGTTGTCATGAAAGTATGTGTTCGAGCTAATGTCGAATGTATGAAACTTGACGTTGTCGACGGATATTGTCAGGTTGTTTTCATCCCAATCCAGAGAGTAGGTGTGATAATTGCCGTCTTGCAGGCTGTTGGCCACATTGGCTTTGTAGTATTGCTGTTCGTGAGCCGCTGCGCTGGGGCCATAGTGAATGGCGGTGTTCACTTGTTTTTCCGAATCGCCCGCAGCCATTCCGCTCTGTTCTCCCATTTCCATAATATCAATCTCCCCGCATGCCGGCCACTGTTTGTCGTTGTCTCCCATCATCCAGAAAGCAGGCCATAGTCCGCCGTTAGTCTTGGGAAGCTTGATACTTGCTTCTATCTTGCGATACTTGAAACTCTTTTTCCCTTTTGAATTGATCCTGCCTGAATAGATTTTATTCCCTTTGCGTTCGGCGGTAAGAATCAGAACCGATTTATCCCCGTCTTTTCCTACCGATACATGAGCGGCATCGTATGCCTGTAGCTCTTGATTGGTCCAACCGGGTTCATGAGTTTCTTTCGTCCATACTTTTTCGTCGAAAAAGTTGAAATCGTCTTTAAAAAGAATGTCTTGTGGATTTTCTTCCGGTTCCGTTCCAACAGAATCCGATGAACAGGATTGTTGCGCGAAGCAAACGGATAAAAATAGGAATAGTGCTACTTTTTTCATCGTTTTAGCATTTTAAAGGTTAAACGTAATATGTGCTTTATACTTGTAGAGCTTGGTGCAAAGATGCTAATATCCGGCTAAAACGATGGTCAGATTGCTGACATATTAGGTTTGATTGCTGACAAATCTGCTGATTTTTATCGAACGGATGTTATCTTACCCATTCTTTTTCGAAGATTGTTGCTGTACAAGAATGAGG
>NZ_EQ973357.1:288362-328192 GCF_000157055.1 Bacteroides sp. 2_2_4 | reverse complement strand
ATAAATTCCCATTTAACTGCTAAATTCCCATTTAACCGCAAAATTCCCATTTAACCGATAAATTCTCATTTAACCGATAATTTCTCATTTAACTGCAAAATTCCCATTTAATTAAGAACGGTACGGAAATGAGGTAAACTCATATAATTATAATTCAAAAAAACTTCCGTAAACATTCTCAAGTATACTTATCACTATGAGAAAAAATACTCATAGGTATGAGAAGAAATACTCATTATAATGAGAACTTTTTCTCATTGCAGTGAGAATATACCCTTGTCAGAATAGGCTGAAACAGTGCATTACTGTACCGGAAACGAGCTAATTTTAATTCAAAACCGAACATGAATGCTTGTCTACTTCCCACTATATTTACTTGGCTGCATCCCGAATTGTTTCTTGAACAATGAACTGAAATACTTCGTGTTGACAAATCCGGTTTCGGCGGCGACATCGGTTACGCTTTTACCTTCTTTCAGCAGTTCGGCAGCTTTTTGTAGCCGGATGATACGAATAAACTCTTGCGGCCCTTTTCCCGTCAGTGATTTAAGGCGACTGTAGAATAGTGTTCGGCTCATTGCCATTTCATGGCATAAGAGATTGATGTTGAAATCGGGTTCATCCAAATGTTCAAGAACAAACCGGGTAGCTTGCATGATAAACCGGCGATCACCCTCGGCCATTGTTTCGCTTGCTGTCGTTACGTTTTTGTTGTCGATACTTTCATTGTTTTCATTGCTTTCATTGTCGTCACGTTTGCCGCCCGCCTCTACTTGAGCGATGGCTTGCCGCATGAAAAACTGCCGTTGCCTGTTTCGATTGTCAATCAATCCTTGTACTTTCAATTTCAGTATCTCTGTACTGAATGGTTTGGGGATATAATCATCCGCGCCTTTCTTCAATCCTTCCACTATTGCTTCGTGGTTAGCCTTTGCCGTCAGCAGAACGACCGGAATACCTGATGTGTCAGGATTTTCCTTGACCATTCTGCAAAGCTCGTCACCCCGTATGCCGGGCATCATGACGTCGGAGAGGATGATATCCGGATATTCATTGGCGAGACAGGCGATAGCTTCGTGTCCGTCGGCAACATCAATCACCCGATAGAGGTGCTCAAAGGTCTGGCGGAGGTAGTGACGGAGAGTTTCGTGGTCTTCTACAATGAGCAATGTATTCCGGTCGTCCGGATCTTTTATTTTATCCGTTTCGTGGCTGTTATTATCCGATGTGCCGGCAAGGTGTTCGAGGGATGATTCGTGCGACACGGGTTCGGCTACGGTGGTGGTTCGCGGCAATGTTACGATGAAAGTAGTTCCCTTGCCCTCCTCGGAACAGAAAGTGATTTTTCCATGCAGCATCTTTACAATGCGCTGCACCTGCAACAGTCCGAATCCGGTTCCTTCTTCCTGTGACTGCCGGGCATTTTCGGCTCTGTAAATATCGGAGAAGATGTGCTTCTTCGCTTTCTTCGGTATGCCTATTCCGTTATCTTTCAACGAAAGGATGGCTTTGCGTTTCGTGGCTTTCAAATCCAGACTGATTTCTCCCTGGGGCATGGTGTATTTGCAGGCATTGGAAAGAAGATTGTCGAGTAACATCTCTATCAGGTGTTTGTCGGCTGAAACGAAAACGGATTCGTTGGGTTGGGTCAGATTCAGTGTCAACTGCTTCTTCTCGCAAAAAGACCGGAAGACGGAGACTTCTTTCAGCAAAACTTCATTCAGACAAAGCGGAACCGATGAAGAGGATGGCTTGTGGGCGTCTACCTTTTCAAATTCGAGCAACTGTGTGATGAGCGAATGGAGTTTTCGGGTACTTTCATGAGCCAGATTCAGGTAATAACGGGCTTTGTCCGAGAGATCCTGTTCCCGGTTCAAATCCTCCAGCGGTGCCATGATAAGCGTTACCGGCGTGCGAATGTCGTGCGCCGTGTCGATGAAGAAACGTATTTTGTCTTCGTCGTATTTCTTTTGGAGTTGGTTGCTCTTATAGCGCAGGATGAAATAGAAAACGAAGCCTATTATAAATAGGTAAATAGTCCAAGCCCACCACGAGTTCCACCATGGCTGGCTCACTTTCACTTCTAAGGTGCTTTCGGAGATTGTCTTTCCGTCGCTGCGCCGCAGGCTGCGCACCTTAAAAAGATAAGTGCCCGGCGATACCTTGGTGTAGGATGCCTTGCCCTCGGCAGACGGTTTGCTCCAGTCATTGTCATACCCCTCTAAAATATGCTGATAGACAATATCGCGCTGGAAACGATAGTTGATAGATTCAAAAGAAACGGTAAACGAGTTGTATTTATAGCCGAGCCGTACCGCACGGTCGGCAAGCATATCATGGATGGCGGGTCTCAACGATTCTTCTTCCTGGACGTTTTGATAATCAACCGTCAGTCCCGTGAAACGCAGGAGCGTCCAGTAGTCTACGGTTGAAATGTCGAGTGGCATGATAAAGACAGCACCATCCGTGCTGCCATACACGAACTCGCCGTTCATCAACCGGGCAAATGAGGATTTGTTATATTCCTTGTCTATATTGCCCGCATAGTTGAGGTTCGACACGCGCAGGCTGTCTATCAAGGCAATTCCTTTTCCGGTGCTGACCCACAAGCGTTTCTTGTCGTCTCGCTGCAAACTATATATATCGTTGGACGGCAATCCCTCTTGAACAGTGAAAGTCTTTACCGTCCGGTTTTTCATGTCATATAGATTCAATCCTCCCCCTTCGGTTCCCAGCCACACGGTTCCGTCGTCATTGAACAGCGTAGAGATGATATAAGCACTGACATTCTGATTGTGAAATTCCTGGGAATTGGCATAGTGCTGTATATTCCCTGTATGTTTGTCCACCAGGAAGAAACCATTGACGGTAGCCACCGCTACCCGGTTTCGGTCGATAGGTTCAATGGATTGTACCCAATTCACGTCGAAAGACCGTCTGCTGCCTTTTTCTTTTTCAAACATGATCAGGCATCCGTCCAGACCTCCTATCCATAAGTCTCCCTCCATGTCTTGTCTGACGGAGAAAATATAATTGGTGGTCAATTGCCCTTGTTGCTTGGTGAGATGGCGTAACACGCGTCCGTTGTTATCCAGTAGATACACTCCGTCTCCGTACGTTCCTACCCATACGTTCCCATTTCCGGATGTGCAAAGAGAAATGGTTACGATTTCTTTCAGCACGTGTTTCCAAGTGCCTGACAAGGTGTTTCGGATGCTGATTCCATCATCGGTAGCGAACCATTGGTTGCCATCCGGATTTTCTTCGATATCATTCACGTTGTTGCTGATGAGAGAATGGGTATTTCCCTTTTCGTGTGCTAATATCGAAATGGGATGTTTCAGCAGGATAGCCACGGATACGCCTCCCGTATAACTACCTATCCAGATGTTGCCCTGGTCGTCTCTGGTTACGGCATATATGCCGTTCCCGCGCAGGTAAGTATCTGTGTCATCTTTGGTATTCATCAGTAAACGGGCTTTCTTGGTGTCCTTGTCTATCGCATACACACCGCCACCGTCTACGCCTATGAGTATGGTATGTACATCATAGTCTGTAATTGCTCGTATCGGATGAAGGAACGTGCTCCCTTGTCCCTCCAGCGCAAGCACTTTGGAAGTGTCGAGGTTCATCACAGACAAACCGCTGCCAAATGTGCCTATCCAGAGTTCTTTTTTCGGTTTGTCGCAGAACAATGTTTGTACATTCCACCCCTCCAGCAGCTGGCGTTTCTTATCCGGCAGGGCGTGTGACAGTTGCCAGACTCCGTTAGAAGTACCCACAAAAAGCGACTCGCCGGCAAATGCGATGTCGTTGACATATTGTCCTTTCAGCACGGCAACTATACGATGGTCCGCTTCTTGCTTGTATAGTCCTTTATCCGCCCCCATCCACCAGGTTCCGTCACTATCCAAACAGAGTTTGTTCAAGATGACTTCTTCCTGAATCAATTGTCCCAGGTGGAGGACTTGCTCAAAATGATCCAGGATGGTGGAGTATCGGTAAATTCGTCCGGTATGGTCGTAGGCAAACAGTCCTTGTTGCGCGTCGTACAATAAGTAAAGCCTGCGTCCGGCAAGATCGCCATAATAAAAACTGCCCGGTAAATCATAGTTCTTTACCGTATGACCGTTGTATCTGTCTATTCCGGTTTTTGTAGCAATCCACATCGCACCGTCTCCATCCTCGACAATCGAAAAAACACGTTGACTACTAAGGCCTTCTGCATAGCCTACATGCCTGACATCGAACATCCGGTTGGTCAGTTCGGCTTTGACAGCCATATTTATCATTAGTAGTAAGGTGATAACAAGATTAAAACGAACCATATTCTTTTAATTGTTGACATTACAAAGATAAAGTTTCTTTAGAAAATCCCAACAGAATAGGGGTGTGAAATTAGAAGGAATATTCAGTAAATGTTCTTATGTAAAGTCAATTAGAAAATCAACAAGATTTATATTTCCGGGAATGGCAAGTTTCTTTCTTATTCGGTAACGGGCTGTTTCTACTCCACGAATAGTAAGATTGGTGAACTGCGCAATGTCTTTAGTTGACGTCCTCCCCTTTTACAGTGAACCGACGAATACGCTCTGTATAAATAGGGCTATTGATAAGTTTCATCTTTTTATAGTTGATATACAAAACAGATATGTCAGTTTTATTAAGCATAACTTATAAAGATGCTGGTTTTATTTGTTTTATTAAGTATAACTTATAACTCTATCCTAGTTGACGAAAGAGAAATAAAAAGAATGTGAGGTGCCCTAAATAGTAAGAGGCTGCCTCACATTGCTTTTAGTGACTGTCTTGGATTTATTTATTGGACCTCAAAACTCCCCTTCAACCGTATATCCTGTGAAGAAGCTCCCACCATAACCGAGAAACTTCCCGGCTCTACCGTGAACCGATTATTCTTGTCCCATAATCCCAAGTCTTGAGGAGTAAGGGTAAAGCTGACGGTTTGTTCTTCACCCGGTTGCAAATGAATACGTTCGAAACCACGCAATACTTTATCGTAGGTGGTAACGCTGCTGAAATCATCCCGGATATAAAGCTGGACTACTTCATCTCCTGCTTTCTTTCCTGTATTCTTCACAGTGCATGAAAGAGTGATATTTTCCTGCGGACCGATCACCGGTTTAGATATTTTCAAGTCTGAATATCCGAAGGTCGTATAGCTTAAACCATATCCGAAAGGATAAAGTGCACCGTCTACACGGACTTTCCCTTTAGAGTCAGAACCCGGCTTGAATGGGAATGCAAAAGGAATCTGTCCCACAGATTTCGGGAAAGTGACAGCCAGACGTCCTCCCGGATTATAGTCTCCGAAAAGAACTTTAGCGATGGCATCTCCCATAAATTCTCCGGGGAACCAGGCATGGATAATGGCAGGAATGTATTTGTTTGCCCAGTTGATGGTTGCTGCCCTTCCGTCCACCATCACTAGAACGACAGGTTTACCTGTTGCATAAACCGCTTCCAATAATTGTTGCTGTCGCCCGCAGAGGTCAAGATTGGTACGTGAAAACTCTTCCCGAACCGTTTTCTCATTTCCACCCAGTACAAGAATAGCGATATCCGAAGCTTTTGCTAATTCTACCGCTTCATGAATCATCGCCTGCTCTTGTGTATCTAATGGAACATTGTACAGTTCGCTCTCCGGGAAATACTTATCAATAATATCACAGCCTTTAGCATAGCGAACTTCCGAGTTAGGCAGATATTCTTTGATTCCCTGATATACAGTCTTAATAGACGCATTGGCAGGACCATATCTGCAAGTCAGCTCCTTCACTTCTTCCGCATTCGGACCAATCACAGCTATTTTTTTGAAGTTCTTGGATAACGGAAGCATCTGATTCTCATTCTTCAAAAGAACGACGGACTCCAAAGCGGCTTTCATAGATACTGCTTTATGAGCGTCATTGTGTACGACTGTCTCCGGACGACGGTCATCACCGGGATACGGATTATCAAAAAGCCCCATCATAAACTTGACACGCAGAATCTCACTGACGCGTTGATCGAGCGTATGCAAAGAGACTTTACCTTCGTCGATAGCACGACGCAACGGGAGAATGAAATCTTGCGGAGGAGTAAAGTTGGTACGGATATTCAATCCTGCATTGACCACTTGTGCCGCCATCTCTTCTTCAGTCGGGGTGATACGATGTTTGGTGTGCAGAAACTCTACCGCCTCACTATCCGATACTACATATCCTTTGAATCCCCATTGCTGACGCAGAATCTCCGTGAGGAAATGATAACTTCCGGAAACTGGCTCCCCGTCATAATCATTATACGAGCTCATCACTCCTAGAGCACCCGCTTCCTGAATACCTTTGCGGAAAGGTTCCAGATAAAGAGTCTTCATCTCACGTGGGGCCACGTGCGGATCCGTACGCGTACCTCCGTCGCGTCCACCGACCGGGATGCTATACACGGCGAAATGCTTGGGAGTAGCAACGATACCTTCGTTTTGCAGACCGAGAATCATCTGTTTTCCCAATTCGCCCGCCAGATACGGATCTTCTCCGTAACTTTCTACCACACGTCCCCAGCGAGGATCTTGTGCAATATCCAGAATAGGAGAATAAATATTGGTATATCCCAATGCTTTTGCCTCATTTGCAGTGACTTTCGCAATTTCCCGGATCAGTTTCTTGTTCCACGTGGCACCTTGCCCGCATTGAGCGGGAAACATGGTAGCCCGGTCGTGACATAATCCGCGTATTCCTTCATTGGTAAAGTCCACCGGAATACCCAGTCGTGTCTGTTCTACAAACCAGCGTTGAATGGTGTGTCGGTTCTTTACACTGTTGGCATACGGATAGGAGATTTCAGAACCGAATTTACCCAGTCCGTTCGCCTGCTCATCAATATTTCCGATACCGTCCTTCCAAATTTCCGCTAACCATCCGGCAGTAGGACACGCATCTTTCAATACCCGTCCCGAACCGTAGAGAGTAGCCATCTGACAGGTTTTCTCTTCCAGTGTCATTTGCGAAAGCAAATCCGCGATGCGGGCTTCGATAGGAGCGGAGGGATCCTCGTATACATCCTTTATACCGTTTTTATTGAAGTCGATCCAAGTCTTTTTGTATATGTCCTTTGAGTTGTTGCAGGATTTGTTATCAGTAGGTTTGTTGTTTGCCGAGATACTACCGGAGTAGATACTTCCGGCAGATACTAACAGGGCGAGACATAGCAGTTTCTTCATAATCTATTTTTTTTGCAAGAGTACTTATCTATTTTATTTATGTTGCAAGTATACAAAAAGAATTTGATATGAGAGGATAGAATAGTCTTTATAATCACCTTTACCCTCACAGCTGTAATGTCGATGGATAAAGAGATACAGGCAATGGTGAGGGTGTGAGGGTAAAAGTGAACTAAACTTTTGTTTAGAGAAATTAGTTTGGAAATACTCTACAATGCTTGTTGAATACTCTACTCAAGTATTGTCGAAAGCCGGAAAACCGCTTCATGGCTTTTCGTTGGCCCGCAGACCGAAAACTTTTCCTGTCATCTGATCGATACGTACTTGCCATACTTTGACATTACGTACCGCAGGATCGGAATAGTTGAACTCACTATCCGTGTAATGACGCATGATAATATCCAATGCACGGCGTTTCTCGTCTATCTCTTCGATGAATTCTACTTGCCCCCGACACATCGCGCTTTCTGCACGCATACTGTAACTGCAGGCTACCTTTTCGTGTTGGTAGACAAGTTTATGTCCAACGCTGAAAGTGATGCATACATTATTATTATGTTCCAGCATCTCCAACTTGCTGCCTTCAGGACCTGAATGAAGATATATGATGCCATTCTCATAACCGAAGTTCATCGGAACTACGTAGGGATTACCTTCCAAATCAGTAATGCCTACAAAACAGGCATCGCAATGGAGAATAATGGATTCGATTCGTTGTTTATCTTCAATAATGACAGTTTTCATAATGGCTGTTTGGCTTACCACAGAGGACACGGAGTACATGAAGTCTTTTTACTTCCTGATTTCTTAGTGTACTCTGTGGTGAATTTACTTTTCTATTAATTCAAAATCCAATTGTTTCTTTTCCAGATTAGCACGAGCTACCCGAACAGTAATAGCGTCTCCCAGACTGTATATTTTGTTTTTGCGGCGTCCGCGAAGACAATAGTTCTTCTCGTCGAATTCGTAGTAGTCATCATCCAGATCACGAACAGGGACCAGACCTTCACATTTGTTTTCGTTCAGTTCTACATAAAGTCCCCACTCGGTTACGCCGGAGATTACACCGTCGTAAATCTGCCCCAGACGTTCGCTCATAAATTCCACCTGTTTATATTTGATGGAAGCACGCTCGGCATTGGCTGCAATTTGTTCCATGTTCGAGCTGTGGTCGCAGAGGTCTTCGTACTTAGCTTCGGATACGCTGCGTCCTCCGTCCATATACTTCGTCACCAAACGGTGTACCATCATGTCCGGGAAACGGCGGATGGGAGAAGTAAAGTGAGTGTAATATTCGAATGCTAGTCCGTAGTGACCGATGTTATGGGTTGAGTAACGTGCTTTCTGCATGGCACGGATGGATACGGTTTCTATCAGGTTCTCTTCTTTCTTTCCGTGTATGTCGTCCAATAAATGGTTGATGGATTTTGAAATATCAGTCTTCGTTCCGCTTGTACGCACTTTGTAGCCGAAGCGGGCGATGAACTGTGACAAGTTCTCCAACTTCTCCGGATCGGGCAGGTCGTGGATACGGTAAGGAAGCACTTTGGCTTTCTTGTTCTTTGGCACACATCCTATCTTTTCTGCTACGGTCTTGTTAGCGAGCAACATGAATTCTTCCACCAGTTTATTGGCATCTTTTGACTCTTTGAAGTAAACGCTGATTGGTTTTCCTTTTTCGTCAATTTCGAACTTCACTTCGTAGCGGTCGAAGTTGATGGCTCCTGCAGAGAAGCGTTTTTCGCGCAGTGCTTTGGCAATCGTATCTAACGTGAGTACTTCTTCTTTGAAGTCTCCTTCTTTTGTTTCTATGATTTGTTGTGCCTCTTCGTAGGTGAAGCGACGGTCGGAGTTGATAACTGTATGTACGATACGTGAGTCTCTGACTTCTCCTTTTTCCGTAATATCGAAGATAACGGAGAAAGCTAGTTTTTCTTCGTTCGGGCGGAGTGAACAAATGAAGTTACACAGCCGTTCGGGAAGCATCGGGATGGTACGGTCTACCAGATAAACGGAAGTTGCCCGCTTTTCTGCTTCCTTGTCGATGATGCTGCCTTCTTTTACGTAATGTGTCACGTCGGCAATGTGTACGCCTACTTCCCACAATCCGTCTTTCAGTTTACGGATGGAAAGTGCGTCGTCAAAGTCTTTGGCATCTTTCGGGTCGATGGTGAAAGTTGTTACCTTACGGAAATCTTCGCGTTTGGCAATCTCTTCTGCTGAAATCTCGGCAGGAATCTTATCTGCTGCTGTCTCTACTGCTTTTGGATATACATACGGCAGACCGAATTCCGCAAGAATTGCGTGCATCTCTGTGGTATTGTCACCGGCCTGACCTAATATATCTATTACTTGTCCGATAGGATTCTTTGCCTTGTCCGGCCATTCGGTTACTTTCACAATGGCTTTATCTCCGGTCTTTCCGCCTTTCAGCTTATCTTTTGGGATGAAAATATCATTGGCTAATGTACGGTTCTCTGTCACCAGGAATGCGTATGACTTAGCTACTTCCAGTGTGCCGACGAATGTATCGTTGGCGCGTTCCAATATTTCGATGACTTCTCCTTCGGCCTCTCTGTTCTTCCGTTTGGCATAGAAGGTGATCTTTACCTTATCGTTATTCATCGCATGTGCGGAATTGCGTTCGGCTACAAATATCGGCTCGCCTCCTCCTTCAGGAATAAAGGAATTCTTGCCATTGCTTTTCCGTTGGAAAGTGCCTACCATCTCTGTTCCATGATTGGTGAGACGGAATTTTCCTTTTTCTATTTCAGAAATATAATCGTCAGCTAAAAGGTCATGTAATATATCGACGCATAACATTTTTTGCGGATGGGTAGTGAGACGCAGTTCCGAAAATATGTATTTCATACTCAAGGTCTCGCTGGATTTGGCATGGAAAAAGTCTATTAATAATGCTGCCAGCTCTTTCTTACTCATTCTTTTGCCGGCCTTTTTCTCTTTCTTTTCTTTCTTTTTTGCCATATTATATGGAATTTATTAGTAGTTCAATCATTGATAGGATACAAAGTAAACAAATTTTTGGTTAGTTTGTTGTCAAGGTCTGTTTATTTTTTGATTTGCTTTTTTTTCTGTGAAGTATTAAGTCGATAGAGAAATATTGCTTGATTATTTATAAACAGAAAAAGAGGCATGTCATCCCGACACACCTCTATGTATACTTAAGAGAGATTTATATTATTAAATTAGTCTTTTATACAGCGTATAGGAAAACCACGTTTGGGGGTTATTCCATATTTAGAATAAGTTATTCCATAGCTATTATTACTAAAAGTAATATTTCCTGCTCCTTGGCTTTGCATTTCTGTGGTCCAGAAATCAGCACCACTTTCTGACCAGCCAAAGCTTCCTGTTTGATAGCATTGCCCGGAAGGAATAACTGTAAGTCCGTAAGTATTACGAGGTCCATTTGCCAAGTCAGGGTTCATGTCGGAGTTTCCGGAAGCACCCCATCCTTCAAGACCTGCTAATGCTGACCAAACATTCTTGCAATTTGGATCAGAGTGTTTGTCTCCAAAATCATCTTCCCATACATCTCCTTCAACAGGGGGTAATTGTTCAGCTACAAAATTTTCTAATATTTTCCACTCTGCTTTACTAGGTAGGTGCCATCCACTTGGACAGATTCCTTGTACTCCACTTGGTACAGCATCTGCGTCCTTCCCTTCTTCATTTTCTTTATTCATTGCAGCATACCAATTATATAGAACTCCATATGTTTTGTATGTTTCAGTATTTTTTGCGGCATTTACATCTTCACCATCGTAGTCATAAACGAAATAAAGAGGTTCTCCTTCGCAAGTAGCGGCAGCGGCAGGTTTATTTACTTTAGGTAAATAAGCCAGATTTTCAGCCATCCATGTCTGTTCACCGATTTCTACGGTTTTGTATACATGGTTATCACGTGAATCAACCATTTCCCCTTCGCCTGGTTCAGGAGTGGGTTCCGGCTTTGTCAGAGTGATGTTAACTTCACTTGTAGCCATTGTTCCTTGATCACCTTTGACGGTTAATTCAATTTTTAATGCTCCTTCAGCTTGGTTAGCTTCAAATGTATAATCATAGCTAAAAGGCACAGCAGTAACTTCTGATATAGCTTTGCCTCCTACTTTTAATGTGACGTTTGAGATTTCACCAGAGTCAATCGTAGCTTCTCCTTTGATTGTCATTTTTTCTGCAATGTTTACCATAGCTCCTTCAGCAGGTGCAGATATGGAGCATGTTACATGTTGCTCGGGAGTAGGGTCGTTGTTGTCGTCACCACAAGCAATTAGTCCTAAGACTGCGAATAAAAAGAATCCAAATTTTTTCATAAATGTATTTATATTTAGTGAGTAATAATATAATCGTTAGTCTTTGATACAACGGACAGGAAGACCTACTCCCGGATTGAATTCTGCATTGGTTACAAATGTGTGGAGGTCTGACCATAAACGTACGGTGATACCGAATTCAGGTCCCATTTGTACTCCGGCTGTCGAACTCCACCAGCCGGCACTGTAGCAGGTATGCATCCAATCTTCGTCACCTGCACATGCACGGAATCCGATGGGTAAACCGTTGAACAAGGTTGCATTATTCTTTTCCATTTCTACGCCAACCCAAGTTGGTTGAGGTTCTATTTCTGTATATTCTGGCAGCATCCACATTGTTGTTGAAGCTAAAGCTTTTGCTATGGCTGTTTCGTCTACTTGACCATCACTCATGATAGCGGCCATGCCGGAGTCTAAAACATATTTAGATAATGTCTGCCATTCTTTTTGCGACGGAATATGCCATCCGTCAGGACAAACACCTTTTATATTTCGTGTTTCATCTTCTCCTAATGCTGTTTCACCTTGAAGTGCTGCAGGTAAGTTATAGTAGGCTCCATAAGCTTTTAAATAAGCTTTTCCCAAGTCTGTTTTGATATCACTGTCGAACATGACATAATATTTGGGCGCTGTTGAAGATATATCAAAATTCTGTTCCGGTAAATAGCGTAAATTTTCTGCCATCCATAACTGGTCTGCAAGTTGTACCGTCTTGTATACATTTCCATCACGTGTATCTGTGAGGTCTTCTCCGATTTGAGGTGGTGCAGGTCTGTCACCGAGTTCTGTTGTGACAGTAATAGTTGCCAAAGCACTGCCTTCATGATCTCCTTTGACTGCTAATTCAATTTTCAACTCTCCTGGTTCAGCTTCCTTGGGGAAAGTGTATTCATAGTAGAATGGAACCGAACTTATGTCGGTAATAACTTCTCCTCCTACTTTAAGTTCAGCGGAGATAATTTTACCATAGTTAGTCGTTCCTTCTCCTCTGATAATCAGTTTGTCTGATATTATAACGGTTTCTCCGTTAGTCGGCATAAATATCTCACAGCTTACCTGTTGGTCCGGAAGTATTTCTCCTCCTCCGCTTGCGGTGCTGTTGTCATCTTTACAGCTTGCACCAAGTAATCCTAATGCCACGATAAAGCTAGTTAATAGTATCTTTTTCATATGTTATTGGATTATGTCTTCTTTAAATAGAATACAATTAATAAAAATGGACAGATTGTCTATAACTTTCTGTAGTTTTGCATCTTCATATACCCGGAAAACAAAACCGAAAGGATCACTTTCTTTTATTCCGGAAAAAGCGAAAACGAATGTTCCGTCTGTTAACATTACGGGGCCTAATGAGATTGTTACAGAAGGATCTTTTACATAATATAGGTCAGAGCTAAGAATTTCGAATGAGAGATATAAATTGTCCTCGAAGACTCCTAGGTTTTGACCGGCCCCAAAAGCCAGGCAATTGTCTATGGCTTTTGCTTTCAGTTTGTAAGGCAATCCGGTTAGAATGTTTGAAAGCAGGTATGTTCCGTCTTCCTGTTTCTCAATGGTGACATCTTTCAAACCGTAATTCATTTGCCCGTCTGAAAACATACCTTGCCATGTTCCGGTAAGCTCGTCAACATCATATTGTATTACCTGATAAGAAGCCGATCTGTCTTTTGCTGCCACATTGACAATAGCTCCTCTCATTTTTCCGGAGGTATTTTCTTTTACCTTGAAATTTATTCCCTTCGCATTCTGTTCAAATGACAACCATTCTTGAGCTTCTGCGGGTATGTCTATTGTATAATCGAAAGAACTTTGTAGTTTTATTGGCAGAGTAGCTGCTTTATTGTCGGTACGGAGCATCCATTCGTCTTTGCCGAAGATGAAAACAGCTCCGGATTGATTGATGTTGAATGCTTCTGTCTCTACTCCGTTACTGATTGTCAATAAAGCATTTCTACCGGAGTACCCGGTATTTTCTTTTACTTCGAATACCACTTCATTAGGATTTACTTCTTTCAGCACACACCAATCGACGTCAACATCTGCTGTTATATTTCCTGTTGACTGAAGTTGTATGTATCCTTTTCCGCCGGTAGCTTGGAAATTAGTATTTACAGCTTTGATTTCTAACTTGGATTCGCTGCTTTCCGTATCATTGCATCCCGCTATTGCTACGCTGCAAAGTACAAATAAGAATATATTAAAAAGCTTTCTCATAATCGTATTAATTACTTTCGTTTTCTTTTACCATTAAGATTGAGTTATACCAGCTCCAGTAACCCATTAGTCCGGAGGTTGAATATTCATCAGATGAATAAGCCCAGATTATCAATGATGTAATTTCCTGGCTTGCTTTATCCGCAAAGTAAAAAGTGAAAGGGTTGCTGTTTGTCGTCACATTTACCAATCCGTTGCGTAGGCGTGATGGCAGACTTAATTCTGTGTGGGCATAGCCTTCCACACCTGCCGCGCACGCAAAGTAATAAGACGATGAAGAAGTCGAACTTATACTTTGTGAATCTAAAACTAGTTTTCCGCTGGCTTTGTCATACTGGAGGGTGAAGTTGAATCCGCCAATACTTTTCAGTGTATAACTTTCTCCTCTGACTTTAGGAGAGATGGTTACAGATTGCGAAGTTGGCCCTTCGTCATAATCGTCAATCGTTGCAGTGTAGGTACCGATATAGTCTTCATATTGTAGATAGTTTTCGGGATAATATTCTTTAAGTACGATGTCAGTTGCTCCTGCGTCGGTACAAACAAATAGTCTGGACTTTCTATCCCATTTGAAGTTTTGGACTTCAAGTCCGTTGACATTGTACGGGGATTGTAACTTTAATCCTTTTTCTGTGTAGATATAGGGTAAACTTCTTGCACTACTATAATCGGCGCTGTAAGCGGAGAATGTAGCCATTGTGCCATTGTTGCGTATAAAGTAATTCAGTACTTGTCCGCCTTTCTCCATGCGGTATGTATTTAGAAAAGCATCTTTCTCAATGTTAATGATATCTTCAATCTGAATACGCCATGGTATATCTTTGGGCATAGGCGTCATCTCCATTATGTTTTTGTATTTTTTTCCTTGCAGAATTACTTTGTCGGGAGTTGCGCTCATTATAATAAACTCGTAATCCCCTCCTAGGTTCATGTTCAGGCCTAAAGGACCTGAAAACATATGGATCAGTGGGTTGTATGAATCGAAAGTGAGCATTGTGCTTTGTTCCGATTTTACTTGATACAGAGAGGTTATTATAGTTCCCGGTTTATAGCTTTCTGCGCCTGTTTCCGAAGCCATTTCTACCTGCTTCCCGTCAAATTTCATTAGTAAAGTGACTGCACCTGCAGAATAGTTGCTTCCTATGTAATATTCCAGTTTCCAGCCGTTCGGCACATCTTTAAGAATCTCCTGGCATTTGATTACATCGGCTGTGGCTCTATTGGCAGATGATTCGTCGAATATTTCTTCTTCGGAGAAAAGACAAGATTGCAAAACAATGCAGGCCAATGCCAGAAGTGTGTATATGGATAGATATTTCTTCATAATTTTCATATTTTATTCAATAATACTTAAGTCTACATAGCCGTTTGCTATGTCATCCTGGCGTCGTAGAACAATCTCGCGTAATTCGTCCAGATTGATTCCCCAGGTTTGTTCCATATAACTATAGACTATTTCGAATTTCTGCTTTATGAGTGCACGGCCGTTTTCACCGGCATTTTGCAGCATGTTATTCCAGTAGTCTTTGGTATTTGTGACATACACTGCGATGTTCTCCACAAAATCTTCACGTGATTCACTCATTGCATAAGGAGTGACAAATCCTTGTTGCCATGCATTGCGGTCGGCTCCCACCATATACCAGTCGCTACCGATGTAGGCATTTTCCGTAATACGGTCAAAGGCCGGATCGTAGTTTTTAGTTTGATGCAGAATATGTGCGAACTCATGGTGCATTGTCTGGAAATAGTAGTCGTTTAACAGGTTAATATCTATTTGGTCGGGATTGATGTCATTTACATTGTATAATGTAATTTTCATGCCGCCTTCAGCTGTTCCTAATACCATAGTTCCATTGTCTTCATAGGCGGGGGAACCGATAAAGTGGATTGTCTTAGGAATATATTGGCGTAAGAAGTTCGGATTACCTGTTGCTTCATCGTATGCTTCCAGCCACACATGTTTGATAATTTTAGCCAGTACCACAGACTTTTTGTATTCGGCAGGTGCTAATATGTGTGTCATGTCGCTCTCGTTATCTTCCATGCGATATTTTAATGCAATGTTGTATGGATGGGTATAATTGCCTAATATCCATTTGTCGAATGGGTTACGATCTACTTCTTCTGTGGAGAAAATGCTGTTTGCTTTGTCTACGTCTTCGTCATTGTTGCAAGCACCCAGTCCACAGGTCAATGTCATGATTAAACTGTATATGATATATTTCTTCATATTTTTTTCCTCCTAAAGTTATTTAGTCATTTCTTGGATTTGGTTGCATACCTGCTGTAATGACACTGGCCGGTAGCTGAATTGCACGTCTGGGGTCATTCGTGTCCATCTTGTCGGTGATATTCACCAAGGTATAACCTTCATAATAGCGGCGGTAGATTATAATGCCATAGCGTTTTATATCTTGCCATCTAAGCCCCTCTTCTAAGGTTAGCAGACGTCTTGCATGTAGAATACAATGTATTAGATTCTCCTGCATTCCTTTTTCTACTACAAAATCCGGATGCAATTCCTTTTTTACTGTCGGAGCTTCCGGTGTGTAATATTTTAGTCGGGCATAAAAATCATTGATTGTCTCCTTGGTCAAAGTTTGGGTGTTTTTTGTAAAGGCTTTCTGCCAGGCATCTATATCAGCGGCAGCTTCGTCATAACGTTTTAGTAACGTGTAGGCTTCAGCCCGGCAAAGCAATGCTTCGTCGGTGGTAAAAGCAGGATACAGCATATAGCCGATCCAACTGTTGCCCGACGTGAATTGCTGATAGATAACTAAGCGGCGGAATCCGTTCTTTATAGAGCCACCGGGTGAAAATGGGATCTGATGATAACTTGACTGATCTCCCCATGGACCTTCGGATTTACAACTTTCCGAAGCAGTAATATTGTTCATGCAATACCTTTCGCAGTTGGCATAACCCGGATCGGAAACCAATGGCCAATATGAAGCTGCTGATATTACCATTAGATTGGCACGGTTATCTGCATCTACATAAGCGTTCGGCTGTATATTCTTGTTGGGAGATAAAGCTCCTAATGCAGCCCAGTCACGTAAATATTGGGACGCATTATTACCGAGTACTATATTGGCATAATTGATAACTTTCTGACAGTTGGAAAAATCCGGTTGTGTATAATATAGATAAAAGCGGGCTGCAAATGCATAAGCGGCCTTCTTATTAAAATGATATTTTACCCGTGAGTAAATATTGTCATCAATTAAAGGCAGTCCTTCTTCTAAATCGGCTGCAATATTTTCGTATACTTCAGCAACTGTTCCGCGTGAGTATTGTGGATTTACAGATGTTTCCGGTTCTTTTATGTAAGGTATACCCAAGTCTTTGTCTCCATTTGTACCATACGCTTTGCAGAATGTGGTAGCTAATACAAAATGATTGTATGCACGGCATATCAAAGCTTCGCCTTTTTGGGCTGATAATGATTGAGGATTTCCCATCTGCTCAATAGCCGCCAAGGCTTGGTTGGCTGATGCAATCGAGTTATAACAGTCATTCCATAAAGCATGAGGAGAGTCCTGATTTTCTTCAGTCGTTTGTTGCCAACGGTACAAATGTTCGTTTAATCGGAAAAGGTAGCTGTATGCTCTGCTATTTTCATCGATATTGTCACTGTAAAATTCTCCTATGTGGCAGTTGGTAGTCATAGGATATGCAGATACCAGAACTTTAGTAATACTTTCTTCAGTAGTCAATTCGGTTCGGTTATCCGGCATTTCATCTAAAAAGTCACTACAGGAAGTTGTTCCCAAGCATAGAGCTGAAATGAGTGTTGTATATAAGACGTTTCTGTATTTCATCATTTTTATAATTATCTGAATGGTTAAAATCCTAATCTAAGAGTCAATGTAAACTGACGAGGTACAGGGGAAGCTACTCCACCGGTATTGAAGAATTCCGGGTCCTGTCCGTTGAGTTTTTTATCTGCATAAATCAGGAATAAATTGGTAGCCTGAAGTTTCAAAGATAAATTAGATATCTTTGCTGGTGCAATCCATGATTGGGGGAAGTCATAGGACAAGGATATTTCCTTCATACGGATAAAGTCTCCCTTGGCAATTCGTTCTGTAGAATAATTGTAGGCATTATATGCATACATTAAATCTTTATTATCTTCATATTGGCGTTTCGAGATAATAGCGGGGATATTCGTGCGTTTCTCATCACCCGGCACTGTCCAGCGATTCTTGAATTCGCGTGGCATAGAAGATAAGTCACTGTATTGATAGCTGAAACATGGATTCAAACGTACTACATTACCAAATGAATAGGTGATGAATACATTCAGTTTGAATGCTTTATAAGTGAAAATATTACCAAAACTTCCTGTTATGGTAGGATCAGTAGGACCTTCATATTTTAGGTAGTCTATGTTGTCACGTGTCTGAAAATCAATATCGGTACTGGTTATTTTTCCATTGATATTATACATCGGGATACCATTTGAATTTAGGCCGACAAATGGAATGGAAAACAAACCACGTACCGGGTAACCCTGACGGGCAAAACCGTAACCTGAAACTAAATCCATTACGCTGGAACGGGCATTCAGTTCTGTAACTTCATTTTTTGCTTTGGAAAAGATGAAGTCTGTATGCCATGAGAAGTCTTTCGATTGGATATTCTTGCTTGAGATGGTGAATTCAATACCATGTGACTTCATGGAGGCTATATTGGCATATTTATAAATAGAACCACCTACTCCTTGTGTCGGAGTTATACCAATCAGGTCATAGTTGTTGCGTTTATACCAGTCGATTGAGAAATTGATCCGGTTGTTTAAGAATCCCATATCAGCACCGATGTTTAATTCATGCTTCTTTTCGTAAGTCAATTCGCTATTTTCGGGGTCGGATACATAAAGTCCGGTTTCCTGTCCGCTGGTGAAAGGGCGAAATGGTGAATAGCTGGTGATTATGGCATGTGAATTTGTTACATATTCCGGACCTCTGTCGGCAGTTAAAGAGTAGGATGCTTTGAATGTCAAATGTGACAGCACGGAGCTGAGTGTTTCGAAGAAATTTTCTTCATGTACATTCCATGCTCCTGAAATATTCCATGTAGGTAACCAGCGGGAAGAACGGCTTTTTCCCATGCGGTTGGTGCCTTCATAGCGGAATGTTCCGTTTACTGTATAACGGCCATCATACGAATAGGTTGCATTGGCAAAACCTGCTACACTCCTTGTTGTGGTATGGTTTAATCCATAATAATTTTCACCGGACTCAATACCTTTCTTGAAAAATTCATATACGTACGATGGAATTTCGCCCATTGTATATTGCATTCCCCATCCTTGAAAATAATTCTGCATGCGTTTTAAATCATTCACCTCCATACCAGCGAAAAGATTGGTTATATGCTTTTCTGCAAATAAATGATTCCAGGATGCTGTGGCACGAAAGTCTACTCCCAGCATGCGATAGTCCTTACGCTGGTAAATACCGCCTTCCGGCAGTATGCTGATGGGTAAAGCATAAGGATTGTCGGGGTTGGTGTAGAGTAAATTATTGTTGTCACGAATAGTGGCGTCATCCATTCCTGTGCGATATGCTGTTGCCTGATTCGAGTGGTCTTTAATATTATGTTCTTGCGAAGAAGCTTGATATCTGACTGCTCCTAATGCGCTAAGCTCTAATTCTGGAAGTGCTTTCCATTTTACTTCTCCTTGGAATTTAACGTCAACTACGTTTAAGTCCATATAATTGTTATCCAATTCATGAAGGATATTGAATGGTGCGTAGTTAGCTGTATAGTTGACTGCCGGATCCAATGCGCGTGATGTGTTTAGTGCATACGAATATGGATTGATGTCAAATTGACGGGTGACTTCTCCACTAGCTGCATTCACTTCAGAACTCAGTGTTCCGGGCGCTTTCTGCTTACGGTAGGAAGCACTGGATATTAAATTTATAGATAAATTCTTATATATATTATATGTTGTATTTAAATTAGCTGTATAGCGTTTTACTTCACTTTGCTTGTACCACCCCGGGTCTGACATGGCACTTAATGAAGCATAGAATGAAGATTTTTCTGTTCCGGAAGTGATACTGACAGAATGATTTTGTGTGATATTGTTGGAAAATAAAGTATCAAACCAGTCGGTATTTCTCATTTCCGCTTCACGCAGGTAAGCGTTACGTGCTTCCGGAGTGTTGGCAAGTCCGAATTGTCCTGTAACCGGATTGTATTGATTGATTAACTGATACATACGTCCATACACTCCGCTATCTTTTGCACGGTAAGTATCGCTATTGTTGAGCCATCCTTTTTGTTCCATTTCTTTATAGATTCCCATTTGTTCCTGTGAATTCATGATATTGAATTCTTTATAACTGGGAATCATACGAGTTGTAAATTCACCGGTATAGCTGATTTTGCTGACACCGGCTTTTCCCTTTTTGGTGGTTACTACAATAACCCCTGCCATGGCTCGCGCACCGTAGATAGAGGTTGCTGATCCGTCTTTCAATATTTGAAAGCTTTCAATATCATCTGAATTCAATCCGGCAATAGCTGAACTAATCAATGTTTCGGCATCTCCTGAAGATAAGTCATCCGGACCTACGTCGATAGCATCTTCCATGATGACTCCATCTACCACCCATAGTGGCTTTGAACTACCGAAAATAGATGTAGCACCACGTACCCGGATTTTTGGGGCGGTACCAAATGTGCCGGAAACATTTTGTACAGATACGCCTGCGGCACGTCCTTCAAGTCCCCGGCTGATATCAGGCAAACCATCTAGTTTGACCTCATCTGCGGACAATTGTTTGGTTGCTCCTGTAAACAGACGTTTGTCCATTTTCTGCATACCTGTTACTACTACTTCAGATAATGTTTGTACATCAGGCATTAATGTAACATTCATATTTGGAGCAGGAGTCAGGTCTTGCGGTTTCATTCCTATATAGGAAAATTGTAACAGGGATTTATTGGATACATTTTCTATCGAGAATTTTCCATCTATATCCGTTAATACACCGGACTTACTTCCTTTGATGACAACGGTTGCACCAATGAGCGGCTGTCCGTCATCACCGGAAATAACCACTCCTTTCACATTGAATACTTTCGCCTGTTTGGAAGGACCTTTGATAGTAATTGTGATAAATTGGTCTTCAATATGATATTCCAGTGGCTTATTGGCTAAGATTATATCGAGAGTCTGCTCTATACTCTTATCCTTGACGGAGCCAGAAACGGTGAATTTCTTGACATCGTCATACGTAAACAGGATCTTATATCCGGATAGTTTTTCTAAACGTTTTAGTACGGACGGCAACCGTTCGTTGCTAATTTCAATCGTGATTTTCTTTTGCGATTGCACCTGAGCATTTACTTGGTAGGGTCGGAAACATAATACGCATAGAAAACACACAATAAGTAGGTTCCAATTATTTCTCATACGTTTGTCTTTAATAACACTATTTGAACATGTTTATATAACTAGTGCGTATGAGAAGAAAAAATGGATACCCCTTTTGCGATTTATTTTTTAATAAAAGTGATATTTTGTTGTATTTTGCATAGATTAGTTATACTTATGCAATAAAAATCTAGTCTACAGTAAGCGTATTGCCTTGCAAGGTGACTGTCACTTTTTTCATTCTATTAAGTAATGAGATCGTATGTTCCAGGTCTTTGGTACGATCGGATATAAAGTGCATTTTATACTCCATCGCTTCTTTGTTTCTGAACTCTATGTTTACATTGTACCAACGTCCCAAATTTTGCATAATATCTTTCAATGTGACATTGTCAAAGTAGAAATAGCCGTCTTTCCAATAAACATAGGAGTCTAGATCTACTTCTGCCAGGATAAAGTTGCCATCAGATTGCAGATGTGCATCTTCTCCCGGATATAGTCTGGTATATGATCCTCCTTTGGTATTGCTGACTTCTACTTTTCCATTAATAAGCACTACATGAGTATCTTCAGGAGTATAGCTGCGTATATTAAATTCAGTACCGAGAACGCGGGTTTGTACAGTTTTGGTTTTTACGATAAAAGGTCGCTCCGGATCTTTGGCCACTTTAAAATAAGCCTCACCTTCTAAAGTGACGATACGTTCGTCGCCAATAAAGGCCGTTGGATAGACAAAGTTACTATTGGCATTGAGCCAGACCTCCGTGCCGTCACATAACACTACCTTGAAACTTTCACCGCGTGGAACAGTGAGTACATGTGTTTGAGTGGTCGTTGAAATGACTTGCCTGTAATCCAATTCTTTCTTTTCGGACTTTGAGATCATTTTCTGTGGTAAGGTTTGATTGTTTGATTGCGGTTCGTCTAATACAATCTTTTCTCCGTTATCTTTTTGCAGAGTGATATGTTGAGGGGCAGCATCAGCAGTAAATACTGTGATTGGTTCCAGGGCAGGGGTCGTCAGGGTATTGATAAGATAGTAAGTTCCAAATAGAACGGCAATCATGGCGGCTATTCCCATACTTACTTTCCAGAAGTTGGAACGCATTCTTGCCGTGTATTGTTTTTTCTTGAATCGTTCTAGCTCCATCTCTATATTGGGTAGTTCCATTCCACTTTTTTGTTGTAGGAAGAGGCTGCTATCCATGATGTCGCGACAAGCCTGCAGGGTTTCTTCATCTTTAAGCATTTCCTGCAGTTGTTCGACGTTTATTTCTGAAGAGCTCTCCATAATGTCGAGTGCCTTCTCTACAGATTTATCTGTACTATCTATATTGTCAATATCTTTATTCATCACTGTTCGACTGTATCATACTTATTTATATTACGTTTAATCATAAAATAAAGACACCTGCTTTATGATTTTTTTGCACATTCTTCACGTATCACCTGTAATGCTTTCACAATATGCTTCCTGACTGCACTGACACTAATATTTAATTCCTCTGCCACTTCCTGATATTTTTTGCGTTGAATATAACATTCTTCTAAAATATGCCTGGTATGTGGAGTCAGTTTTTCCATCGCCTTACTGATATGTATCATTCTTTCATCCTGCTCCTGATACTCCGTCTCAACATAACTTTTGGTCAGTTCGGAATAGATTTGTACGTATTGTTCGTGTGTATTCTGATGCCGCAGGAAATCAATGCTTTTGTTGCGAACGTAGACATATAGATAAGATTTAGCTGTGGCTTTATCTATTTTAGCATAATTGGCCCAAATAAATTCGAAGGCGTCGCTGACGATATCTTTGCTAGCCTCCATATTATTAATCAAATGAAATGCGTAATAATAAAGTTGAGGATAGTACTCTTTAAAAAGAAAATCAAAATCGGCCTTATCTTCCACGTGCTTTAAAAGTGTTGAATAGTAAATAAATCGCGTTGCAAATAAACAAATAATAATTGAGAAAAGCAAAATGGCTTTTATTTTATATTTATCGTATCTTTGTGGCATCATATTTTTTGAATCAATATTCATGTAGAACCAGGGAAGTAATAATGGAGAGTGTTTTAATTACAGGTGCAAGTGGTTTTATAGGAAGTTTCATCGTGGAGGAAGCGTTGAAACGAAAGTTTGGTGTGTGGGCCGGAATTCGCCCCACGAGTAGCAAGCGGTATTTAAAGAACCGGAAAATTCACTTTCTGGAACTGGACTTTGCACATCCCAATGAGCTTCGCGCCCAACTCTCCGGGCATAAAGGTACTTACAGCAAATTTGATTATATCATCCATTGCGCCGGTGTGACAAAGTGTTCTGATAAAAAGACCTTTGATTATGTGAATTATCTTCAGACTAAATATTTTATAGACACGCTGAAGGAATTGAATATGGTTCCGAAGCAGTTTATATATATTAGCACGTTGAGTGTATTCGGACCTGTACGTGAGAAGGATTATACTCCGATAAGCGGAGAAGATACTCCGATGCCTAATACGGCTTATGGATTGAGTAAATTGAAAGCGGAATTATATATTCAGAGTATTCCCGGTTTTCCTTATGTCATTTATCGTCCTACGGGAGTCTATGGTCCCCGTGAGTCAGACTATTTCCTGATGGCCAAGTCCATTCAGAAGCATGTAGACTTTTCGGTCGGTTTTCGACGCCAGGACTTGACTTTTGTTTATGTGAAGGACATTGTGCAGGCGATTTTTCTGGGAATGGAGAAAAAAGTGGTTCAAAAGGCGTATTTCCTGACAGATGGGAAAATCTATAAAAGTCGTGCCTTTTCGGATCTGATACAAAAAGAATTGGGCAATCCGTTTGTTCTTCACTTGAAATGTCCATTAATTGTGCTAAAAGTTATATCTTTGTTCGCTGAATTCATTGCTACACGTTCCGGGAGGAGCAGTACCCTGAATTCGGATAAATATAAGATAATGAAACAACGCAACTGGCAATGCGACATATCCCCGGTAATGAAAGAACTTGGGTATGTACCCGAATATGATTTGGAAAAGGGAGTTCGTGAAACCATTGCCTGGTATAAAAATGAAGGATGGCTTTAGACTTATTTAAGCGCATAGAAACCCGGAAAGGGTTGTTTGCTGTGGAAAAGATTACACTGATTTATAATCTGTTGACTTCCATATTGATTCTATTCCTGTTTCAGCGAATGGATCATCCATGGCACATGTTGCTGGATAGGGCTATGATCGCGGCGATGACCTTTTTGTTGATGTATCTTTATCGTCTTGCCCCCTGTAAGTTTTCAGCGTTTGTGCGCATTGTTATCCAGATGAGTCTATTGTCTTACTGGTATCCGGATACTTTCGAGTTCAATCGTTTCTTTCCGAATTTAGACCATGTATTTGCAACTGCCGAGGAGTTTATTTTCAATGGTCAGCCTGCTATCTGGTTTTGCCATACGTTTCCGCACCTTATCGTCAGTGAAGCATTTAATATGGGATATTTCTTTTATTATCCGATGATGCTGATTGTGGCATTGTTTTATTTCATTTATAAGTTTGAGTGGTTCGAAAAGATGTCTTTTGTTCTCGTCACTTCCTTCTTTATCTATTATCTGATTTATATATTCGTTCCTGTCGCGGGGCCTCAATTCTATTTCCCTGCCATCGGGATTGATAATGTATCTAAAGGTATTTTCCCTGCTATCGGTGACTATTTCAATCATAATCAGGAATTACTTCCCGGACCGGGTTATCAGCATGGATTCTTTTATAGCTTAGTGGAAGGCTCACAGCAGGTAGGCGAACGTCCTACGGCAGCATTCCCCAGTTCACACGTCGGTATTTCTACTATTTTGATGATTATGGCATGGCGTGGCAGCAAGAAATTGTTTGCTTGTCTGATACCTTTCTATATGTTGCTTTGCGGGGCTACCGTATATATTCAGGCACATTATGTGATTGATGCCATTGTAGGGTTTTTCTCTGCATTCCTATTGTATGTGGTTGTGACCTGGATGTTTAAGAAGTGGTTTGCACAACCGATGTTTAAGTAGAAAATTGGAATATACTTCTGTATTTTGAAACAGGTAATCTCCATCCGCAGGAATCAGAGTTTGCGGATGAAGATTATGATCTATAGTAGATTAAACTTCCGGATTCTCTTTACGTTGGGAAGTGATTTCTTCAAATATGCGGAAAAGCTCTTCCTTTGTTTCTGCCCGTAACATGGCAATACGCGTATTACGGAAATTAGGGATTCCTTTGAATAATGGGCTCGCAGCCAGATGACGACGTACGTGCAGAATACCTCTGCGCTCATCAAGTAGATTTACGCTGTCGACCACTTCCTGGCGAAGCACTTCCATGCACCAGTCGAAACTTAGCGGTGGTAATTCTTCACCAGTCTCCAGATAGTGTTTCACTTCTTTGAATATCCATGGACGACCAAAGCTGGCACGACCAATCATGACAGCATCTACTCCATAACGGTCAAAACACTCTTTGCAGCGTTCAGGCGTCGTCACGTCACCATTACCGATAATAGGAATATGCATCCGTGGATTATTCTTCACTTCGCCTATTAATGTCCAGTCTGCTTCTCCGGTATACATTTGTGCACGGGTGCGGCCATGTATAGTCAGTGCAGCAATACCACAATCCTGTAGCTGTTCTGCTAGCTCTACAATTACTTTGTTGTTAGCATCCCATCCCAGGCGGGTCTTGACCGTTACGGGGATTTTCACCGCATCTACTACCGCACGGGTGATCTCCAGCATCTTGGGGATATTCTGTAACATACCTGCTCCTGCTCCTTTTCCGGCTACTCTTTTTACCGGGCATCCGAAATTGATATCCAGAATATCAGGTTGTGCCTGTTCCACAATCTTGGCAGCTTCCACCATCGTTTCCGTATCTTTCCCGTATATCTGGATGGCAACGGGACGTTCGGCATCACTGATACTTAGTTTCTGCGCAGTCTTGCTGACAGCGCGAATCAGCGCATCGCTCGACACAAATTCGGTGTATGCCATATCTGCTCCGAACCTCTTGCACATCAGGCGGAAAGCCGGATCGGTCACATCCTCCATCGGAGCAAGTAAGATGGGATATTTACCCAAATCTATTTGGCCTATCTTCATATATGAATCTGATATTTACTGTTTATGATTGAAGTAACTTCTTGTTTTCGCTGCAAAAATACGGAAAAAAGCCTACCTTTGTACGCATTCATTTGCTTAACTGATACAAATAAGTATATATTCTATGAGTCTTAGTTTGAAAGATTTTGAAATAATGGCTCCTGTCGGTTCGCGCGAATCTCTTGCTGCGGCTATTCAGGCAGGTGCCGATTCTATCTATTTCGGTATAGAAAACCTGAACATGCGTGCCCGTTCGGCCAATACGTTTACGATTGATGATTTGCGGGAGATCGCCCGTACGTGTGATGAACACGGGATGAAAAGCTACTTGACGGTCAACACGATTATCTATGATAAAGATATTCCATTGATGCATACCATTGTCGATGCAGCCAAGGAAGCCGGAATCTCTGCGGTGATTGCAGCTGATGTGGCGGTGATGAACTATGCCCGTCAGATAGGGCAGGAGGTACACCTTTCCACTCAACTGAACATCTCCAATGCAGAGGCTTTAAAATTCTACGCACAATTTGCAGATGTGGTAGTATTGGCCCGTGAGTTGAATCTGGAGCAGGTAGCCGAAATCTATCGCCAGATTCAGGAAGAACATATTTGTGGTCCGAGTGGTGAACAGATTCGCATTGAGATGTTCTGTCACGGTGCGCTTTGTATGGCTGTATCGGGTAAATGTTACCTCTCTTTGCATGAGATGAACCATTCTGCCAACCGCGGCGCTTGTATGCAGGTGTGTCGCCGTTCCTATACAGTCCGTGACAAAGAGACGGATGTGGAACTGGATATTGATAACGAATATATCATGTCACCGAAAGATTTGAAGACCATCCACTTTATGAATAAGATGTTGGATGCCGGTGTGCGTGTATTCAAAATTGAAGGCCGTGCCCGTGGACCTGAATATGTACGTACAGTGGTAGAATGTTACAAAGAGGCTATCAAAGCTTATCTGGAAGGAACATTTACCGATGAAAAGATTGCAGCTTGGGACGAACGTCTGAAAACAGTATTCAACCGCGGCTTTTGGGATGGCTATTATTTGGGACAACGTTTAGGCGAATGGACCAGAAACTATGGCTCGGCAGCTACGGAACGTAAGATATATGTAGGTAAAGGTATCAAATACTTCTCTAACATTGGAGTTTCCGAATTTCTGGTAGAGGCTGCGGAAGTTAGCGTAGGCGATAAACTTCTCATTACCGGACCGACCACAGGTGCTCTATTCATGACTTTGGAAGAAGCCCGTGTTGACTTGGAATCCGTGCAGACTGTGAAGAAAGGCCAGCACTTCTCCATGAAATCAGATAAGATACGCCCTAGTGACAAGCTGTATAAACTGGTATCAACCGAAGAACTGAAGAAGTTCAAAGGACTCGATATTGAGCAAAAAAGAGGCTAACTGCTATTTCTCAACTTTTAATTTTTAATCTTCAATTTTTAATTTTTAATTGATGAACTATATCTATGAATTGGAAATGAAGGTGCGTGATTACGAGTGCGACCTTCAAGGGATTGTTAATAATGCGAACTATCAGCATTATTTGGAACATACCCGCCATGAGTTTCTGACGTCGGTAGGCATCAGTTTTGCTGCACTCCACGAACAGGGAGTCGATCCGGTAGTGGCACGCATTAATATGGCATTCAAAACGCCGTTGAAAAGCGGAGACGAGTTTGTCTCTAAACTCTATATGAAGAAGGAAGGTATCAAATATGTATTCTATCAGGATATTTTCCGTAAGAGTGATAATAAAGTAGTAGTGAAATCCACTGTTGAAACGGTATGTGTGGTAAACGGACGTTTGAGTGACAGCGAATTATTCGATAGCGTCTTTGTCCCTTACCTGAAATGAGCAGTTCCGAGGAAGAACAGATTTATAGTATCGCCCTGACAATGGTGCCCGGTATCGGGCACATAGGGGCGAAACATCTGATAGACGGAATGAATAATGCTGTTGATATCTTCCGTCTGCGTAAAGAAATACCGGAACGTATTCCTGAAGTGAGTCAACGGGTGGTAGATGCGTTGGATTGTCCGCAAGCTGTGATCCGTGCCGAACAGGAATATGAATTTATCCGGAAGAATCGGATCGCCTGTCTGTCCTTTCATGATGAGGCTTATCCTTCCCGTTTGCGGGAATGTGAAGATGCTCCTGTCGTTCTTTTCTTTAAAGGAAATGCTGATCTAAATTCCCTTCATATCCTGAATATGGTAGGAACCCGTAATGCTACTGATTATGGGACACAAATCTGCGCCTCTTTTCTGCGGGATCTGAAAGCAGTTTGTCCTGATGTACTTGTAGTTAGCGGCCTTGCTTATGGAATCGATATTCATGCGCATCGTGAAGCTTTGGCTAATGAATTACCTACGGTAGGTGTTTTAGCTCATGGCTTGGATCGTATTTATCCTTATGTCCATCGGAAAACAGCTGTTGACATGCTTGAAAAAGGGGGATTACTGACCGAATTTCTGTCCGGAACGAATCCCGATCGTCATAACTTTATCAGTCGAAACCGTATTGTTGCCGGCATGTGTGATGCTACCATCGTCATTGAGTCGGCAGAAAAGGGAGGTTCATTGATTACGGCCGAACTTGCTGAAGGTTATCATCGCGATTGTTTCGCTTTCCCAGGTCGCATGAGTGATGAATATTCAAAAGGATGCAATCGGTTGATTAGGGATAATAAAGCATCCCTGTTATTATCTGCCGAGGATTTTGTGCAGGCTATGGGCTGGAATATGCAGACGACTCTTTCGGAAAAGGTAAGTGTGCAACGTAGTCTTTTTATCGAATTGTCTGAAGAAGAGCAGAAGATAGTTGCTATTTTGGAGAAACTGGGAAATCTGCAAATCAATTCTCTTGTGGTAGAAGCAGATATTCCCGTAAATAAGATGACTGCCCTACTGTTTGAACTGGAAATGAAAGGGGTGATTCGTGTATTGGCAGGAGGAATGTACCAATTATTGAATTAACTCACATGAACTAATCTCACATATAGACATAAAAAAAGGAGCAACGCCTTGCTCCAACCTTTGTTAACCTTAAATCTAATACTATGAAAAAAATCACATGACAAATGTAAGTGTTCAACTGATTCTTTCCAAATAATTCTGTTGTATTTGTTTCTCTTTTAAATTCTTTCACTAATTTTTACTGTTATCGGACACGACGTACTTCTAATGGATAAAACATGGCACATTTATGGTAAGTAATGAAAAGAAATGCAAGCCTTCTTGAATATGTTTCATTGTATTTCGAAGGGCTCGTGAAATGAGCACTTAAAATAAGTGCTTTGTTGGTTTAAAAGGAACGCCCCGTTGGTTTAAAACCAAGGCATCGTTCCTTTAAAACCAACGAGGTGTTCCTTTTAAAGGAAAATATATACTTGTATGTTGCTGTGTATTTGCGCTTTACAATTTACGATTTTAGGTTCTCACTAATACCATTATTTACCAGAGTAATAACAATAAAAAAATGATGAAATCTTTATTTTAATGATTCAGTCAATATTGCATCTTATATTAATTATTGTAATAGTAATTTTGAGTATAATAAAGCCCTTGACAAGTGGATTATGCCTGATGGTTATCTTGGTTTGTTTATACCTACTGATGATTTTGAGAAGCGATTTGCTTTTGTACAAACTTTGGTATAAATAAACTTTCTGGTATAGCTTCAGAAGCCGTTAAACGTCAATGAATGAAGGTGATGAAGTATTTGGCAATCTTAAAGGAATGATATATGTACGAACATAAAACAATTTGATTTGTTATTTATAGTGAATGGATCTATATAGAGGTGGTTTTCTTGCATTATGATATTAAACATCTCTTTATATCTATTTTTTAAGGTGATTGTTTGACTATATGTCAGTTTAAACCTTTATATTTGTATATGTGAAGTTAACCGAAGAAAAAATCACTTATTATTGGCTATGATGAAAAAGGAAATTAAATTCAGTCTTGTTTATCGGGACATGTGGCAATCTTCCGGTAAATATCAACCTCGGGTTGATCAGCTTGTCCGTATCGCTCCTTTGATTATTGAGATGGGCTGTTTTGCCAGAGTTGAAACGAATGGCGGTGCTTTTGAGCAAGTGAATCTGTTGTACGGCGAAAATCCTAATAAGGCTGTCCGTGCTTTTACCGCACCTTTTAAAGAAGCGGGTATTCAAACGCATATGCTCGATCGCGGATTGAATGCGTTGCGCATGTATCCGGTTCCGGCAGACGTACGTAAATTGATGTATAAAGTCAAGCATGCGCAAGGAGTGGACATCACACGCATTTTCTGTGGACTGAATGAGACGAGAAACATCATTCCTTCTATTAAATATGCTTTGGAAGCAGGTATGATTCCGCAGGCAACTCTTTGTATCACCTATTCTCCCGTACACACTGTTGAGTATTATGCTCGAATTGCTGATCAACTGATTGAGGCCGGTGCACCTGAAATATGCTTGAAGGATATGGCGGGTATCGGTCGTCCGGGTATGTTAGGAGAATTGGTCAGGACTATCAAGGAGAAACATCCGGATATATTGATTCAATATCATGGTCATAGCGGACCGGGATTGTCTATGGCTTCTATCCTTGAGGTTTGTGAAAATGGTGCGGACATCATTGATGTGGCTATGGAACCGATGTCTTGGGGCAAAGTGCATCCGGACGTAATCTCTGTGCAGGCTATGTTGAAAGATTTAGGTTTTCAGGTTCCGGATATTAATATGAAAGCATATATGAAGGCTCGTGCGATGACGCAGGAATTCATTGATGACTTTCTGGGTTACTTCATGGATCCTACCAACAAATATATGTCTTCGCTTTTATTGAAATGTGGTTTGCCGGGTGGCATGATGGGTTCCATGATGGCAGACCTGAAAGGAGTGCATTCCGGCATCAATATGATATTAAGGAGTAAGAATGAGCCGGAACTTAGTCTGGATGATCTGCTTGTGATGCTTTTTGATGAAGTGGAATATGTATGGCCCAGGCTGGGTTATCCTCCTTTGGTGACTCCTTTCAGCCAGTATGTGAAAAATGTTGCATTAATGAATCTTATGCAGCAGGTAAAAGGGGAAGAACGTTGGACAATGATAGATAACCATACTTGGGATATGATTCTGGGTAAAAGTGGACGTCTTCCTGGTACGCTTGCACCGGAGATTATAGAGTTGGCGAAATCTAAAGGATATGAATTTGTCGATACCGACCCGCAATTGAATTATCCGGATGCTTTGGATGAATATCGAAAGGAAATGGATGAAAATGGCTGGGAATATGGAGAGGATGACGAAGAACTTTTTGAACTGGCTATGCACGATCGCCAGTATCGTGATTATAAGTCCGGGGTTGCCAAAAAGCGTTTTGAGGAAGAGTTGCAACATGCTAAGGATGCGGCAATGGCAAAGAACGGGTATTCGGAAGAGGAAATTAAGAAGTTGAAACGTGCCAAGGCAGATCCGGTTATTGCCCCTGATAACGGACAGGTACTTTGGGAAGTTTCCGTAGAGGGACCATCCATTGCTCCATTCATCGGGCGTAAATATCAGCATGACGAAGTCTTTTGTTATCTTTCCACTCCGTGGGGGGAATATGAAAAGATTCTAACCGGATTTACCGGACGTGTGGTGGAGATATGTGCACAGCAAGGTGCGACTGTACATAAGGGAGATGTAATCGGTTATATTCTACGAAGCGATATTTTTGCGTAGACTCTTATAAGAGTTTGGGTATAGAGGTTACCCAATAAAAAAACGGGCTGCAATCTTTTACGAAGTTGCAGCCTTCTTTTCGTATATATTCAATGCAGAACGTTTATGAGCACCTTTATCTGTTCGAACTCGATGACCGGTATGTTCTGCTATTTTAAACCTTGATGAGATTTCTCTAGGCGTATAATCACTATAAGAGCACTTTATTTTCTAAAAGCTCTATACGTTTATATAACATGTCAAGGAGCCGACTGTTTGCTTTTATTAGCTCACGAAGATCATCTGCCGCTTCGATATGCACGCTACTACAGTCTTTAGCGACTCCAATATTAGTTCCGATAGTACCGGAATTATTGACATACACATTCCCGTCTATTTTATTAAATAGTTCTAATGCAGACATATTTAGTACCTCTGCTATTTTATTCAGCCTGGTTAACGTGAGGTCAGTTTCACCATATTCAATCTTACAATAGGCACTTGTTGATAAGTTCAACTTTTCTCCCATTTGTTCTTGTGTAAGATTCTTTTCCATACGAAGCATTTGCAGCCGATGTCCTACTATCTTCTTTAAATCTGTTTCCATGTATCTTGTTATTGGGAAGCAATTTATTATTGGACAAATGTAACAATTTTAGTGGATATAACAAATGCTATTTTATACTTATTCGAGAGAACTGTGGAAAATGCGATGGTGCAAATAGCTTGGAGACGGGAAAACGACCTCGTTTTATTGAACATACCACTCTTTTCCCTTTTCTCATTGATATTTGGAGATAACTATTCGTTTAACGGATGGTTGTAGTAAATATTGTGTATACAATACACCTTAATGTGTGCTTAACTTTGCAGTCAGAGAAAACACAATCATTCATAACAGTAAATCATTATTGAAAAAAGAACATTCTATATTGTATTAAAAGAGCGAGATATTGCACTAAAAAACAAACATAGCATTAATAATAAATAATAAACAGACATGAAGAAGATTTTACTATTGTTCTCTATTTGCCTAATTCCAATGTTAGGCTATGCACAAACCGATGAAAACGGTAAAGAAAGAGTCTATATTGATTATTTCTCGCGTCCCAGTACTATCAGTAATATTTTGGCGGAAGCATTGCGTAATAAAGTAATAGAAGGTATCCAGAAGATGGATCGTGTAGAACTTATTGATGTTGATTCTAATGAAGCATTGAAGACTGAAGCGAAAAGACGCCAAGAGGCTTCTGCTATGGGAGATGCCGTTTGCAGAAGCGAGGTCATGACGACGTTAGGCGCCCAATATCTTATTCAGGGAAATATTACCAGTATGCAGGGAGTTAAAAAAACAGATAGTAAAGGGAAGACCTATTATCAGGGGAGTGTTTCTTACACGTTGAAAATAGTAGACCCTTCTAACGGTACACTCAAAGGAACCCAGACATTCACTCACGAGGGGTTGACCGGGAATATTGGCGATACTCCTGATGAAGCTATCATTAAGACTTTGGATTATGTAGTAATAAGCATGGACGATTTTGTTGACGAGTATTTCAAAATGAAAGGAACGATTGTACAGATTGAGAGTACCAAAAAAGATAAAGCACAAACTGTATATATCGATCTTGGAACCAAGAGAGGGGTACAAAAAGGCCAGAAATTTATCGTTTACATAGAGATGGATATTGCCGGAGAACTGTCATTGAAAGAAGTCGGACGTTTGAATGTGAAAGAAGTATTGAGCGGAACGCGTTCTTTATGTACCGTGAGCAAAGGCGGTGAGGAGATAATGAAAGCATCGAAAGAAGAAAAGAAATTGATTATTCTTTCTCGAAAAAATACCTTTTTAGGCGGACTTGGACTATGATGAAGTTACGAATACTGCTTTTGAGCCTGCTAGTTGTATACACTATTCATTTCATGGCACAGGAGTCATACTCCAATGACGTAACTTGTGTGAAGGCAGATGATAACATAGCCGTTATCACCGCTTCCGGAACAGCCGAAAAAAAGAAAGATGTATATAATATGGCATTGAAGTCAATCTTTAATGCTATATTTCTCAACGGCATTGACGGAGTGGAAAACGGACAGCCGCTCGTCGGGAAAGAAGATTCTTACTATATGAATCAGTTTTTCAGTTCACGTTATATGCTCTTTGTGAAGAACTATGAAACGGTAGGAGATCCGGTACGGCAATCTTCCAAGCTATACAATGGTACAGTAACGGCTCAAATCTTATTAGGTGCGCTTAAAAAAGACTTGATACGGAACAAATTGATGACGAGACCCCAGGAAGAAATGTCGATGGAGGAAACCCGGCAACAAATTGCTTTGCCGACAATCATGGTAGTCCCCTATAAAAGCAATGACCGAAGCTCATACGCTGATATTCTGAAGAATGATTTTGATCTTCGTATAGCCGTAAGTACGGTAAAGGAGGGATTTGTTAAGCTTGGCGTGAAGACAGTGGCTGCCGAGGGAAAACAGTCAGGAACTTTGCGTGCTTCCGAATGGGAAAGTAAGAATGCTGATTCCAATGATAAGCAGTTGTTGATGAATTCGGGAGCGGACGTCTATGTGATTGTTGATTTACAAAAAGACATATCTGCAGCTTCGGGAAGTAGAGTCTCATTGATTATGACTGCTCGTGAAACGGCTACCGGAGTAGATTTGGCTAGCCGGAAAAGCTGGACGAACCGCTTTAGGACGACGGACGTGGATAAGTTATGCGCATATGCGGCACAAGATGTTCTGGATGGTTTTCTGAAAGATATCTCGAAAGAGTTTGCCAGGAAAGTTCAACAGGGGAATACGGTTGTTCTTCGGGTTAGTCTCTCAGATAATGCTATCAATACGATGAATAGCCGGATAAACGGTAGTACTACTCTTTCGGCGCATATACGCAATTGGGTACGAAAAAATGCCCAGGGAGGACGCTACCATATTCAAGGTGCTGTGGACGATAGTCTGATATTTGATTCGATACAGATTCCTGCAAAGGACAGCGACGGCTTGCCGATGGATTGCATCACGTTTGCGGATAATCTGGTTAATTATCTGAATGATTCCGGAATAGATAGTGAACATAGAGTGGATGGAAGTACCATCTATTTGACTATTCAATAAATCAAGGACGTATGAAACATTGGTTTTTATTTATTCTTGTGATTTCATGGTTTTGCTTTCCGCTTTCCGGTCAACAAACGAACCGTCCTGACTGGGTGAAACAGCATCCTGTTAGTGGTTTAAGTTACATCGGAATAGGAATGGCTGAAATATCGGAAGGAGATTATCAGCAAAAGGCAAAGCAAAACGCTTTGTCTGATCTTGTATCTGAAATTCAAGTGGTGATTGCCGCCAATTCTTTGTTGAATACGTTGGAGGACGATGGTAATGTGAAACAAACCTTCGCAGAAAGTATTCGTACAGAAGCCCGGGCGGAAATAGAGAACTTTCGTCTGGTGGATTCCTGGCGAAGTGACAATGAGTATTGGGTTTATTATGAACTGAATAAGGATGATTATGCGGCTTTGGTGGCAGCACGTCGTCAGAAGGCAATCCGTAACGGCTTCGATTTCTGGTATAAGGGACACATTACCTTACAACAGGGAGATTTAATGACTGCCATTGAATTATTCTCGAATGGAATGGAGGCTATACGCCCGGTACTTAATCAGGAATTGTTCTGCTCTTACGAAGGAAAGACAATTAATCTGGCGACTGAACTATATGCGGCTTTGGCTGGAGTATTTGATGGAATAACGATTGTTCTGAATCCGGTAACCGTTTCAGTCACGCCGTTTCAAGGTATAAGGGAGCCTATTGCTATAGGTGTTTACCGTAATGGAAATCCGTTAAGGAATATCCGGTTGAAAGCCGAGTTTGTTTCCGGGGCGGGAGATTTGTCTTCCATGTCTCCCACCAACGAATCGGGAGTTGCCGCTCTTTATGTGCGCAATATTACTTCTAAACAGGCACAGCAGGAAATTGGAATTTCATTAATTGATGATGTGTTCAGCTTGTTCCGGAAGGGAAGTTATGCAGCTTTATTCAAGCAAATGCTTTCTTCTCTTCCCGGAGCAACGTTGACTATCAACACGGTGCAGACACAGACTTCAGCTTATGTTAGAAGTGCGCAGAGCGATATAGAGGCGGTGGAACGAACTGTGAAGAGTTTGCTGAACAATCATTTCTTTAACGTAGTTGCATCTCCTTCTGAAGCCGACATTATCGTTACATTGGATAATAAGTGTCGTAAAGGCAATACCGTTCCGGGTGAACTGTACAACTTCATCGAATTCTTTTCTACGTTGGGGATTAAAATAGAAAATAACCGGACGGGGCAAATCCTATTGAATTATTCTATTAATGATGAACGGACATTAGTACCTGAAAATAAGTCCGCTTCTCAAGGCAAGAATATGGCGGCGCGTGAATTGATAAAACGGTTGAACCGGGAGTTTGCACGTGAATTGAAGAAAATAACATTCGACAGAACCGGAAAGATTCCGGAAAGACAGAAGATGTTGCCGGATGTTCCTGTTCCGATAGTCGGTGCTTCCGTACCGGAAAAAGAAGCTGATCCGGTTATATCTGTCCCTGTTGTGGTGCCGGAAGTTATTCCTGCTCCTTTGGTTCCGGTTAAGTCCGCCAAACCAGAGAATCAAAAGGCAATTCGGGTTGAATGGTTGGATGGTGTCTTTGTTGAATTTGACAAACTTGCAACTTTAGGAGACAAATCGAGGATACATCTTAAGATTGTGAATACAAATGCTGACGATTGCGAAGTGGACTTATATAGTGGAAATCTGACGGTTATAAACGAAAAAGGTGAAGAATCTCCGATTGTCAGTGTCAAACTGGGTTCTAAGTTCAATGACCGCAGAGTCACTGCGCTCATTGTGCCTGATCTGCCTACGGAGATGGTTATTGAGGTAAGTAAGTTGCAATCTGTGGCACTGCTGCAATTGAAGGATTTCAAAAATAATATAGTGAAGTTGAGAGGCTTGAAATGAATCATATATTAACATTAAAAAAGACTTGAAATGAAAAGAATTAATTTATTGGGAACAGCATTGCTAACCATTGCTGTTATGACAAGTTGCGGTAGTTCAAAACCTGTAACACAAACAGTGCAGCAACCGGCAGTGCAACAGGACGTAGAAATTAATGTTCCTTGTTCGGGACCGGAATTTCAAACGAACAAAGAGTATTTTAGAGCTAGTTCGATGGGACTTTCTACGGATATGTCTATTGCAAAGAAAAAAGCGATGACGGAGGCCCGGGCTGAAATTGCTACTGCTATCAATGCAAAAGTGAAATCGGTAACCGATAGTTATGTTTCCTCTTATCAGCAAGGTGAAAATGATGAAAGCAAAAGTCGTTATCAATCATTGACCCGTACGGTAGTGGAACAGGAATTGAGCGGTACGCGTGTAATTTGTGAAAAAACCATGAAGACTCCTGATGGTAAATACAAAGTATATGTCTCTCTTGAACTGGCAGGAGAGGAAATCATGAATGCTATGGCAAATCGTATTAAGAATGATGACAAATTGCGCATTGACTTTGAATATGAAAAGTTCAAAAAGGTATTTGAAGAAGAAATGAGTAAAAACGCCCAATAATCAGCTTGTTTAGAACACAGAGGATAGTAATGATCTCTTTAATAACTACCCAACTATTTGAAGATTGAATGATGAAACTTAATTTGTCGGATATAAGATATAATTGGGTAGTTATTTTTATTATCCAGTTGCTTTTGTCTCCCGGTATTGATGTGTTTTCACAGGCAATGCCTGTTGATACAGTTTATAACCAATCTTATGACTGGAGACCGGGACAGCGGGAGACTTTGCCGGAATGGGTGTTTGCTTCTCAACGGAAAGGCCGGGTAGTTGGTATATCTGATCCTTGTATGAAATCCGAAGCTGCAAGGATGCTTGCTTTGCAAAGAGCGGCTTATCTGTATTCATTGCAGCAAGGGGTACAATTGAGACTTCTCTCGGACGTTTTTTCCACCATGGAGACTGCCAGTAATACATACGAAGACCAAAGAGACAAAATGCTTGTATTGGGAGTGATCGAACATCCCGTTCAACATGTTTCCTACCGGATTGAGCATGAATATACTTCTATATTTGGAGAGAAATTTCTGGAGGTATCTTTTACTCCATCGAATGATAGTTGCGATTTTTCTTATCATTCCATTAGTGAGTTGATGCTTTTGTTTACGAAAGAAAGGGTTGAGGAAGAAGAGGTGAAATTCAATTTATTGTTGGAATCGGATAGTTGTAGGGAGCAATCAGACCAGTCATGGTTTCAGCTTAAGGGAACACAGTCGTCTCCTCAAATAATTTCATATATGAACGGAGTTGAAATTTGTTCTTCACAAGAAGACTGTTGGTATGAAGATGTCGGTTTCGGAGGTCAGGGCGGACTGGAGAAGATGGATATGAGGAATGCCTTTTGGAATGCCTATATGTCTTCTTTAGTGAAGGCGTTGTTGTTATATCCGTTTTCTGATGTAAATGTCAAGCAGGTGGACGATCGTTTCAATGGCGGCACTGATTCCGGTTGTGGTTTGTATCGGGAGAAGGTTGTCGCTGTCTTGTCTATTTCCCCCTTTATCAAAGATATACGGAATAATAAGCTGTATGTGGATTGGCAGATAACAGAACAACAAAATATAATAAGGAAATGAGGAAAAATAGGATACGAATACTATCTATGGTAGTTTTTTCATTGTGTTTGCCGTTTAGTCTTTTTGCGCAAATAGATAAAGACATGAAGGAGTTTGACGATTTTGTGAAGCAGCAGCAAAAAGAGTTTGATGATTTTGTGAGCGAACAGAATAAGGAATTTGCCGAATTTCTGAAAGAAACCTGGAAAGAGTATGACTTGCAGAAGCCGGTGGCACGTCCTCAAAGGCCGGAGCCTGTAAAACCGGTCAGCTTTGACCATAAGAAGCCGGCAACAAAACCGCAAGAGGTTAAAGTAGGGGAGGTGACACGACTCCCCATTCCGACAGTGACTCCAAGTGCGACATTTTCTCCTTCAAAGGGGAAAACACAGGTTCCGGTTGTACCGGGAGGTAAAGATGTGGCTGTAGAACCGGAAAAGGATTTTGCGGTGCTCCCTGAAATAAAACCGGAAGTGAAGCCTGAAGAAACCGTTCCGGCCAAACGCTCACTTTCCGGTGTAGAGTTTTCGTTCTACAGTAAAGATTGTGTTGTCAATGCTTCATTGAAGAACCGGCTCACTTTAAAAGGGATTGCAGAGAAAGATATTTCTGCCGGATGGGAGACGTTATCGCGTAGCAACTATCAGCCTTTGATAGACGACTGTCTGGCTTTTAAAAAGGATAATGCCCTGAATGACTATGGTTATCTGCTGTTGACGAGGAAAGTGGCTACTGAACTATGTGGAAGTACTCATTCCGATGAAATAGCTCTTATGCAAATGTTTCTCCTTTCTCAATCGGGATATAGGGTTAAGGTGGCGCGTATGGATAACCGCCTTACTTTATTCTATGCTTCGGGTAACATGATTTATGCTACCTGTTTTATTACTTTGAATGGAGTAAACTATTACAGGTTTGATACTACCCCGAATAAAACTAATTCTATTTACACTTACAACCGTGATTTCGCCAATGCGAAGAACCCGGTAAATATGAATATCACTACTCCCCAACCCTTTTCAGGAACTTACGTGGAGAAAACGTTGCAAGCGAAAGCTTATCCATCCGTCAAAGTCTGCTCGAAAGTAAATTCGGGACTTATTTCTTTCTATAAGGATTATCCGCAATGTGACTTTTCTGTCTATGTGGGA
>NZ_EQ973357.1:215864-287550 GCF_000157055.1 Bacteroides sp. 2_2_4 | reverse complement strand
TGCAGTTGGAACCGAAAGGGTTTGAATTCAGAAAGCCGACAAAGATGAAGCAAATTAAGAAATCTGTTCTTTTGATTGATCAGGTTATCGGTATGTGTCCTACTGACGCTGATGTCATAGAACGCTTAAACTCATTGACTGATGTGATTAATAGTGGTGAAGAACGTCATTTTGATGGTTCCAGGAAATTAATCTGGTTAGGTGTCATTGTGGGTATCTTGATGTATTGGATGATGGGAGTCGGTATGATGTTTTCTACTTTAATAGCTACCGGTTTGTATGTGGTAGCGAGCAGGACGCCTCAATTCTTAATTGATAAGCGGGCACTTCGTGGCGGTGGAAACATTCATAATGGTATTTTTGCCGGAGTGTTCGGGTTATTGGCAGGAGCGCAGACAGTGCGGACAATATACAAGTTTAATGATGGTCATAAAGAATATTCTGATGATCATTCACAACATTGGATTGCTTTGGCAATCGGACTTGTCGTTTTGTTTGTATTGGCAATGATGATGGCGTTCTGGGCACTTCTGAACTATTTACGTAATTATGTTCTGTACTTTTGATGGATAAAACTAACATGATTGTTAATAATGGATTCGGCAGCATAATTAGGCTATTTATGTTTTGAAGTAGAATTTAGAGTAGTAGGTGTACAGGGGATCGATGAAAATTTGATGACCTGTGCATCTTTTTTTAATTAGTGATACCACAAAATATGATTAAGAATTTGCTAATTCCAATATTAATTTTAATATTTGCATTATAACAATAGTGTCAGTTGAAAACAAAAGATGAAATAATCGCTATTCTCCGGAATTTTAAGGAAGAATTTGGGGAGAGATATGGAATTGAAAAGTTAGGACTTTTTGGTTCTGTGGCTCGTGGTGAGCAGAAAGAGGATAGTGATATTGATATTTGTGTAAAGCTTCAAGATCCGGATTATTTTACTCGAATGGAAATAAAAGAGTCATTAGAAGAGCGTTTTAATGCAAAAGTGGATGTCGTGTCTTTAACCGCAATTATGCGTAGTTTATTTCGCAATCATATAGAGAAAGATGCAATCTATATCTAATGCTGACATATTGGATATGCTTCTTTTTGTAGAAGAGCGTATTAATACAACTATAGAAAGATGTGGTAGTGTCATTTCTGTAAATGATTTCTTAGCTTCTCCTGATAAGATGGATATTTTTGATGCAACTTGTATGCGTTTGCAAACCATAGGTGAGACTGTTAAGAATATAGATAATCTGACTAATCATGAATTATTGATAAATTATGCCGGTACTCCATGGAGGAGCATCATTGGACTGCGCAATATTATTTCTCATGAATATTTATCTATTGACCCCGAAGAAATTTTTAAAATAGTAAAAGTGCATCTGCCTGGATTGCTTCTTGCAATTCAGCAGATCAGGAATGATATTGCTGCTAGTATATGAGACCTTTGTAGCTTTCCTATTTTTTTATTATGCAAACGGTAGTCTTTAGGTGCCACTCCTATCCGCTTTGTAAACTTCTTATAGAAATGTGATCTATTCATAAACCCACTTTGATACATGATTTCTTCAATGGTGAGTGAAGTGGTCACAAGAAGTCTTGATGCAAAATTGATCCGTTGTTCTTTAATGAAGTTTTTGGGTGGGGATAAAATATCTCGTAGAAAATTCTTGGCGACTCCCGATCATAGCTATTTCCCGATTTGTATGGAGACGATGAAGCTTGGCATCCATGTGTATGTGGAAAAGCCGCTTGTCAGAACTTCCTATGAATGTGAACTGCTGATGCAGGCGGAACAGAAGTACGGTGTTATCACGCAGATGAGTTACCAAGGACATTCTTTCTGTTTATTATTGACCTTAAACTCTCAAAACTTGCAAAATCGTTTCAATCGTTTCACAGAATCTTTCATGTCTTGATTTTTGTTTTAAAAGTATGATTCGGTTTGTTTTCTAACTTCTATATTTGTCAGCAGAAACGAACGACAATGAAACATGGTATCTATATATTGGCTATTCTTATGGTTTTATTAGGCCTTCCAGAAAGTGGGTATGCTTCGATTCCATTTTTCGCTGTTGCGAATGATACAATCCGGCGGGTAATGATATATTTTGATGCGAATGATGCGGGAGTGAATTCATGTTATAAAAGTAATAATCAGGCAATTGCAACTTTGGATTCTTTGCTTTCCGGGAATTTGGGTACGAAATATGTAACTGCGCTTAATGTGAAAACTTTTGTTTCTCCTGATGGCAATGAGTCTTATAATAGAGGTTTGGCTGCCCGAAGAAATGATTCGATAAAGGAATTCTTACAACGGTATAATTCGGATGTTAGTGTTGATAAGATTCATTTTTTTTCAGAGGGAGAGGATTGGTCGGAGTTTCGTAAGTTGGTGGCATCCGACTCCAACTTGCCGGATCGGGAAGAAGTGCTGATGTTGATTGATTATCATAAGAATGATATCGACAAACGGAAGCGACTGTTGCGAAAATTGAATCGGGGAATTGCTTACCGATACATTGTTCACAATATTTTTCCGGAACTGCGGCGATCGGTTATTACGATTGTTGGAGAAACTTCGAAATTAGGTAAAGAGGCTTTTGAACCGGTATCTTCTGTCTTCGGGTTGTTTGTTTCAAATCAGGAAGAGGCGCTTCCGAAAGATCAACCTGATAAGTCTGTGGGAGAAAGTGAAGAAAAACAGGCCTGTGAGGTCGATATATCGGAGACAGAAGGGCCGGTGAAAAGCCAAACTGTACTTGCAGTGAAGAATAATCTGTTATATGATTTGGCATTGGCACCGAATATAGAAGTAGAAATTCCGATAGGTAAGAGGTGGTCTTTGAATACTGAATATAAATGTCCGTGGTGGCTGAATAGTAAACACGATTTCTGCTATCAGCTCCTTTCTGGAGGGATGGAAGGACGTTGTTGGCTGGGAAACCGGCAGAAACGCAACCGACTGACCGGACATTTTATAGGACTTTATGCTGAAGGTGGAATATACGATTTCCAGTTACGTGGAGATGGGTATCAGGGTAAGTACTATGGAGCTGCCGGAGTGACTTATGGATATGCACGGCAATTGGCACGGCATTTTTCTCTAGAGTTCAGTCTTGGCATAGGGTATTTGACAACAGAATATAAGAAATATACTCCTTATGAGGGAGATATTATATGGACAAACAGTGGGCGTTATAACTTTATTGGCCCTACCAAGGCGAAAGTTTCTTTGGTATGGTTGATAACAACAAAGAGATAGGAGGGCGCAATGCGAAATACAAGATACAGGTTTCTTGTGCTTTTGTCCTCGCTGCTGATGCTGACCGGGTGTAGCCGTCGCGATATATTGGATGATTATCCCGTAAGTGGGGTAGATATAAAGCTGGATTGGGATGGAATGACAGATCAACTGCCGGAGGGAGTTCGGGTGATTTTTTATCCGAAGAACGGAGAAGGCAGGAAAGTAGATAAATACCTTTCGGTACGAGGTGGAGAAATGAAAGTTCCTCCGGGACGGTATTCGGTAGTAACTATGGGTTATAACTTTAACTCGGATCGTATACGAATTAGAGGAGAAGAGTCCTATGAATCTATAGAAGCTTATACAGAATATTGCAATGATTTGGGGATTGCAGGAATGGAAAAGATGGTTTGGTCACCCGATTCGTTGTATGTATTGAATATAGATGAGCTGAAAATAGAGAAGAGTGAAGAAGTGCTTCATTTAGACTGGAAGATGGAATCTGTAGTGAAGAAATATTTTTTTGCAGTAGAGGCTAAAGGTTTGGAGTATGTTGCAACAGTGGTAGGGAGCATTGATGGATTATCCGATTGTTACTGTATAGGCAAAGGTCGTGGAGTGTGTAGCTCACAACCTATCTACTTTGAGGTAAAGAAGGGAGACAATAAGGTAACGGCATCTTTCACCGCTTTCAAACAAGTAAAGGAAATGACAATGCCGACGCGAATGTCAATATCAGAGAGGGAAACTTCTAGTGAGAAAGATGCTATAATATTAATATTGAAATTTATCAAAACAGATAATACAGTTCAGGAAGCAACAATTGATGTTACTGAAATAATAGGTACACTTGAAAATGCTGGAACAGGGGAAGATGGAAAACCAACCCCACCACCGGAGATTGAGTTACCGCCTGATGATAAGATTGAAGTTGATAAGCCGGAAACACCACCGAATCCTGATGGAGGTGGAGGAATGGGTGGCAATGTTGATGGATGGGGACCCGAAGATAATGTTGAGTTACCCGTGAAATGAAATAGATGCTATAAACAAAATATAACAATATTATAAACTTAAAAAAATACAGTTATGAAGAAGATTTTATTGGCAGTAACAGCTGCTTTGGCAATTACGGGTTGCTCACAGAATGAAGAGTTTGAAGCCCCTTCACAGAAGGCCGAAATTAATTTTAATACGGCGGTAACTAGAGCTACTGAACTGGATATAGACGGTTTAAAGAGTTCTGGCTTTCAGGTTTACGCGTATAATACGAAGGCAGAGGAGATGAGTGCTACGGTGACTCTTTCGACACCATGGATAAATGGTTCTGCTACTTATTCGGATTCTAAATGGACGGTATCTGGAGGTCCATATTATTGGCCTCTTGCAGAAAATCTGCAATTCTTTGCATACTCTCCAAAAGACGGAGTTACATATACAGCTCCGAATGGTACTACTGATAAAGGATATCCTAAGTTTACTTATACAGTGGGAAATACAGCTGCCCTTCAAAAGGATTTAGTGATTGCATCTGTGGCAAATGCTCAAAAGAAGACAAATGAAGCAGCAACAGATGTTTCTTTAACTTTTAAACATGCATTGACTCAAGTAAATATCGAGGTGACAAAAGAGGCTGGTTATACCTATACTATATCTAAAGTGGAATTGACTGGAATTAAGGGAAGTGGAACATTTACATATGCAGGTGTTAACGCAGGGACTTGGACTGCAGGTACAGAGACAAGTGTCTCTTATGCATATGAACTTGGGGCTTTTTCAGATGATAAGACAGCTGTAAAAGCAGGTAATGCGTTGATGTTAATACCGCAAGCTCTTACTGATGCAAAAATATCTATAGAATATACCGTAGAGAAAGATGGAAGTAAGATTGCTGAAAATAGTAAGGAAGTATCTTTGACAAGTACTGCTGCATGGGCGTTTGGAAAGAAAATACTATATAAACTAACATTGCCTATTGGTGCTCAAGAAGTTGGTATCACTGCAACTGTTACTGGTTGGGATGCTGAAGATCCTGTAACTCCAACTGTTGACTAACACAAGATTAAATCTATGGAACCGATGTAATTTGTATGTTACATCGGTTCTTCTTGTGTTTTGGAATTATGATAGAAAATATAGCCTAGTTTCTCCAGAAAAAGACTGGGAATTTTAATTCTATATGTTACTTACATTTTTGTAGTGGATACCTTTTTTCTCTTACCTAACCTCTTTTTCACTTTTCTCTCTTTTTTTATGGCAATATGAAAACTTTCATATATTTTTGCTGCTAACATAAAATAAGTGCAAACACAGCAAACGTATGCCATCTATTTGTCAAGGAACCTGGGATTGTCAAATATGTCCGAAAGCGGTGAGTAATGCTATTACTCATGTGATTTATCAGCGTGGTTTTCATAAACCAGCTCAAAAGTGTGAAGAAAATCTTATCCTTTTTTTGCTAAAGGGAGAAATGCTGGTTAATAGTAAGGAATATGCGGGGACAATGCTTAAGGGAGGTGAATTTATCCTTCAGGCTATTGGCTCTATGTTTGAGATGCTTGCTATGACCGAATGCGAGTGTATTTATTATCGTTTTATTCAGCCCGAACTGTTTTGTGATTTTCGTTTCAATCATATCATGAAAGAGGTATCTCCTCCACTTATTTATGCTCCACTAAAAATAATACCTGAATTGCACTATTTTCTCAATGGGTCTATCACTTATCTGAAAGGAGATAAAGTCTGCCGGGACTTGCTGTCTCTGAAACGGAAAGAATTGGCATTTGTATTGGGATATTATTATTCCGATTATGATCTTTCAAGCTTGGTGCATCCACTCTCTAAATATGTAAACAGTTTCCAATACTTCGTTATTCAAAACTATAAGAAAGTAAAGACAGTAGAAGAACTCGCTCAATTAGGCGGATATACTCTTAGTACATTCCGTCGTATCTTCAATAACGTCTTTCATGAACCTGTTTATGAATGGATGCTGGCGAGACGTAAAGAGGGCATTCTGGACGACTTGAACAACTCTAAATGTAGCATTTCGGAGATATGCTATAAATATGGCTTTGAATCTTTACCCCATTTTTCTAATTTCTGCAAGAAATCTTTTGGTGCCTCTCCACGTAATTTACGTAGGCAAGACATTTCATAAATGCAACTATGTAAAATAATTGCGGTTCACCGGTTTCACCCAATTTTCTAAATGCCGATGAATAAGGTAACAGCGGGTGAAAGCAAGGGAGAAATTCAGGTGAAACTGAACTTTCCCGGTTTCACCTATTGAGTTTATTCATACCGACTGTTGGAGCTATATATCCAAGGTGTTGGACATATAGCTCCAAGATGCTGGATATATAGATGCAACAACTCAAGTATTAACACATGAGAACTAAGGTGTTAAGACCTGGCGGCCAAAGTGTTATATCCGCACAGTTCACTCATTAACACCTGAAAGCGGATTTGCTATAAGCATATCCGGATTAGCTATAATGATAATTGTTTTAGCTCAAGGGATATTTTAATAAGACAGGTGAAAGCGATAACGAATGATTTTACCTTATTTCAATCCTCGCTTTCACCCGTAATTCTCTCATTCATAACAGTTTCGGCTATAAGGTGAAATCGGTGAAACTTATGAATTAAAAGTTCATGTTACTGATCCGTATTAATAATAATTGTGATCTACTCATACATAAAGAAATCCCCTGTCGGACTAGCCGGCAGGGGATTCTGTCATTAATCAAATTAAGCTCTCGCTATTGAAATCTAGCAATTTCTAGTCTTTTAATTTTGCGATGATGAAGTCGCGGTTCAAGCGGGCGATGTTGCTGATAGAGATGTTCTTCGGACATTCAGCTTCACAAGCACGAGTGTTTGTACAGTTACCGAATCCCAGTTCGTCCATCTTTGACAACATAGCTTTTGCCCGACGCAAAGCTTCCGGTTTACCTTGCGGCAGCAAGTTCAACTGGCTGACTTTTGCAGAAACGAACAACATAGCAGAACCATTCTTACATGCAGCTACACAAGCACCGCAACCGATACAAGAAGCAGCATCCATAGCTTCGTCAGCGATAGGTTTCGCAATCAGGATAGCGTTAGCATCCTGCGGAGCACCTGTGCGTACGCTTACATAACCACCAGCTTGCATAATCTTGTCGTATGCAGTACGGTCTACCATCAAATCCTTGATGACAGGGAAACCAGCCGAACGCCAAGGTTCAACAGTGATGGTATCACCGTCGTTGAAACGACGCATATAGATTTGGCAAGTAGTAGCACCTGTTGCAGGACCGTGCGGGTGTCCGTTGATGTAAAGAGAACACATACCGCAAATACCTTCGCGGCAGTCATGGTCGAATACTACCGGTTCTTTTCTTTCGCTGATGAGCTGTTCGTTCAGAATATCCAGCATTTCGAGGAAGGAAGTATCGCCAGGGATATCTTTCATTTGGTAGGTTTCAAAAGCACCTTTAGCCTTCGGACCAGCTTGGCGCCATACCTTCAGTGTAAATGATATATTTTTATCCATTTTCTTCTAATTCTTTTAAATGTTTAACTTCACCGATTAGCTCTTGTAGTTACGGGTCTGAACCTTGATAGCTTCGTATACCAACGGCTCTTTGTATAATACCGGAGCTTTTTCATCGTCACCTTGATATTCCCAACATGCTACATAGAAGAAGTTTTCGTCATCACGTTTAGCTTCTCCTTCTTCAGTCTGGTATTCTTCACGGAAGTGACCACCACAACTTTCGTTACGGTTCAATGCATCGTAAGCAACAAGCTCACCCATAGTGATGAAGTCGTACAGACGGATTGCTTTGTCAAGCTCTACGTTCATACCTTCCTTAGAACCGGGGATAAACAAGTTCGTTTCGAATTCCTTGCGGATTTCTTTCAGTTCGGCGATACCTTTCTTCAGGCCTTCTGCCGTACGTCCCATACCTACATATTCCCACATGACATGACCCAGTTTCTTGTGGATAGAATCAACAGATTCTTTACCCTGGATGCTCATGAACTTGTCAATCTTAGCTTGAACTGCTTTTTCAGCTTCAGCAAATTCAGGAAGATCGGTAGAGAAACGAGGAACAGTGATCTGGTCTGCCAGATAGTTCTGGATAGTGTAAGGCAATACGAAGTAACCGTCAGCCAAACCTTGCATCAATGCAGAAGCACCGAGGCGGTTTGCACCATGGTCGGAGAAGTTACATTCACCGATAGCGAACAGACCCTTGATAGTGGTTTGCAGTTCGTAGTCTACCCAGATACCACCCATTGTATAGTGGATAGCCGGATAAATCATCATCGGGTTATAATATTTCACACCACTGATTTCTTTAGCCAGTTCGCCCGGATTAACATCAGTGATTTCTTCGTACATATCGAAGAGGTTACCATAACGTTGAAGAACAACGTCGATACCCAAACGGTTGATAGCTTCAGAGAAGTCGAGGAATACGGCCAAACCTGTGTTGTTTACACCGAAACCAGCGTCGCAACGTTCTTTAGCGGCACGGCTGGCAACGTCACGCGGAACCAGGTTACCGAATGCCGGATAGCGGCGTTCCAAGTAATAGTCGCGGTCTTCTTCCGGAATATCACTTCCTTTGATTTCGCCTTTCTGGAGTTTTACAGCATCTTCTTTCTTCTTCGGAACCCAGATACGACCGTCGTTACGGAGAGATTCAGACATCAAAGTCAGCTTAGACTGCTTGTCACCATGTACCGGAATACAAGTCGGGTGAATCTGAACGTATGCAGGATTTGCGAATACAGCACCCTTGCGGTAGCAAGAGATAGCAGCTGTACAGTTACAACCCATAGCGTTAGTAGACAGGAAGTAAGCGTTACCATAACCACCGGTAGCGATTACTACAGCGTGAGCGGCGAAACGTTCCAATTCGCCTGTTACAAGATTTTTTGCGATGATACCGCGGGCACGTCCGTCAATGATGACAACATCCTGCATTTCGTAGCGGGTGTACAGTTTAACAGTACCTACGTTTACCTGACGGCTCAATGCAGAGTAAGCACCCAGCAGCAACTGCTGACCAGTCTGGCCTTTAGCGTAGAAAGTACGGGATACCTGTGCGCCACCGAAAGAACGGTTATCCAGTGTACCGCCATATTCGCGAGCGAAAGGAACACCTTGCGCTACACATTGGTCGATGATAGCGTTAGACACTTCAGCCAAACGATATACGTTTGCTTCACGGGCACGATAGTCGCCACCTTTTACAGTATCGTAGAACAGACGGTAAACGGAGTCACCATCATTTTGATAATTCTTTGCAGCATTGATACCACCCTGTGCAGCGATAGAGTGTGCACGACGGGGAGAATCCTGAATACAGAAATTGAATACTCTGAAACCCATTTCACCAAGTGAAGCAGCGGCAGAAGCACCTGCCAGACCCGTACCCACAACGATGATGTCCAAACGACGTTTATTAGCGGGGTTCACCAATTTCTGGTGAGCTTTATAGTTGGTCCATTTCTCAGCCACCGGGCCTTCTGGAATTTTTGAATCTATCTTGATCATAATATTATTTACAATTTAATCATTTACAATTTACTATTTAGCAAGCACCGCCACAAATCAGTGTTTTCACGAAGAATACCACTACTACCAGTGCGAAACCGAGTACAACGATTGTAGAATAGATGTTAGAAATGCATTTCCAACGATTGATCCATACTTTGTTGTTCCATCCCAGTGATTGCATAGAGCTCCAGAAGCCGTGAGTCAGGTGGAACCACAACGCAAACAGCCAAACGAGGTAAAGAACTACGTAAACCGGGCAAGAGAAAGTCTGCTGGATGTGATAAGCACCATTGGCAGCATAAGCCAGCGTCAGTGTATCAGCGTGCATGCCCATGTTGTGCATCAGTTCCGGCAACTGCATTTTTGCCCAGAAGTTGAAGAGGTGCAAACCAAGACCTACGATGACGATCAGACCCAGCACCAACATGTTTTGAGATGCCCATTCTACAGTTTTCGGTTTGTCAACCACTGCATAGCGTTCGCTACCACGCGCTTTGCGATTCTGCATGGTCAGCCAGAATGCGTAGATGATGTGAATCACGAAAAGAGCAGCCAGTCCTGCGGTAGCCACTAATGCATACCAGTTTGCTCCCAGGAACTCACAAATCATGTTGTAACCATCAGCCGAGATGATCGCAACCAAGTTCATCGCCATGTGAAATGTTAGAAACAGGACAAGGGCGATACCGGTAACGCTCATCACCACTTTCCTTCCTACAGATGAATTACTTAACCACATAAATGATTGAATTTAAATTATTTAATTGTTAGAACTAAAATTTCGACGTTTTACACCTCTTACGGACTGCAAAAATAGGGGAAATAGATTGATTGAGCAAGGAATTAAAGAAATAATTCTTTAATAATGGATCAATACGCCAATGTGTCAATATGCCAGCCAGTATGCGCGCATGGTGCAACTGATTGGCACATTAGTAGGATGGGACTGTTTATTGTACCTTTCCGATTTTCTCACCACCGGCTGCTTTTTTGCGTAAAGCGCGTGGGGTATCGCCAAAAGAGTCTTTACAGAAGTGTGCGAAATGCGACAGGGAGTCGAATCCGTATCTGTTACAGATTTCAGTGATTCGCATTTTGGTGTGCTGCAGGTCTTCCAGGATTCCTTCCCGTTTCTTTTCCAGTATCCATTCGTATACGGGCACACCATAGAGGTTTTTGAAAAGGCGGCGGAAAGTAGTGGTCGTATATCCTCCCAGATGCGCAAATTCTTCCACGTTCTTCACGTTGCTGTAATTCTGCATGACGAAATAGTGGAAACTTTCCGTATAAGTGCTGATCGGATAGAAGAATGAACCCAGTTGGGGCAGCGGATAGAAGTTGGTAATCAAGAAAACCAGTTCTTTGCATTTTAAGTCGATATACTTGCTGCAAGGGTTTTCTTCAGCGAGGAATTCGGGCATACTGGTGACAAGGTGGTAAAGCCTTTCGCTCATAATCAGTGGAGTGTAGGTCAAAGGAGCTTCCGCCTGTTCCATCATTTCCTTATATCGGTCTTCGCAAAGCAAAGGCAGTTCGTTGAACCAGTAGACAACGTATTCAACATCTGTCAGTGCCAGTATTTCGACCTTGGAGCCAATAGCTTGCAAAACAATTTGTCTCTCGCGTAACGTTATTCCGGGATGCTCTTCGCTATTGATAAGTAATTCGCCCTTTATCATAAAAAGCATACAATTCTGCGTACACTTATCCTTGGGGATATGCTCTCCTTTAGGTAAGTTTCTATATACAAGGATATTCTCAACATTTTTTGGACATCCCGTACAGTTGGTATATTGTATGCAAAATGAATCTCCTGGCATGAGTTTTATGCGTGATTTATTATCTTAACGGAACAAAGATAGGCTTTTTTTGCGGAAAATGGAACTCTTTCTTTTATTTATGTTTTAGTAGAAACCTGCAAATATTATTCTTATCCCTTTGGATGATGTTAGAGAATTCAATATTTATCTGTTGTAAATTTCTGAATAGAAAACTTTATGTTGATTTTTGGAAGTATTATAGTTGTTTTTGAACATCTGTTTGCTTTTGATATGCGTATTTTTGCGATCTAAACGTTTTAATTATCAATCATTATGCTAATGCTAAGAAAAATTGTATTCTTCCTTTTTGTGTTTGTTGGATTATCATTGTTTGCACAACAAGACTATATGGTCAGTTCTTATGTGCGGGGTAATTTTTACAACCGTGGTCGTATTTCTACAGAAAGCTTGCGGGCAAGTAACGACCTTATTTTCTTGAATGTTCATCCTAATAAAGACGGATCATTGTCATTTGAGAATCCACGTGTATTTCAGGGAAAAGGGGTGACCACTTGGGAAGGTTTGATTAAATCGGTTCGTGCAAAAGTAAAAGGTACAAAAGTGAAAATACGTTTGGGTGCTTCCAGTGGCGAATGGAAAGCGATGGTGGCCGATGAGGCCGCTCGTACGACGTTTGCAAAGAACATAAAGACTGTACTGGAAAAGAATAAACTGGATGGCATTGATCTTGATTTTGAGTGGGCGGAAAATGAGAAAGAATATAAAGATTATAGTTTGGCTATCCTGAAGATGCGTGAAGTGTTGGGAGACAAGTATCTTTTCAGTGTATCTCTGCATCCTGTTTGTTATAAGATTAGTAAGGAAGCTATTGAAGCAGTTGATTTTATTTCACTTCAGTGCTATGGTCCTTCACCGGTTCGCTTTCCGATAGAGAAATATTGTTCGGATATACAGATGGTATTGGAGTATGGCATTCCGAAGGAAAAACTGGTGGCAGGAGTTCCTTTTTATGGGGTGACCAAAGATAATTCAAAGAAGACAGAGGCTTATTTCAATTTTGTACAGAATGGATTGGTTACGAGTCCTGCACAGAATGAAGTGATCTATCAGGGAGATACTTATGTGTTTGACGGTCAGGATAACATTCGTATCAAAACCCGTTATGCAAAGGAACAGAAGCTGAAAGGTATGATGAGTTGGGATTTAGCTACGGATTTGCCGTTAAGTGACAGCAGGTCATTACTAAAAACAATGACTGAAGAATTGAGGGAGTGACTTAGTTCGCACGACTGCTGCTTGTAATGTTTTCTTTTTGTAGATGCTGTTTAACAGGCTCTGTTTTAATAGATTCCCCCCTCTCCCTTATTATAAATCAGGTTTATAAAGAATGTGTTAAAACGCTTTTCTTTAGAGAAATACTCCTGCCGCATCGTTTGAAGTGGCCTCCAAAAGTTGGAGGTTTATAAATTAACAAAATAAATAAAGAGTTCGGTATTAGCACCGGACTCTTTCCTTTTAATTTAGGCATTATGACTTTACCCTCTTCTTTTTCGGTAGGAGCTTAATTCGTTTTTCAAAACGTATTAAATGTAAATGGCTCTCTCCCTTTTTATGATTGTATGATCTGCTTCAGGTAATCCGAAGGCGAGACGCCAAATTCCTCTTTAAAGCATTGACGGAAATACCCCGTACTGTTCATTCCTACTTTATAGGCGATTTCAGAGATGTTGAACTTCCCTTCAAGCAATAAACGTTCTGCATTCTGCATTTTCACTTTCCGGATATATTCGTTGGTCGATAATCCTGTCAGTGCTTTCATTTTCCGGTAGAGGGTGGAACCGCTCATACACATCTTGTCTGAAAGATAGGTAATATCAATCTTCTCCGAAGAGAGGTTTTCTTCGATTAAAAGGGTGATTTTTTCAATAAATTCATTATCCAGCTTGCTTAGAGCTTCGGCGATTACGATACGTTTTTCTTTTAAATCTGCCTGATTGCCCGGAACGGATTGTGTCTGGAATTGAGCTATCAGTTTCTTTCTTGATTCCAGCAGATTATTGATACGGCTACGCAGCAGAGAAGCACTGAAAGGCTTTGTCAGATAAGAATCGGCTCCTACCTCGTATCCTTCTTCTTTGTCTTGCAGAGAATCCTTGGCTGTCAATAAGATGACAGGGATATGACTGGTCCGTACGTCCTCTTTCAATTGCCGGCAGAGAGTGATACCGTCCATGACAGGCATCATAATATCGCTGACTACAATATCCGGGATGCGGCTAAGAGCTTGTTGCTTCCCTTCTTCTCCATTGTAGGCGGTGAGTACTTCGAACGAATCGGCAAAGGACTCGGCGATATATTTCTGTATCTCTTCATTGTCTTCTACAATCAACAGGATCGGTTTGCCGGTATCCAGTGTGGTTTCTTGTGGATATTCAAGGCTTGTTTCCTGATTCGTATCTTCTTGAATCGGTTCTGTAGAATCTGCGTGTAAAGCATTGGGATAGATATTATCCGTCAATAGGCTGATATAGAAAGTACTTCCTTCGTTTTGTATGCTTTCTGCCCGGATTTCTCCTTCATGCAGGGTGACCAGATTCTTCACTAGGGCCAAGCCAATGCCTGTTCCGGATGCCTGATGCTTGCCGCTTTCCTGATAATAACGGTCAAAAATATGTGGCAGGGCTTCAGCAGAAATTCCATATCCCGTGTCACTGACTTTTATCTCTGTATAAGCAACCTCATTGCGCATTGTCTGATACAAACTTAGAGTGACGCGTCCCTGTTCCGTATATTTGATCGCGTTGGAAATCAGGTTGTCCAAAACGATGGTAATGATTTCCTTATCAAAGAAAAGGAGCATTTCTTCTTTCTCTATCTGAATTTGGAAATCAATCTTGGTCTTTTGATTTAGTTCTTTGTATTTAAGCCCTATCTCATAGATCAGAGGAGCGATATTGCCTTTGCTGACACACAATTTCTTGTTTTGTGTCTCTGTCTTCCGGAATTCCAGTATTTGATTAATCAAGTTGAGCAGCCGTAGTGCACTCTGATGAATGACAGATAACTTCTGGGCTTGTTTTGCCGGAAGTGAGGTCTCTTTTTGCATATCTTCCAAAGGACCGAGGATTAAGGTCAACGGCGTACGCAGCTCATGGGTAATATTAGTATAGAACCGCAAACGTTCCTGGTTTAATTCCTGTTCTTGCTCATGGTTTTTCTTTTCCAGCGTATAGAGGCTTTCCAAATCCAGCTTCTTTTTATATGCATGCAGGATAAGATAAATGATGCTGATAGATGCCAAAATATAGATAAGCTTTGCCCACCATGTCAGCCAAAGAGGGGGATTGACACGGATGGTAAGTGAAGTAGCTTCTTCCGGCCATTCCTGATTATGTACCCTTGCTTTGATGAGGAATTCATATTTTCCCGGAGGAATGTTTCGGAAAGTGACGCTGTTGTTCTCATTGACGGTGTACCATGAGTTTTCAAGCCCTTTCAGCATATAAACATATTCCACTTGGTTGACTAGTGAGTAGTTTTGTACGTTAAATGTAAGTCCAAAGCTATTTTGCGCATGACTTAGTTCTACATTCTGTCCTTTGGATAAATTGATAATCATGTCATTATTTTCCAGGTTGCTCAATCGTCCGAGTATTTTCATTTCTGTGATAACTGCTGCCGGAGCTGGTTGTTCGTTCATGGTGATATCGGGATTGAAGCAGCATACTCCATTGATAGAACCGAAATAAATCCATCCGTTCTTGTTTTGTGTTACACAACTGCTTGAGAAACTTCCCGCCGGTACATCATCAGAGTGACCATAGTTGTAAAAACAGTCTTTGCTTGTAACATAACAGCTGATCCCTTTGTTGTTACTAAACCAGATATTTCCTTTTTTGTCTTCTGCTATAGCGCAGATATTCGTATTGATCAAGCCGTCTTTCCGTTGATAAGTCTTATAATTCAGTTCATCGGTAGACAGGAAACAAACCAATCCCTCTCCTGTTCCTATCCACATTCTTTTTTGTTTATCTTGTATGATCTGGTTGATAGTATTGGAACAGAAACCATCCCTTTGAGTGAACGTTTTGATTTTCTGTAAGTCCGGGGTGTATATCCCAAGTCCGTCTCCGAAAGTCCCAATCCAGAAACGCCCTTTCTCATCTTGAGCTATGGAGCGTATAAAGTCACTTTGCAGTTCGCTGTTTTCTGTATTGTAATGTCGGATAATCTCCATTGTAAGAGGGTTCAATACAACAATTCCTCCACTGTATCCTACCCAAATGTTGTGTTGGGCATCTTCATAGATCGTACGGACATCCAGATTAGATTGTCCCATAAGAGAGATGGAACGGAATTTTTTATTCCGGCTATCATAATGGCTGATTCCCCCTTCATAGGATCCAAACCATAAATTGCCTTTTGAATCCTGCAAAGAGGCTAATATAAAATTAGAAGGAATATCTCCACTCTCTTTTTTATAGATGGCGGTACGTTTCTCTCCTTCAAATACATTGATTCCTCCGCCGTCTGTTCCGATCCAAACCCGCCCTTGTCTGTCCATACAGAGGCTGCTGGCTACTTTGTTGTTCAGACTGTTCTCATTGTTTGGAATAGGAGAATAGCTCAATGTGGTGAACAAAGGTGATTTACTACTGATAAAATTGATTCCTCCTCCCCATGTTCCTATCCAAATGTTATCAAAAGAATCCTGAAATATGCATCGGGCACTTGCGTTAGAGAGGCTTCGGCTATCGTCACCTTCCTGTATGTATTCAAGAGAAATCTCCTCTGGTGAGAGAAACATACTTTGTTTTAGGTTCAATATAGCAATGCCATTCAGCTCGGAGGCAATCCAAAGCTTATTATCTTTTAGTTGGCGGATAGATAATATACGACTGCATAAAGTGTCATACTTGTCATTCTTGTTTTTTTTGAACGTAATGAAGTTTTCATTAGCAGCATTATATAGGGCCAATCCTTTATTTGTACCTAACCAGATATTTCCGTTCGTATCTTTTATAATACAAAACACATCATTACCGGGTAAACTCATTGGGTTTCCGGCTTCGTTCCGGAAGTTTTTTACACTTTTATCTTTAAGAGAAAGAATACTGAACCCGCTTCCGACATGTCCGATATACAAATTCCCATCACCTCCGTCCAATACTGTCCATGTTTGCTCACAGGGTAGACCGGGAACTGTATTTTTATTATAATGAGTGAATTGTCCGCTGGTGATATCAAGATATTCTATACCTCTATAATAGGTACTAATCCATAAACCATCATCATGTTGAGTGGAAGGAGAAATGTCTGTTACGTCATTCGTAATCAAACTATGTGGATTCTTCGGGTTATGCTGATAAGCGGTAAATGTTTGCTCATTATAATTATATGCATTTAGTCCGTCTCGTTGAGTGGCTATCCAAATAATGGGACGTTTCGTGTCAGCATACACCCGGTTAAGCTCGTTGCCGGTGATTCCCTGATTGTCCTGTGTCAAATCATTTTTATAGTAAGTAGTAAAGCGGGTACCGTCAAACTTATTAAGTCCTTCTTCTGTGGCAAACCATAAGAACCCTTGTTTATCTTGTGTAATGCTGACTACATAATTATTTGATAATCCTTGCTCTATCCCCAATCTTTTTACGGAATGAGACTGGGCTATCAACTGAAAAGTTGATAACAAGAATAAAAATAGAATAGAAGCAATGTGTTTTTTCATAACTCGTGCTTATTTGTTTCAATTACAAATCCAAAAATAGGAATAAATATTTTATTTAGAGTATGTAAATCGTTCATTGCATGATTTGTGTAGCTCTTCTGCATGATTTTTGTTTATTCAGTCTATATCAATGACGTATATTTGTGTTCGAAAAAACAACAAAAAATGTTTAATCTTTAAATTCTAATTTATGAGGTATTTAAGAATCTTATGCATATGTGTCATACAGCTGTTTCTGTCTGCTGTTGCATTTGCACAAACACAAGTTACAGGACATGTAGCTGATGTAAGGGGAGAGGATATCATTGGTGCCAATGTAACTGTAAAGGGAACTTCTAATGGGACAATTACAGACATCGATGGTAATTTTACAATCAATGTAGATGATAAGAATGGAACATTGGCAGTCTCGTTTATTGGTTATAAGACAAAAGAAGTGAAGATTGGCGAAAAGGCACGTCTTCAGATTGTTCTTGAAGAAGATACCGAAACTTTGGATGAAGTTGTAGTGGTAGGTTATGGTACACAAACCAAGAAAAGTTTGACCGGAGCAATCAGTGATGTCAAGTCTGATGCGTTGACACGTTCTGTTTCTACTACTACTGCCGGAGCGTTGTCCGGTAAAATAGCAGGTGTGTCTACACGTGCTGTGGATGCGCGTCCGGGTAGGGGAATTAATCTCGAAATTCGTAATATGGGTAGTCCGCTGTTTGTAATTGATGGTATTCCTTATGGAGGTATGAATAGTCGTGACTGGTTGCAGGCATCGGATGTTTCCGGTAGTGATGTCTTTAATGCTCTAAACATTGAAGATATTGAAAGTATCACAGTCTTGAAGGATGCTTCTGCTGCTATTTACGGTTTGCGTGCATCAAATGGTGTGGTTTTGGTAACTACCAAGAAAGGTAAAAAGAATGATAAGGTAAGTATCAATGTAAATGGATATTATGGCTGGCAAAACCTGACCCGTTTCCCGAAATTGGCAAATGCGGGACAATATGTAAGAGGGCTGGCTGAAGCAGCGCAGAACAGAGGCGAAGATCCAAGCAAGCTATATAGCCCCGAAGAACTGGCGAAATGGGAAGCTGGTACGGAACCGGGATATAAGAGTTATGACTATTATGATATGGTGATGAGAAAAAATGTGCCGCAGTATCACATCAATGCTAATGTGACGGGTGGCTCTGAAAAGACTAACTACTACCTTTCTGTTGCTCATACCGGACAGGATGCCATGATGCGTGACTTCAAATATGAACGTACTAACCTTCAGTTGAATATTGATACAAAGATTACAGACCGTTTTACGATCGGTGCACAGATCAGCGGTAAATACGAAAAGACCGAAGATGTAGGTTTGCCTGGCGGTGATGGATATTATTCGGCTATTTTGTCTATGTTCAAAATGCAACCGATTGAAAGTCCTTATGCTAATGATAATCCGGAGTATATCAATAATGTACATGAGAATGGTTACAATCCGGCAGCTTTTAGCCGTGATATTGCCGGCTATAAAGATAATCTGACTCGTAACGCCAATATCAATGCTTATGCGCAGTATGATTTCTCATTTGGTTTGACTGCAAAGGCTACTTTCTCGTACAATTACACTAACAGTCGTTTTGACGGTTATCAATATGCTTATCAGATTTATACCTACGATAAGGAGAAAGATACTTATAATGGAACTCCTGCCGTAGGACGTTGGAGAAGTCAAATTGACCGTAGCGTTCCTGCGCGTTATATGCAGTTACAATTGAATTATGCCAAACAGATTAAGAACCATAATATTTCGGCTGTTTTGGGTTATGAAGCCTCCGATTACGATTGGACTAAGAAGACTTATGGAACAGAACCTTCTACCGACTATTTGCCGCTATTGCAGTTCGATGAACTTAACAGTTTTGGTGATGAATGGAGCTACGAGGCACGTGCCGGATGGATTGGTCGTATCAATTACGATTTTGCTCATAAATATCTGGTCGAATTACTGGCTCGTTATGATGGTTCTTATCTTTATGCAGCGAATAATCGTTGGGGATTCTTCCCGGGTGTATCTATCGGTTGGAGAATCTCGGAAGAGAAATTCTTTGAAAAGTTGAGACCAGTTGTAGATGATTTGAAGATTCGTGCTTCTATTGGTCAGACAGGTACAGAAAAAGATGTAAAGTTGTTCGATTACTTGAGTGGTTATACCTGGAATAATGGTAACGCTGTATTGGATGGTGAACTGGTTACCGGACTGAATCAAAGAGGATTGCCTATTACAAATTTGTCCTGGACTAAGAATACGACATCGAATATCGGTTTTGATTTGACTATGTTCAATAATCGTTTGAAGATCACAGCCGATGCTTTCCGTAAGGATATTACCGGTGTGCCGGCTGCTCGCTATGATGTATTGCTTCCGAGCGAAGTAGGCTATTCGTTACCTAACGAAAATTTGAACAAACAAGCTTATATCGGTGCGGAGGGTATGGTTACATGGACCGACCATATCGGTGATTTGAACTATACTGTAAGCGGTAACTTTACTTTCTCACGTTACAAAAGTATTGAGACTTACAAACCGCGTTTTAATAACTCCTGGGATGAATATCGCAATTCTGCAGAAGGCCGTTGGGGAGGTATTTATTGGGGGTATCAGGTTATCGGACAATTCCAGTCGGAAGAAGAAATTCGTAATTATCCGGTAAACCTGGATGGAAATAATAACCGCACCCTGCTTCCCGGTGACTTTATCTATAAAGATGTGAATGGTGATGGCATCATCAATGGTATGGATGAGCGTCCTATCGGTTATCCTGAAGGCTGGGCACCTATCATGTCATTTGGTGGTAATATTGGTTTGCAGTGGAAGGGCATTGACTTGAATATCGACCTTTCCGGTGGTGCTATGCAAGGATGGAGACAGAACTATGAGTTGGCCAATGCATATCATGGCAACGGAAACTCTCCGGTTTATTTGTTGGAAGACCGTTGGCATCGTGCCGACTTGTATGATCCGGATAGTGAATGGATACCGGGACGTTATCCGGCCATTCGTAAAGGTGAATTCAGCTATAACAATAAGAATAGTGACTTTTGGTTGCACAACGTACGCTATTTGCGTATCAAGAACCTGGAAGTGGGTTACAGCCTGCCGGCTCAACTGTTGAGACCGATCCGTGCACAGAAGGTACGTGTTTATGCGAATGTTTCTAACTTGTGTTCGTTCGACAATGTGGGTAAGTTTGGAGTCGATCCTGAAATTACCGCCGCAGCTGCAGTGGTATATCCGCAACAACGTACATTCCTCCTTGGATTTAATATTACATACTAAAAACGAAAGTGATCATGAAAAGCAAATCTATAAAAATATTTCTGATGGGAGCTGCCATCACTTCCATGTTGTCGAGTTGTGGTGACAGTTGGTTCGAAAGAGAACCCAAAAACATTCTTACTAATGAGTTGGTATGGAATGATCCGAACATGATTAAATCGCAGTTGGCCAATCTTTATAATCGTATTCCGCAGTTGCACGGTGATTTCAATACCGGTGGTATGTGTGAAACAGACGATGCGATGTATTGTGGTACATTGGACCAGAATTATCGTAACGAGCTGCGTTATGGAAACGATTACGGACGCTGGTGGGATTACGGACTGATACGTGACATCAATATGTCTATTGAGAATATTGATAAGTATGGAACCGATATTTCGGCAGATGAGAAACTTCAGTTCAAGGCAGAGTTCCGTTTTATCCGCGCCTACGTTTATTTTGAGCTTGTAAGACGTATGGGTGGTGTACCATTGATTACAACGACTTTGGAGTATGACTTTAGCGGAGATCCTTCTTATTTACGCAATCCACGTGCAAAGGAACACGAAATATATGATTTTGTATATAGTGAATGTGAAGCGATTAAGTCGCAATTGGGTAATAAAGGCAGTCAGACTCGTGCCAACTATTACACAGCGTTAGCGTTAGAAAGTCGCGCTATGTTGTATGCCGGTTCTATCGCTAAGTACAACGCGCTGAAAACTCCTAATATTGTGACTTCCGGTGGAGAAGTGGGTATTCCGTCCGATATGGCAGATGATTACTATCGCAAATCATTGACAGCTTCGCAAGAGATTATCACAAAAGGTGGATATGAACTTTATGAGAAGGAGTCAGATAAAGGGGTGAACTTCTACAAGATGCTTATGGACAAGACCCTGAATAAGGAAGCAATTTGGGTGAAAGATTATAAGAATCCTCTGAAGGTGCATAGCTTCGGTTATGATAATGTAGTTCATCATTTAAGAGAGGATAACGACAACTCTTCTTGCATCGGCCCGTCACTAGGATTGGTAGAGGCTTTCGATTATCTGGATGGAACTCCGGGAACGTTACATTATAAGAATGGTGATGATTATGTAGTATATGACACTCCAAGCGATATTTTTGCCAATAAGGATGCACGTTTGTATGGTACGATTATCTATCCGGGTTCCAAGTTCAGAAATCAAGATGTGGATATTCAGGCAGGAGTAGCAGTTTGGAACGATAAGACCGGTTCTTATGACTTGCTGACAGACCCGAAATTGGGAAGTTTTTATGAAGATAATAAAACTTTTGTCGGCCAGGACGGACCTCAAACCAACAGTCCTAATGTGAGCAACACCGGATTCTATATCCGTAAGTTTATCAGTGAGGCTTCCGGTTACACTCTCCGTAACTACGCTGAAAACTGGTGGCCTTGGTTCCGTTTGGGTGAAATCTATTTGAATGCCGCCGAAGCTGCTTTCGAATTGAATGACGAACCGACTGCTTTACCCTACATCAACCGTTTGCGTCAGCGTGCCGGTTTCCCGGCCAACAGCTTGACAAGCCTGACAATAGAAAAGATTCAGAACGAACGTCGTGTGGAACTGGCTTTCGAAGATCACCGTTATTTTGATATGAAACGATGGAGAATAGCTGATATTACCTGGAACGGAAATACTGATAATGATAAAGCTATCGTATATGGTTTATATCCTTATCGTATTGCAGTGGCAAAACCGGGAACACAGGATCAGGACAAGTACATTTTCGTAAAGACCAGATCCGAACGTTTCAAGGTGGCAAGAACCTTCCAGCAGTCCAACTATTATTCATTCATTGCTGATGATGTAATTAATAACAATCCGACGATTGTTAAGAATCCATTCCAATAAAAAATAAGAGATTATGAAAAAGATTATACCTTTCTTTATTATGATATGTTGTTTGTTGGCAGTAAGCAGTTGCAGCTACGACAACTTTGAGGAACCTAAAGCCACATTAACCGGAAAAGCTATTTATGACGGTGAGGCAGTAGGGGTTAGAAGCGGAAGTTCCGAATTTGCTTTGTTTCAGGATGGTTATGCTCTGAAAGGTTCTATTCCGGTGTATATTGCCCAAGATGGAAGTTATTCCGTATCGCTTTTCAATGGTGATTACAAATTGGTGCGTATGGGTAATGCACCTTGGGAAAGACCTTCTAATGATACGATCTATATTAGCGTAAAAGGAAACACTGTGCAGGATATTCCTGTGACGCCGTATTTCTTTGTCAGAAACGTGTCTTTTGCCAAAAACGGTAACAAGATTACAGCACGTTTCACCATTAACAAGGTGGTTGCCAATGCCAATATGGAAAATGTAGGTATCTATCTAGGGACAGGCATCCTGACGGATGAGAAGCAGAAAGAAGCAGAGTTGAAGTTGGGTAATGCTGTTTCACTCGATCAGGAAAACACAGCTGAAATTGAAATCCCGAGTGGTTTGGTAAACGAATCGTATCTTTACGCCCGTGTGGGAGTCAAATCGGACAAATCATCAGAATATTGCTATAGTCAGTCTATTAAGGTAGCATTGAAATAAATAGTATCAAGAATATAATACTTGAGGGGGAAGTATCGCAACCTGATATTTCCCCCTTTATCTAATGAATGAAAATAATGATAGTAACGATTAAACAAACTCTAATTGCGTTCGGCCTGCTGTTAGCGGTGACATTTCCTGCTTTCGCACAATCAGGGAATCCTGTCTTGCCGGGTTTTCATGCCGATCCTGAAATCTTGTATTCTAATAAGACAAAGAAATACTACATTTATTCTACTACAGACGGTCAGCCTGGATGGGGTGGTTGGTATTTTACTGTTTTTTCGTCCGTCGACTTGAAGAATTGGAAGGATGAAGGAGTCATGCTGGATTTAAAGTCAGACCAAGTGCCTTGGGCGGATGGTAATGCGTGGGCACCATGTATAGAGGAAAAGTTAGTAGGAGATCAATATAAATATTTCTTTTATTACAGTGGAAATCCTAAGACAGGAGGAGGAAAGCAGATCGGAGTGGCTACAAGTGATTCGCCTGCCGGACCGTTTGTTGACTTGGGACATCCTATTATAACGGATTCGCCTACAGGACACGGGCAACAGATTGATGTGGATGTATTCACCGATCCAGCTTCGGGGAAGTCATATTTGTATTGGGGAAACGGTTATATGGCAGGTGCAGAGCTTAATGATGATATGATTTCAATTAAGAAAGAGACTATCACAGTGATGACTCCCGAAGGAGGAACGCTACAGGATTATGCGTATCGTGAGGCTGCTTATGTGTTTTATCGTAACGGGCTTTACTATTTCATGTGGTCGGTAGACGATACCGGCTCTCCTAATTATCATGTAGCTTATGGCACTTCGACATCACCTTTGGGGCCGATTAAAGTAGCTAAGAGCCCTGTCGTATTGATTCAAAACCCGGAGAAGGAAATATATGGCCCTGCTCATAATTCCATATTGCAGGTTCCCGGTACTGATAAGTGGTATATTGTTTATCATCGCATTAATAAGAATTATCTGAAGAGTGATCCCGGTGTTCATCGTGAAGTATGCATAGATCGTATGGAATTTAATGAAGATGGGAGCATTAAACAAGTAATACCCACCCGTTAGTTATATCTTTTCGGATTTCAATAGATTGTTTGTATGTTTTTAGAACTGTATTGTGTGATTTGAATAATTAAAGATTTTAGATGAATAGGATGAAAGGTAAAAAGATTTTAGCTGCTTTAGGCTTCTTCTCAATAGCCGGTGTGGCAGGTGGATGTTCCCAACCTGCCCCCGAAATACGTTATCAGATAGAAACAAACCAACCCTGTCAGACGATGGCATACTTCGGTGCTTCCGATGCCTGGAGTATGCAATTCATCGGGCTTTGGCCGCAGGAGAAACAAAACCAAATAGCCGACTGGCTGTTCAGCACGGAGAACGACGCCAACGGACAGCCGAAAGGTATCGGCCTGTCACTCTGGCGTTTCAATGTCGGAGCAGGTAGCACGGAGCAAGGAGAGAACAGTCAGATTGCCTCTCCCTGGATGCGTGCCGAATGTTTCCTGAATCCCGACGGAACATACGACTGGAACAAACAACAAGGGCAACGCAATTTCCTGAAACTGGCAAAAGAACGGGGAGTCAACAAATTTCTGGCTTTCTTGAATTCGCCTCCCGTATATTACACACAGAACGGATTGGCTACCAACACCGGACGTGGAGGTACGGCGAACCTGAAACTGGATTGTTATGAAAAGTACGCTCGTTTTCTGGCAGATGTAGTGCAGGGAGTAGAACAACACGATGGCGTCAAGTTCAACTATATTTGTCCTTTCAATGAACCGGACGGACACTGGAACTGGGTCGGTCCGAAGCAGGAAGGCTGTCCGGCAACGAATAGGGAAGTAGCCCGCACGGTTCGTGTGTTGAGCAAAGAGTTTGTAGACCGGGACATGGATACACAGATTCTGGTCAATGAGTCTTCCGATTATCGTTGTATGTTCCGCACTCACGAAACGGATTGGCAACGGGGGTATCAGATTCAGGCTTTCTTCTGCCCGGATAGTGTGGATACGTATTTGGGAGATACTCCGAATGTTCCTCGTCTGATGCTCGGGCATAGCTATTGGACAAATACACCTTTAAGCGATCTGCGCAATATCCGTCTTCAACTACGGGATACACTAGATAAATACAATGTTGACTTCTGGCAGACGGAAACTTGTATTATGGGCAATGATGAAGAGATCGGTGGCGGAGGTGGTTTCGACCGTACCATGAAAACGGCACTTTATGTAGCACGTATTATTCATCACGATATTGTATATGCGGGAGCAAAAAGTTGGCAATGGTGGCGTGCCATTGGCGGTGATTACAAAGATGGATTGATTCGCGAATATACTACGGACGATAACTTCCTGAATGGCAGAGTGGAAGACTCCAAACTGATGTGGGCTTTAGGTAATTATAGTCGTTTTATTCGTCCGGGGGCAGTCCGGTTGTCCGTTTCGGCTTTCGATCAAACGGGCGCTTTGATTCCTGATGGCGACACCGACCAGCAAGGATTGATGTGTTCTGCTTATAAGAATGTAGACGGAACGTATGTGATGGTAGTTATTAATTATGCCAATGAAGAAAAAGAGTTTTCTATTCATAAAGGAAAAGTAGGAAATACGCAATGGCAGATTTATCGTACTTCGAATAAAGAAGGGGAAAATTTGCTTCCGGTGGGGACAGTGAAAAGTGGAAAAACAGTTCAGATTCCGGCGCGTTCTATTATAACGCTTCAGGGCAAATAAAAAACTGTCTCATATTTTTGAGTGGTATATTTGTACGCCTGCCCATTGCTAATTAAGATAGTAATTAACTTGTGTAATTTTTGCACAAGTTAGACGAAAATAGAGGGAAATTCAGTTGTTGCAAAATTTGCGACAACTGAATTTCCCTTTTTTATTTCTTTTGATTTCCTTTTATTCATCTGTCTTTATCTCCGCCTTGCCATAATATCCCGGCATCGGCATGTAAATCGGATTATAATAAGTATTGATATTCTTCAACTTCTTCTCCTCCTCTTTCAGCCGTTTGATTTGCCGTGCGGCAGTGGTAGGGGCAAAGCCACACAATCTTTGAAAGTCGCGACGGGTTAATACAGGGCTGCTCTTGAAGTAGTTTGTCAGCAATTTGTCTATCTCGTCATTTGAAAGGACAGCCGAATGGGGTTTCAGTTTACTTCGCTCCACATGAACAACACTGACTGACCTTTTTAGTTTGGCATCCGCTTTAAAGCTGATATTGGCTTTGAGTTTTATCTGATTCGCTTTTAGTTTGGGCGAAGTGATAGGTTCTTGACTATTCAGCTTTATCTGGAAATAACCGATGCCATCCAGATGGACGCTTTGTCCTTCCCGAAGACGATCTCCCATAAAATGACTTAGGGATTCGAGAACTGACTTTACATCCCCTTCAGTTAGAGAAGTTGCTATCTGGATTTCTTTTGCCAAATAGTCTGTGTCAATGTGTTGGAAGTTGACTACACGTGCGTGATACACTTCTTTGTCTTCCTCATCCTTGGGACGGGGAGTCTTGTACAATTCAAATTGTATTGCCATTATTAATTTGTTTTCGCCTTATACATTACTACGTACCTTTAATTTACCATTGCAAGCCTATAAGGACATTGTTTTCTGTTGTTGCAAAGCTAATCGATCATCTTCGGACTTAGGGGGAGGGTGTTATATAGCTGTTGTTTGTTTGTTATCAAGCGGCTTTTATAAGTTATCCTGCCTTTATTCTTGGATTAAGGCATAGGGATAGTTGTCTTCCGGTGCCTTTATCATTAGTTTCCCACGGCCGTGGAGAGATCTCTTCATGGCTGTGGTAGTATCTTTCCACGGCCGTGGTAGGAATTCGCCACGGCCATGAAGAATGAACTATATCGGTAGCAAAGATAAACTATATCAGGGAGAAAAGCAAACTATCTCTGCTTGTTTGAGGTATTTATACGCCTTGTTCTATCTGATAGATATAGGGCAGGGGAGAATTAAACTATTCAACAAAAACAAGCTATCTTATGCATATAGGGCCTTTATTCGGCTATTTTGTAGATGATAGATAACCTGTTTTTGCTGGTAAAAGTATGATAGATACCTTTTTAAAAGCTATCTATCATACTTATTTCTTTGATAATGAGAAGAGTATCAAAATGAATGATACTTATGATAGATATTTTTTCACTAGGGGTGAGTATATATGTCCACCAAACTGAAAAATGGTGTCTTATGATTGTTTACTGAATACCCTGTTTCAGCTTCTTCTGATACTCATCCGAATTCAGTATCTCCAGCGCCTTTTGTATACTCTCATTGGTGGTATTCATTACCCGGAAATATTCGTTCATATCCCAAAGATCACGGGCTATTAGTGCTTTAAGCTGCGTCTTGATAAGAGGGAGCGACTTCTGATATTGCTCTTCATTGAATTTCACTCCTTCTTTCTCTCCTATTTCTTTTAAAGTGGCGAGCATATCATCATCAACGACGAACTTCTCATCAAACGATTCGAATTTCTTGTATTTGTTTTTCAACTCCTTCCGGTGCCCTTCGATAAACTGCATGGTGAATTTAATCACAGCTCCTTTAGCTACCAGATTACGGTGATAATCCGTATAAAGAGTAGTGTCAATAGGTACGAAATAGTCCGGCATGATACCCCCTCCGCCATAAACGGTACGTCCTAGCTTCTTAGTTTGTACTTTCAGTGAATCCGGGAAGTGAATACTGTCAGCATTCATCAGTTCACCGTGGTTGAAACGTTCTATCAGGTCCTTGTTGTAATCGACAGTACTGTCGTACGGTTTCTGGATGGAACGTCCCGATGGAGTATAATAGCGCGCAATAGTCAAACGAATCATGGAGCCGTCCGGCAGGTCGATAGGACGTTGCACCAATCCTTTGCCGAAAGAACGGCGTCCTACGATAATTCCTCTATCCCAATCCTGCACTGCACCGCTGACAATTTCGCTGGCGGAAGCCGTATATTCATCTATTAGGATGATAAGACGTCCATTACGGAAATCTCCGTTTCCTTTGGCGTAGAAATCACTGCGTTTGGCAGTCCGTCCTTCCGTGTAGACAATCAATTCTTTTTGCCCTAGGAATTCGTTGGCAAGGTCGATGGCTGCATTCAGGTAACCTCCTCCGTTTCCTTGCAGGTCGAGAATCAGGTCCTTCATACCTTGTTTCTGAAGGCTTGTCATTGCTTTCTTGAATTCTTCGGCAGTGGTTGCTCCGAAGCGGTTGATGCGGATATAACCTGTTTTAGGCTGAATCATGTAAGAAGCATCGAGGCTAAGGATAGGTATTTTATCTCTTTTCACTGTGAACAATAAAGGATCTTGCACGCCACGACGAACGATAGTCAGGTTGACTTTAGAACCTTTCGGACCACGAAGACGCTTCATAATATCTTCCGTACTCATTTTCACTCCGGCAATGGCGCTGTCATTGACCGCAACAATACGGTCACCGGCAAGGATGCCGACTTTTTCGGAAGGTCCGTTGCTGACGGGTTGCACTACTAACAGGGTATCTTCAATCATCTGAAACTGAACTCCAATACCTTCGAAGTTACCTTGAAGAGGTTCGTTCATTTTCTTCACTTCTTCTGCGTCCGAGTAGGTAGAGTGTGGGTCGAGTTGTGCCAGCATCTTGATGATGGCTTCTTCCACCAACTTGTCTTCATCTACTTTGTCTACATAGAAATGGGAGATTGCGAACTCTGCCATTTGTAGCTTGCGCATGGCTTCAGAACCGAAATTTTGGGCCTGTAAGGCTGATACTGCCCACAGGCAAGCCAAAAGGACGTATATTTTAATCTTATTCATAATCTTACTTTATATTAATAGCCGAGTATTAACAACCGGGCACAGATACGCCTGCATCCTTCTCAACTCTCCATTCTCAACTCTCAGCTTATCCTCATTCCTTTGGGAATAAACTGGCTGATATCTTTATTATAAGTCAATAATTCGCGTACAATCGTCGAACTGACGCAAGTCAGTTCCGGTTCTGTGAAGAGCAGGATCGTTTCAATGCCTGCCAGTTTGCGGTTGATGTCCGCAATTGTTTCTTCATACTCGAAATCTTTCACTGTACGGATACCGCGGACAATAAACCTGGCCCCTACTTCCTGCGCAAAATCAATGGTCAGACAGTCGTAGGACATCACTTTTATACGAGGCTCATCCTTGTAAAGCTCCCGAATCATTTCCTCTCTTTTCTCAATGGGAAAGTATGTATTCTTGTTCTCATTGATACCGATTCCTATCACGATTTCGTCCATAAAGGTGAGTGCACGTTCCACTACCGAATAATGTCCGATGGTGAAGGGGTCAAAAGTACCCGGGAATATTGCTTTTCTCATGATGCCAAATCTTCTTCTATAACCAGATTATCTATAATAAAGTTCTGTCGTTCCATGGTATTTTTACCCATGTAGAATTCAAGTAGTTCTTTCACTGCGTCTGTCTTTCGCAAAGAAACTTGCTCCAGACGCATGTCTTTACCGATGAAATGCTTGAACTCGTCCGGTGAAATCTCTCCTAAACCTTTAAATCGCGTGATCTCCGGATTCGGGCTTAGTTCGTTAATTGCATTGACACGCTCTTCTTCACTATAACAATAGATTGTTTTTTTCTTATTGCGTACACGGAACAAAGGCGTTTGCAGAATATATACGTGGCCTTTTTTTATAAGGTCAGGGAAGAATTGCAGGAAGAAAGTAATTAACAGCAGGCGGATATGCATACCGTCCACATCGGCATCGGTTGCTACGATGACTTTGTTGTAGCGTAGTCCGTCCAAGCCATCTTCTATATTCAGGGCTGCCTGAAGCAGATTAAATTCTTCGTTCTCGTAGACCACTTTCTTAGTTAACCCGAAAGAATTCAGCGGTTTACCACGTAGACTGAACACTGCTTGCGTGTTCACATCACGGCTTTTGGTGATGGAACCACTTGCAGAGTCCCCCTCGGTGATAAAGATGCAGGAGTCTTCTTCCAGTCCTTTTCCTTTCGGGTCGTTGAGGTGAATACGGCAGTCGCGCAATTTGCGGTTGTGCAGGTTCGCTTTCTTTGCACGCTCACGGGCAAGTTTGGTTACACCTGCAATGGCTTTACGCTCTTTCTCGGATTCTTGGATCTTTTGTTGTATCGCTTCGGCTACATCCGCATTCTTGTGCAAGAAGTTGTCCACTTCCTGTTTGATAAAGTCGCCTACATATTTATTGACTGTCACTCCGCCGGGAATCATATTGGTAGAACCCAGCTTGGTTTTCGTCTGACTCTCAAAGATAGGCTCTTCCACATTGACGGCAATGGCAGCAACCAGTCCGTTACGAATGTCGGTATAGTCCATATTCTTGTTGAAGAACTCCTTGATAGTACGGGCGATGTGTTCCTTGAAAGCACTCTGATGCGTACCTCCTTGGGTAGTATGCTGACCGTTGACGAAAGAGTAATATTCTTCTCCGTATTGTCCGGTATGCGTGAAGGCGATTTCGATGTCTTCCCCTTTCAGGTGGATGATCGGGTAAAGTCCGGTTGCCGTCATATTGTCGTTCAAAAGGTCTACCAGACCATTACGCGACAGGATACGGTGTCCGTTATAGATAATGGCAAGCCCGGTATTGAGGTACGTGTAGTTACGTAGCATTGTCTCAATAAATTCAGGCTTGAAACTGTAATTCAGGAATAATGTATTATCCGGTTCGAAGAAGATGTAAGTTCCGTTTTCCTCTTCGGTATTCTGCGTTTCGTCGGTTAGCAGGTTTCCTTTTGAGAAAGTGGCGATACGTACTTTGCCATCGCGGTAACTGCGTACCTCAAAACGGGAGCTCAAGGCATTGACGGCTTTCACACCGACACCGTTTAGTCCGACACTTTTCTTAAACGCTTTGCTGTCGTACTTACCACCAGTGTTCAGCATGCTGACGGCTTCGATGAGTTTTCCCTGCGGGATGCCTCGTCCGTAGTCACGTACGCTGACACGGAGGTTTTCTTCAACGGTAATCTCGATTTTCTTACCGGCTTGCATTTTGAACTCGTCAATACTGTTGTCAATTACTTCTTTCAGGAGGACATAGATTCCGTCTTCGGCATGTGCACCGTCGCCCAGCCTTCCGATATACATACCGGGGCGTGTGCGTACATGTTCCATGTCACTTAGGTGACGGATGTTGTCGTCAGTGTACTCTACTGCATTGTTGTTGTCTACAGGTATCAATTCGTTCTCTTCCATAGCTGTTTTTTATTTTATCTCTTTGATGAACGCACGGCGGCGCTTATGTTGTTGATTCTCAAAGTAATCCCATTGTGCCTGAACTTTTCCGTTCAGTTCCAGTTCGGGGTTGCTTTCCGCAAAGATAAAACCTAATTTTTGATAAACTGGAATTAAATCGGAAAATAACAAAGCGTTAACACCTTTGTTTTGATATTCCGGTTTCACTGCAACGAGTAGCAGATCAAGCATTTTGGCACGGCGTTTCATAAATAGTGCCTTTAACAGATAGAACCATCCGAGTGGCAACAGACGTCCGTGTGATTTCTGTAAAGCCTCGGCAAGAGATGGCATGGAGATACCTACACAGACCAATTCGTCATTGGCATCAGTAATCAGTGTAACCATCCGTAAGTCAAGGATCGGCAGATACATTTTCACGTATTGGTCGATTTGCCGCTGTGTCAACGGAGAATAGCCATAAAGAGGACTATATGCTTCATTCATCAGCTCGAAAATCTTCTGTCCGTAGTCTTTGGCTATTTTTCTTCCGGAAGTATATTTCTTTATCTTGAGGTTATATTTTCGTTGGATCAGTTCGGAGATACGTTTATGCTTGTCGGGAATGGCATCCGGTATGTAGATTTTGTATTCCACCCAGTCGGCGTCTTTCTCGAAGCCTAACTTTTCCATGTGTACAGGATAGTATGGGTAGTTGTAGATAGTGGCCATGGTACTAAGTTGGTCGAACCCTTCAACTAACATACCTTCCGCATCGAAATCAGTAAATCCGAGAGGACCGGCAATGTGAGTCATGCCTCGTTCTTTTCCCCATTCTTCCACCGTTTTGATGAGTGCGGATGATACTTCGGGATCGTCGATGAAGTCTATCCATCCGAAACGAACGTTTTTACATTCCCACTTCTCGTTCGCCTGATTGTTGATGATTGCAGCTACACGTCCTACTATTTTATCGTCCCGGTATGCGAGGAAATAATCTGCTTCACAGAATTCGAATGCTGCGTTTTTCTTCTTGTTGAAGGTGTTGAGCATGTCGTCATAGAGGTCAGGCACAGAGTAAGGGTTACCCTTGTACATTCTGTAATTGAAACGGATAAATTTCTTAAGTTCTCTCTTTGTGGAGACTTTCTTGATTGTAATAGCCATATCTCGTATTTATGATTTGAGCAGGCAAAGATACGTGATAATCTTTAAATTACAACGTGTGGGGTGGCAAAAACTGTATCTATATAATTTTAGTGCTTATGTACCATTTGAGTTTATGCATTATGATAGTGAAGAGGGAGTTTACTTCGATGAAAAGCAATAAACATTACCCGCAAAATCACAAACAATCATCTTATTCCCGGATACGGCTACGGTTGAAAATATAGGCGCTCCAATGTGTCGTTTATCTTTTATAATTCCTGTAGTTTGGTCGATGGCATATAGATAACCGTCGGAAGCTCCGATGTAGACAATTCCTTGTGATGCAACAGGACTTGTTTCAACTCCGGCTTGCGGAGTGGTGGAATAAGGAGCAGTATATACAAGTGAAGGTGACGTTTCTGCTTTCCATTTATTGAAAAGTGTAGATTTGTCCAATGCGAAAACTCCCCGGTCGGCAGTACCGAAAATGATTTCCTGTTCGGTGATGAGTGGGGTGGATGTAACATCCAGATTGGCTGATAACTCTTTTTGTTGCAATACTTTTCCGGTTTGTGGCTTTATTGTGAAGAAGCTCTTGGAAGAGATAATCCATAATTTCCCGTTTTTATAGACAGGAGAGGCTCCCCGGTTGCCAAGTCCGTTATCAGATAGTTTCCAGAGTTGCTTTCCTGTGTGGATATCATTGCCGTATAAACCTCCCCATTGGGTTCCGCTGACTAATACATCTCCGGCAATAGTGAGTGTTGTAGTAGAACCTTCCCGCTGTTTCCAGTCCTTGTTAATCCATATCGTTTGTCCTGTTTTTAGGTTGTAGGCAGATAGTCCGGCGCCGATTCCGGCATAGACCACTCCTTTGCCTACTGTCAAGCCTTCAGTCAGATAGGGATAGCTGTCCAAATTAATAGATTGTTTCCAGAGTAATTTCCCTGATTCACTGTCTAAGGCATAGAGGTTGCAGGAGGCGTCTTGAGCCACTACAATTCCATTTTCACAGGCTATTGTGTTCTTAACAGAATTTGCAGTACGGAATTTCCACAACAGTTTGCCGGAATTAAAATCAAATGCGCAGATAAATGTGTTCAGTGATACATTATCGTCGGTGGTAGCGATAAATACTTTCTGTCCGGCGATAATGGGAGAACACATAAAAATGTTACTGCCTGTATTAGCTGTCCATTGTAATTGCAGGGGGAGCTTGATTTGAGAGTTGTTGACTCCGCCGGAGTGTGCTGCGTTTTGAAGTAATGTATTCCAGTCTTCACCTGCAATAGTGGATAATTTGAAGTCCTTTTGATAGATAAACTGGCTGGTAGCAGTCACTTTCTTTCCGTTGCTGAAGAATGAAGTCACTGTAAGATTTAGTTTTTTCCCCATTTCATTGGCTGGCATTTGAATGTTTCCACTCCAATTCCATTCAGTACGGGAGGCTAGATCGCCTTTTGCTATTTCTTGATTATTTTCCGAATCGCTTAGGATATAAGAAACGTGAGACGTTTTTGCCTGCGAATAATATGTATTGACGGAAACAGGAAGCTGATCTTCAGTGATGGTGCAGGCTGCGGCCGTCTGATTATTCATCGGAGAGACTATTGCGATTTGTGGCTCGATGAAAGCATATCGCAGTTGGGTGGTGATATTGTCGTTTGCGTCTACTTTTATTTCTCTAAAAGAAGAAGGGGAGTGGTCAATGCCTCCTTTATCCAATGTGCCGGTACAGATTGTATAAATCCCATTTTGGTTGCGGACATAGTTGTAATGCATGTGTCCGTAGATTTGGGCTTTGGTATTGAAAGAACGAAAATCAAGCAGATGATCGTCATCTGCTTTAAAGACGAAAGAGTCATTTGGAGTAAATAAGTCGTGATTGAAAAGGATAAGTGCCTGGTCTTTTTTTATGAGAGCAAGATCGTTTTTTAGCCAGTTGTATACATCTTTTTGGGTATAGTTGGTCGGGTTATCTCCGTGGTCGATTGGGGTGACTACATAATGAACGTTACCTATATCAAATGAATACCATGTCGGACCATAGAGAGATTCGTAAAGCTCTTCGCCATAGTTGCCTTTCACTAAGTCATGATTACCGATGCAATAATAAACAGGACAATCCATTGTTTGTGCGTTTACCACTTGATTGTGGATGGTGAGTCCCGGTTCGTAGCAGATATCTCCGGTGTGAATGAGGAAGGCAGGCTTCTCATTGTGAATGTATTGCTGGAGATCGGTTACCCAACGCCCCATTCCACCCGTCACTTCGGTGTCGGTGATTTGCACGAAAGAATGTTTTCTGGGTTTTGTCCGCTCGCTTTCAGTTAAGATAAAATCGTAGCTTTTTCTGTTCTCTTTGGTAGAAAGGTAGAATTGTTGTGTTTCAAATCCCGTGGGAGTTGTAATACTTATGAATCTTGTTTTCTCGAATCCCGGCAAAGAGAACCGACCTTTCTTATCTGTTTTTACTACGTTCAATCCATCTGTTACCATAACTCCCGCTAGCGGCTTATCGCCTTTATCAACTATGCCCGATTGATTAGTGTCGACAGAAACTGTTCCCTTAAATTGAGCGCATAGAGGCAGATATAGTAAAAATGATACCAGAATTACAGATAGTCTTTTCATGGTCGGTTCTCAATTTTTAGTGTGTTAAGCTAATTATTCCTTATTTTGTTTTAGTTGTTTTATTTCTTCATTGTATCTGATTTCTTCTTTACACAGAGGCTTGTACCAAGTCTTTCTTAGTATCAAGGTCGTAACCAGAAGCAATGCAATAGAGCTCCAGAGCCCCAGTTGCTGGCGGACCACGAGATACATTGGGATAATGGTAAGGCTGCATTGCCACACAATGCCGATTGCCACGTTGAATGCGTCTCTTTTGAAGTTGCGGTTTGGCTGGATATGAGGGTAACGGGCCAATGCTTTTTCTTCAATCGGCTTCCACCATCCCCATGGGCGTACACGGGTGTAGAAGTTGATGAGCGTCTCTTCGTCTGTTGGAGGTGCGCTATAGGTTCCTGCGATGCATCCTATCAGGGAAACTCCGAACAGTACGGGGAAGAAATAGAGTACCCATGCGTCGGGAACAGTGAACTTCATGACGATGGCTGCTATTACTCCGGCGGTCATTCCCCAGAAATAGCCTTCACCATTGAAGCGCCACCAATGCCATTTCAGTACGTTGGCCGCGATGTATCCTCCGAAGAGTGCTCCAACAATCCATTGGAATATTTCATTGATGTCTTTCAGGAAGAACCCTATGACAGTGCTGATAACTACTACTGCGACAGAAATAATATAGCTACTGCGTATTTGTGTTTTCACACTCGCTTTCGGATTGATATATTTCAGATAAATATCATTCACGATATAAGCCGGTGCGGCATTAACAGTGGACGCAAAAGTCGACATGAAAGCTGCCAGTAGTCCGGCTAGTAGGATTCCGGCTAATCCTACAGGTACGTAACGTGTGATTAGATGGGGGAGGATGGTTTCAAAATCCGTTCGTGTCACTTCCATTTGTGTCAGACCGCCATCTTCTTTAAAGAAGTAGATAGCCAGCAGAGCAAATCCCATAATCATCAGGTAGCGGGGGATTAATAGTACGACTGATACGGAACCGCTCATCATAGCCGCTTCTTTGGGGGATTTGCAAGATAGAATTTTCTGCATATCATAGTTGGGCGCCGGTCCTGCCATACTCATAAATATTCCTTTGAGCAAGGCCATCATGACGAAGATGCTAATCAGGCTATATGGTTCATTCGCCATCCGTTCCGTCAAGAGGCTCATCCGGCTGCTCCAGTCGATATCCAGCGTCCATCCGAAGAAAGGAGAGTCCCAGCCGGCCGGAACGAAAGAATGAATCATGTCCGGCGCTACCATTTGCATTCCGATAACAACAATTACGATACCTGCCACTGTCATAATCAGGAACTGCACAACGTCTGTCCATACAATACTCAACATTCCTCCGAGCATTACATAGAAAGTAGCGATTGTGGTAAAGAAAATACCATATACATGAGGAACATATTCTGCAGGCACATTGAAAGGAATGAATGGAGATACTACTTCCCAGGGGATGAATATCTCCATAAATTTACCAATACCTATGAATCCATAACTTAAAAAACCGAGTACGCTAAGTAATGCAAAGATGATAACAATCGTATGTGAAAGAGTCGATCCTTTACCTTTACCGAAACGTGTCTTAATCCATTCCGCTCCGGTGAGTACATTGGAACGACGTAACCACACGGACAGATAAACCATTAGAAAGATTTGGTTGAATACTGGCCACAACCAGGGAATCCAAAGGCTTTTGAATCCGTAGGCAAATGCCCAATATACCATCAACATGGTTCCTGTGATGTCAAACATTCCGGAAGCATTGGAGAGTCCGAGCATATAAAATGGCAATGATTTCCCTCCCAGGAAATAAGAATCCATATTTTGGGCAGCCCGTTTCTTCAGGATAAGTCCGATGACAATCATGGCAATGAGATAGGCACAAATGATGAGAATATCGATTTCGTGTAGTTTCATATCGTTATTTCGATTAGGTTTATTTTATTTGATGCAAAAGTAGGGCGAAAGTAGTAGGGAAACAAATATTATTTTAACTCATTCTGATACTTTTTCCTTAAATCCGCAACAGTTATCATGAAAGCGTCCTTCATGATAACTGTTGCGGATTTAAGGAAAAAGAGAGAAAATTCCTGCAGGAATACTCTCTCTTTACAAGCAGAAGGTCATATAGGCAGGCAGATACACTACTCCTTCCTTTACGTACAGGTTCTTCGGATGAATCACATAGCATTCTCCTATGCGCTGATGAAAACTCTCTTTGAATTTGATGAGTGAACGAATAGTATACTTGTCATTCGATTTTACCTCTATCGGAAAAATCTTATATTTTAGTTTGCTTTGGTTCGACAGGATAAAATCAATTTCCATGTCGTTGCGATGCTTTTCTTCATTGTATCGGGTGTAAAAGTAAAGCTTGTGTCCGGCAGCCACAAGCATCTGTGCGATTACGTTCTCGTAGAACATACCCTCGTTCACCGACAGTTTTCCCAACAGGATTTCCCGGTAAAGTTCTCCGTCAGAGATTTCATTCTCATCGAATGTATGGCTGATAAGTAGTCCGGTATCACCCATATAGCATTTCACATAGGTTCTGTCTTCATTCAGCGAGAGGCCCACATTAGGATCTGAACAATTAAAGCATTCATTGGCAATCATTGAATCAGAGAGCCAAAAGAAAGTATCATGATACTTTGGGAAGCTTGCTCCCTTTTCAATACGATTCATTACTACCCGTCTTTCCGAACGTGAAAGAAAAGCGGGAATTTGGTCAAAGATGCTCAATACGTTCGACCTGTAACCTGACCTTATCTTCATTATGTCATTCCGATACAGTGTCAGTATATCCCTTTTTTCCACATCGGCCATTTCGAAGCTCCGGTTGTTCTCCAAATACGCTGACAGGCTTTTCGGCATACCGCCCACAATCATGTATTGACGGAACAATAACATAGCTTTGGCGTGAAGTCCTTGCTCCAAAGGTTCCTTTTTGTCAAAGCATTGGCGGATATATGTTATCAATGGCTCTTCATTCATTGCCCAAGCAAACTCTTCGAAGTCCATGGGGTACATAAGCTGTGTTCTCTCTTCTGAGGGAATGGTTATATCTTGTACATTTTCTTTTATGGAAATGAGCGAGCCTGTCTCAATATAGTCGAACCGCCCATCCGCAACCAGATACTTTATTGCTTGCCGGGCTTTCGGAAACTGTTGTATCTCATCAAATATGATGATGGATTCCTTTGGGTAAAGTTTTACACCATATTCCGAAGAAAGAATCAGGAAAAAGGTATCGAGATCATTCATATAATTGTTAAAGGCTGAAGTAACCGAGTCACTTACCTTGTTGAAATCCATCAAAAGATAGCTTCGGTATTCATTTTTTGCGAACTCTTCCACAAGAGTGGATTTACCTATTCGCCGGGCGCCTTCTATCAGAAGTGCCTTGGTTCCTGCCGCCTGTTGTTTCCAAGCAAGCAGCTTGTTATACATTTTGCGTTTAAATATCATGTAATTCTCTATTTATCATCTTATTAATACGCAAATTTAATGATATCCTCTGCAATACGCAAATTTAATTTCCTATTTATACCCTGCAATGCGCACTTTTGATAAGTGCTATTTTACCTGCAATACGCACTTTTGTATCAGCTATTGTCCTGCTTTATAGAAAAGCCCTCCATTGACGTGGAATTGGTCAATGGAGGGCAACTAATACTGCTCAAGTATTGAGCTCACATTACCTTAAAAATAAACCTGTTCTGCCATTACATATTTGTTAGCTTCTATGAGCTTGCAAATGTTTTCTACAGAAGCAGCAGAGCGTAAACCGTCTGCCGGGGTGTGAAGACAATAATCTATCAGCCTGTCTACGGTGGAAGTTGCTACGTGCATGCGGGTATCGGAAGATGCGTAATAGATATACACTGTTCCGTCCTCGTCTGCAATCCACCCATTTGAGAAGAGCACATTGGAGACATCTCCAATTCTCTCTTCTCCCATAGGTGCCAATAAGAAACCACCCGGTTCGGCAATGACTTTTGTCGGATCTTCCAAAGATGTCATATACAGATAGAGTACATAACGCAGACCGGCAGCACATGCACGAACTCCATGGGCGAGGTGCAACCATCCTTTGGGGGTTTTGATAGGATGGGGACCTTCGCCATTCTTTACCTCTTTTATTGTATGGTAATGACGGTGGTTTATAATGATTTCTTCTTTCACTTCTGCATGGGTAATGTCATCTATAAGCGCCCAGCCAATACCTCCTCCGTTGCCGGCGTCGATAAAGTTATCCTGTGGACGGGTGTACAGGGCGTATTTGCCGTTAACAAATTCCGGATGCAATACAACATTGCGTTGCTGACTTTTGGAAATCAGGTTTGGCAGCCGTTCCCAGCTTTTTAAGTCTTTAGTACGCACGATGCCTGCTTTGGCTATGGCGGAAGATAGGTCGCCTGGTGCAGCGTTCGGGTCAAGACTTTCGGAACAGAAAATGCCATATATCCAACCATCTTCATGGGCTGTCAGACGTATGTCGTAGACGTTTGTTTCACTTGGGTCTGTGTCCGGCAAATGTATCGGGTATTCCCAAAAACGGAAGTTGTCTATGCCATTCGGACTTTCGGCAATGGCGAAGAATGATTTTCGGTCGTTTCCTTCTACACGTACTATTATTAGATACTTTCCATTCCATTTGATAGCTCCCGAATTCATGGTGGCATTTACTCCGATTCGTTCCATTAGGTATGGATTTGTTTCCGGATTCAAATCATAACGCCATTCCAAGGGAGTATGAGCAGCTGTCAGGATAGGATATTTATAGCGCTCGAATATTCCATTTTCGGAAAATATCATCTTATTTTTACGTGAGATAAGTGACTCATGTTCTTTTTTTAGAATATGAAGTCTATTATTGTATCTATTCATATCAATTCAACATATTAAGAGATAAAGATTTGCAGTCCATTTCCCTTGCATCTTCTTGACAAGATAAAAAGAAACTGTTCACAATGCAGATAGACATGAAATGCATGCTGTGTTGTACGAACAGTTTCTTTTTATGTTTTATCATTCTAAAAGTATGGGGGTGCTTTTAAACGGATATGTCAAGTTTATAAATTATTGCTTAGTGATAAAGTAAGAACGAACGGTGTAACCGGGTTCCAAGAAGCTAACCCAATACCAGCCATCTTCTACTTTATCTATTTTACAGTCTTCTATTGAATAGGCAACATTTTTATCTACTGCATTTTTAGCAACTTTATAAAGTACAGCATTGGTCTTTACTCCTTCTTCAAGATTACCGGTAAATTGGACTGCAAATCCGGAAGCATAACTTCCTGTACTCTTTATTGTTAATAGCGAAATATTAAGTTCTTCAGAATAAATAGCTTCACCAACTTTTGCTGTAGAAGGATACTGATAAGCATAAGAACCAGCTATTAAGTAACGATAACTTGGATTTTCCCAATAAGGTTCATCAATAGTCTTGATATGAATGTCAATGGATTGTCCTTCTTTGTCCTTGATGGTGATTGCTTTATTGAAATAGTTTCTTTTCAATCCTTCAATAATAACTTCTGTTCCATTTTCTGCTACCGTACATTTGATATAAGATTCGGAGTATTTTGGGAGACTGCAGGTATAATCACCATTTCCATCCAAAATTTTAATCGTAACGGGTTCGCTTGTTATTAGATAAGTAATATCTTCACTATTATCTACTACCAGCCTCTTTATTACTTTCACAGCAATCTCGGCTGTTTTGTTGTGACTGTCTTTCACGGTTAGTATTGCAGTACCCGGAACGATAGAAGAAGTGATTTCTATTTTTCCATCTTCACTGATTTTTGCTGTTGCTACTGACTCATTGGAAGATGTTATGCTATATCCTCCATTTCCAGTATATATTTCGAGCGTTTTGTGTTCTTCAAAGAACATAGTCGTGGAACTTGTTTTTACTGCCAGCTCCTGTTCTTGAGCTACCACTACTTTCACATTTGCCGAATTCTTAGTCCAGTCGATAACGGTTAACGTTGCAGTACCATATTTCAAACCTGTTACAATCACTTCATTGCCCGAAATAACTGCTGTCGCTACTGCAGCATTTGAACTAGACACTTTGTATCCGCTATTGCCCCCAGTAATATTAAAACTCCCTTCGGTTGTCTCATCTAAATTAATTGTCAATGTCTCTGCATCCACAGTCAGACTTGTGTAACTAGGTAAGTCTTCATTACAACCGGAAAATAATCCGATTGCACAAAGTGCGATTCCTGTTAAGTGTATTATATTTCTTTTCATGATATTCTCTAATTTATAATTCGTTATTCAACTTCATGGTTTTTCATTTTACCAGTCACAGTTACAACACTATATTTGGGAACGGTAATAGAACGTAAACCGCTTTGAGACGGATTGATCTTTTTGTGTTTCCACTTCACATATTCACTGGAAGTATATGTTCTCATATTTTGGAATTCCACTCCTTCAATCTCAATCAATGTAGAGAATGATTCTTTTTGAGATAAATTGATTAGTACAATAGTGTAGGTGTCATCTTTCACATAAGCAGAAACCAACAAGTCTTCGGGGAGTTTATCTGTTTCTGAAGAAATAGCTTCTACGTCTACACGTACGGCATTTTGCTCAATAAATTTGCTGAACTGTCCAAAAGTATAGTAGCGTGGAACTCTGTAATAGTATGTACTAGGTAATGCCTCTTCTAATTGAATTAGGTTTTCGCCCGTAGTGCTGCAAGGACGTGCACCTGACCACCATACAAAGGCGCTCATATTGGCGTTTGCCATATAAGCATGAAAAGTTTTAGCCCATTTCATTGCATCCGGCCATGTCTCTTGGCGACCTTTATCATCACTAAGTTCTGTTTGCCACATGTGGACATTGCGCTTCTCTGCCTCTTCAAAAGGAATGACATTTTCATCTCTTGTAGAATATCCATGACCGGCTACAATGAAATTTGGATCTACCAGTTCCGGATATTTTTTTAAACTATTATTGATAAAATCGACCGCCCATTTCCACTGGGCATTTTCTGCATAAATAAGTTTCATATCACTGTGGCCTCTTTTCTCCATCGCTGGACGAAGTTTTTCGAGGACAAATTTAGCCATTTCTTCTTCAGACCATGCACAGGTTGCCCAACCACCTAAACTAGCAAGTTTGTCCGGTTCATTCCATCCTGATAATGCATATATGTCAATGCCGAATTTTTGTTCATATGCATCGACGAAATCCAATAGATATTGGGCATATTCATCGTAATATTCCGACTTGAGGCTTCCACCATTAAGTTTGTTATTGCTTTTCCATTTGATTGGAGGACACCAAACTGAAAAGAAGAAATTGACATCTTTATATTTTCTACTTATAAGGTCAACTAACCACATTTGGCCAAGTTGGCATTGTTCTCCGCACTCTTCACCATTGTAGTTTCGCCAGTAGTTATTAATCATAGAAGGATCATCGGGCTGCAGCATAAAATTACGATCCATCTTGAATTCAATATCTCCTGTAGTTGGATTACCGTAAGACGGGAATATCTCGCCTCGGAAAATATTTAAATCCAAACCGTTTTCACTAAACAGGTCTTCTATCACTGCGTCACGCTGCATCGTATTCCAAATACGATGTGACCACCCGCAGAAGGCACAGCCGAAGCCATCAATTACTTGATGTTTGTTTTCTTCTCCGATTTTCATTCTTACAACAGCGGTAGTTGTAGGTTCCGGTGCAATCCCGTCATCGTCAAAATTTTCTTCAACTGGTTCCGGGATAAAAACATCACTATGGTCTAAACTTCCATCGTCACATGAATATCCTAAGAATAGGAATAATGCTACAAATAATAATGAGTATATCTTCTTCATATATTCTAAGTATAAATTGGTTGTAAAAATATTATCTCCATAGTTCAGTTTGTACCATGGCATCATTGTTGTTCAACTCTCCAGAAGGAATAGGGTAATATTTATGTTTTTCTTGAAAGTATTCTGCTCCCTGTTTTTCATTTTCAGTGAAAATATTTTTAATCTCTTCAGTGGTATACCAGCGTTTTAGGTCGTCAAAACGATGTCCTTCACCAAAAAACTCGAGCAAGCATTGGTGCTCTATTTCTAACATCAAGTCCGATTGGGCAAATGTCTTATCAGCTAATCCTGCTCTTTTGCGAACGAGCTTCAATGCGGTGTTTGCCCCGTTTACATCGTTTGTTTTGGCACAAGCTTCGGCGTACATTAACAGCACTTCTGAGAATCGCATAGCTCGTAAATTGTTTGCTTTCCCTTCCTTATGACCCATAATATCAGCATCAGAAGCATTTACAAAATATGCAGTGTATTTTTTTAGCAAAAACTTACCGTCACCTTGACTGTAAGATGGAGCACCACCACTCATTTTACCGCTATTGCCATCCCAAAGTTGCTCCATAGAACGGCTTCCTCCATACCATTTCTCGTTCTTCACTACATCTCCCATAGCTTCGGGATTGAAAAATAAGCTTGCATACATGCGTTTGTCATACTTCGTATCCGAACCGGCAGGACGTTCTTCTTGCACAAACTGGCCGACGGCAAAGCTGGAAGGCATCAGCTTAGCCCAACCACCGGCGGCAACCGGACCTACAAATGTTGGAAGTGAGTTACCTAGGTTGATACCGCTTTCGTTACCCCATGTCAATTCACCATCACTACTATATTGCAATTCGAAAACAGATTCCTTATTGTTCTCATTCGCTGTAGTAAAATTCTCGGCAAAGTTTTCAATTAAGTCGTAACGTCCTGGATAATAAGGGGCTTTCGTCAATAGTTCCAGTTGAGCTTTTGCTTCTGGATACTTGTGCTGGTATAAATATACTTTTCCAAGCATAGCGATGGCTGCTCCTTTCTCAATACGTCCTTTCTCGTCACCGGAACGAGTGACGGGAATATTGCTATTTATAGCATTTTTTAAATCATCCTCTGCTTGCTTCCAAATTTGTTCTTCTTTAGCCGCGGGTTTATTGCTTTCGTCTTCGTTAGACGGAATTAAACGTAGAGGAACTTCTTTATAATTATGAACTAATAGGAAATATTGGAATCCTCTTAAAAAGAGTGCCTCTCCTTTAATCATGGATCGGTCTTCCTCACTAATTCCTGCCGCTGGAATTTTATCGATGTTTTTTATTACAAGATTGGCACGTTGGATACCAGCATAAAGCGCTCCATACGGATCATATCCGGTAGTAGTTGAGTTTTGAAATGTTGCGATGGTCCACATAGAAGGTTCTTCATTCAGAACCGTAAAAATATCATCACCACGACTATTTAAATTTAACCATCCGTCAAATGCTCCGTAATAACCGTACATTTGATATTTTATGGGGGAATAAGCAGCGGCAAGACCGCTTTCTACATCCGCTTTATTTCTCCAGAAGTTTTCTTCCGTGAAATGATTAGGATCTTTCAGATCCAGAAATTTATTTTCGTTGCATGAAGTCAGTGCTCCGGATAAGAGAGTTGCCATGCATATATATGATAACCAATTCTTTTTCATGTTATTAATTCAATTAGTGGATTTTATCATTGTATCATAAACTAACCTGAATACCAAATGAGATAGTACGCGGGAGTGGATAGCGTCCTTGGTCTACTCCTCTTGAGAATACGTTGTAACCCACTCCGATATCTACGCTGCCACTTTGACCGAGGTCAGGGGAATAGCCGGAATATTTACTTAATGTGAACAGGTTTTCCATTGATGTATAGATTCTTACATTTTCCAGTTTTACCTTCTTTAACAGGCTCTTAGGAAGGGAATAACCGATATCTAGTGTTTTCAGCCGGAAGTAAGAACCATCTTCCAGCCATCTGTCGGTAAAGGCTAAACCATTGTCTATCCCATCTGTTTTAGAGAAACGAGGAATGTCTGTGTTCTGATTGTCCGGTCTCCATGAGTTAGCCAACTTCGTGCTGTAGTTGCCATTGAACTTGCCAGATTCGAGGCAATAACGTTGATAATTATATATTTTGTTACCAGTCATACCATCAAAGAAAAGATTGAAGTCAAATCCTTTCCATTCGCCTCCCATGCGCAGACCGAATGAGAAATCCGGGAACGGATTGCCTACATCATGTTGGTCATTTTCATCAATCATACCATCACCATTCCAGTCTTTGTAACGAACGTCTCCCGGTTGTGCACCCGGTTGTATTTGTCTGCCATCCTTATTCTTGTAATTGTCAATTTCTTCTTGAGTGCGGAAAATTCCATCACTTTCAACTAGATAGAAGTAAGACATAGGATGCCCTTTTTCAAATCTGTTGATACCATTTTTGGCAGCGGCGTGAGCGGAATAACCTGAAATACCCATATCGTCGCCTCCAGCCGTAATCTTCGTTACTTTATTTTTCTCTGTAGTGACGTTTGCACCTATATAATAGTTGAAATTATCGCCGATATTGCTGCGCCAGTTTACAGATAGTTCAAATCCTTTATTGCGTACTTGTCCAGCGTTTAGGATAGGAAGTCCGCTGATACCAGCTGAACCTGAAACAGGAATGGGTAGTAATACGTCATTTGTGTTTTTTACATAAGCATCGGCGGTCAATGTCAATTTACCGTTCAGCATGCTTAAATCAAGTCCCACGTTAAAAGTTTCCGTACTTTCCCAAGTCAGGTTGGTAGGTGAGACTGCGGTAACGTTGGGTAACTGACCGAACCATATATTATTTCCTTGAAGGTAATTCATGCCATCGGATACTATGCTAATAGTGGGATAGTAGTTGTCCATTTGCTGATTGCCTAGTTTACCATAGCTGAAACGGAATTTGAATTGGTCAAATATATTTTCCAGCGGTTTGAAGAATTTTTCACGATTGATATTCCACCCGATGGATGCTGAAGGGAAGCTGCCGAATCGATGTCTTTTTTGGAAGCGTGAAGAACCGTCACGACGGATAGAAGCTGAAAACAGGTAGCGGTCGTCATAAGTATACATCACACGTCCGAAGAGCGACACGAGAGTTAATTCCTTCAATGAACTAGAGGCTGTCATTGTCTTAACGTTACCTGTCATAGTGTAGATGAACTCTGGAATATCCGTGTTGCTACCGTTCAATCCATAGCTCTTGTCTTTTTGTGCAGAATAACCAACCAATGCAGAAATATTATGCTTACCGAATACCTTGTCATAGTTCAACGTATTCTCCAAAACCCACGATTCGTAATCGGATGATCCCTCACTTAGGTCTGGAGCATCGTTTTTACCAGCAGATCCCAAATCGTAAATGCCTGTATATGTGCGGCTCCTGTTATGATCCTTTCTAAGTCCGAGATTCAACTTATACTTTAAACCTTTAATTATTTCAGCTTGTAAATAAGCGTTGAGGAAAATTTGAGTTTTCTCATTGTTTTTGTTCACCGTTGAGTAATATGCATACGGGTTCGGGAGATTGATATCGGCCGAAGTTCCCCATCCTGTAGAGTTTGTCGGATCAAATACCGGTACGACTGAGGGAAAACGCAAGATTTCTCCCATTGTATCTTGATTGATGTTTCCTTCTCCTTTAGATAAGCGAACAATCAGCGACTCACCGATAACCAACCTATTATCCAGAAAAGAATAGTCACTTTTCAAACGAATATTGTAAGATTCGTGGCTAGTGTTACGGAGAATTCCTTCCTTATTTAAATAGCTTGCGGACGCACTATATGAACTTGTCTTGGAACCTCCGCTGATGTTTGCGTTTGCTTTGTATGTCATTGCGGTGCGAAGCATTACCTCTTGCCAATCAGTACCTTCACCTACAAAGGGAACAGCACCGACCTCGTTACCGTAACCATCAGCAGACAGTTTATAATAACGTGCGAAGCGGCTGTATTCTTCACCATTAAATACTTTCAGTTTTTTCGGTGTCTGGCTGAAACCTGTGAAAAAGTTTACCTCAAGCTTTGTAGGCATGTCTTTACGACCGCTTTTAGTAGTTACTAATACAACGCCACCGGCTGCACGAGAACCATAAATAGCGGCGGCAGCCGCATCCTTCAACACTTCAATGGAAGCAATATCTGATGGATCTACCATGCTAAGGTCTCCGAAAGAACCGTCAATGACGTAAAGTGGATCATTGCTAGAGAGAGAACTGATACCACGTACGTTAATGGTCATTCCTTCATTCGGGTCACCGCTAGTACTTGTTACGGATACACCTGCAATTTTACCTTGGAGTGCTGTACCTGCATTTGTGGCAACGGCACCATTCAGTTCTTTTGCGCCTACTGAACTTACAGCTCCGGAAAGGTGACTTTTCTTTGCTGTACCATATCCGATGACAACTACTTGTTCGAGAGCCACATTGTCTTCTTCCATACTGACATTAATCGGAGCGTTAGATGATATTGTATGCTCTATACTTTTCATACCTATTGTAGAGAATACCAGTATGTCGCCTTTATTGGCTTTAACGGTATATTTACCGTCCATATTTGTAACTGTACCAGTGTCTTTTCCTTTAACTTTTACTGTGACTCCTGGTAAGGGCTCGTTAGTCGTAGCTTCTGTTACGACTCCTTTAACTTCAATATTCTGGGCTACCAATGGAATACTGGCTAGGCAGAGAAAGAAGAAAAGTAAGAAATGAATTTTTTTACTCATGATTTATTGCATTAGATTTATAAACTCTTAGACGTATAATTCGTTTTGTTAATTGTGAGTGGCAATAGGGAATATTTTCCATCAACATTGCTTACACTGGAAGTCTATTTACTGATGTAACTTAATAGATGTGCTACTCCAATAAGATAAAATAATTTGTTTTTCATTGCATATATAATTTTATATTGTTTGAATCTGGGAGCAAAGGTAGGGTGGTTTAGTACGAGGGACAAATATAATTTTATCAAATACTAATACAATATTAACAAAAAGCATAAATATGAGTAAAAAAGACAATATAATTTCTTTAATGTGATACTTAAATACCATTAATTGACGAATTTATTGGTATGAATATTAAAGCCTGATTTATATAATGCCCTCTGGGATATATAAAAATTTCCGGCAGAAGATAAATGAAATAAAGAATGAATGGCTTTGATTTACTATTTGGTTCCATTGGATCTGCGATAAACTTCATCTTCAAAATTGGGTATATAATCATTTGCTGTTTGCAGGCAGCAAATGGTTGTGCCTTTTTCTCGTTTTAATAATTCCGGAATTTGGCTGATACCATAGTTGAAAGTTGCATATCTTTTCTCTATTAATGTGCTATTTTTAAGATTTTGTTGAAAAGTGATTATGCTAAAATTGATGAACTATAGAAGATATTGCATAAATAGCTGCATGTATATACGAAAATATAAGCTGATATTGTATAAAACTATACGGAATATGCATCTTTTCCTGTTCGTAAAGCACTTGTTACTTTAAAACCAATGAGGTGTTCCTCGGTGTGCATCGGTTTGTTTCTCACCGGAGAAGCTATTGTTTCTCGGTGAGGAAGATGTGAAGGGGGTATTGAGTGCTTGTTTTCCCTCTGGTTTATTATAAATGTTGAGAACAAGACAGTGACAGGAATGTGTAATATTCGAATTTATTCCTTTTAAATGGTAGGTAAAGAAGGAAAAATGTTGCGATTTGATTGGGGAATCATTTAAATAATAATAAAAAAGATTTTTGTACTTGTAAATGCCGGCGCTTTTCTATTCTTTTCAAACGGTGGATGTAATTAATGCCTTTCCAGACTGTTTAGATATTCTTTTTTTAAGAAGAGTCATTTTTTCAGTGAGTAGACTTTTTGTATAATGACTATATTTCAGCAATAATCTTTCAGTATATTGAAAGATTATTGCTGTATTTGTTTCAGTAAATAAGATGAGTATGGAGAAAAGAGTGATTATTTGAAAACAATCTTCATCGGTCTGCCTATCCAGACTTGTGGTTGTTCGAGATTGAAAATAGATGCTATGGTAGAAGCTACATCATATTGCATCATGCTTACGTCATCAAAACGAAGTCCTTTTTTAATATTCTTGCCGGAAATGATGAAAGCTGTTTCCATTTCTTGCATTGTCTTGCCACCGTGTCCTTTGTCAATGCCGCCGTGGTCGGAAGTTAATATAAAAATAGTATCATCAAGGATTCCTGCGTCTTTTACAGCCTGGACAATTTGACCGACATATATATCCAACTCTTTGAGTTTTTCATAATAGGCGGGAGTATCATGTCCTTCAGTATGTCCGGTATGGTCGGGGCCGTCGTAGCAGATGGCAACAAGGGCCGGATGTTTCTCTTTTATATAGGCTGATGCCATATTGCCTAATTCTTTGGGAGTTTTGTTGCAATCGGCAACATGATAATGATAGTTCAGAGAAAGGGTGTCCACTAAATATTTGATACCTTCCCATTCGTAGAGGCAACCGATTTCTGCTTCCGGACGGGCGTCGCGCAGCAATTGGAATACAGTCGGGAAGATTCCGTTCTTGTTCAATACACGCGACGGAAGTTCAGGTGTTTTGGATCCCCATTCGGTATATCCGTGAAGTTCCGGTCCGGCTCCCATAAACATGGATGCCCAGTTGATGGCGCTGGAAGAAGGAAGTGCCGAACGTTTCTTTAATGTATAAGAACCGTCTTCCATTAATTTTTTGACATTAGGCATATCTGCTTTGGGTAGGCTATATGCGCCCCAGCCATCTAAACCGATGAAAACAACGTGTTTGGCCTTGTCTTTTCCTTTGGCATTACAAAAATATGTGAAACAGAAGAGTAATGCGAATGTAGCGAGCAATGTTAAAAGGTTTTGTCTATTCATGATACTTTTATTTAAATGGTTAATGTTTTATTCGTTGTTTAATGAGCCGTCATCATTGACGATAAGCAAAGGTAGGGCTATTGTGAAAAGGAGACAAATATAATATTAGCATATACCAATACTTTTATACAAATTGCTTTTTATTTGTTTTTTCAGTGTGAATGGATAATAGTTTCCAGTACAACTGGAAACTATTATATGATGCTGATTATCACTTATTTCTCGTGATAAGAATGATCTCTTGGAAAATCATCTCCATCCCATGCTTTTTTCGAAGTCCAAGGCTGTGCGGCATCTGTCCAGAACGGATCATCTGCGGGAAGACCTAACGGCAGGAAGGCAAGTGACGCCATATATAAGCTGCCGTTATTGGTGTAATAATCGGAGATGCCGGGTTGTGAACCGTTGAAGCCCAGTGTTAGAAAACCTTTTTCATTGAAGTTGCGGTCGTTGCCAAACATACGCTCGATAACAGCAGTCATGCCGGCACGTACTTGTCCGTTTGTTAATTCTTTGGGAAGCCATTTTCGCCAGGCGAGTAAGGCTAAAGTTTGCAGGGAACCGGTGCGGTAAGTGATGGAACGTCCGACAACGGGTAGTGTTCCTTCCGGAGAAATAAGCCGCTCGAGAATCATGCCGAATCGTTGTGCCCGTGTGATTGCTTTCTGATAATCGCAGCCGGGCATATTCCATATATTTTTGTGTTTGCCGGCTTCGGTGATTATTTCCAGTGATTCTATATACATAGGATGTATCACGAAACTATTGTAATAATCGAATGCGAAGTTGGGGCCGTCCGAATACCAGCCGTCACCTACGTACCATTCTTCTATCTTCCGTAAGGAAGAACTTATACGGTAGGTGTCGCTGGGTGCGCCTGCTTTTCGAAGAAACGATTCAACAGTTGCACTGAACAATAACCAGTTGCTGTATGACGGATCAACTCGTCTGAGTTGAGTGAATTCATTGATGTAACGTTGTTTAGTGAGGCTATCCAACGGTGTCCATAAAGCATCATAGCCTCGTAGAAAACTTTCGGCGATATAGGCTGCGTCTACCAGTGTCTGACCCTCCTGGCGCCATAACAGATAGTCCGGACTTTTCGGGTCTACGGCATTGGCATAGCTTTTCAGTGCCCATTCGCGGAGCTGTTTACGGTGGGGGCCTTCTGTGGTGTTATCATCCGGCAGTGACAACCAGGGAGCCAGTCCCGCCATCAGTCGTCCGAAACATTCCATATAAGTGACATCTTTGTTGCGGCCGTCCCATGTCGGGCTTAATTCGACAAGCATATTTTGTTTTAGTGCTCCTTCGCTCATATTACTTAATACGGGAGCAGCCATCCGGTACATCACTTCGCACCATATTTCTCTGTCACACTTTTCTGTTTTCTTTTTTGCGGTGGCCTTTTCTGCCGGAATCAACAGAACGGTAACTATTAGTAAGAAGAACCAATTTAATCTATTCATGTATTATTTACTGTTTAAGGATTATTTTAATGGTCAGTTAACTGTTACTGACTGCTGTGACAAAGGTAGGGTTATTCAACTTGCGAGACAAATACAATCTTAGCATTAACTAATACTTTTGCTTTTTTTATCCCAAACTGATACTTTCCTGTGCGAAATGGGTTGTGATCTGTGTTCGTGTTTTGATTTGTTATATATTTGCCTGCAAACAAAATATTACTATGAAGAAGAATTGGATGTATGGCAGTGTGATGACTGCTTTATTGGCCCTGCTGGTAAGCGGCTGTGGTGATTCTCAACGGACTCTTGAGTTTCGCGGAATTTGTGTGGATGATCTGCATGGTGAAAATGGACTCTATAATCCCGGAAGAGGATTCCGGTTGGAGACGGCGGTGGATGTGTTGCACGAGAAAGATCGTCCGACAACGGAATTGTTGGAACTATCGGAAAAGTATGTAGCAGACAGTGTGTCACTCGCTCAAAGCTATTTCTATCTTACCTATTTAATAGGTGAAAAACTATCGGAGGAAAACTTCCAAACTATGCAAACCTATTTTGATGAACTACAGAAGTTGGGTAAGAAAGCGGTGTTGCGTTTTGCTTATGAGCGGGACTTTATGGGGAGAGCCGCCGTCGGTCCTACCGGAGAGCAGATTTTGGAACATTTGGACCAGTTGAAACCTTTCCTGGAGAAAAATAAAGACCTGATTTTGGTAGTGCAAGCCGGCATGATCGGTGCATGGGGAGAATGGCATAGTTCTATTCAGGGTTTGGAGAACTCGGAAGAAACAAAAGCAGCCGTGTTGGAAAAATTGCTTTCGGTGGTTCCCGTAGAGAGAAATGTACAAGTGAGACTACCGGAATTTAAGAACCTGTTGAAAGATAAACCGGAACTGTATAAAAGACTCTCGTTCCACGATGACTTTATTGTCATACGGCCTGACAGGTGGGATGCTGATATGCACGAAGGAACTGTCAAATTCGACCAGATTGTGAAAGAATCGCCTTATTTGGTGGTAGACGGTGAACTTCCCTGGGGATTTTGGAGTGTAGGTGCCGATCCGGACAGTCCTTCAGCAGGATGGATTATCGATGGTATGCAAACGGCGAGACGCCTGTTTCTCCAGCATTATACTTCATTGAGTATTATACATAATTATAAAGAGCAGCATCCTAATAACAGGTTTGATGAGAACAATCCTCCCGAATACTCCATGATTGTGTGGAAGAAAACAATGATAACGGAAGATTCACTTCGTCAGCATCATATGCCTGTATCCGACAGCTATTTTCAGAAGCAGGACGGAACGAAGGTACAACGTAATATGTTCGATTATATACGCGACCATCTTGGCTATCGGATTGAATTGCAGTCGCTTCAACTACCGGAAAAGTTACAGTCTGGTAAGGAAAACCGACTGAAATTAGGCTTGGTAAACAGAGGTTTTGCCACTGTCTTTGGGGAGCATCCTGTCTACTTTGTGTTGATTGACGACAAAGGGAAAGTCACCGAGTTCCTGACGAAAGCCAACCCGTTGGATTGGCAACCGTTCCAACCGGGAGACGCGGCATATACGCCATTGGTACATTCTGTAAATCAGTCTCTTCAATTACAAGGCTCAATGCCCGCCGGAGAATACAGACTGGGTCTGTGGATACCCGACGGTTCGGAACGGTTGAAATATAATCCTCGTTACGCCCTGCGCTGTGCGAATGGTAATACCACCTGGTGGGTGTCTGAAGACGGAAAATATGGCGTTAATGTATTGACAACAGTTGAGGTGAAATAACGATTAATTTTAATTTACCTGTATGAATAAAAAGGCTTCTGATAGTAGTGTCAGAAGCCTTTTGCTATTCTCAAGTGTTATAAATCAATACCACCGTGTACGCCACATAACAAAGTATCATAATCCCTCCTTCGATTCTTGTGATAGTCCTTTTGGCAAAGAACAGCCCGAATAACCAGAGCAGGATACCGGAACCTACTAGCGTAAGCAGGTCGAAGTTGGTAATTCCGCTAAGATGGAGAGGGGTGATGCTGGCACTACATCCCAGTACAAAGAATATATTGAAGAGGTTACTACCGATCACATTTCCAATGGCAATTTCCGGATTCTTCTTTAATGCGGCAACGATAGACGTAGCCAGTTCAGGAAGAGAAGTACCTCCTGCAACCAGTGTCAGTCCGATAATCGATTCGCTGACACCCAGGTTGCGGGCGATGCCCGTAGCGCCGTCAACAAACAACTGACCTCCAAAAATAAGGGCAGCCAAGCCTCCGATGATATAAAGAATGGATTTCCACCAGGGGAGTGATTTGATTTCTGTCTCCTCTTCTATGGTCGGAGGTGCTATCTGTCCCGCCTGTTCCGTTGTGCCCGGCTTGGAGGCGATGGCAAAGGTGTAACCCATGAAGATGACAAAGAAACAAAGTAATAATAAGCCGTCTACTCTGTTCAGGATATTCTCCGGAGCTTTATCCAGAAATACATCATTGGCACAAATCAGCAAGACAATAGAAGAAAGTATGCAGAGCGGTATCTCTTTTCTAAGTGTATTGCGGGTGATGACAATCGGGGCGAATAAGGCCGTGCAGCCCACAATCATCAACGTATTGAAAATGTTACTTCCCACCACATTACCTATGGCAATATCCGCGCTTCCTTTGAGGGCAGAAGATATACTGACCGTCAGTTCCGGGGCAGAAGTGCCGAATGCAACAATGGTAAGTCCGATCACGATGGGAGGGATGCGAAAACGCTTGGCTACCGAGGCGGCACCGTCTGTTAATCCGTTAGCTCCTAGAAGAATGAGGATTAATCCCCCGATAAGTAATAATATATTCATGCTTTTTTCTCTTTTAGTGGCAAAGATAATCAATTTGGAAATGGTAATGTCAAAAACAATCCGTATGTTTGCTCTGTTTTTAATGAAATGTTAGATTAACCTTAATTATAATCAAGGAATATAAGGTATGGAAATAAATAAAATAAAACGGTCGTTACTGGTGTTGTTCTTTTCTTTCCTGGCAATCGGAGCGCAAGCACAGTTGGAACAGGCGGTTAAGAAGATATTTGCCGGAGATACAATAACGGGCGGACATGTTCCTTTGAAGCGGGATTCGGATTCTATCCATCTGGTGAATATGCGGAAATCATTGGAAGAAGCCCGGCTCAACGAGGCGAATATGCGGATGGAAATGGAGCAGATGAAGCTCCAGATGGCTACCGCCGACTCCGTAAAATATGCACAGCAGCGACAGCGTATCGACTCCCTGCGGCAGTTCACTAAGGGCATGCCGGTAGTGGCGGACGGTGATACCTTATTTTACCTTTTCACCAAACGTGGCGGATATACTCCCCAGCAACGTGCACAGATGACCGGTGCAGCGATCGAAGAAATAGGAAGACGTTTTAATCTGAAACCCGATTCTGTTGCTATTGACCATTCGGACATTGTTTCCGATTTGATGTACGGCAGCAAAGTACTGCTTTCTCTTACCGATCAGGACGCCTTGTGGGAAGGAGTCTCTCGTGATTCGCTGGCTAAAGAAAGACAGCAGAACGTTGTCGCCAAACTGCATGAGATGAAAGCGGAGCACGGACTTTGGCGAATGGCAAAGCGTGTGCTCTATTTTGTGTTGGTAATTGTAGGACAGTATTTCCTGTTCCGCTTGACCAACTGGTTGTTCCGTAAACTGAAAGCGCGTATCCTGCGCCTGAAAGATACAAAGATAAAACCGGTATCCATCCAGGGGTATGAATTGCTGGATGCGCAGAAACAGGCGAACCTGTTGGTATTCCTGTCCAGTATCGGGCGGTATATATTGATGGGATTGCAACTACTGTTTACCGTACCGTTGATTTTCATCATCTTCCCCCAGACGGAAGGACTGGCATACCAACTGTTAGGATATATATGGAATCCGATTCGCGGTATCTTTGTGGGTATTATCGACTATGTGCCCAAATTGTTTACTATCATCGTTATCTGGTATGCCGTGAAATACTTGGTACGTCTCGTCTTGTATCTGGCACGTGAGGTGGAAGCAGGACGGCTCAAAATCAACGGCTTCTACCCGGACTGGGCGATGCCGACTTTCCATATCGCTCGTTTCCTGCTCTATGCATTTATGATTGCGATGATTTATCCTTATCTCCCAGGTTCCGATTCCGGAGTGTTCCAAGGTATTTCGGTATTTGTCGGATTGATTGTTTCGCTCGGATCAAGTACGGTTATTGGTAATATCATCGCTGGATTGGTTATCACTTATATGCGTCCGTTTAAGATGGGTGACCGGATCAAATTGAATGATACCACCGGAGATATCATTGAAAAGACTCCTCTAGTGACACGTATTCGGACTCCTAAAAATGAGGTTGTGACTGTTCCCAATTCATTTATCATGTCGTCTCATACGGTAAACTACAGTACTTCGGCACGTGAATATGGACTGATTATTCACTCGGAAGTATCTATCGGTTATGATATTCCCTGGCGACAAGTTAATCAGATACTGATTGATGCTGCGTTGAATACTCCCGGAGTGGTGGATGATCCGCGTCCGTTTGTGTTAGAGACTTCTTTGAGCGACTGGTATCCGGTCTATCAAATTAATGCTTATATCAAACAGGCAGATAAAATGGCACAGATTTATTCGGATTTGCATCAGAATATTCAGGATAAATTTAATGAAGCCGGCATTGAAATTATGTCGCCGCACTATATGGCTGTACGGGATGGAAATGAGACAACCACTCCCAAAGAATATCAGAAAAGTAACAATCCTTCCAATAAGGCGGGAGAAGAAAGTAAATCTGAATAGTTATTACTGTCACCGCCGTTATTATTGCTGTTGTGTTGTATAATGGATATCAAAACGTCCGTTAGTCAGACGTTTGCCGTTGCCGAAGGTTGCACTGATAATATTCAATTCTGGGTCGAAATGGCTTATAAAAGCTGTTCCGTCTTCCAGTTCTTCTCCTCTGAACCGTATATCGGTGAGAGTTGCTTCTTTGCCTTCCTGGGGAGATAAAATGATGAAGTGTATGTTGATGTCAGGTTTGACGGAAACATTGACGGATAGTTTGTCCTCCTCCGGATAGTAGTGGAATGAATCATACGTCCAGACATACGAGTGCCCCCAATTCAGGTATCGTCCTCCCACATAAATCCATCCGTCCATCAGACAGCCAAAGGTGTTGGCACCTGTAGTGGTGGCAGAAGGTAAAACTGTGATGTCAATCGATTCATCTTCCGTACAGCTCCAAAAGCTGATGATGGAAAAAAGAATGAGTATATATTTCTTCATAGTGCTTTTTTTAGTGAATGTTAGAAGTAATAGGATAATCCCGTAGTGAAATTTATTCGTGTGAGGTTGGTATCATCATTGCCATCGAGTTTTACAATAACCCTTTCTCCGTGATAGTGGGTTCTCATTCTAAGCAGTTCGCTATACATATATTGTACTCCTAGACTGACTCCCAGATTGGGATTCAGTTTATAGGTAAGATTGGCATTGGTCAGGAGACCAATAGTGAAGGCTTTCACTTTCCGTGTTTTGCCGAACACCTCACTGTTGTTCCGTAGAATGACTCCACCGGGACCAGTTGTTACGCGGATTTGCCAATGTTTGGTGTTGGCATTACACATTCCGATTTGAGTACCAATGAAATGAACCCATAAATGGTCCTTCCCTTCCGGATGACTTCCTTTGGAAGAAAATCCGGAGTAGATTCCTCCAAAGACAAAACGTTTGAGAGGGCGGAAATTATATTGTCCATCCCAGCTTACGCCTTGTGCGAGTGTACGTTGGTAACTATGGGTACTTAACGTGAGTGTAGGAGGGTGATGGAACATAACACCGTAGCCCGCGTGAAAAGAGAACTCGTGTCGCTCAAAATCTCTCTGTGAGAAAAGTGGAGTGTGACAGGACAAGGTGAATGCGATTAGTAATAGAATGGCTTTTATGAGTGTTTGATTCATCTGGATTAGTTTAGATTGTGTTTCTTTTTTGCAAAAATAGAAAATAGTTCAGACTTTCTCACAGCGAATCAGAACTTTTTGCCCATTATTTAATGTACTGGCAAATAAGTAGGTATCTCCTCCTTCAGCCAAATGGATTCGTTTGCGGAGTTCGGCTACTGTGGCGGGGAAGTTACGGACAGTTACATTTGCTTTTTTCAGGTCTGCCAGATTCTCCTTTACTTCTTTTTTATTGAAACTGCACTGGTTGACAATACGGAATATTCTTCCGGGGAAGTTTTCAATGAAAGTATCGGAAGTATAAAGATGGCTATTGGGATGCAGTTTGCGGACAGGGTAAGCTGCTGCAATGCTACGGAAAGCACCGGCTTTCAGAAGGGAGGCATTCGGTTCGTAAAGATAGGTTTCTAAAGAATCCGTATATGTGCATTCGCTGCATTGTTCCTGTTCGCGGGTGAATACAAAGTGTTGTTCTTTTTGAGTTCCTTTTGTGAAAAGGTTCACACAATGAATGGAGATTTCTGCCGGTGATGTTTGTCCGAGTAGAATTAGTAGTTCCTTGCATTCGTTGTTGACGGACAGAATGTGAACTTCCTGTGTCTGTTTCAGTTCTTTCAGTGCTAATGAAAGATCGAGCATGGGGGAGAGTTTTATCATTACCCGGTTGGCCTTTTGAAGTAAAAGCTCTTCCAGTTCGGCTACGTTTGGTTCGCAGTCGGAGATGGCAACCGTTTTTCCGCCGTGCTCATTGCGGCGCGCAGGATCGAGGAAAAGGCAGTCTACGGGGGACATTACTTGCAGGTAGGTTACTCCATCTTCGTTTTTTATGTTTATATGGTTTAGATTCAGTACGGGAAAGTTATGTGCTGCTATTTCGCAGAGTTCCTCCTGACGTTCTACGTAAGTGGCGGATTTGAATCCGGTGGCAAGAAAAGAACAGTCAATGCCGAATCCGCCGGTGAGGTCGGTCAGAGAATCTCCCTGCAAAAGACGTGCTTTGTAGCGGGCGGTGATTTCTGAAGAGCATTGTTCCAGCGACAGATGTTTCGGATACCATATCTTTTCGATCTCCCACCATGAGGGAATCTTTTCGGCTGCTACCTTCCTTCCTGCAATTTGGGTGATGGCGGTCGGCATATCTATATCCGGGTACTTTTTAGCTTGTAAAGCCAGCACACGTACATCGTCCGATGAATGTTCGCGAATAAAAAGTTGGGTTTCAGGAGAGATTTGCATCATGGTGTTATTGTGTTATAGGATATTACAATGAATCGTCGAGCTCTGATTATGGGGTTGTTGAGTGTCGGTTATGGTATTAACTTATACTTCTGTTTGGCTACGTCCCGGCTGCAAAAATTGAAATGCCACCATTCGCTGGGTAATGCACGGAATCCGGTCTCTTTCATCACTTTTCGTAGCAGTAACCGGTTCTGACGCTCTGTTTCACTCATTTTTCCATTATGTACCAATCCGATCTCGTCTGTGATGTGTGCTTCCATGCCTAAGTGGTCTACTTTGGTTCCCATCGGCAGGGGCTGTCCCAGAGAGTCTTGGATACTGACGTCTACTGCCAGTCCGTAGTTGTGTAACCCGCCTCCACGGTTGGGGTTGGAGACATATTTATATTTGGACGTTCCTTTCACTACGTTCCACATCTTTTTCTGTACCGACATTGGACGTGCCGCATCGTAAATGATAAGACTATAAGACGGGTATAGTCTCTTTAAGGCTTTTTGTGCTTCTATCAGAGCGTATGCCGCATCCGGATGCAGGTAGGCTTCCGTTAAGTTGTCGTAAAGCACTTCGCCTGTGAAATTATCAGCCTGTGTATACATCAGTTTTACAACGAGACTGCTATCCAGGTCAGCTATATTGACGAGTCCTAATGAGTCCATGTAGAGAGCCATTTCGCTTCGCTCCGGTGGTGAAACGGTGGAACATTCTTCGCGTGGTTGTATATCCTCCGTCGTTTGTTCGTATTCCATGAGGGGAGTGCTCTCCTTTTCCTTATGACTGGAAAAGAAGGAGCATCCTGTCAGCAGTAAACAGAAAATAGCTAAACTATATTTTAGAATAATCATTCAACCTTTTGTATTTAGTGTGCCAAAGATACTTCTTTTTGGCTTTAGCTCCAATAAGCTACCTCTCTTACCGTTGGATATTAGCTGCTGCTTTCTTCAGATTGGCCACTCCTTTCCATGCGTCAAGCAGGTGCAAAACATGTTCGTCTTCGGCTTTGCTATGGTTGATGGATAACAGCTCCGCATATATTTCCAGTAATTTCTTTAAGTCTTTGACAGGCTTTTCTGGAAGTCCGGCCAACATTGCCACGATTAGTTTCTCCAATTCCCGGTTATGCAGCGGACTGACGTTTATCATTTGTTGCTGTATCAGATCAGTGAGTCTTTTCAGCGGTCCCCAGCCGGTATGTTGATGCGAACTTAAGATGCTGCCTATGCGTCCACTGTCTATGCAGCCTTGACCTACACGCTCTATCCAGATTTCGGCAGCATAGGAACGGGAAGTTTTATCGGCTACCAGCATGCAAGTGGCTTCCAGCAGATAAGACACTTCGTGCCATGTATGCCTTAACTGATGAAGCGCTTCAATGGCAGCTTGGGTGATACCTGCTTCCCTTACCTCATTTAACGTCGGGTCGTATATGGCGCTGCGGATGCACCATACCAATAGTGGCTCCGGTATATTGGGAGTTAACCATGCCAAACGTGGCAAGTCGTTCTGTATGTCGTCAAAACGTTCTATCTGTGGGTACATTTCAACCAGTAACGGATGCGGATCGTATGAATAGTAACTGACTCTTTCATTATATTTGTCTTTATTGATGACATGAGAGTTCTCGCTTTCCGGAATATCGAAAGTAAGAGTTGAACAAATCCATTCTACCGTTTTCTTGTTATAATCCGTGTACGAGTCAGTATACTGATAGGTTCTCCATTTAAAGTTTCCGGTCAGAAATTCACGTGGACTTTTATTATAGGAGAAATCTTTAAATTCAGCATAGATTGTTTCCGGTGATTTCATTAATCCTGCCATCATCCACCAGGAAGGATGATTGAAAGGTGCTTGGGGAAGTACGTCTTTTTCTCCCAGCAAAAAAGTGAGCAGGTGCCGGTATTCTCCTTTCAAACTTCGGAGGAGCAGAGGAAGCTCTTGCGACGAACTTTCCAGTGCCACTCGTGAAAGTGCTGTTTGCATATCCATATCGTCCGGTTCGGCATTTGCCTGCTGATATTGTTTTAACCTTTCTATCAGGGTTTCCGGAGCGATAAACATCGGTGTATGAGTGGGAGTGGACAATAGGGGCAAAGGTTTCTCCTTGCTTTCCAGAAGGTCTAATGTCCGGCATAACAGTTGCTTATGAACGGGGAACTTTATTTTTTTGTTCGTCTTTTCACGAATGGTGAGTTTTTGTAGATTACGATACCCCCATTTGCCTTTTTGAAGTTCGTCTTTTTGTACCATTTTCAGATGTAAGTTGTTTAACTCTTGGGCTTCTTCAGGGAAACGTTTAATCAGCAGTTTGGCATAGTCAAGGAGGAAGGTGGCCATTAACTGGTCTAATATACCATTTCGGGAACTTCCTCCGCTCATCAGCAATTTGTAGGCACGTTGGAGAATAGGGGTCCATTGAGAGATTTGTTTTGCTTCCTGTTGCCGGTCCCATTTCACTAAGGCTCCGAGTAACAGGTCGAAGTGATAGATCTCGTTCACGTCGAGCACTTGGCTGGCTAGAAATATCAGGTCTTCAGTGGAAGTGATTTCCTGTATCCGGTTGTCTTCACGGATGATAGGGAGTATTGGCTCATACGTGAAAGAGGCGGAATCTTCCGGCTCATTATTCTCCAAATACGCTTTCAGCTCCTTTTTAGTATTAGCCAACATGGTTTCCGTATATATGGAAAGTACCTCTTTTAATGTAGTAGATGCCGTCTCTCCATACGTCTGAATAAGTTTGACTATCTTACTTTGGGTGGATTCTTCCCGGCTCATCAGTCCTTGTGCGGCTGCACAACAGATAGTGTCGCGATGTTCTTTTCTTTCTTTTGCCAGCTTATGGAGTATTGCCAGTGTGTTTTGGTGAATCGCTTTCACGTCCGAAGCAAAAAGCACGGAAGTCTGACTTAGAAACTCTTCAACCTGGAATTGTGGGTGAGTGCATAAGTTCTTCAGCAGTCCGAGTATGATATTTACCGGACGGCTGTGAGGGGCGGACAGAACGGCAAATATTTCCGGTTGTAGTGTCAGTTGTTCTTCTGTGCTGGGGTTAAGTGCGGTAAACATGCCTGCAAACCAACTACTTAGGTTTTTGTTCAGATTCCGGTTGACGGCAAGCAGAGATTCTTTTAATACACGCATACGATCTAGTTGACCGTGTTCTACGAAGTATCTGAAAGAGAAATAAGGCTGTCCGCTTGTACGATTATCCGTCCAGTTTTGTCCGCAATCGTATTGGAACAGATACCAGATATGTTCTTTGAGTGTGATTGCCCGCTTTTGCAGGAAATCGGTATTGTTCATGTAGTTCACCAGATAACCGGCGATGGTTTGCGGAGAGGGTGTTAGGGTGAGTACTCCCTGTTCTATCCAATCCATCAGAGTTTCGTAATTCATTCCATAGAAACCGCCGAATTCCTTGCTTTCACCCTCTTTGAAGAAACTGTCGATCCAGGAAGGAATGTACCATGGGATCAATTCATTCAGTTGTTCCGTATAGATTCCCCATTCGTGTTTGCGGAATTCTTTTAGCGAATAGATGACGAGGGCGGTAAGATTGATGATACGATGCTGTTCGGGAGTTCCGCGTGTACCGTATGTGTTCTCGTTAAGTTGCACGAATTTATTGTAGTGTTCTTCCAATTTGTTAAGGCAGGGAACAAGCGTTTTTCGTTCTTCCTGCGTTAGTCCTTGCAGAAAAGGGATGATGGCGTCGCCTTGTCCTTTTTCTACTATCTCGTTGAGGCGTTCTTCTATGGTCATAATCATGAATTTGTTATAGGTTGTTGAGTGAAGTCGTCACTTTTTTCAGGTTGCTGTTTGTGCCCCATTCTTGCAGGCGTTGCAGGAGTTGTTTGTCTGTAACCTTGCTGTGGTTGATGGTCAATAGCTCCAGATAAAGTTCGAGCAGTTGTTTGAGTCCGGTAACGGGTTTGTCTGGCAATCCGCCTATAAATTCTGTGAGCAGTGCTTCCAGTTGCTGGTTGTGGAAAGTACTTCGTTTGTACATGCTTTCGTACACTTGTGTGGTGAAGCGTTTTAGCGGAGCAAGTTCCATCTGGATGAGGCGGGCCAGGATTTCTCCTACCCGGTGATTGTTTATTCTTCCTGTGGATATTCCTTCTACCCATAATTCGGCTGCATAGGAACGGACTGTTTTGTCTACAAAAAGCAGCGAACCACTTAGTAGGAACAAACTCATCTCTTTGAGCGGGCAGTGGAAAGACAACAGCATGCGCAAGGCACAGGCGAGGGTGCGTTTGCTGTCTTCCTGCGGAGTGCCGAAAGTCATGTAGCAAGTGATAATTTGGGCTATCAATGGTTCCGGGCGGTTGGGGAAACAGCATAGCAGAGGTTCCATGTAACGGGAATCATCCATGTTATATTTACTGTTGATAATCAGATGTTCCTGCCATAACTGGTGGCTGTTGTATTCAGTATATGTATGCCATTTGTAGAACTCGAGTTGGAGCAGACGCCTGTCAGTTTCGTATGATTTCTCTTTGGGTTTCACCTCTTTCCACTCGTAGTCTCCTGTCAGATAGTTGTGTGGTAATGTGTTACAGGCGAAAGATTTGAATGCTTCGAATTCCGTCTCCGGTGCTTTTACCAGTCCGGCGGCCATCCAGGCGGTTGGATGATTGTAGGGCGGTTCGGGTAGCGTGTTTTCATCCAACAGGAACAGAAAGAGATGCAGGTATTCATCTTGCAACAGTTGCCGGGCGGTGGCGATGGCTTCTTCTTTGTCTTCCATAGCACATCGGGCAATAGCTAGCTGGAAATCCCATGGACAGGGTTTCGTTTCTGCTTTCTGATATACGGCAAGCCGGCGTACCAGTTCGGTAGCCTGTACGTATGCCGGGGTATGGGTGGGAGTAGAAAGTAGGGGGAAGGCATTGCCTCCTTTTATTTTACGGATCACATTTAGCCATAAATGTTTGATGGGCGTGAAACAGGTTGCGTTGCTGTAGCCGGGTTTCCAGTCGGCAAGTCGTTTGAAAGAGCGCTCGTCATAAGCTCCTCTGTTTTCATCTATTCCTTTCAGCCTTTCTTCCAGTCGGGTGAACATATTTCTCAAAAATCCTGTGTTGGAGGTATCTTTCTGTGCCCATAAGCGTTGATATTCCAGTAGGAAGGTAGCGAGAAGATCTTCGTATGGCTCCCAGCTATTGGCAACGATAGTGGCAGCCCGCTGGAAAACAGGTTCCATCCGGTTGAGATCTTCTTTGTCCAATTGGGGATGGAAAGCAATGATGGCGGCGATGGTTGTTTCTATCTCCCAACTTTCCTCCATGTCGAACAAACGACTAAGCTGGAACAGGAAATCTTCTTTGTTGGCGGGGAAGGGAATAGGGTTGTCTTCCCTGCAGATGTGTACCGTTTCTCCCACACTTGCATCGGGCTCATGGGGTTCTTCTGTAGGCTGCGGTTTGAAAGAAGAGAGTATCGCATGCACGCTTTGAAACATCTCCGGTTGATAAGATTGCAGTGTTTCCTGGAGATTGGATGAAGAGACGTCTCCATATTTTGATATAAAATTAGCGGCTTTCTTTTGAAGGCTTTCGTCTTTCTTCAAGAAGAGTTGGCAGAGAGTGATGCAGCAGGGCTCTTTCATCTCGGGATGTTGTGCGACGATCTTTTCAAAGAGGGCGTAAATGGTAAGCAGCGAGTTTTTGGGGCTGGAGAAGAAAAGGGTGGTTGCACGTTCGATGAATTCCTGATAACGGAATCCTTCTTCGGATGCAATATTTTTCAACTGTTGCAACATCACGTTCACCGGTTTGGTATAGGAAGAGGTGAATATTTGCATCATCTCTTCTTGCAAGGATAACAGTTCTCCGGTAGTTGGTTGCAGAGTTTCGAAGAATCCGGCAAACCATCCTGCCATATCTTTTTTGAAACTCCGGTGGAAGGTGGCGAGTGTGGCTTTTAATAGGCGTTCTCTATCCAGATGGCCGTCCAGCGAAAAGCGGTAGAGAGCGGCACTGATACTTTCATCCCGTGCGGTAACTCCTTTTTTATAAGCCTCTTTGGCGCAATTATCTTGATAGCCGATGGACGATTCGTATTCGAAAATCGTCCAGATATGTTCTTTCAGGGTGATGTCACGCTTGAGTAATAACTCACTGTTGAAAGTATCGTTTCCTTTAGGTTCCTTATTTCTGATGCGGGTAATCCAGGGGAGTACATGTGCAATGCGGCTTGGAGCAATTTCTTTGAGGTATCCCATATCCATGAGCTGCATCAGCTGTTCGTAATTGAGATTGAAATTAAACCAAGTTTTGTCATCATTGATAAAATCCATCAGCCAGGTGGGGCAGTAAAGTGGGAGTAGTTTGCAAAGCATATCAAACTTTACATGATATGCCATATCCATCTCTCGTTTGTTGGCGCAGACAAACTGAACAGCGGATAGAAAATGTGCCCGTGCCGCACTGCAGGTTGTCTCACTACTGAAACCGGCAAACTTACTTTTTATCCATTGTAAATCCCGGATAACCGGCAGCAGCTTCCGCCTTTCTTTCATTGGTAACTCCAGTAATCTCTTGACAAAAGGGATTAATATCTTCTCTTCATTCTCCGGAGTATCCACATAAGCCTTGGATAATTTCTCGAGTTCTTTTTTTAGTTCTTCCATTGTACTAGTTTCTTTACTGCCAGAATATGTTTGCAAGCTCCCCGTTCTCCTTGATTGCTGCTGAACCAGGTGCAAGTGCAACGCTCCTTCTCACTTTCTCTGTCGAGAATGACCGTATGTCTGACACCTCCGCTTCCTGCCACGCGTGCTTCTGTCCGTTTCTCGTCATTCGATATGATTTCTACTTTTTCTTCTTCCAGTAGTTTTTCTGCAGCTATCATTCGAGGATTGAGACTTAAAATACGTTCGGTTTTGAAAGGCAGGCGACGGTAGAAGAAGCTGTTTTCATCCAAATCGAATCCTAATAACCCCATGGCTGCCAGCCGTGCCGCGAGGGAATCTACCTTCTCCAGGTCAATATGTTCCTCTATGGCAAAAAGAGTGGGGTTGAACTGTTGGTTGGCATAACTGTATTTATCCATTGCTTCTATCCATCTTTCGGGGACATCTTCGAGCAGAGATTCCAGTGCGGCGCCTTCTCCGGAAAATCCTCTCCAACATTCGCGGGAAAGAGAAAGGCTGAAGCGTACCGGACCGAAATAAAGTTGCCAAATGGTAGATTGCATGGTGGGATGCGCAAAGACTTTCAGCTCATCGGCAAATGGAAGCAAGGGCTCGAGTAGACGTAAGCGATGAAGTCCTCCAATGCAGACGGCATTCATGCTTTTCACCGGTGAAAAGGCGGGTTTTTGACCGCGCATCACTAAATAATAGTCGCATTTCACACTACTTTTCGGAAGAGTCTGGAAGAGTTGCAAGGTTTGTATGCGATTGAAGGAGTAGAGCTGTTCCGCAACGGATTGATAAATCTGTACTGTAGTCAGCCCTTTTATCCATTTCACGGGAAGAGGTACTTTTCGTTCTATCACTTTCTCACCTTTATGATAAAGTCCCACCTCTTTGGAACCGACCGACATTACCATATTCTCCTGTCTGCCTATTCCTCCTAAGGCAGAAATCATTCCGGGATTAAAATCTACGTTTGTTGTCCCGTTTTCCAGAAATTCTCCGTCGTGTCCGTCAGGAAGCACGTCGACTCTGGCATATACACCTGCACAATTAGAGAATCCTTCAAAACGCAGGCGGTCATTTCCTGCGGTTACAATCGGATCTTTCAGCATGGAAAGCTGTGACGGTGTCAGATTAAAACTGGACTGCACAACATTGGATAATGCGATGAGGCAGCGTGCTGTCATGTAGGGTTGTGTCAACTTTCCCCAAAAGAAACAGGGTGCTTCTTTCTTTTCTATTTCGCTGTATTTGGCAAGAAACAGTTCGTCCTGATCGGCTGACCGTTGCAGTGCGGAAGGAGCTGCATATTGGTAAGAGATGGTATCAGTCATAGATAGTAAATCTGAATTTGGTTGTATATTCTCCAAATATAGAAATTAATTCTTAGTGAAAAAAAGAAGTAGGAGAATTTACATCGCTTTGGAATACTGATATTATAAAATATCGTCAAATGAAGCATTTATGCCTCTTTTGGCAGCAAATATTAAATACAATTCTTTATAGTCAGGCACAATTTTTTATACATAAAACAACTATTATTTATAACTATTCTTAATTTCTACGTTCCTTTTTGCCGGAAAATAATACTTTTGTTCCCATAATTAGAATGTTTTAGTAACAGATTCTAAATTAAGTCTTATGAATTTTTAAAGATGAAAAAGACAGCTGTTTGTGAAAATCGCTAATATTGTTTGTTTTGTTTGTGTTATCCCATTTTGAGTCAGGTGTGACTTCAAAATGGGATTTTCGCTATAAGGACAGTCTCAAAACCACCTGAATACTATCAGAAATGACCTAAATTCTATCAACTGATAGATTTTCCCCTAAACAATGTTTGTTCTTCACCTGCCACATTTGTTGAAAACGCGTAAACTTGCAACATCGAAATGATGATAACGAATACTCACAATTTAAAAATAACGTATATGAAAAGTTTAAGCTTCAGGAAAGATCTGATAGGAGTACAGGATGAATTACTCCGTTTTGCATATAAACTGACAACCGATCGTGAAGAAGCAAACGATTTGTTACAGGAAACCTCATTAAAAGCATTGGATAACGAAGATAAATATACCCCCGACACAAATTTCAAAGGATGGATGTATACTATAATGCGGAACATCTTTATTAATAATTACCGCAAAATAGTGCGCGATCAGACATTTGTCGATCAGACTGAAAACCTCTATCACCTTAACCTGCCACAAGATTCAGGTTTTGAAAGTACGGAAAGAGCTTACGATTTAAAAGAAATGCATCGCGTAGTCAATGCTCTGCCGAAAGAATACAGAGTTCCGTTTGCTATGCATGTTTCAGGATTCAAGTACCGTGAGATTGCAGAAAAGCTGAATCTTCCGTTAGGTACTGTAAAGAGCCGCATATTCTTTACCCGTCAGAAATTGCAGGAAGAATTAAAGGACTTCCGCTAAACGTTTACTATCAATTTTCAGTTGGTATCAATAGGTATAGGGCAAAAGGATCTCGTTTCCTTTTGCCTTTTTTATTTTATGTGTTGGAGGTTTGTATTTGTTATGGGAATTTTTTCAGTAACTTTGTCACTGTTTAATTGACTGCTCTGACTTATCAGTCAAGGATAGTCGATTTGCTTCTCTAAATTGTCGAAGAATGAATAAAGATATAAATGTTATGATAAAAGCGATCATGCTCGATGTGGATGGAACATTGGTAAGTTTTGAAACTCATAAAGTGTTGCCATCCTCTGTTGATGCCCTTAGGAAGATTCATGACGGTGGAATTCGAATAGTCATTGCTACCGGTAGAGCGGCAGGCGACCTTCATGAAATAGCTGATGTTCCGTATGACGGAATTATTGCATTGAATGGTGCCGACTGTGTTTTGCGGGATGGCACCGTGATAAGAAAGCACCTTATTCCGAAAGATGATTTTAAGAAAGCCATGGAAATAGCAAAGACCTTTGATTTTGCAGTCGCTATTGAATTGGATGAAGGTGTGTTTGTTAATCGTCTGACTCCGACTGTCGAACAGATTGCTAAAATCGTGGAACACCCTATCCCGACCGTTGTAGACATTGAAAACCTGTTTGAAAAGAAAGAGTGTTGTCAGCTTTGTTTTTATATCGATGATGAGATGGAACAAAAAGTGATGTCGTTTCTGCCTAATCTTTCCTTGTCGCGCTGGCATCCTTTATTTGCTGACGTAAATGTGGCAGGAATAAGTAAAGCAACCGGCCTTTCGGTATTTGCTGATTATTATGGGATCGGAATGACGGAAATAATGGCTTGCGGCGATGGTGGTAATGATATTCCTATGTTGAAAGTTGCCGGAATCGGAGTGGCTATGGGAAATGCATCGGAGATAGTCAAGGCTTCAGCCAATTTTGTTACTGATACGGTGGAGAATGACGGGCTTTGTAAAGCGCTGAAACATTTTGGAATTATTTAATATTGGGTACTCTATAGCTTAATATTATAGGTGTTATTCCCCTATTGCTTATTCTTCGCCATTTCTGCTTTGTCCGTTGCTGTTGTTTTTACCTGTTTGGGAACAATTAGTTATCTTTTATTCTAGTTGGAGGATGGCTATAAAAAGGAAAAATTCCTGCAAGTGAAGCACTTACAGGAATTTTTCAGTGGACCAGCCTGGGCTTGAACCAGGGACCTCCAGATTATGAGACTCTAATACTAACCTTGTATAAGGCAGATTGTCAACACATTAATTATCTCTATGTAAGTTCAGAGGTCAACAATAGGTCAACATTGAACTTACTCTGCAAAGTTAGCAATAATTCCTCATATCAAGAATTAAATCACTGTTTCTTATTATACCCAAATGCAGAATTTTTTATATATGTGTACCTGCTATGCTATATTTAAAACTTCGCTCCATGTATTATATTCTTCCACTGCTTCTTAGTATCTTTACTGTAGATAAATCAATTACCAACCTATTTATTGCTACACAAATATGCAAGTAACACCCAAGAAGACTAACACAATTCATTATTTACCACAAGAGATTAGAGAGACTAGATTAACAGAGGTTACATATTTACCTATTACAAGGGAAATGTTAGAACAACTATTCTCAAATTCAGCTAAGAAGGATAAGCATAAATTAGTTAAGAAGAGAAGGAGGTAATTAATAAGGCAGCAATTAGAAGGTAAAGAGAGGTAGTAAGTTAATAAACCTACGACCTCTCTTTGTTGTTAAAACTCAAACCCAATCTTGAGATTGACAGAACCACATGTCTTGTTCTCTTTGGTTGAACCTGTATACCCCTCGTTTATGTCTATGATATATCCAAGTCCTACATTAAGAAACATATTACGTCCCAATGCAAAGCTTGTTCCCACGGTTGGATTGGTGTAGAAGCCATTATTACATGAAACATCATATCCTGCTTTCAACTGTACAAACGGTGAAACCTTCTTGTCATTGAAGTTGTACTTGGCATCTGCATAAATAGGGAAGGCGTTATCTACATAGCCGTCTGCGTATTGCGGATAATTGATATACCCTCCACCTATACCAAGGAAGATGTTTGAATTAAGTTGATAGCCTATGGAAGCTGTGAAACCAAAGTTCATGGCACTCTCTACGCTTGATGCACCGACTGCGAAATGTCCTTCTACTGCGTACCTCATACCTCTCTGTCTTTCGGGATTAACACTGTACACATTACTAATACAGAGAGTGAAGGTTAATAATATAGTGAATAGTCTGATTCTCATAGTAGTTATTTCCTCTGATATGTCATTTTAGAATATTCCTTGTCACCATCTGACTTCTCTTCATAACATTCAAGTACCAACTTGGTAGAAGTCAACTCTGTAACTTTCAAATCATACACATCTGTATCTGAACCATAGCGTAAAGATAGAAGACCATTACTTAATGTCCATTTACCATTACCAATAACAGAGTTATCTAATTCATATTCAGTGAATGTTCCGTCTGCTCTAAATGTCAAATGTCCATAATCATAACATTCTCCTTCGGGGACTCTCGACCACTCTTCATCATATTCGGGATATGCAGGATTCTTCTCATATCCTTCTTCATAAACCAATATCCACTGACCTACAAGTTTCTCGGAAGTAGGAGTATCATCATCGTCATCATCACCACAAGCGGTAAAGTTCAAACACAACACAACCATTAACAAGGTCGTTCCAATAAATCTCAATGTTCTCATAATTGATATAAATTTAATTCTGCCAACCTGTTCCCCTACGGTAGGCATTATTAAATAAAGAAGGTGCAGGGAACTATTAACTTCATCCTATTGACTGGCTTCTCGCATTGCCTGTAGTATGGATAAAGCAACAGCAACCCCACACCTATTTAGAGCTATGAAATCCCATAAAGGGAAACATAATCAAACAGATATGGGTGCTATTGCTATCATCTTCATACTACTTCCAAATCTTGCGAGAATTTGTCAATAGAAGATAATATCAATAACACCTTTCGTAATAAATACAAGTCAACCTTAACGCTAAAGGCTGAAACTGCCACAAAGTTACGAAAGATGTTTATATTTGCAAGAACTATTGTTCATTAATCATTGAGAGCTGTCTCTACTCAATAATTCAAGGTTGGTATGAAACTTGCCAAATCCCCATATAAGTAGAAATTCTGAGCTTCCATACCAACCTAATTATCAGAAGCTAAGACAATCATAGGTATTAAGTAGTTCCTCTTGCCTTAATCCCAAGTATCTCTTAGTAATTGATACACTGGAATGATTGAATAGCTCCATGAGCTTGACAAGTGCAAGCTCCGAATTATCGTTATTCATGTTGTAGACCTGTCTGCCAAAGGTCTTCCTAAGAGAATGGCAACTGAAATTGCCTATATGTAACCTGTACTTCTTCTTAATCTCCTTCAACATGACATTGATTCTCTGAACTGTATACACTGTCCCCTTCTGACTTATCAATACAGGAGCATTTATGCCAACTGGATTTATATGCTCATAACAATCTCTGATATGTTGTTGTAGCTGCATGTTAATCCTAATTGTCCTTTGCTTCCCTGTCTTAATCTCTGTAATGGTAAACTCTTCTGCATCTAGTATCTGATTCCACCTCAAAGCAAGAATATCAGAAATTCTTAGACCTGTGAAGCAACCTAAAGCAATAAGAAGTGACATCTTATAATTACTATCCCTTGCCAATTTTCTTATTAAGTTCATCGCTTCGCTCCATTGCAGATAATCTGCTGTTGTACTTGAATATTTAAGTGACATAACGTTCTGTTTTATAGTGAAACTAATATAAGTGAATATTAATTTTAAACTGGAATATCTAACTTGCTGATTATTAGCTAAACATTCACTAATAACAGAAGTGAATATTATAAAGCAAGGACACTAAGT
>NZ_EQ973357.1:124737-215714 GCF_000157055.1 Bacteroides sp. 2_2_4 | reverse complement strand
AAATAATGTCCTTACTTCATTCAACCTATATAAAAGGTAGGTGAGCTTCATCCAACACGCCACTGTCAACTATCCGTTGACAAAGTTCGTGTGATGCCTGATTCCTAAGGTCTGTGCCATAGTCCTTACTGCCAACCATGCGGATAATCTCCACAATGGTCTTTATTAATTCCTGCTGTAGTGTACGGTGATAACACCTTGTACTCTCTGCAAACCTTCTAGGATTCCAACTATAATCATTCAAGGCTCTTTCAAGTTCTTGCGCTGCCTTGTATTCGCGACTGCCTTCTATTACCATATTTATAATATTTAAGAGGTTTATAAATAGCAAGAGTACCTATATATAGTATATAGATACCCTTATTAGTACTTCATGTACTACTTCAACATAATAATTTGAAATATTGATATATAGCCCAAATAATCATGAAGAAGAATACAATAGGCGAAACTGCACATGCAATAAAGAACATAATAGTCCAAAATATAACAGCGAATAATGCTAGTAACATAAATCTTTAATTATTAATTAAGTAATGAATAAATTAAGGGACACCCTTATTATATGGATGCCCCTGTTAAATACTGTGTAATACCACTAACTAAGAAACCATTGGTATTTGTCATCACCGTGTAAAGCGGAACATATACCTGTTGCAAGTTCTGTAGCATTATAGGCTCTATCCAAGAATGAATCTATATAGCTACTCTTATTAGCGCCTGTGAGCAAGTTGTAGAACTTCCACATAGACAAGTCATTTCCCAAGCTGCCAAAGTTCTCGTCATTGATATACGCTTTAGCCACATTGTTAACCTGTGTATCAGTAAGCAACATTTTAGGAATATCCTTTTGATACCCCTGTGGTAATGATTGATAAAGTCTCATTCTGCCTAATAGTTGGCAGAATTGATGCTCTGTCATACAGGTATTGCCTAAAGACTGCATCAAATGTATGTGTTTGGCTGCATCGTATTTGTGGAACATTTCCAATACCGCTTGATATAAATCCCTTGTATTGGTAACTTCCAAACAACTAAGATAACCGTCTGTAGATACACATAGATTTGTGCAAACCTTACAGGTGAAGCCAATAAACACTTTAAACCGCTCCGCACCCTTCTTTGAATAAAGATTGGTGTGGTTATAAGCTCTGACACCACCAATAGTAAGTGTTAGCCTGTTACCGTGTACTGTCTCATAGATAGTAGGAACTTCAATAACAAAAGCGCACCTCTCATAGTAGATAGTCTTGTCACTCTCTAATAACTGATTGGCTGGCTTATGAATTGCTTCGGGAATCCTGCCTTTGATTACATGAGAAACACGAATATCTGGCGATTCAATTTGTTCACCGCTAAAGAATGTATTGGTTGCATCCTGTACCGCTTCGATAAAAGCCACATGAGATAATGTAGCTTCGTTATCTTTGGCAAATACAGGGATAATACAATCATTCCTTAGATGTTCCAAACTGGCTTCAATCGTATTGGCTTCAATAAATAACGGGCGTTTCTGCTTAATAATTGGCTCTTCAATTATTACCGCTTCTTCTGCATATTCACCAAAGTTTCTACTAATTCTCTGCACTGGCATAATCTGTAATGTTGATTCCATAATCTGATAAATTATTAAGTTAATATGATTAGTAAATACTGCATTTGAGGACAAAATGAGGGCTTAACATGAAGTTCTATTCATTCACTTATCTTTGTGCATCTTTATATGTAGACATATACAAATCGTTGATAAGTCCGCATATTTCAGAAGTTCAAAGCGTTTGTTGACTGAATAGCGATTCATGTTATCCTTTCATTTCTCCTAATGATTGGTGAGGGGTATTAGGGGTAATAGAGGGGGCTTATGCACGATATACATCTGATACGCTCACTGACGAATCAAATATTTCACCCTATCACTGCATAAAGTCTAAATAGAAACACAACCTAAATCTAAAGGGCGGGGGTATGATTTTAGATACCCTATTCTTGGGTTGGGGTATATAATAAGAAACTCCAAACCGTATTAGTGGTCTGGAGTTTTACTCTTATTCAATCAAAGCCTTGATAGCCTTCTTGGTTCTTGTTCTCCTTAGTTGGCTTAATCCAAGCTGCTGATATCCCTGTTCTAATATTGGGTCTCTCTTCATAAGGCTTTCCAACTCCTGCCACTCGTTATCAGTCAGAGCGGATTTCTCCTTCAAGTCACAGAAGCGTTTGAGCCTGTCTCTGAATTGGGGAGTGGTAAGTATGCCTTTGATAATATTCTCGTCTGCAATGTCCCATTCATACGTCTGGACTATTGCCATGCCCAACTGTCTGTAGCCTTCCTGCAATGCTTCTGCCGACCTGTACACTATACGTGTAGTCCAGTGTTGGTAGAGTTTTAACTGGGCAACCATGTCATTGACTTCATACCTGTCACCCTTCTTGATGATATATGTATCAGCCCCCAGTTTCTTAAGTTCATCGTCCTGCTGTTTCCTTGCAACTTCCCCTAACTTGCTCTCATTCAATACCTGTATCCGTTCCTCTGCCGCTGTAAGCTCCTTAGCTATCTTCTGCTTCATTTCAGCAAATGGAAGGTAGTAGTTCATAACCTTTGGATTAAAGATATGGACTATCTTGTTTCTGAACGGATTGGATTTGGTTCTGATACGTCCTGCAATCTGGGGAATATCCATGTCAATGCTGATTAGGGTATGCTTGTTGTAACCGTTGCTGACAATGAAGCATATTGCCGTTTCAGAATAATAATCCACTCCTTCAAACGCCTTACAGGTTATAAATGTAAACCGTTTGGCGGGAGCTGTTGAACTGGAGATTTCAAAGCCTTCCAGTTTGTAATGGTTCGTCTCGTCATCCGCACATATAATTCTGCAATCATCATTAGTCAGTCTGGCTTCTTCAAGTATCTCCTTAATCTCTCTTACGCTATTAACAAAGAAGTAAGCTTCCTCACTCTTAATCCCGTCCAGTACAAAGTAACCGTTGTCTTTATAATGCCTTATAATCTTGGCAGCCGTACTGCTTGCGCTTTTACATGGATAAGGGTAGACTGTAATCTTATCCACCGTCTTCCAATCAGCCACGTACTCTGTCATTTCAGCAAAGACTTTGGGCTTGAACAGTTCTGGGATAGGGGTTGCGGTCAGGAAGCAATGGGATTTGAAGCATTTGAAGTTCTCTATGATTTGATTTATCACTATTGTCCTAAACCCGTACTGTTTTAACAGGTTGTGGTACTCATCCACAAGTATTTTAAATTCCAGTGGATTGATAACAGGAATCAACTTGTCAACCTTGTCATAAGTGCAGATTATCTTCTTCACTCCGTCCTTATCAAGAAACTTCCTTAACTTGGCTTGCACTGTTTTATTGAAACTGCCATACAAGCCGAACAGTCTGTCATTAGTAGGACTTACGCCTGCTTGAATCTGTGACCTCTTCCAAGTAATGTCCTTACCATTCTTATCCTTAGGTGGATAACACTTATTAATTACTAACTCTGTCGTAGGTACGGCTATAATGTAATTCTCGTCATTGGTAAGTGCTATCGTAGTAGCACCACATCCTGTCTTCACCTTGTTGAAGATACAGTTCTTTGGGAAGTCCTTCATAATGAGGAAGCCGTCCCGCTCTTGAATTTCTAACTTTACCATAAGTTATCTTTTGTGATTTTAAATATGTTACCTGTGCCCCTAATTATTGGACTTTAAATAATCCTAAACTCTGAATATTGGGGTAACTGACCGTTTTATATAGGGATAATTCACCACTCTTTGGAGATTCCAACTTTATCCCCACTTCTGCTTGGTGATTGGAAAACAGCTACCTGTCACCTCAATAATCAGACTTTAAGTTACTCTTAGCTTCATTTATTAGGGTAACCCGTATTATTATATAATGGAAATTCACCACTCTGGAAGAATCTGGAGTAGAAGAGCCTACCTGTCACATAGGCTCTTTACATGGTCAGACTTCTTCCGCTTCCAGATAAGGAATGTCCTCTGTGTCATCATTGGCGGTCACTTCCTTGCTGTCCTTAATTGAGATGACAGTAGTAGGGCGATTGTACCGTTCTCTTATCTTCTCAAACTGTTCCATTACTAAATTCTCGTCCAGATTTCCGTGTGTATTGAACATTGCCGCCTTGTCGTTCTGTGTAATGGACTGGAATATCTTGACAGCTTCCTTGACATCTCCTGTAATTGTCTTGATATTATTGAATTGGTTACTTAAGTATCTCTTGGCAATATCCTTGTCATCAAAGCCTTTATCCTTGCAGATTTGGATGAACTTGTTACCTATCTCCATGTTATAGGCTGGAATGATAGGCTTCTTCACCTTCTTCCCCTTCTCATCCTTACCAGAGCATAATAAAGAGAAGTCAGACTTTGATATAGCGTTATTATTGCCACAAAAGATAAGGTTCAGTGTTGAGATTGGATAACCGTCTGGGTTCTTCTCGCTCTTTATTAATTCGTTGTACCGTTGCAGAAATTCATTGTCTGGGTTAATATTGGCTGCACCACGCACATAGTCTGGGGTAGTCCATTCCTTCTTGGTAATATTAATCTCGTTGATGTATTCTGCAATGGTTTCATTCCCTTGCAGTTCAACTTCAATGGCGGGTACATTTATTGCTTCCTCTCCGTTCTCCGCTGCCCATTCATTATAGAGGGATGCGGCAATGGTTCTGTGCTGACCGTCCAATACAAGGAAGTATTTGGCTGCATCTTCTGGATTTATATCCTGTCCGTTAATGTCAACCAGACGAATGTCACCTGTTGTGATTACATCTTCTGCCTTAACGACCTGTACCATTTCTGCCTTTCTATAACCCTTGACCTTCATCATGGCTAATATCTTCTCTACATTGCCCAAGTTGATGGCACGGTTAATACCTTTAGCAAAAGCTACGTTTCTTACTTCATTATTTGCAACAACTTTAACTTCTAAATAAATCTTCTTCATGATAGTTTAAATTTAAATTAATAATTAAGTTTATAAATTGGTGCAATCTTCAACTTGGCGCCTTATCGTTTCTGATTACATTGCAAAGGTGAGGAATAGTCGGAAGGTGTGTTATAAAGAATAGAAGGCGATTTGAAGTGCATTCTTTAGATGTAAGAATATCAGCGAATTGGCTAATTTAAAGACATAAAAATAACTACCACGTGATTACATGGTAGTCTGTAAGGATTGGTGGATTATTAATTACCAGAGATGTTCTGTAGACTGATTATTGGGTGAGAAATTGTAGTCTTCTGTCTGTTTGGTCTTCCATTGCGGTTTATAGCCTTGTTTCACCAAATAGGCTATTGCTGCATTGGTGTAGTTCTCATCATTATTGAAACTGCCTGCTTCAAATAATAATTCCATGTAGTCTAAAGTCATACGTATCTGTTCACTCTTGGTCTTTATTGAGGAATATCTTTGTAACAGGTGGAATGTACCATACATGATTAGATTATGGGCTGCATTATTGGCTTTCCTGCCCTTCTTCTGTGAATATACTTCCTTCAATTCCTGTTGGGCTTCTTCCAAACTGTTTACTCCTAAATAGATGTGAAGGTAGTTATCCAATAAATCACTCAGCCAATAGCAAGAGTTATCAAGAGTAATCTTCTTAACTCCGTTATCAATGGTTATAGGACTGAATACCCTTAGCTCCTTCTTCTTGGAAGGTGAGTATCTCTTGGTATTCAGCAACTCATATAGCTTTAGCATTTCTGGACGGACTTGTTCCAGATAAGGCAGTGTGTTCTCTGATATGACAACTTCTGTGTAAAGTTCACCATTCTTATACTTCTCATATATGGCAGCTACAACAAGCATACTTATTCCAATTACTCCGTCATTATCAGTTTCACCATGCTTCTGTAATAAATCAATCAGCCGTTCCAATAAATTATCACTTGGCAGAGTGATAAGTATATTGTGTTCTGAATCCATAATGAAGCTACTTGGATTAAACGCCTTACTGGTAGAAGTCGATTTGGGAGCATACCGTTTATAATCAAATACTCCGTTATCTACTGCGATAGTGTTTAGAAATGAATAGTCTGTCATGTAGTTCTTACAAATATCTTCACTGATTCCGTTGGGATATTCATGGTAGTAAGTAGCTGACAGTTCATTCTCAAACATGGCACGCTTATAGCCAAAGTATTCCGTGAGTATGGGTTCTATCTTCTTTAATTCTGGAATTGGTAGTATGTAATCTCTCATATCGCTTCTTATTAGTGCTGTAAAGATAAATAATGCTGCTCCATTACACAATAGAACAGCATTACAAATTACTACAGAATGTAATTACATTCTACCAAATACGTACTTCACGACCTTCGCATTAGCTCTGTTCTCGTTGGCGAAATCCCGCTCAATGTAGATGTCCGTTACCCTCATTGTTTCATCAACATGGTTTAACGCTGCATGGACTGTATATTTGTCAATTCCCACTTTATTGAGTGCTATGGTAGCCCATGAGTGCCTTGCTGCATAATATTCCAAGTCGTCAATCTCTAATAATGTTCCAATCTCCTTTAAACCATAGTTTATGGCTTTATTAAAACCTTTCTCGTCAACGTAATATTGATAGAAATTGAAGAGGCGTTTACCTGTCTCATCCTTATACTTCTCAATGAGTGGTTGGGCTAATTTAGGTATATCAACCTTCATTTGAGCTTTATCCAGTCTGCGGTCTTTAGTCTTGGTACGATTATATATAATTGTATTGTCTTTCATTTCAGTGGCATTGTATAAGTCTGCTGAATTCATCCCCATAAGGCAGAATGATAGAATGAAGCAATCTTTAGCCAAATTATAACGGCACGTAGCTTTGTAACCTTTCTTCATGTCCTTATATGGTAACTTCCATACCTTCTTTATAATATCTGCAGATATAGCTCTTTTACGGGTAGCTTCTTGTTTGGGTATTTCAAGTTCTATGAAGGGTGAGTTGGGAATTAAGATTAAATTCTTATCCTTCTTATTATACCTCTTCTTGGCTTCATTGAACAACTTCTTGATACTTATCAAATAAAGGGAGAGTGAACGATTAGAAGGTACACGTTTGCCTTGCTGCATTAATCTTTTAGTCCGTATCTCACGTTCTTTATTCAAGAATGATTTGAAGTCTTCTAAGAAGTCAAGAGTAATTAGATTAATATCCAACTCCTCCTTACCTATGAAACGCACTAAAGCATTAATGGCAGTTGTATAATTGGGTGCACCTTTGATTGTAGTTGAGGCTATCCATTCACGACTGAATTTAATGAAATCTATTACTTGGTTCTTCTCATGTTCATGGTTTAATAACTCCAATATGTCCTCTAATGTGTAATTATTCTGGTCTATTTGAAGTTTGTTACACCGTTCTTTGTAGTATACTACCAGATTATCAATCTCCTTCTTAATAGGAGTACCTTCCTTGAATTTGAAGTCTTTAGTAAGTTCTTTAGGTGTTATGAATAGGTTTGTAGATAATCTTCTTACCTTTCTATTCATTGTAAACCTTACCTTGACATTGTATGTCTTATCACTCCTCTGTTTGTCCTGTTGGACTTCTGCTTTAATTGTTAGCATTTTAACCTATTAATTTGGGGTCAACAATAGGTCAACAACTACCTAAATTAAGGCTAATATTACCGAAGCAACAGACTTATATCTGGTGGGTTTACAAACTAAAAGAGGCTCTATTCCCTTAGGAATGAGCCTCTTAGTTTGTGGACCAGCCTGGGCTTGAACCAGGGACCTCCAGATTATGAGTCTGTTGCTCTAACCAACTGAGCTACAAGTCCGATGTATCCTTTGTTGGATGCGGTGACAAAAGTAGTATTTTCCCTCGAATTATGCAAATCCTTTTGATAAAAAACTACGATACTTTATTTTTAGAACTTATATTTGCGCTTCGGGTTCTTGGGGAACCATCCTTTTTGTACCCGTTCTTCCTGTTCGAAGACCTCTTTAATCGTCCAGAAGGAAGAAAACGCAAACACGCCAAGCAAAGAAGATAAAATCACATTATCGATGCTTAATGAGGCGACCACACCGGCTATGCCGAGTACCAGAAATATCCACCAGCATTTTGTACCCCAATAGTATTCGGCCTTTACCACGACGGGGTGAAAAAGGCCGATAATCAAAAAGGTACATATTCCGATGAATAACCCCGCAAGGTGATATTCATTTAGAAATTCCATCACAATTATTTTTCAACGCGGATGGGGATTTCTTTCTTGATACTCTGTTCCAGAGAAATCAATGTCTCGGTAGCTACCACACCCGGTATTTCTTGCATTTTGTTATTCAGCAAATCCATCAGATGTTCGTTGTCGCATGCATAAAGCTTTGTCAGCATTGTGTACGGACCTGTAGTGAAATGACATTCCACAATTTCGGGAATCTTTTGTAGTTCCGCTACGACAGATTTGTACATGGAGCCTTTTTCCAGTTTGATACCCACGTAGGTACAAGTTCTGTATCCCAATGATTTCGGGTTCACATGGTAACCAGAGCCTACAATGACACCTAGGTCAATCAGTCTTTGCACACGCTGATGGATAGCTGCGCGTGACACTCCACATTCGGCTGCTACGTCTTTAAAAGGGATGCGGGCATTCTGGGAGATAATCTCTAGGATCTGCCTGTCGAGGTTGTCTATTCTTTCCATAATAATAAATTGTAATTTCCTGTTGTTATCAAATAGTAAGCAAATATAGAGATTTATTTTAATTATTCTTCTTTTCGGAGAAAAAAAATAGGAAAAAGCAAAAAAAAGAGGTACAAACGTTTTGCACCTCTTTCCTTTTTCTATTTAGAAAAGAACTTTCTTATTTCTTATCTTTTTCGATGCCCAACAGTTCAACTTCGAAAATCAAAGTAGAGAACGGTTTGATTTGATTGCCAGATTCTCTAGCACCGTAAGCAAGTTCTTGCGGGATGTAAAGTTCCCATTTAGAACCTACAGGCATCATAGTCAATGCTTCTGTCCAACCTTTGATTACTTGGTTGGCACGGAAAGTAGACGGTTCGTTACGTTTGTAAGAGCTGTCGAATTCTGTTCCGTCGATCAAAGTACCTTTGTAGTTCACTTTCACTTTGCAAGTGTCAGCAGGAATTTCACCTTTGCCTTCAGTGATTACTTTGTATTGCAGACCGCTTGCAGTTGTTTTTACGCCGTCTTTAGTCTTGTTTTCAGCGAGGAATTTTTCGTTTTCAGCTTTGTAGTCAGCATATTTTTCTGCCAAAGCTTTTGCTTTGATAGTTTCCATAGCTGTACGAGTATATTCTTGAGCTGCTTCCATAGTCATTACGCCACCTTTTTCTAAAGTACCTGCGATGAAACCTGCCATGAAGTTTTCTTTGCTGATAGTTTTAGTAGAGTCAGTGCCAAACAATTCCTGGTTGATACCTTTCATCATCTGGTTGCTGATTTGCTGACCGATTTGCAGACCTGCCATGTAAGCGATGTCTTTTTTGCTAGTCTTGTTTGCACCTTCATTCAAACCTTTGATGAAGTCTGCCATATAAGCAGTATCAACGTCCAGACGACCTGTCAGATAGCCTTTCAGACCTTGAGTCTGCGCCATACCGATAGAATAAGACAGTGAGTCGATGTCTGATTTCAGATTTGCTTTAGGAGCTTGAGCTGTACAAGAAGCAAGGCTTGCAGCAGCGGCGATTGCCATAAAAATACTAACTTTTTTCATTTTGCTTTGAAATTTTTTATTTATAATACTTCGAGTAATTCTACTTCAAAAATGAGTGTGCTATGAGGAGGGATCATTTCTCCGGCACCTCTTGCGCCATAACCAAGTTCTGACGGAATATACAGTTTCCATTTAGAACCTTCCGGCATCAGCTGCAATGCTTCCACCCATCCCGGGATTACTTGGTTGACACCGAATACAGCCGGTTCTCCGCGTTGGATAGAGCTGTCGAACAGTGTACCGTCGATCAATGTTCCTTCATAGTGGCATCTTACCTGGTCGGTAGCTTTCGGCTTTTTGCCTGTGCCTTCTTTGATAATCTCATATTGTAGTCCGCTGGGAAGAACAACTACGCCCGGTCCTTTTTTGTTTTCTTCGAGGAAAGCCTGTCCTTGTTCGATAGCAACGGCACCCATTTTAGCTTCCAGTTCTTCGAAATACTTGTTTACTATTTCGCGGGCTTCATTGTGGCTGATAGCCGTCTGATTGCCTTCCAATACGTCTTTGATTGCTTGTGCGAAATCATCTACCGCAAGGTTTCCGATTCCCATACTTGATAAGTTTTGACCAATTCCGAGGCCAATAGCGTAACTGAATTTATCCATATAATGTTTTTTGTTGGCGATTGAAATGTATCACCATCATGGTTTTAGCTTTCAATCAATTGCAAATTTATGAATCGCAAAAGTACGTGTTTTATTTGAATGATTTAGCATTTGCTATTTAAAAATTCTTATATCTGTGAAAGTTAATCGCTTTTCTTTAAAGAATTAGTTCTTTTGTTCGTAGGATTTAATCGGCTTATTCTTATTATTTAGGTTGGTTTATGTAGATAATTAATCGTCTGACAACTGTTGAACTTGCGTCTGACAATTGTTGTTTTTTCGTCTGACAACTGTCAGACGAAAGAATAACAGTAGTCAGACGAATAGTTGTTGCCATAAATGATGCTAACTATCTGCATCTTTCATCTTAAAGTTCTGCATAAATTGGATTATATTAAGCGTGAGAAAGTGTTCTTTTATTCGATGATTCTGATTACATTTGTGTGGCTATTAAAAAAGAAGGAGGAATAGTAATGAAGAATCTGGTAGTTTTGACGGGTGCGGGTATGAGTGCCGAGAGTGGGATTAGTACATTTCGCGATGCAGGCGGTTTGTGGGATAGGTATCCTGTGGAGCAGGTGGCCACTCCTGAAGGTTATCAGCGTGACCCGGCTTTAGTGATTAATTTCTATAATGAGCGCCGGAAACAGTTGTTGGAGGTGAAACCGAACCGTGGGCATGAATTGTTGGCGGAACTGGAGAAAAACTTCCATGTAACGGTGGTGACACAGAATATCGATAACTTGCACGAACGTGCCGGGAGTAGCCACATCATTCATCTGCATGGCGAACTGACGAAAGTGTGTTCCAGCAGAGATCCTCATAATCCCCACTACATAAAAGAACTGAAACCGGAAGAATATGAAGTGAAGATGGGAGACAAGGCCGGCGACGGCACTCAATTGCGACCTTTTATCGTATGGTTTGGAGAAGCTGTGCCGGAAATTGAAACCGCCATCCAATATGTGGAGAAAGCGGATATTTTCGTCATTATCGGTACGTCGCTTAACGTATATCCTGCGGCGGGGCTGCTTCATTATGTACCGAGAGGAGCAGAGGTGTATCTGATTGATCCGAAACCGGTAGATACGCATACTTCCCGTTCGATACATGTAATTCAGAAGGGAGCTTCTGAAGGAGTGGCTGAATTGAAACAGTTGTTGGGAGTTTGAGAGGTTTTCTTTTCCCGGTTTTATTCCAGTTCGGTGGCAAAAATATGATTGTTCCGGAGTACTTCTGATATTTCGAGTGCAGAGATATCCCTGCACTCGATTCTTAATATTTTCTCCCAGTCCTCAAAGTCCACATTCCATTTGTCTATTTGGGGGAACTCTGCCAAAAGCTCTCCTATGCGCTTGATGTCACGCCTTTGGGTGATAGAAGTTCGAAAAATCAGAATCTTATTTTCTTTTTCCATATTCTTTAGGGTTTTATTTTAATGAACGGAACTCCCGGATCGTCATACTGAAATGCAACCTGAAATTGCGACTTAAAAGTGAAAGGCTGCTAAAGCCGCAAAGACGGGCGATTTCGGTGGCGGAAAGTTCCTTGTTTCGTTTTAATAATAGGGCTGCTTTTTCAATCCGGGTGCGTTTGATATAATCCGTAGGCGTTTCGCCCGTCAGAATTGTAAATACGCGATGGAAGTGGAAAGGAGAAAAGCAGGCAATACCTGCCATTTTCTGTAATGATAACGGCTGGTCTATGTGATTGTGAATATAGTCGGTCACTTTATTGATCCGTAACTGATATTCTTGTTTATTGATATCTTTCGTCTCCATGTTTTCTGCAAAGTAAAGGATAATAAATGCCGGAGAGTTGTCCTATCTTGCTAACTTCTCCGGCAGATAATCAATCTCTTTTTTGTCCTATATAGAATACGTAGCCGTAGTATTCTTTATACTTATTATATAGGCTCTCTTCATACCGTTGTCCGGTGATGAGGTCTGCGGCTGCGTCATTTCCTGCATATTCCTTTAAGAAAGCTTCCTGAACCGGGAACTGGGGAGCATAGAAATGCTCGAGCCAGCAATTTTCCGGTAAAATGAAATGGGCTGTCGGGATATATCCTGCTTTTTCCATTTGCATTATCTTTCTTGGGATCGTATCGATTTCCGGGTAATTGGCCATCCAGAAGTCTTCTATTTCGGAGGGACGTTCCGGGGTGAACCAGGAGGCTTCCGTTACAGCGATAAATCCGTTCTTTTTCAGGAATTTGTTCCATTCGTTCATGCCGCGTTCGAATCCTATGTTATAGATAGCGCCTTCGGACCAGATCAGATCGAGTTCTTCCTCTTGAAACGGCAGAGCGTCCATGGAGCCGACGATACCCTTTACTCTGTCTTCACAATGGGCTTCTATTGCATTTTTGTTGAATCGCTCGATAAAATCGGGGAAAAGGTCGATACCTGTAATTTGTCCTTTCGTATAATTGGCTAATGCCATTGTCTGACCGCCTGTGCCACAGCCAATGTCGGCTATTCGTGCCTTGTCGGACAGTTCGTTGATGAAGCTTACGGCTTTTTGTGTGACTTCAGGACTTCCGGGACCTTGACGTTTTAATGCCTTGAAGTAATTACATATCAGTGTAAAATCGAATTCGTGGATTGATTTAAAATCGTTACTCATTGTTTTTAATGTTTTAGCTGTACGGCGAATGGAGGCATATAATGATGCTTACAACCATTTGACCATACAAATAGTTTAAAAATTTAGATATAGAAAGTAACTCTGACAAGAGTATGTCAGAAAACATAAGGGATAATCTGTAATGAGAGGAAGGTTTACAGATTATTTACAGAACGGAATCCTTATGGAATGAAAATGAGTTAAACATCCAATTTTTCTTTTAGTTTGTGACAAAGATAGGGTTTTAGCTGTAAAACTCAATGATAACTTGATTGAAAAAAGACTGTAAACCTGTATTTTAGCAAGAATAGTCAAATAGGAATATGTCTATATATCCGGTTGTATGGATAAGATTGATCGCCCAAATTGATTGAAACTACATTTTTTTGAGTTATTTTTGTCGAATATTAAATACAAATCTCTCATTTAATGTATGATACCGATGAAAAGCAAATTATTACTCACATGTATCCTCCTGTTTTTCTGTTCCTCTTTTCTGTGCGGACAGAATCAATCTTCTAAAGTGGCAAACTCTGTTGAAACGAATAATGGATGCATCCGGCACCCGTGGCAAGGAAAAAGAGTGGGATATTTGGGAGACTCTATTACAGATCCCAACTGTTATGGTGACAAGATAAAGAAATACTGGGATTTTCTGCAGGAATGGCTGGGAATCACTCCTTATGTATATGGTATCAGTGGCAGGCAATGGAATGATGTGCCCCGGCAAGCCGAGCAACTGAAGAAAGAACACGGTGGAGAAGTAGATGCTATCGTGATTTTGATGGGTACGAATGATTTTAATGACGGTGTACCTATTGGAGAATGGTTTACGGAAACAGAAGAACAAGTGATGGCAGCCCGTGGGCAAACCCAAAAGCTGGAAACCCGTAAGAAACGCACTCCTATAATGGATAGAAGCACGTATAAGGGACGTATCAACATAGGAATCAATAGACTGAAACAGCTATTTCCGGACAAGCAGATTGTGTTGCTGACCCCGTTGCACCGTTCACTGGCCAATTTTGGAGAAACGAATGTGCAACCGGATGAAAACTATCAGAACAGTTGTGGCGAATATGTGGATGCCTACGTGCAGGCTGTTAAAGAAGCCGGCAATGTGTGGGGAGTCCCCGTGATTGATTTTAATGCGGTAACCGGATTGAATCCGATGGTGGAAGAACAACTGATTTATTTCTACGATGCGGGATATGACCGTTTGCATCCCAGCACGAAAGGACAGATACGCATGGCACGAACGCTGATGTATCAGTTGCTTGCGTTGCCTGCTACATTTTAAATAGGCCGGACAGAATTCTATGAAATTGTACACTATTCTATAGTACATTTTCTGCAAACCTGTAATTTTGTCTTCTATAAATAATAGAACCTATGAGACATAAACTTCTGTTTTCTTTTTTCATCTTTTTGATAGTTGCTTTGCCGATTCGTAGTAAGGATTTTGTTTTGACTTCCGGTCAAACTGTTGTCATCGCTTGCAGCCCCTCTGAAGAACTGGTTGTACGAACCGCATTGGAAATGCTGGGGCGTGATATTCAGACAGTATTGTCGTCGACTACCCAAGCGAATGAGAAAACAGGTGAAATTGTGATAGGAACGGTGGGGCAGAGTGAGCTTATCAGCCGGACCGGCATAGATGTTTCTGCGCTAAAAGGCAAGAAGCAGGCTTTTCTATTATCTGTTTCTCCGGAGGGTAAATTGATCGTAGCCGGCAGTGACAAACATGGTACGGCTTATGGAATACTCGAAATATCCCGTTTGTTAGGTGTCTCTCCCTGGGAATGGTGGGCGGACGTAACTCCGGAAAAGAAGAAACTTTTTAAGCTATCTTCCAAATTCCAAAGCCTTCAGGCTCCTTCGGTGGAATATCGGGGGATATTTATTAATGATGAAGACTGGGGCTTGATGCCATGGAGCAGTCGGACCTATGAACCTTCAAAAGTGAAAGGTGAGATAGGGCCGCGTACCAACGAGCGTATTTTCGAACTCTTACTTCGTCTGCGTGCCAATACCTATTGGCCTGCAATGCACGAATGTACACTTCCTTTCTTCCTGACCAAAGGCAATCGGGAAGCTGCCAAGAAATATGGAATCTTCATCGGTGCTTCCCACTGCGAACCGATGGCTTGCAGCGCTGCCGGTGAGTGGAAACGAAGAGGAGAAGGGGCTTATGATTATGTGAATAATGCTCCGGCTGTTTACAAATTCTGGGAAGACCGTGTAAAAGAGGTGGCAGATCAGGAAATACTCTATACGTTGGGTATGCGTGGTGTACACGATGGCAAGATGCAGGGAGCGAAGACGGTGGAAGAACAGAAGGCCGTAATAGATCGTGTGTTTGCAGATCAACGCGGGTTGATTGAAAAATATGTTGATAAGGATGTAACTAAAGTCCCGCAGGTTTTTATCCCTTATAAAGAGGTACTCGACATTTATCATGCCGGATTACAGGTGCCCGATGATGTAACATTGATGTGGTGTGACGATAACTATGGCTATATCCGCCATTTTCCTACGGCCGAAGAATGCGCACGTAAAGGAGGGAATGGAGTCTATTATCATGTTTCTTATTGGGGACGTCCGCACGACCATCTCTGGTTGAGTACGATGAGCCCGTATCTGATTTTCCAACAAATGAAGCTGGCTTACGATCGAGGCATACAGAAGATGTGGATACTGAACGTCGGAGATATCAAGCCTGCCGAGTATCAGATAGAGTTGTTTATGGATATGGCCTGGAATATAGAAGCTGTTGCCTCGGAAGGAGTGACCTCTCATCTGAAACACTGGCTGGAACGGGAATTGGGAGCTTCGTGCGCAAAGGCAGTATTACCTGTGATGCAGGAACACTATCGTCTGGCCCATATTCGTAAACCTGAATTTATGGGAAATACGAGGGAAGAGGAGAAAGATCCTGTTTATCGTGTTGTCAAAGATCTCCCATGGAGTGAAAAAGAAATCAACGGACGTTTGCAGGCTTATGATAAATTGTCGGAGACAGTGGAACGGGCAGCTTCGAAAATCCCATCCGGCAGACAAAGTGCCTATTTTGAATTGGTGAAATACCCGGTACAAGCTGCTACACAGATGAACCGGAAATTGCTGTATGCCCAATTAGCCCGCCACGGAAAAGCGGATTGGGAGAAAAGTGATCTTGCCTATGACAGCATTGTAGTATTGACGAAGCAGTATAACTCACTGGAAGATGGAAAGTGGAACCGCATGATGGATTTTCAACCCCGAAAACTCCCCGTATTCAATCGCGTGGAAAGAAAAACGGCTACTTCTCCGATGATGAAAGAGCGTGTAGCTATCTATAAATGGAACGGCTTGGATGGGAAGAATATCCCGAATGGTAAGAATTCATTGAATGCACGGAAAGGAACTTCTGTTATTTGTGAGGGTCTGGGATATGAAAGCAAAGCGACAGGCATTGACAAGGGAGATGCACTGATGTTCTCTTTTGACAACTGGAAAACAGACTCGGTAGAGGTTGACATCCGCTTATTGCCTAATCATCCTGTGGGAGGAGATCAATTACGTTTCTCAATATCGTTGGACGATGCAGCGCCTGAAGTGATCTCTTATGAAACGAAAGGACGGAGTGAAGAATGGAAAGAGAACGTGCTGCGCAATCAAGCCATCCGAACGGTTCGACTTCCGATATCTGGAAAGAAGTCCCACAAATTGGTAATCAAGGCATTGGACGAAGGAGTGATATTAGACCAGATAATGCTTTATATGCCTTCGCCTACTGGTGAGTAACTGCACGGATCACGAACCATGCATGATGCGCCACGGTTCCAATCAGCCCGTAATGCTTTGCCATGATCCGAAATCTTTCTTTGAGGGATGCTTTCTGATTCCGGGTAGTCATTCCCTCCTCTAGATAGTCGATGATTGTCAGGTGAGTATTGTGCAAAGTACGTGCTTTCTTCATGATGCGGATGCACCAGTCGAAATCTGCAGAAAAGCGATATTGCAGATTATATGGCTCTACGAGCGTGTGGCGGGGGAAGAATGCCTGGTGGCAGACTAACATTCCCTGTTTGAAACTTTTCCAGGTGAGCGTTTCAGGGGCGGACAATCTGCGCATCCGCAGGAAATGCCTGTCCTTGTCTACGATAGCGGTTTCTCCGTAAAGTATATCGGGCAGTTCATTGCCGTTGATGGTGTGCACCATTTGTTGTAGAGTATCGTCCTCATGAAAACAGTCGCCTGCATTCAGGAAACAGAGATAATCACCGCTGGCAAGGGCGATTCCTTTGTTCATGGCGTCATACAGTCCTTTGTCGGGTTCGCTGACGACGGTGTGTATGCGTGACCGGTAACGGTTGATAATAGAGAGAGTCCCATCCTTGGAAGCTCCATCCACGATAATGTATTCTATATGATGATAGGTTTGTGAAATAACACTTTGAATCGTGTCTTCCAATACCTTTTCAGCATTGTATGTCACCGTAATGATAGAGAACTTGGGAGTAGGATGGACACTATGCATATTTCCCCGTTATTTTATTGTAGACATCTGTATATTTCTTTGCAACGATACTCTCCGAATAATTACCCAGAACCTTGCGGCAGGCCTGTGCGGAGAGTTCATTGTATTCCGGTTCCGTCAATATCCAATGTATGCCGTTGGCAAAATCTTCGGAAGATTTGTATTGTGCCACGTAGCCGTTGTGCAGATGATCGATCATTTCGGGGATACCTCCTACATTAAAACCGACACAAGGCACTCCACAGGCCATTGCTTCCATAATCATATTAGGAAGATTCTCTTCCAGAGACGGGATGGCGAAGAGATCTACGGCATTGTAGATATTCACCACTTCATGCTCATTCTTGATATAAGGGAGCGGGTATACATGGAAAGGAAGTTGTTCCTGTAACTGCTGCGATTGGTTGCCGAATACAACTACACCCAGTGAGTCTTTCCATTCCGGATGCTTTTCTGCCAACAGTTTGCACGCCCCAATCAGATAGTCGACCCCTTTTCGTTTGTCGGTGATCTTTAACGAGCCGAACAAAACCAGTTTCTTACCTTCCGGCAACATGAATTTGGCACGCGCTTCCTTCTTGTTCATGGGCTTGAACAGACTGGTGTTGATGGCATTCGGAATATTGGTGACGCTTTTCCCTTCGAACAATGCACTGGTCTGGGCTTGTTCCTTCAGCCAATGGCTGCACGTGACGAAATGAATGGGAGCATAGCTGTATAACTTCTGTTTTTTTCGGAACGTGCGATAGGATAAATCCTTTCGTCCCCCGCCTTTGTAGATGTACGGACAGTCATGACATTCCTGCTGATAGTTGTTGCACTCCCGTGCGTAATGGCAGATGCCGGTGCATGGCCACATATCATGCATGGTCCATACTACGGGTTTGCCGGAGGTCAGTATCTTTCGTATATCGTTCAGTGAGAGCATTCCCTGGTTGATCCAATGCAGATGGATCACGTCGGCCTGGCGGAATTCCGGGAGTGAGGTGATGTCTGTACCTGTGTTGGCGATGTCTACGTCAAACAAATGATAACGCCGGAAACGGTTGGCACTCCAGATCACAATCCGTTCCCACATGAACTTCCACACTTGCAACCAGTTACTTTTTAAGCGGACAACACTGATTTGGTCGGTCTGTTTGTCACGTACCAGCATTTTGGCTTTGATGCCGTTGTTTTTCAGTGACTCCATCAACCGGCTTGCTGCGATGGCTGCTCCTCCTATTCGTTCAGATGTATTTATAATCAGGACTCTCATGGGCAAAAGTTTATGCAAATGTACGGTTTTTAGAGGAGATGTTTGATATTTCCAGCAAGCTTTCTGCTATTTCGCGTGAAAAGATTTCGAGGTTGAAACGTTCTTCCGCCAGTTTGCGGGCATTCTCTCCCATGCGCCGTGCCTCTTCGGGGTGGTCGGCGATGTAGCGGATAGCGTCTATCCAGCCTTGTACGTCGTTATATTCTACGGTGATGCCTATTCCTTCCTTATCGATGTCTATTTCGAAGTTGGGGTTGCGCGAACAGATGACGGGAATGCCGAGGGCGAATGCTTCCACGAGTGTGGTCAGTCCTACGGTATAGGGGAAGTCGAGGCAGCAGATCACGATACAACTTTTGCGTGCCACCAGTTTCCCCAGTTCGTAGGGAATCACTCCGTCGGTATAATGGATGTGAATGGAGTCGGGCAATGCATACGGGTCGATGATCCTTTTATAGTTGATGTTACCGCATGAGACGGCAATGTACAAATCCAGTTTCTCGTTCGTTGCGGCAAATGCCTGGAGCAAGGTGTCTACGTCCCGGTTTTCTTTGCCGGTGGAAATAAATCCTTCGGGCTTCCGGTCGGGCATTTCTGCAAGCAGGTGGTCGTAGAAAGGAAGATCCGGTCCCCAATGGATAAGTTTCAGTTTGTGGGACGGTGCTTTCCGGGTTTTCTGCGAATCCTGAATCAGTTTCCGACTGAACAGGAACATTTGGTCTATACCTTTGTAGAAAAGGCGGGAGATTTGTTCGCGCCACGGTTTGGGATTGGTCACGACTGCCGTATGATGCCAGATTACGATGGGTTTGCGATACAGTCCCAGGGCACGGAGGAAGATGACGGGCTCTATACCCCGGAAAGAGGTGGCGTAAAGGACGTCGTATTTCTCCTTGCAGAAGAGAATCTCTTTGGTGGCGTAAAGCATCAGTTTCAGACGGCCGGAGAAATATTTGCATTTGTGCATTACGGAGCGTATTCCGTAATTCTCCAGTAAAGGAAGTCCGTATAAGATGTGTCCGGGGAATTTATATTCTTTCCATTCCTCGTAGCTTTCCCGCGTGAGGCGGGTATGGTAAAAATAAATAGTAAGCAACTTATTTAGTGGTGCTTGTTTCTTTTCAGCCATTTGTTGATTCGGTTTTTGACAGCTTTCGTAATGATGGAGAAATTACCGTATTTCAGGTTGAGGAACAGTTCTTCGAACGAACGTCCAATCTTGATCCACGGATGATCCCAGCCCATGATGCGGTAAACGCTCTCTTTGTAGGCAACGTTTTCGATGACGTAGCGGGGATGTTTCAGTGGAAAATCCACCTCATAGCGCTTCATCGTGAAGATGCGGCGGTAACCTTTGGGCAGGGTATGAATCGAGCCGGCGAAATGGGTGGAATCTGCCGTTGCTCCCAGGTTGTTAATCATGTTGCGGGTAGGCACGATGCTTAGCCCGGAGTTGAACAGTATGGAGGCGTGGAAGATCGTTTCATAAAAGGCTTTCTGCTGTTCCCGGTGACGCTGGCACATGTAGATAAAGTCGCTCCGGAATTTGCGTTCCTTGATAAGCTGTTCCAGTTGTTGCATGTTGAAGGAGTCGTCCAGGAAGCTGTAGAACTCATCCCATTGGTCGACTACCCGTTTCCAGCTTGCCCATCCCCAGATAGAGAAGGTGGTGGTAAAGAAATAGTCATAGGGCATGTCTTGGGTGATTTCTTCGGGGTTAAATCCGGCAATCATGCTGATGCGGGTGTCATGTTCGTATTTATCCAGCATCTCCTTGCAGAATTGGAAAAAGGAGACGGCGGGTACATCGTCGTCTTCCAATACGATGCACTTGTCGACTTTCGAAAAGGCCCATTTCTGCGAAATGTATTCCGAAGGGTCGCAGCCGAAATTCTTTTCTTGATAAAGCCGTTCTACTTCACATTCCCAGTCTATCTGTGATACGATTTCACGGCAGGCTTCTATTCCGGGCAGGTCACGTTCGTTTCGTGCTCCGTCCTGATAGAGGAAGAGGCGAGACGGACGCGCTTTCTTCACTTGCTCGAACACTTGTGACAACTGTTGCGGGCGGTTGAAGAACAGGATAAGTACCGGGACGTCTACTAAAGCGGATTTCATATTCATAGTTCTTGTTTTGGGGTTGTACTGAATGATAGGGCGGCAGGATAGTGGTTGTTCACTTTTTCCTGCTCTTCTTCTGTAAATCGATGCAGGGTTGGATAGTTGTAACGCAAAAATCCTTCCAGGTCATCGGGAGCGGTCACTGTGAGAGGGCCGAATTTCACCGGTTGCAGGTGGCGGATGCTTTCTACGGTTACGTGGTCGGCAGTGGCCATTACGTTGTTGTAGTAACGGGTGTTTCGTGAGTTGAAACAGCTTTGAACTGACACCAGCATGCGGTAGATTGCCTTTTTAGAGAAAAGCAGGTCGACTACCCTGTTCAGGAAACAGGAGAAGGCTCCCCGGTTCGTGGGGTTCTCTATTTCACATGTACCGAAGTGTTTCCACATCCATATCTCTTTTCCCATCAGGCAGCATTTGAGGAAGCCGAGTGCTTCGGATTGTATTCTTCGCAGCAGCTTGTTGTCGGGAATCTTGTCGAATGGGAATATATCGACAAAAATGCCCGGATGCATCGGGACATTCTTGAACATTTCTTCTACAAAAAGGGTGTTGTTTTTCTTGACTTTGGCAAAATAATACGGGGTGTGAGGGTCTGTCTCTATCCATGAAAGGAAGTAGGAAGGACCCAGTTCTCCGGGTGCTACTTTTAAGAATTTGTTGTAATTCTCCCGCGTCATGCCGATGTCTATATCGTCATCCCAGGGGAGAATGCCCTGATCGTAGAGTGCGCCGATGGCTGTGCCGCCTATCACAAAATAGGGAATATCGTGCTTCTGACACACCCGGATGGTTTCTCCCAATATGTCGTAAAGTTCGGTATGTAATAAATCAAGCTCTTCGGCTGTATATTTCTTGTTCATCGGAAATGGTTAATGCACGTTGTATTGCAAATGTAGTAATTATATTGCTAAGTTACTATAACTTTAAGTTTCCTTGCATAAATTCGGTGGCCACTCGCCCGCGTCCCGGAATGGGGAGAACGGATGCTTGCGGAAAGTCCTTGAGCAGACAGTCTGCCGGATTGATCTCCGGATAGAACTTCTTCAACAGGAACAGGCTGGGACCGGTGGTGATACTTCCTATAAAGACGGAAGCATCCATCAATAGCTGTATCGAGCAGAGGAAACGTGCCATTTGCTTCTGTTTCAGTTCTTTGGTGGTCTGTGTGAAAGCGCTGTTGACATATCCTTTTTCGTCGGGGCTGCAAAGGGTGTACCAGTGTATGTCCGGGGCAAGGGTTTGCAATTGCTCGAAGAGGCGGTAGTCGTCGGTCAATACAAAGACGTCGCGGATGGCTGTTTTTTCTTTGATGAGGCGTATGTAATGTTCCGGTGGAAGCAGGTTGGTTTCGGTGATCTTGTCTCCTCCGCGTATTTGGCATCCTGCGTATTGAGGCGGAAGTTGCAGGCTGGCGGCAAATTGGAGACATTCCTGTGCGGTGGTGTCGTTGAGTTTCCAGGTGATTTCCGTCAGCTTTTGGAAGGTGTGGAGGTAGTCACCGTCTATTCCCAGTTCGGGGATATGGAAATGCTGGTTGGGGTTGAACGTCACTTGAAAGTTGAGTCGGACCGGTTTGCCATACGTGAAGAAAGCAAGGGCTTTTCCGATGATGTTCTTACAGGTTACTTTCAGTTTCCATTTCAGTAACTTCGTCTTAGGCAGCTTTTTGTCTTTCATCAATGCCTGCCAGGAGGGGAGGCGATGGGTGTTATAAGTGTGATGAAACGGTTCGTGCACTTGCTCGCAGAAGGGGGCGAAACAATCTTCCCAACCTTTTTCCCATCCGAAGTTGGCGTCGTCGGAGTAGAGCTTGAACTGTATTTTGTGTTGCAGGCAATAGAGCATTGCATGGAGCATATAGGTATATTCGGTAAAGAATCCGGCGTCTATACCTATGTGATAGATCATCGTCTTTTTGAAAGAATTATTCAGAAGGCGGTATTTGGTGGCAAGATCATTGGGGTTCATGTGTCTTCTTTTTGATGAAATACTGGATGCTTTCTTTAAAGGTGACCGAACGGCTGCCCCACATGGCGGCTACGTAGAGTGCTGCTGCGAGCACTATCTTGCTTGCCAGGCGGAGATAGATATTCTCGATGGAGCGGGTGGAATAATAGGTGATTACCATAACGGTGGCGGCAATGACAGCGTATGGAAGTATGTCTATCAGTGCATGGCGCAGCTTTAGTCCGATTTCTTGCCATACGAAGTAGTGCCACGTCAGTAGCCACAGTATATTGGTGGATACATAGACGGCGAGCATGGCATAGATCCCGTGTGAATGGACTAACAGAACGCCTGACAGTAGAATAATGCCGAGCGCTATGGTGTTCCACATATAGATGCGGGATTTTCCTTTGCTGATGATGAGTTGCTGATAGAGGTATGCGATGGGAGTGAAGGCTCCGCTGATACACAGAATCTGCATGATGGATATGCTGGAATACCACTTGTCGGTGATGGTGATGGTAATCAGTTCTTCTGATACGATTCCCAGTCCGAGCATGGCGGGAAACGAGATGAAAGCGGTGAAACGCAGCATTTTGCGGAATACCCGTTTTTGCCGTTCAAGGTCGTCCGACACTTTGGTGAGTACCGGTTGCGCCACTCCGTTTATCATGCCGGATATAAAGAGCTGTCCCATGCCGCACCATTTATTGGCCTGGTTGTAATATCCTACTTCCTTTTCGGTGTAGAACTTACCCAGTATCACAGAGAACAGGTTGTTGTTGATGTGATTGAATACATTGGTTACCAATAGCTTTCCGCTGAATCCGAACATTTCCTTAATCGGGGTGAAATTGAATTGCAAGCTCGGTCGCCAACGGGTAAAATGCCAGTAACAGGCTGTGTTGACGGCTACATAAACGATGCTTTGCGTGGCAATACCCCAGTAAGAGAAACCGAAGTAGGCAAGAGTGACTCCGGTGATTCCGGATACGGTAAGCCCGATAACGGAAGACAGGGCCCGCTGTTTCACCATCAGGTTTCGCAGAAGATAGGCACTGTGGGATATTCCCAGGCTGGCTATGAAGAATCCGATGAAGGAATAACGTGCCAGCGGTGTCAGTTCGGGAGTATGGTAAAAATCGGCAATGAGCGGTGCGCACAGGAATAACAGCAGATACAAGGATAAGCTGATGGCTGCATTGAACCAGAAGACAGCATTGTAATCGTTATGTGTCACTTCCTTCTTGTTGACAAGGGCGGCTGTGAAACCGCTCTCCTGTATCGAACTGGCAATGAGGGAGAAGATAGCCAACATTCCCACCATTCCATAGTCTGCCGGAGTGAGCAACCGTGCGAGGAATATTCCGAAAAGCAGGTTTAACAACTGCTGTATGCCGTTGCTGAATCCTCCCCAAAATAGTCCTTTGGCTGTCTTTTCTTTTAGTGACTGATTCTCGCTCATGTTATTTGCAAAGAATACATGAAAAGGCTATGCGCAATGATAGCTTTTCATGTATTCCCTATTTAAGTTTTATTATTTTACTTCGCTACCCGGCTTCACCTCACGTCCCGGCATGATAACTGCCAGACTGCCGTCGTTGTTTTCGGCACTTAGAATCATGCCTTCGCTGACGATGCCTTTCAGTTTGCGTGGAGCAAGGTTGGCGATGAAGCAAACCTGTTTGCCTACCAGTTCTTCCGGTTGATAATGCTTGGCAATACCCGATACGATAGTACGTGTTTCCAGTCCGTCGTCGATTTTGAATTGAAGCAATTTATCCGCTTTCGGCACTTTCTGACATTCAAGAATGGTACCTACACGGATATCCAGTTTCGTGAAGTCGTCGAATTCGATGTTCGGGCGGATAGGATTAGCCTTGTAGTTGGCTTCTTCGTTTGCTTTCTTTGTATCGAGCAATTTTTGTACTTGTGCTTCGATAGTAGCGTCCTCAATCTTTTCGAACAATAATTCCGGTTTGTTCAATTGGTGACCTACAGGCAGAAGGTTGTCACGTCCCAGTTCAGACCATTCGAAAGTATTCATGTTCAGCATTTTGCGGAGTTTTTCCGAGCTGAACGGCAGGAACGGATCGAAAGCGATGGCAAGGTTGGCAACCAGTTGCAGGGAGATGTTGAGGATGGTACCTACACGCTCCATATCTGTTTTTGCCAGTTTCCACGGTTCAGTGTCGGCCAGGTATTTGTTGCCGATACGTGCCAAGTTCATGGCTTCTTTCTGTGCGTCGCGGAATTTGAATACGTCGAGCAGTTTTTCCACTTCTGCTTTTACGTCTGCAAATTCTTTCAGCGTTTCCTTGTCGTAGTCGGTCAGTTCACCTTGTGCAGGTACGCGCCCGTCGAAGTATTTTTGAGTCAATACCATTGCACGGTTCACGAAGTTACCGTATACGGCTACCAGTTCGTTATTATTGCGTGCCTGGAAGTCTTTCCAGGTGAAGTCGTTGTCTTTCGTTTCCGGTGCGTTGGCGGTCAGTACGTAGCGGAGTACGTCCTGTTTGCCGGGGAAGTCCGCCAGGTATTCGTGCAACCATACAGCCCAGTTGCGGGAAGTGGAGATTTTGTCTCCTTCGAGATTGAGGAATTCGTTGCTCGGCACGTTGTCCGGCAGGATATAGCTGCCTTCTGCTTTCAGCATGGCGGGGAATACGATGCAGTGGAACACGATGTTGTCTTTCCCGATGAAATGGATCAGGCGGGTTTCAGGATCTTTCCACCATGTTTCCCAGCTGTCGGGGAGAAGTTCTTTGGTGTTGGATATGTAGCCGATAGGTGCGTCAAACCATACATAAAGCACTTTTCCTTCTGCTCCTTCTACGGGAACAGGGATACCCCAGTCGAGATCACGGCTCACGGCACGTGGTTGCAGTCCCATGTCGAGCCAGCTTTTGCATTGGCCGTATACGTTGGGACGCCATTCTTTGTGATCTTCCAGAATCCATTTGCGCAGCCATCCTTCGTGCTTGTCGAGAGGAAGATACCAGTGTTTGGTTTCTTTCATCACCGGTTTGCTGCCGCTGATAGCACTTTTCGGGTTGATAAGATCCGTAGGAGAAAGTGAGGTTCCGCATTTTTCGCATTGGTCGCCGTAAGCACCTTCGGAATGGCAGTGGGGACATTCTCCAGTGATATAACGGTCGGCAAGGAATGTTTTTGCTTCCTCGTCGTAATATTGTTCAGACGTTTTCTCGATGAATTCGCCTTTATCGTACAATGTTTTGAAGAAATCCGAAGCCAATTGGTGATGCGTCGGCGAAGTGGTGCGGCTATACACGTCGAATGAGATACCGAATTCTTCGAATGATTTTTTTATCAGCGAATGATAACGGTCTACTACATCCTGCGGAGTAATTCCTTCTTTCTTGGCACGAATCGTGATAGGTACCCCGTGTTCGTCCGAACCTCCGATGAATAATACATCTTCTTTTTTCAGACGCAGATAACGCACATAAATATCTGCCGGTACGTATACACCAGCCAAGTGACCGATATGGACAGGACCGTTCGCATACGGCAGTGCCGATGTGACGGTGGTTCTTTTGAATTTCTTTTCCATTATATAGTGTGATTTTTGTTGTTTTCAACTTTGCAATGTGCAAAGATAGTGACTTTTCACCACAGATTACACGGATTAACACAGATTATTTCATTGAAAAGTGGTCACAGAATGAAACAGGAACGTTTCGTAATAAAAAACAGGTAAAAAGAAAGTGTTTTACCCTGATATAAGTTGGCTAGAAAATAGCCAATTTGTATCGGGGTATTTTTATATTTTCTATTATGTTCTATTTTTAAGATTGAAACAGATTAGGAGTATCTAAACTGTATTCTAATAAAAGAAGTGACGTATAAAATACTGTATGAATATGCGGAATAAGTCATCTTTCTTGAATACAAATGAGTGAATATTCATGATTGTTGATAGAATCATGAATCATTTCTTTTAAAGGAAGACTTCGTTCCTTTTAAAGAAACGGTTTATTGGTCAGTGAGAAGTGCTTCCTTGCTTTTAAACGAAAGGACAAAAGGGTATTTAGAATACTTGTTTTGTGCTGGTTGCTGTCGAATAGGTAACATGTGAGTTGTTTCTATTTGAACTTATATTTGCAATAATCTGCTCCTGAAATTAGGAATTTTGCCTTTTTGATGTTGAATCGAATGATTTAAAGTCTGTTTTGTGTGAATATGGATTATGCGACTTGCTTATCCTTCAAGTTTTCCAATATACTCCGGACTCATCTTGTATATTTTTGATTCTGTATGAGTTTTATGTCCATTTTTTCTGCATAAAGTGATATTCTGTTCTAATGATAAGAATTACATGGTAAGATTATAGCTTTGCATTTCAATAAGTCAGTATAATCTATATAATTTCTTGCTCATTTCCTCTTTTATCATCTATTTCCATCTATATTTCTCCCCTTTTTCTTTCTTTTTTCTCGTAAGAAAGAATATATTTGTACCTAAGTTAAACGAAAACCAAAGCATGATATGATAACAACCCAGTTGCTTCGTCCTGAAAGTATTGTCGTAGTAGGGGCATCGAATAATGTGCATAAGCCGGGTGGCGCAATATTAAAGAATTTGATAAACGGAGGTTATCGGGGAGAACTTCGGGCGGTGAATCCGAAGGAAAAGGAAGTGCAGGGAGTTCCTGCCTTTGCGGATGTGAACGATCTGCCGGACACAGATCTGGCGGTGTTGGCTGTGCCTGCCTTGATGTGTCCTGATATGGTGGAAACATTGGCTAGCAAGAAACAAACCAGGGCATTTATCATACTCTCGGCAGGTTTTGGTGAAGAAACCCACGAAGGGGCGCTGTTGGAAGAATGTATTTTGGAAACAGTTAATAAATACGGCGCTTCACTGATTGGTCCTAATTGCATTGGATTGATGAATACATGGCATCATAGTGTATTCAGCCAGCCGATTCCTAACTTAAACCCCAAAGGGGTGGACTTGATTTCCAGCTCCGGTGCTACGGCGGTATTTATTCTCGAAAGTGCCGTAACAAAAGGTTTGCAGTTCAATTCAGTCTGGTCGGTGGGAAACGCCAAGCAGATCGGTGTAGAAGATGTATTGCAATTTATGGATGAGAACTTCGATCCCGAAAAAGATTCTCATCTGAAACTACTCTATATTGAAAGTATTCAGAATCCGGACAGGTTGTTATTCCATGCTTCGTCTTTGATTAGAAAAGGGTGCAAGATTGCGGCAATCAAAGCCGGAAGTTCGGAGAGCGGAAGCCGGGCGGCATCTTCCCATACAGGAGCAATCGCCAGTTCCGATTCGGCAGTAGAGGCTTTGTTCCGTAAAGCAGGCATTGTGCGTTGCTTCTCTCGTGAAGAATTGACTACTGTGGGTTGCGTGTTTACTTTACCCGAATTGAAAGGAAAGAATTTTGCCATTATCACTCATGCCGGAGGGCCGGGAGTGATGCTGACAGATGCGTTGAGTAAAGGCGGACTGAATGTGCCTAAGCTGGAGGGAGAAGTAGCCGAGGAACTAAAAGCCCAACTATTCCCCGGTGCTGCCGTCGGAAATCCTATTGATATTCTGGCTACCGGAACACCGGAACATCTGCGCCTTTGCATTGACTACTGCGAGGAAAAGCTTGACAATATAGACGCCATGATGGCCATCTTCGGAACTCCGGGATTGGTTACTATGTTTGAAATGTATGATGTGCTTCACGAAAAGATGCAGACTTGCAAGAAACCGATTTTTCCCATTCTTCCTTCCATTAATACAGCCGGAGCAGAGGTTTCCGCCTTCCTGGCAAAAGGGCATGTGAATTTTGCAGACGAAGTGACCTTGGGTACTGCCCTTTCACGTATCGTCAATGCTCCTAAACCGGCAGTTCCTGAAATAGAACTGTTCGGAGTGGACGTTCCGAGGATTCGTCGTATTATTGATTCTATTCCGGAGGATGGTTATATCGCTCCCAATTATGTACAGGCATTGTTGCACGCTGCCGGTATTCCGTTGGTAGATGAATTTGTTTCCGACAATAAAGAGGAGATAGTAGCTTTTGCCCGTCGGTGCGGATTTCCGGTAGTTGCCAAGGTTGTTGGTCCTGTGCACAAATCAGATGTCGGCGGTGTCGTTCTGAACATTAAAAGTGAGCAACATCTGGCACTGGAATTTGATCGTATGATGCAGATACCTGATGCAAGAGCAATTATGGTACAGCCGATGCTGAAAGGTACGGAACTGTTTGTTGGCGCAAAATATGAAGAGAAGTTCGGCCACGTGGTACTTTGTGGTTTGGGAGGTATTTTTGTGGAGGTGCTGAAAGATGTATCTTCCGGTTTGGCTCCGCTTTCTTACGAAGAAGCTTATTCAATGATTCATTCTTTGCGTGCTTATAAAATCATTCAGGGAACACGTGGGCAAAAGGGAGTCAACGAAGATAAATTTGCTGAAATTATTGTCCGTTTGTCCACTTTGCTACGTTTCGCTACAGAGATCAAAGAAATGGATATAAATCCGCTCTTGGCAACGCAAAAGGCCGTTGTAGCAGTTGACGCGCGTATCAGAATAGAAAAATAGGACTATTCTTTCATTCATTGAGACATATTTACTATCTTTCCGCTGTGATTTTGCCTACATTTGGTAACTCAAACGGAAGGATAGAAAACACGTATGTTTATGAAGAAAGTTCTCATATTTTTAATCTGTTTAATCGGCTATCAGATCGGCTGCCATGCGCAAATGGCGGACGAGCATTATTATTTCAAAAATCTTAGTGTACAGAACGGGTTATCTCAAAATACGGTCAATGCGATTTTGCAGGATAAGCAGGGCTTTATGTGGTTCGGCACAAAAGATGGTTTGAATAGATATGACGGTTTGTCATTCCGCAAATTCAAACATGATGACCGCACACGGCGGAGCATTGGTAATAATTTTATCACAGCTCTTTATGAGGATGCAAAAGGAAATATCTGGGTAGGTACGGATGTAGGACTTTATATCTATAATCCGGAAAAAGATTCTTTCCGGCATTTTGCTGAATTGAGCGCAGAAAACACGAAAATAGAGCATACCGTAACTGCAATCTCCGGAGACAACAAAGGATGTGTCTGGGTAGCGGTAGAGTCGCAGGGGCTATTTTGTTATGATCTGGAGGAAGGAATACTCCAGAACCACACATTGAAGAACTTTTCTTTTATCTCCACCAATGTCCAGTCTTTTGTTTTCGATAATAGCGGAACCCTTTGGATTGGCTGCTATGGCGATGGACTTTTTTATTCGAAAGACCGTTTGCAAACCCTTCATCCTTATGTATCACCTGTAGACGATCAAAAAACTTATGAGAATGATGTCGTGATAGGCCTGGTGAAAGGAGCATATAATTGTCTATATATAGGCTCTTTAAAAGGAGGAGTGAAAGAACTGAACCTGACCTCTAACAAACTGCATGATTTACTCTCTAAAGATGAAAGTGGAGAGTCTGTTTTTTGTCGTGAACTGCTGGTTGCTTCTGACAATGAATTGTGGATTGGTGCAGAATCGGGACTCTATATTTATAATCTCCGAATGGGTAAGTATGTTCATTTGCGCAGTTCGATCAACGACCCTTATTCTTTATCCGACAATGCTATTTATTCATTGTGTAAGGATCGCGAGGGTGGCATCTGGATTGGCTCTTATTTTGGCGGTGTGAATTACTATCCTCGTTTTTATACGTATTTCGAGAAATATTATCCCAAAGGGACTGATAATGGTTTGCGTGGGAAACGAGTACGTGAGTTCTGTCAGGATAATCAAGGTATTTTGTGGATTGGTACGGAGGACGGTGGTCTGAATCGTTTCAACCCCAAGACCAAAACATTCTCCTTCTTTACGCCCAGTAGTGCTTTTACCAATGTGCATGGTTTATGTTTAATTGGAGATCATCTTTGGGTAGGAACCTTTTCAAAAGGAGTGAAAGTAGTAGATACGCGTACGGGAGCTATCGTGAAAACCTATCAGAAAACGGATTCTCCCCGTTCATTGATAGATAATAGTGTTTTCTCTATTTGCTGCACAACGACTGGTGATATTTACTTGGGAACTTTGTTCGGCTTGCTCCGATATAATAAACAGTCTGATGATTTCGACCGGATACCGGAACTGAACGGTCGGTTTGTGTATGACATAAAGGAGGACTCCGGAGGAAATCTATGGTTGGCAACTTATGCTAATGGAGCCTATTGCTACAATGTGAGTGAAAAGAAATGGAAGAATTATTTGCACGATGAAAATAATCCGAAGAGCCTTCCGTATGACAAGGTCTTGAGCATCTTTGAAGATTCTCACCGGCAAATCTGGCTGACTACCCAAGGAGGAGGATTCTGTCGTTTTCAGCCGGATACGGAGACATTTGCCAACTATAATTTATCTGCTGGTTTGCCGAATGATGTCGTATATCAGATTGTAGAAGACAAGGACGGTCTTTTGTGGTTGACAACCAACAACGGTTTGGTCTGCTTCCAGCCCACAACCGGAGTGATGAAAGTATATACCACTTCCAATGGATTGTTGGGCGACCAGTTTAATTATCGTTCGAGTTTTGAGGCCGAGGATGGTACGATTTATTTGGGTAGTATCGATGGATTTATCGCTTTTAATCCCAAGAATTTCTCGGAGAACAAGTTTCTCCCGTCTATTGTAATTACTGATTTCTTTCTGTTTGGAAAGGAAGTATATGCTGGTGAACCGGGCTCTCCGTTGGAAAAGAGTATCACTTTCTCTGACCAGCTTGTTCTCCAGTCTAATCAGAATTCTTTCTCTTTCCGTGTAGCTGCGCTGGATTTTCAGGCTCCTAAGACAAGTCGGATTATGTATAAGTTGGAAGGCTTTGATACAGACTGGTTGACAGTTGGTGAAAGCCCTATTGTTACCTACTCCAATCTTCGATATGGTGATTATACCTTCCGGGTGAAAGTTGCCAATAGTGATGGAGTATGGAGTGACGATGAAGTGATATTGGAAGTGCATATTCTTCCTCCTTTCTATCTTTCTATATGGGCGTATTGTGTGTATGTTTTGCTGATTATTGGCTGTTCTTTATATACAGTTATGTATTTCAAGAGGCGTAGTAACAACAAACACCGCAGGCAGATGGAAAAATTCGAGCAGGAGAAAGAACGTGAAGTTTACCATGCAAAGATTGATTTCTTTACCAATGTGGCCCATGAAATACGTACGCCGTTGACATTGATTAAAGGTCCGTTGGAAAACATTATATTGAAGAAACAGGTTGATGCGGAAACACGGGAAGACCTGAACGTAATGAAACAGAATACGGAACGATTGTTGAACCTGACTAACCAGTTACTTGACTTCCGTAAAACGGAAAGTCAGGGATTCCGTTTGAATTTTGCGAAATGTAATGTAACGGAGGTCTTGAAGGAGACTCATGTACGTTTCACTTCCCTTGCCAAACAAAAAGGTTTGGAATTCACCTTGCAAGTGCCTGAAAAGGACTTTTATGCACATGTGAACCGGGAGGCGTTTACGAAGATTATCAGTAATTTGTTGAACAATGGGGTGAAGTATGCTGAAAGCTACGTACACATATCTTTGGAAGTGCCGGAAGCGGATGATAATAATTCATTCCGTATTCGTACAGAGAATGATGGGGTGATTATTCCCAATGAGATGAAGGAGGAGATATTTAAACCTTTCGTTCGTTTCAATGAAAAAGAAGACGGAAAAGTGACCACTGGAACAGGAATCGGCTTAGCTCTTTCCCGTTCATTGGCAGAACTGCATCAAGGAACCCTGGCTATGGGAGCAGGGGAAGAAAATAATACCTTCTGTCTGACTTTGCCGATCGTTCAGGATATGACAATAACCTTAACACCGGAACCGGAAGTTGAAATAGACAGGATGAATGAAATTCCTGTTGGAGAGACGGAAAAGAAAGATAATCGGCCTACAGTGCTGGTTGTAGAAGATAATCCGGATATGCTTGCCTTTGTAGTGCGTCAGCTATCGAAAGAATATACTGTATTGACTGCCACTAATGGTGCGGAAGCGTTGCAAGTGTTGGATGGTAATTATGTGAACTTGGTGGTTAGTGATGTTGTGATGCCTGTGATGGATGGTTTTGAATTGTGTAAGACGATCAAGTCAGATTTGAATTATAGCCATATTCCCGTTATTTTGTTGACTGCGAAGACGAATATCCAGTCTAAGATAGAGGGAATGGAACTGGGAGCAGATGCTTATCTGGAGAAACCTTTTTCTGTGGAATATTTACAGGCTTGTGCTTCCAGCCTTATTCAGAATAGGGAGAAACTGCGCAAGGCTTTTGCACAGTCTCCTTTTGTGGCAGCCAATACGATGGCGTTGACAAAAGCTGACGAAGATTTTATAAAGAAGTTGAATGAGGTTATCCAGGTGAATTATAGTAATCCGGAATTTAGCATGGATGATATGGCGGATAGCCTGAATATGAGCCGTTCTAATTTCTATCGGAAGATAAAGGGAGTCTTGGATTTGAGTCCGAATGAATATCTTCGACTGGAACGTTTGAAGAAGGCTGCTCAATTATTGAAAGAAGGAGAAAACCGGGTAAATGAGATTTGCTATATGGTAGGGTTTAATTCTCCGTCTTATTTTGCCAAGTGTTTCCAGAAGCAATTTGGAGTGCTTCCAAAGGATTTTGTAAGTTAATATTAATTTATAGCTATAAAGATAAGGTAAAAAGGAGCTTTTAAAAGAATGATTTGATGAAAAAGTATGTAAATTTGTTCGTTTTCGTATTCATGATAGGTGCTTGTCTTTCGCAGGGGAGAGCACAGACAAAGTCTGCAGTGAGTTATAAGAATCCGGTTGTAGATATTGCCATGCCCGATCCTACGGTGATTAAAGCTGCAGATGGTTATTTTTATGTGTATGCTACCGAATCTACCAGAAACGTTCCGATCATGAAGTCGAAAGATTTGGTGGAATGGACGTATTGCAACACTGCATTCACGAATAAAACTCGTCCCAGATTTGAACCTAAAGCTGGAATCTGGGCACCTGACATTAATTATATTAACGGTAAATATGTGCTTTATTATGCAATGTCAGTGTGGGGAGGAGAACAAACGTGTGGAATAGGGGTAGCTACGGCCAACTCTCCGCAGGGACCTTTTACGGATCATGGTAAGATGCTCCGTAGCAATGAGATTGGTGTACAGAACTCGATCGATCCTAGTCTCCTGCAGTATGAGGGGAGAAACTATTTGGTATGGGGCAGCTTCCGGGGAATATATGTTATTGAACTGACTGCGGATGGGTTGTCGATCATGCCGGGAGCGAAAAAAAAGAGAATAGCGGGAACTGCTTTTGAAGCTGTTTATATCCATAAGCACGACGATTATTATTATATGTTTGCCTCCATAGGAAGTTGTTGTCAAGGAGTGAAAAGTACATATAAAGTCGTAGTGGGACGTTCCAAGAAAGTATGGGGCCCGTACAAAGACAAGACTGGTAAACCGATGTTGAAAAATGGTTATTCTTTGGTGATAGGTGCGAATGATCATTTTGTAGGCAATGGGCACGGTTCGCAGATTATCCGGGATGATGCCGGACAAGACTGGCTTCTGTATCATGGATTTTCAAGATCAACTCCGGAGAACGGACGTATTCTGTTGTTGGACCAGATCAAGTGGGACCATGAAGGTTGGCCTTACGTAGAGGGAGGATCTCCTTCTTACGAAACACAAAAAGCACCTGTATTTAATAACTGATTTTCAAATAAACCAATTATAATCTTAAATACCACAAGCATGAAACATACCCCTATTAGCAGGCGGGATTTTCTAAAGAATTTAGGCATAGCCGGGGCTGGCACTCTTCTTGCTGCAAGCCCTTGGCTTTCTGCTTTTTCGGAGGTGACGAACACCTCAAACGAAAAGTGCCGTCTGGCAATAATCGGTCCTGGTTCCCGGGGACGTTTTTTAATGGGATTTCTGGCTAAGAACCCCAAAGTCGAGATCGTAGCATTGTGCGACATTTATAAACCGTCTATCGAGAGCGCATTGGAACTTGTGCCTAATGCCAAAGTGTATGGTGACTACCGAGAAGTGCTGGAAGATAAGTCGATAGATGCCATACTCGTAGCTACCCCTCTTAGTTCGCATTGTAAAATCGTCTTGGATGCTTTCGACGCAGGAAAGCATGTGTTCTGTGAGAAGTCAATAGGTTTCACGATGGAAGAGTGTTACCGTATGTATCAGAAGCATCGTAGCACGGGAAAGATTTTCTTCACAGGACAACAGCGTCTGTTCGATCCTCGTTACATTAAAGCAATGGAGATGATTCATGCAGGTACCTTTGGTGAAATAAATGCCATCCGTACTTTCTGGAATCGGAATGGGGATTGGAGACGTTCGGTACCTTCACCCAATTTGGAACGCCTGATAAATTGGCGTCTTTACAAAGAGTTCTCAAAAGGACTGATGACGGAACTCGCTTGCCATCAACTTCAGATCGGAAGCTGGGCTTTGCGTAAGATACCCGAAAAGGTGATGGGACACGGTGCCATCACTTATTGGAAAGACGGCAGAGATGTGTATGACAATGTGAGCTGTGTATATGTGTTTGATGATGGGGTAAAGATGACATTTGACTCTGTCATTTCCAATAAATTCTATGGACTGGAAGAACAGATCATGGGTAATCTTGGAACGGTAGAACCGGAAAAGGGAAAATATTACTTTGAAAGTGTAGCTCCTGCACCGGCCTTCCTGCAAATGGTGAATGACTGGGAAAACAAAGTGTTTGACTCTCTGCCTTTTGCCGGAACAAGCTGGGCGCCGGAAACAGCAAACGAAAACAAAGGAGAATTCATTATCGGAGAACGTCCCAAGAGCGATGGTACATCATTGTTGTTGGAAGCTTTTGTTGAGGCCGTCATAACACAAAAACAACCTAAAAACATCGCAGAAGAAGGGTATTATGCAAGTATGCTCTGTTTGTTGGGACATCAGGCATTGGAAGAAGAACGGACACTCTATTTCCCTGATGAGTATAAAATAGACTATCTGAACCATCAATCTGTAAAAACACCCGAAGCAATATGAAAGACACGATTGTAACCGCACGACGTAAGAAAATTGAGTTAATCACTTTACTCGTTTGTTTCGTAGTATCTAATTTGATACATCTTTATGCAATTATTGCTTATCATGCGCCATTTACGGAGATGATAACGTCTATTTTTTATATAATTATATTTACTTTTGTGCTTTATGCTTGTTGGGGGATTTTGCGCCTTTTATTTTATGGAATGCAAGCACTATTTAAAAAGAAGGGCAGGAGTTGATAGTTTTCCTATATAATTTTAAAAGAAGAACTTAATCAATATCAATGAAAATGAATAATTTATGGTAACACGAAGGGATTTTTTGAAAACGATGTCGATGGCTTCAGCCGGATTGGCATTAGGAACCGGTGATTTATTACATGCGCAAACCGCTTCACCTAAAAAAGGAAGAGGTGACAAAGTGAAAATTGCTTATATCGGCATTGGTAACCGTGGAGAGCAGATTATTGAAGACTTTGCACGGACAGGTATGGTGGAAGTGGTGGCTTTATGTGATGTAGATATGGGTGCCAAACATACACAAAAGATAATGGCTAAATATCCGAAAGCAAAGCAGTTTAGGGATTTCCGCCAAATGTTTGATAAGGCCGGTAACGAATTTGATGCTGTAGCAATTGCTACTCCTGACCATTCGCATTTTCCGATCAGTATGCTGGCTTTGGCTTCCGGAAAGCATGTATATGTGGAGAAACCGTTGGCACGTACTTTCTATGAAGCGGAACTGTTGATGCAAGCTGCGCTTAAACGTCCGAACCTGGTTACTCAAGTAGGAAATCAGGGACATTCTGAAGCAAACTATTTTCAGTTTAAAGCCTGGATGGATGCAGGAATTATCAAGGACGTTACTGCTATCACTGCCCACATGAATAACCCGCGCCGTTGGCATAAGTGGGACACTAATATCTATAAGCTTCCTTCGGGACAGCAACTGCCGAAAGATCTGGACTGGGACACTTGGCTCGGAGTTACTCCTTATCACGAGTATAATAAAGATTATCATTTGGGACAATGGCGTTGTTGGTATGATTTTGGTATGGGTGCATTGGGCGACTGGGGAGCACATATCCTCGACACGGCTCACGAATTCCTGGAACTGGGATTGCCATACGAAGTCACTATGCAATACGCAAATGGACATAATGATTATTTCTTCCCATATTCTTCCACGATTCTCTTCCGTTTCCCGCAACGTAAAGGAATGCCACCGGTAGATATTACCTGGTATGATGGTCTGGATAATCTTCCTCCTATTCCTGCTGGTTATGGAGTTTCGGGATTAGATCCGAACATCCCGGTAACTAATCAGGGAGATACTCCGAAATCTAAGTTGAATCCTGGAAAAATCATTTATACTAAGGATTTGATCTTCAAGGGTGGTAGTCATGGAAGCACTTTGTCTATTATTCCGGAAGAGAAAGCCAAAGAGATGGCAGACAAGTTGCCGGAGGTTCCTAAAAGTCCTTCCAATCACTTCGAGAATTTCTTGCTGGCATGTCAAGGTATTGAAAAGACACGCTCGCCGTTCGAAATCAATGGTGTGTTGAGCCAGGTATTCTCACTGGGTGTGATGGCTCAACGACTTAATACACAGTTGTTCTTTGACCCTCGTACGAAGCAGATTACAAATAATGAATTTGCTAATGCAATGCTGGCGGGACTTCCACCGCGTAAAGGTTGGGATGAATTTTATAAATTATAAATAGAAAATAGCCTTTTCCATTCCTTCTTCGAATATAAGGGAGTGGGAAAGACTAATCAATGATTATGAAGAAGAATATCGTATTAACTTTACTTTTATTCTGTGCCGCTTCTTTAGGTGCACAGAATTGGGAACCTCTTTTCAATGGAAAGAACCTGAAAGGATGGAAGAAATTGAATGGCAAAGCCGAGTATAAAATTGTAGATGGTGCCATTGTCGGTGTATCTAAAATGGGAACACCCAATACTTTTTTGGCAACGACAAAGAATTATGGTGACTTTATCCTTGAGTTTGACTTCAAGGTCGATGACGGTTTAAATTCCGGAGTACAGCTTCGTAGTGAAAGCAAGAAAGATTATAAGAAGGGTCGTGTACACGGTTATCAGTTTGAGATCGATCCTTCCAAACGCGCTTGGTCAGGTGGTATCTATGATGAGGCACGTAGAAACTGGCTTTATCCTTTGACGCTGAATCCGTCGGCAAAAACCGCTTTTAAGAATAACGCATGGAATAAAGCCCGTATTGAGGCTGTAGGTAACTCAATTCGTACTTGGATAAACGGAGTACCTTGTGCTAATATCTGGGATGATATGACTCCTGTGGGCTTCATTGCTTTGCAAGTGCACGCCATTGGAAATGCGGCAGATGAAGGTAAAACAGTTAGTTGGAAAGATATCCGCATTTGTACGACGGACGTAGAACGCTATCAGACACCGGAAGCGCAAGCTGCACCGGAAGTGAACCTGATTGCCAATACGATTTCTCCGAACGAAGCAAAAGAAGGATGGACTCTATTATGGGATGGCAAGACTACTGATGGATGGAGAGGAGCTAAACTTTCTACTTTCCCCGCAAAAGGCTGGAAGATAGAAGATGGTATTCTGAAAGTAATGAAGAGTGGTGGTGCTGAATCAGCTAATGGCGGTGATATTGTGACTACCCGTAAATACAAGAACTTTATTCTGAAAGTAGATTTTAAGATTACTGAAGGTGCAAATAGCGGAATTAAATATTTCGTAAACCCGGATATGAATAAAGGTGCAGGTTCTGCTATCGGTTGTGAATTCCAGATTCTTGATGATGACAAACATCCTGATGCAAAACTGGGTGTGAAAGGTAATAGAAAGCTAGGGTCGTTGTATGATTTGATTCCGGCTCCTAAGAATAAACCTTTCAACAAGAAAGAATTTAATACAGCTACCATTATCGTAAAAGGTAACCATGTAGAACATTGGTTGAACGGCGTTAAATTGATTGAATATGATCGTAACAATGATATGTGGAATGCATTGGTAGCATACAGTAAATATAAAAACTGGCCTAATTTCGGAAATCCGGAGGAAGGAAATATACTTCTTCAGGACCACGGAGACGAAGTGTGGTTCAAGAACGTGAAGATTAAAGAACTGAAATAAGGTGTATTCCATGTTATTGTGGGAGATACGTCAAAATTCCTTATGATTTTTACTCAGGCATGGATTACGCGGATTACGCGGTTGCTATTTCATTGGAACAACCGTAAAATCCGTGTAATCTGTGCCTAATTTGTCCTACTATACGATGCAAGTCCCTATTCAACATATGTATAAACCATCCCATGAAGGTAATGGACTGCTTTATGCCTGGTTTCTTTCCATGCATACACGGGTGGATATTATCCTGTATAGCCAGAAAACGGAAAGAGAATTGTTGCTTGTGGTTAATCGTATTTATGACGCATTGTGCCGGTTGGAAAAGATGGCGAACTTTTATGATCCGGCCAGCGAATTGTCTTTTGTCAACCGAACTGCTCCGACTTCACCAGTTGTTCTTAGCGAAGAACTCTATTCAATGATTGATTTATGCCTGAAATATAACGGGAAGACTCTGGGGTGTTTTGATATTACAGTCCATTCGGAAAATTACAATCAGAACACGATACAATCGGTTCATTTATCAGTCGAAGATCATAGCATCTATTTCTCACAACCGGGAGTTACTGTCAACTTATCCGGCTTTCTTAAAGGGTATGCTTTGGATACAATTAAAAGCATACTGAATGAGTTTTTGATAGAGAATGCATTGATAAATATAGGAAACAGTTCCGTCCTTGCTTTAGGTAATCATCCGGTAGGATCGGGATGGAAAGTCAATAATATACTTCTTCATAATGAGTGTCTTACAACCTCCGGTAATGACTCTCCTGAACGTCGGCATATTGTTTCTCCTCGAAACGGGAAATTGGTGGAAGGCGTTCAACAGATAGCTGTGGTTACACCCGATGGAGCGATAGGAGAAATATTGTCTACCGCTTTGTTTGCTGCTGACGGCGAACAGCGTAGAGCTTTGATGGGTATATATGCACAATGTCGTGTATATATATATCCACCGTGCTGAATATATATACTCACCGTGCTGGTCATATATATCCACCATACTATATTGGCCATATATATCCAATGATACTATCTAATCAATTGCTAGGGTATAGATAGGAGCATAATTAATTGTTAACTACAGACAAATGCTCTAAAGTTAGTTATGACCTGATTTTTTTGTTTTTTGAGACAAAAATACTATTTGAGATAAATTTGCATTTGTAACTTTGTATTATAAAATTGATGTAACTATTGAAATATAACGTGGATAAAAGTAGATAGATTCAATATAAGCTTTATAATATTAACTCAAATTTATTTAGTATGAAAAACAAAAAAGAAGGTTTCACGTTTCGGGTAGGATTGTTCTTACTATTGGTGACTTTTTGTCTTGGTACAGTACAGGCTCAAAGTTCTAAAATTACGGGATATGTGAAAGATCAATCGGGTGAACCGCTGATTGGAGTAAATGTGATGGAAAAAGGGACCACTAATGGAACAGTAACCGATCTAAATGGGTTCTATAGCATTGTGGTAAAGGCTTCAAATGCTGTGTTGAATTTCAGTTATATTGGTTATAAGAATCAAGAAATCTCGGTAGCAGGTAAAAAACTGATTGACGTCACAATGAAAGATGATTCAGAGACGCTAGATGAAGTAGTTGTAGTGGGTTATGGTACGATGCGTAAAAAGGATTTAACAGGTTCGGTCGTTCAAGTTCGTCCTGATAAGATTGCCAATGAAAATCCTAAAACAGTTCAAGACATTTTACGTGGAACACCGGGATTAGTGGTAGGTTATGGTGAAGGTGATGCAGGCGCAAAAGGCGGCGGTGAGATGAAGATCCGTGGACAACGTTCCGTTTATACAGATGGTGGTCATAATAATCCATTGATTATCCTCGACGGTATGTTCTTTCAAGGAGAACTCTCGGAAATTAATCCGGATGATATTGGGCAAATAGATGTTTTGAAAGACGCGTCGGCAGCTGCTGTTTATGGAGCACAAGCTGCAAACGGTGTAATCATCATCACAACGAAAAAAGGTAAAAAAGGTAAGCCTGTGGTTAATTTCACAGCTAGTGTAGGTTTAACTCAAAAGGCTGCCTATCGTGATAGATGGCAAACTACGGACGAATATCTGCAACACTATGTAGACTGGAAAGAAAAAAACACTTATGGTGTGAATGCTGAAACAGGAGAATATGCAGCTTATTCAAGACCTGGTAATGAATATACTTCAAAGCCAGAGTATTTCCGAAATCCTAATAATTTGTCGGATGCAGTGTCTTTGGAACAGTGGCGTAATTATTCAACCAATCGGGAAGGAGAATCTGATCTTAGTATTTGGGCAAGGCGTTTAGGATTTAGATATGATACGGCTTTACTTGACAATCTTTTGTCGGGAAAGACCGTTGATTGGCAAGATGAAGCGTTTCGATTAGGTTTCAATCAAGACTATAATGTAAGCATTAGCGGTGCCGGCGATAAGGTGGATTATTACATGTCTTTAGGTTATCTGCGCAATGAAGGAGCGTTTGTCGACGATACTTATCGAGCTATCCGTGCAAACTTGAAACTAAATGCAAAAGTAACCAATTGGTTTGAAGTGGGTGCAAATATAAACTTTCAAGATCGTTCGGATGGTGAAATCGGCATGGATAAAGGTGGTTTTATGGAAAACAGTCCATATGCCATGTTGAAAGACGAAAATGGAAACTATACACAAGACCCCTTGATGTATCAATATGACCGTGCTAATGAAACAAACTGGTATTTTGAGAAGCAATATATTCAATTGGAAAAAGGGTATACTACATTGAATACTATCTTCAATGCTAAAGTAAAATTGCCTTTCAACATCACTTATCAGTTTAATATTGCGCCCCGTTTTCAATTTTTCTATGACCGTTATTTTACGTCTGCAGAAAGACCTAATTCCAATCCTAATGACCGTGGAACAAATCGGGAACAGGCCAAACGTTTTAATTGGTCTCTGAACAATACTATTACTTGGGATCAGACTTTTGCTAACAAGCACCATGTTATTTTGACATTTGTGCAAGAAGCGGAAGAACGCCAATATTGGTCAGACCGAATTGAAGCCCGTAATATTTTGCCATCTGACGCGCTTGGGTTCCATAACACCCAGAATGGAGATAAGTCTGTCAGTACATTCAGAACTGATGATAATCATCAAACGGCTGATGCATTGATGGCACGCGCATTCTATTCTTACGATGATCGTTATATGGTTACTGGTACCATCAGACGTGACGGCTATTCGGCTTTTGGGGCAAATAATCCTTATGCATGGTTTCCTTCCGGAGGTATAGCATGGTCATTCACTAATGAGGATTTTTTCCAAAAATATGCTCATATCATGAATAGTGGTAAACTGCGTGTTTCATACGGTAAAAATGGTAATCGTTCATTGGAAAATCCTTACGAAGCACTTGCCAATCTTTATCCGGGGGGTGGTAAAATGCAAGGTTATATCACTTCTTCAGGTGACTTATATTTAATGCGTTATTTGATGGCTCAACGTATGAAGAATCCGAATCTGCAATGGGAAAAAACACAATCGTGGAACTTTGCATTGGACTTTGGATTTTTAAATGACCGTATTACAGGTACATTGGAATATTATCGAATGAGTACCAAAGATATGATTATGAGACAACCTTTGTCTAACTTTACTGGATTTGAGAATATTACTACCAATTTAGGACAGGTGGATAATAGTGGTTTTGAGGTGGCATTGAATACTTTGAATATTGATAAGAAAAATTTCCAATGGAGCTCATCATTCAGTCTCTCATATAATAAAAACAGAATCAAACATTTGTTTGGTGATCGTCAAGATATAGTGGATGCCACTGGAAGTGTGGTAGGTTCAAGAGAAGCGGACTATGTGGCAGCCGGCTGGTTTATCGATAAGCCTATTAGTGCGATTTGGGATTATAAAGTGACGGGAATCTGGCAGAAAGATGAGGTTGAAGAAGCTAAAAAATACGGGCAGGTTCCTGGAGACCCGAAAGTATGGAACAATCCGGCTAACGACCAATACGATGCTGATGGTAATTTAGTAAAGGTTGTCTATAATAATGATGATAAAGTATTCCAAGGACAAACCGCCGCTCCGGTTACATGGGCATTGCGTAATGATTTCACCTTGTGGAAAGATTTAACCCTTTCTGTGAATATTTACTCTCGTATGGGGCATAAGAGTCTGGAAAGTATGTATTTGAACAATGATGACGACGGTGGCGGCATGACTTACAGATTGGTGAACAAGAATGCGAAGGAATATTGGACTGTAGACAATCCTACTAATAAATATGCACGTATCGAGGCGCAAGGCCCGGAAGGTGCAAAAGGTGCACGTAGATTATATAATCGTTCTTTCATTCGTTTAGAAAATATATCTGTCGGCTATACATTGCCTAGGGCTTGGACGGAAAAAATACAAATCGATCGTGTGAAAGTGTATGGCTCTGTTCGTAACGCAGCTGTATGGGCTAAAGATTGGGAAGGATATGGCGACCCTGAAACCGGAAATTTTGCATCTCGTATTTGGACGCTTGGACTTAATTTAACATTCTAATCTTTTAAACAGAAACGTATATGAAAAATTATATTCAAAAATATATTTGTAAAAGTGTAGCTTTATTTGTAGGCACTTCATTAATGTTGACCGGATGTTCAGAAAGTTTTTTGGATCCGGATCCTCAAACAATGTTTGAACCGGAAACTGTATTTTCTACGGAAAATGGTATAAAATCTGTATTGGCTATTTGTGACCGTCAGCTTAAACGTAATTATGTGAGTGAAGATTCCAGAGAGATGATAGCACTGCCCACAGAATATACTTTTTCAGATTTGATGGTACCGTCTGCGACTGATAAAAGCGGGTTGTTGGATAATGTTGACAATCTGTTGAGGCCGAACAGCGACCAAACTAACGAAAAAAATCTAGGACGCACAAACAGTATATACTTCTTCTGGAGACAAAATTTTGAAGGTGTTAGAAATGCTAATACAATACTTTCGTTTATTGGTAATGTACCAATGGACGAAACATTGAAAAACGAATACATTGGCCGTGCCTATTTCCATCGGGCTTATCGCTATTATTCATTAGTTTTTCAATTTGGACATGTACCTTTGTTGACAAAACTTCCGGAAGTTCCTAAGCAGAACTATCGATCTACTCACCGTGACGCTATTCTGAAAAAAATGGTAGCAGATATGGAATTTGCTGTACAATGGGTTCCTGAACAGAAAGATATGGATTATGTTGGTATGGTAAATAAAGGCGCTTGCCGTATGTTGCTTTCTAAACTCTATATGTCTATTGGCGAATTCGGGAAGGCAAAGGAACAGTTGGATATCTTAATTGATAAATCAGGCTATTCTTTGATGAAAGAATCTTTCGGAACCTTTTTTGAAGGCGGCGAATCTGTATCATGGCCCATTACCCGCAATGTTATCTGGGATTTACATCGTCCGGAGAACAAGTTGATTGCTGCCAACAAAGAAGTGATTATGGGTATGCCTAACCGGGGAGCAGCTAAAGAATCATTCATCCCGATGTTGACTATGCGTATTATGTATCCTTTCTTCTTTGATAATAGAATCAAAATGCCTGATGGAAAGCAAGCTCTATTCAACTATACTCGTAAAGATGGTAAATATCGTAAAGAATATGATTATATGCGTGGACTGGGACGTGGTATATCTACATTCCGTACTACCACTTTCTATCAAGACGATTTGTGGGCTGTTAATGATAAAATGGATCAAACCGATTTGCGGCATAGTGCAGAGACGGGAAACTGGATGCACATGGAGAAACTGAAATGTAATAATCCGGATTCTGAATTTTTTGGGCAAAATATTAAGCTTTACGCAGAAGATGATTATTACAATGAGAAAAATGAACTTGTTACCCGTAAGGGAGATTTGATGTGTTCTGACACTATTCGTCGTTGGTATGACGTCCCTCATTACATTTTCTGCCTGAATGATGTCATCAATCAAGCTAAGGAAACCAATAATGGTCTGGAAGGAGCTACGGATGGCAGTATTGCTGATTGGTATTTGTATCGTTTGGCGGAAGCCTACCTGCTGCGTGCAGAAGTAAAATTCTATATCAATCCGGATGATCCAACAATCAAGGATGATATAAACATCATCAGAGAACGTGCTCATTGTACTGAATTTTATGTAGGTAAGGTTACTATCGGTGATATCATGGATGAACGTGCGCGTGAACTTTTCTTTGAAGAATGGCGTAATGTAGAGTTAACCCGTGTGTCACTCTGTTTGGCTATCAGCGGCAGAGCGGACGAGTTCGGGAATACATATAAAGTGGAAACATTCGATAAGCAATCTGGCACCGATTCTGAAGGTGGTAGCTATTGGTATCAACGTTGCATAAAGAAAGGTATGTACAACAAAGGCGTTACTATTAACGTAAATGCTACTAAAACAGATATCAATTATATCATGGGTAAACATAACATTTATTGGCCTATTCCTGAAAAAGCAATCGTTTCTAACGGAAAGGCTCCTTTGTATCAGAACTACGGTTATGATGGTTATGATCCGAATGTGCAGATATGGGAAACTTGGGAAGAGGCTGTGGCTGATGAAGACAGATTCTGATAGATGAGGAAAGCTTTCAATAATAGATAATAAATTAGCCACCGTAACTTCGAATCTCGAGTTGCGGTGGTTGTTTTTTGAACATATTCTGCTATTTATAGGTCGGTTTCTTTTATTCGTTTTATTGCTTTTTGCCTTACTTTGCGTTATCAATAGTCAATCTAATGTATATATGAAAAATAAAATTTTATTGCTGGGCTTATTTTGTTGTAGCCTGATTTCGGCAAAAGCACAAGTTTTACTCGACAAAGGAACCGGAAAGAATAGTTTTCCTATTGTTTCTTCATCAACGAATGCAGTTATCTGTTTTGATGGAAAAGATGCAACTGTAGTACGTAAAAGCGCTTCTCTTTTTGTGGATGATGTTCGTCGTGTGACGGGACAAGAGTTGAGAATAGATGAAAGCAAGCCCGGGAAAGTATCTGCGCGGTATGCGATTATTGCCGGTACTATAGGAAAAAGCGAGTGGATTGACGCTTTGGTATCGAGACACAAAATAGATACAGCTGCCATTGCCGGAAGTTGGGAGCGTTATATGATAGAAGTGGTCAATAATCCTATTCCGGGCATAAAGAAAGCAATTGTCGTAGCTGGAAGTGACAGGCGTGGTACTGCTTACGGACTTCTTTCCATATCAAAAGCAATAGGAGTATCTCCTTGGTACTGGTGGGCGGATGCTCCAATCAAACAGCAAAAACAAGTTAGTGTAAAAGTTGATAAGTTCATTTCTAAAACACCGTCTGTCAAGTTCAGAGGGATATTTATCAATGATGAGGACTGGGGACTCTATCGTTGGTCAAAACGCAATTTTGAAAAAGAACGTGGAAACTTCGGACCGAGAACGTATGCAAAGGTGTGTGAACTGCTGTTGCGTCTTCAGGCTAATTATCTTTGTCCGGCTATGCATGACGCATCCATGGCATTCCACCGTATTCCTGAAAATCGCCTGGTAGCGGATAGCTTTGCTATTGTCATGGGATCCTCTCATTGTGAACCGTTATTGTTTAACACGGCAAGTGAGTGGAAGCGTGATAAAATGGGTGAATGGGACTATATCAATAATAAGGATGGAGTCAACAAAGTGTTGAAATCACGTGTAGATGAATGTGCTCCGTTTGAAAATGTATATACTTTGGCTTTGCGTGGATTGCACGACCGGGCAATGAATGCAAGCAATAATATGAATGATAGAAAGGAAATGCTTCAGGAAGCTTTGATGGCACAAAGGCAAATGCTGGTAGATGCCATCGGTAAGCGTGCGGAAGACATTCCTCAAGCCTTTACTCCTTATAAGGAAGTGCTGGATGTATACGATCAGGGATTGGAACTTCCGGATGATGTGACTATTATCTGGCCGGATGATAATTATGGATATATGAAACGTTTGAGCAGTCCGAAAGAACAGAAACGTTCCGGACGTTCGGGAGTATATTATCATTCTTCTTATCTGGGTAAACCTCACGATCATCTTTGGATGAACACAACTTCACCCACATTAATGTATGAAGAACTCCGTAAAGCTTATGACATGACAGCTGATCGTATCTGGCTGCTCAATGCCGGAGACATCAAATCATGTGAATTTGCTGTTGATTATTTCCTGACGATGGCTTTCGATATTGATTCATTCAGTTTTGAAAGAGCGGCAAACTATCGTACCGAATGGTTGTGTGGCATGTTGGGAGATGACTATCGGGTTGAATATCAGGATGTGATAAATTCTTTCTATAAATTGGCCTTTGCGCGTAAGCCGGAGTTTATGGGATGGGGTTATCAGTGGGCTACCGACAAACACGGAAGAGAACGGAATACAGATACTGATTTTTCGCTTGCCAATTATCGTGAAGTGGATACTCGTTTGGCTGAATATCAACGGATAGGGAATATGGTAGAGAAAATCCTGAAAGCTTTGCCAGAAGATAAGAAAGCATGCTATTATCAATCATTATACTATCCGGTGAAAGGATGTGAACTATTGAACCGTATGATTCTCAACGGACAGAGAAACCGTTGGTACTCTATTCAACAGAGGGCAACTACCGCAGAACTGGAAAAAATGACTAAGGCTTGTTATGATAGTCTGGAAGTAATAACAAAAGGATATAACTCATTACTTGGAGGTAAATGGGATCATGTAATGACCATGAAACAGGGATTTGCCGCAGCCTACTTTGAACTCCCGGCTCTGCGGAAGGTAAATCTGGCATCTGCAGCCTCTTTGGGCATATTGGCCGAAGGAGAGGATATTTTGAAAGGGCAGAAGAGTTTCCATTCCCTGCCATGTTTCAACACATACTTCCGCCAATCCTATTACGTAGACGTTTTCAATAAAGGAGCGACTCCTCTGAAATGGAAAGCATCGGTTTCAGATAACTGGATTCTGTTAAGTCAGAAAGCCGGAGAAACTACCACGGAAAATCGTATAGAAGTCTCAATCGACTGGGCTAAGGTCCCGACTGGTGAGAAAGTATTCGGAACGTTGGAAATCGCATCTGATCGTGGCGAGAAGGAGAATGTTTATATTTCAGTCTTCAACCCTTCTTCTCCTTCATTAGCCGAAATGGACACTTTATTTGTAGAGCACAATGGATATGTTTCTATTGACGCTGCCGGTTTTCACCGGAAGGTAGAGAACAAAGCTATTCAAATGAGAACGATTCCTAACTTGGGAATAGAAAATACAGCTATTCAACTAGGTGACCCGACAGCCGCCCCGCAGCGGACAGCAGGTCGCAGTACCCCTCGCCTGGAATATGATTTCTATACATTCGAACAAGGTTCGGTTGATGTCTACACATACGTATTGCCTACATTTACATTAAGTAAGGACCGTGGGTATGCCGGACATGAAGCAACGAATGTGGAAACGAAATATGGAGTATGTATTGACGAAGGTCCTGTGATGAATCCTTCTACTTCTTCTTTTGAGTATGCACAAATCTGGTACGAAAGTGTGTTGAAGAACTGTAGAATCAACAAAACCACTTTGCATATCGACAAACCGGGTAAACACACAGTGAAAATTATATGTGGCGATGCCGGAACTGTATTGCAAAAGATTGTCTTGGATTTCGGAGGAATGAAGCGCTCATATTTAGGTCCGCAACCGACGAGACAGGGAAAATAGCAAGTTGAATAAAATATACTAGAGCTATGAAAAACACTTTTTTTATGTTATTTTTCTCCATAGCTATCTCATTTATAGCGTGCGGGGGCAGTGGTGAAAATGATGAGAATTTACTAGCTGGTAACGGGAATACGGAGAAACCAAAGGAGGACGAATCCCAGGAGCCTGTGGTTTGTAGCATCACACCTATTGGGGAATTGAATCAGGGGACACCTATTATAAATTCCCACGCAGATGTTACGAAACGCTCTTCATTGATGATGAACTATCGGATGCTTGTGACTATGGAATCTTCGTATCCTCGCTATCCTCGTATAAAAAAGATGAAGAATGGTGACTATATTTTGTTCTATCACAATGGTAGTGCTAATAATAATATTGGTCGGCGTTGTGTTTATGCGCTTAGTAAGGATCTGAAAACTTGGAGCAATAAAGGAGAAATATTTAACAGTTATGACATTATCGATAGCAAAGGCAATAAGAATATACATTGCTATGCTAATTGCGATGGGCTGGTGCTCTCTAATGGAGATATATTGGCAGTTGCATCTTGCAGAGCTAATTCCGGTTATCGGGATTTGCCGGAAGATGCAGGAATTGAATTAAAGCGCAGTACGGATAATGGTGTTACTTGGAGTGAACCTATCAAGATCTATCAGGGAGTTAATTGGGAACCTTTCTTGTTGGAGTTGCCTACAGGTGAATTACACTGTTACTTTACAGATAGCAGTCGTACTGGCTTGGAAGGACATGGCACAGATACAGGTACGGCAATGGTTGTTTCTACTGATGGAGGAAAGACATGGAAACCGGACTTTAGTTCTTCTCCTTATTATGTATTGCGAATGAGGTGGGAGAAAAACGGAATTGTCGGCTATAATCATCAGATGCCTTCTGTTGTGAGACTCAATGATAATAAGGGATTAGCTGCTGCTGTGGAAACCAATAATTCAGGATATCATATTTCGCTTTGTTATTCAGATAAAGACAAATGGGAATATTTGGCTGCCGACCAGGAAGGACCTGTCGATAGTAATAATTGTGTTTTCTCCGGTATGGGACCATATTTGGGACAGCTCCCTTCGGGAGAAACCGTCCTTTCGTATGAATCGTCAAGTAAATATACTCTTAAAATAGGAGATGCTACTGCTCGTAATTTCGGTAGCGCTTATCAACCTTTTTCTGGTGGTTATTGGGGATCATTTTGTATTATTGATTCACATACTTTGGTTGGAACTAATATTAAAGCGAAAGAAGGACCGGTTCAGATGGCACAGTTTGTACTTAATCATCGTATTGATGCCGTGAAAAGAAAGGTAACAATAGATGGTAACAATAAAGAGTGGGCAAATACAGATCATGCACTCTTTGTGGGCAGTAAGTCACAAGCACAAGGAACGTTACGTTGTTCGTATGATGATGATAATATTTATTTCCTGTTAGAAGTACTTGATCGAAACTTGTTAGCCTCTGATTACGCTTCCTTATACGTATCTCCTGTGAGTAATAATAAGCTGTCAAAAGGGGCTTGCTGCATACAAGTAACAATGAATGGACTGAAGAATTGTGAAATATATGATGCATCATGGAAAGAAGCTCAATTAGATGCCCAGGTCAAAACTTATGTTTGCAATGAAACAAATGAGAGGCTTATAGATGATTATGGATATATTGCTGAAATTGCTATTCCACGTTCAAAATTGACTATCACTTCCGGGCAAGTACTTGTCAATTTTTCTATTACAAAGCGAAATTCTTTAGATGCCATTTGTGATGTTGCATCTACAAGTACGGCACGTTGGATACCGGTGACTGGGTTATGATTCGGAGAATTTAATATTGAATAATTAATTATATAGAACACTACGATTATGAAAAGGAATTATTTGATTTATGCCTTATTGATGACTGTTTTTTTGAGCTCAAATGTGATTTCTGCTCAAAATTATTTTGGAGATTTTCCTGTGAAGGCAGATCCAAAGACGGTTGGAAATAAATTGAGCAGACGTTTAATGGAAACTAAACATCAACTGTATTTTGATAGAGGAATACATTATGCAGAGGTGTGTACATGGTATGGAGCTCTTCGTTTTGCAGAATTGACAAATAATAAAGAATTGATAAAGCTGTTAAGAAACCGTTTCGAATTATTGTTTCATCTGGAAAAAGAACTTCTACCTCCACCGATTCACGTAGACCAAAATATGTTTGGTTGCTTACCTCTAAGATTTTATAATATAACGAAAGATAAGCGTTATTTAGATCTGGGACTGCCCTATGCTGACACTCAATGGGAGCTTCCTGCCAATGCGAATGAAGAGGAGCGTAAATGGGATAAAAAGGGATATTCTTGGCAAACTCGTCTTTGGATTGATGATATGTATATGATTACTATTGTGCAATCTGAGGCTTATAAAGCTACTGGTGATCCTAAGTACATAAATAGGGCTGCCAAAGAAATGGTTCTGTATTTGGACGAATTGCAACATCCCAACGGTCTTTTCTATCATGCACCGGATGTGCCTTATTATTGGGGACGTGGTGACGGTTGGATGGCTGTCGGTATGACGGAGTTGCTTTATAACTTACCGGAAAAGGATCCTAATCGTGCACGTATTATGAAAGGTTACTTGTTGATGATGGATAACTTGAAAAAATATGTGAACAAGGACGGTCTTTGGAATCAGCTGATTACCGAACCGGACTTTTGGACAGAGACATCTGGTTCGGCAATGTTTGCTTATGCCATGATTGTGGGGGTCAATAACGGCTGGTTGAATAAAGAGGAATATGCTCCAGTGGCACGCCGTGCATGGCTTGGCTTATGTAATTATATTAATGACAAGAATGATCTTACTGAGGTTTGTGTTGGAACCGGAAAGAAAAACAGTAAACAATATTATATGGATCGTCCCCGCATCGCCGGTGATTATCATGGACAGGCACCGATAATATGGTGTGCTTATGCATTATTGAATAAATAAAACAATAAAAGATCGGATACAGATCTAGGAGTTTTTTTATTCATAGTGTATTGTTGCTTTTAACATAACATATATTTATTTTTGAAGGGTCTGAAATTATAATACTTGAATATGAAAAGAGAATTTTGTATTTTTATTGTACTTTTTTTAGTGTTTCATATACATGCTCAATTAGTATACCACGATGCTTCGAATTTTCCACTATTAGGAAGGGCGACAGAGAGTGCTGGGGCACGATATGAAAGGTTCCCGGATTCATTAAAGAATATTTCTCGTGCTCCATTATGGAATTTGAGCCGTAATTCTGCAGGAATGGCAATACGTTTCCGTAGTAATTCCACTACGATAGCAGCTAAATGGGTGGCTCTTTTTAATACCCACATGAATCATATGACTGATACTGGTGCAAAAGGTTTAGATCTTTACTGTCTTCAGAAGAATGGTGACTGGCGTTTTGTCAATAGTGCCCGTCCGAAAGGAAAAACAAATCAGGTCATCATTATAAAAAATATGCATCCTGAAGAAAGAGAATACATGCTTTATTTGCCATTGTATGATGGTCTTATTTCTTTGTCTATCGGAGTTGATTCTTTGGCTACTATTAGTCAGCCGTTAGTGGAGTATCCAATTCGTAAGAATCCTGTTGTTTTTTATGGAACCAGTATTCTTCAAGGAGGTTGTGCTTCACGTCCAGGAATGGCACATACCAATATTATATCGAGAAGATTGAACCGTGAATGTATCAATTTAGGGTTCAGTGGAAATGCATTTCTAGATTTGGAAGTAGCTAAAGTAATAGCTGAAGTAGAAGCTAGTGTTTTCGTTTTAGACTTTGTGCCTAATGCTTCTGTTACAAAGATGAAAGAACGGATGGAAACATTCTATCGTATCATTCGTGGTAAACATCCGGATACACCAATTATTTTTATAGAGGATCCTATTTTCCCTCATACATTTTATGATGAAAAGGTTGCTAAAGAAGTGCGACGAAAGAATGATACGTTGAAAGAGATATTCAATCATTTAAAGAAAAGAAATGAGAAAAATATCATTCTTATTTCATCAAAGAATATGCTGGGAGAGGATGGAGAGGCTACTGTAGATGGTATTCATTTTACAGACTTAGGTATGATGAGATATGCTGATTTAGTTTGTCCGGTTATAAAGAAGGCAATTAGATAAAAATGGCTTGCTGTTAGCTTAGGATATAGTTATTATCTTAGAATAGTGGATTGTTGAAGAAGAAATTATCCAATAAAAGAAAGATATTGTTCAGATAAGTACTAATAAATGCTCTTCTGTGTTATCTTTGAATACTTTAGATTAGTTTGGGACTAATTTTTCATTTATTGACCTATATTTAATATCTTAAATACTCCTGATTCTCTACTTTTGTATCACACAATAGGGGCACTAGTACCTTTTATAAAGATAATGATCATTATTATATAATACGAAATTTAGTTTTTAGATACAGTTAAAAAGATAGTTCAAAGGATAACGTTTTTATAGTATAAAACACAGGGTATTACTTAAATCTATATGTAATGAATTACAATTCAATTAAAAAAAATATTCGAGAAATTGGGCTAATGTTTCTTAGTGCAGGGCTTTTGCTTTTTTTATCATGTGGCTCTGATGATACTAAGGATGTTTCTAGTGAAGATGGGGATGTCAATTCGAACCAGTATTTACAAGTACAGCCTAATGGACTAAATGTAATTAAAGTTTCCAGTAGTGATGTGGCACAAGTTGTGTACCCTTTCTCTGTAGAATTGAAGGGGGGCAGTGCGAGTGTCGCTCTTACTGCACAGTTAGAAGCGTGGAATGAGAAAGATCTGGAGGCATATAATAAAGAGGAAGAAACAGCTTATAAATTGTTGCCCTCTTCATTATATTCGATAAGTACGCCACAGATTACTCTCGAACAGGGCATTGCTTCAAAAAAAGTAGAGGTGAAATTTGCTCCAGATAAAGTGTTCACTGAATTCAAAAAAAATGGAACAGAATATGTTATTGCATTGAGACTTACTTCATCTGTTGCCAAGGTCCGTAAAAGTCAAAGTGATTTTCTTTTGCATATATCGTTTGATTATCCAACGGTTAGTTTGGTTATGCCATCACAGGAAATTAGTGTTAGTAAAATGTCAATGCCGGTTTCGGTGGATGCTACTTTTAATTGTAGGGCAGACGGAGAAATAAAGACTAATCCTTGGAACTTTACATGTACATTAGCAGTGCCTTCTAATGCGGAGGAACTGGTTGCTAAGTATAATGAGGATTATAAGACTTCTTATCGTCTTCTTCCTTCGGCTAACTATGATTTAGGAGAAGGGATATCTTTTAAAGCTGGAGAGAATGAAGCTACTGGAGGAATTACAGTGAAGCGTGAAGGAATGGAAGCTGTAAAATATTTGTTGCCTGTACAGTTAAGGGAGGCTTCTCATGAAAGCGTTGCTCTTCATAATGAAATTTGTTATTTCAAAATAGGTATGACTTATACAAATCCGGTAATAACTTTTTCTAGTGTAGCCGATCCTACGGTTATTCGTACTGATGAAGGCTTTTATTTGTATGCTACTCAAACTAATTCCTATTGGATTCCTATTTATTTTTCTAAAGACTTGGTTAATTGGGAATTTAAAAGAAGTGCTTTCAGAAAAGCAACTAGACCTACTGAAGATGTACTTCCTGGTGGAGGTGCATTTTGGGCACCGGAAATTCGCTACATCAATGGAAAATATGTGCTTTATTTCTCATGGGCAAAATGGGGGGATGGAAGCATCAGTTATACGGCGGTTGCTACCTCAGATAGTCCGGTTGGTGATTTCTTAAATGCTAAACCGTTGCTGATAACAGATGATTTCGGTTCTAATTGTATCGACCAGTTCTATTATGAAGAAGATGGTAAAAAATATATGTTTGTCGGGAGTTTCAACGGTATTTATGTGACGGAACTTACGGATGATGGTCTTTCTGTGAAACGGGGAGCAGATGGTAAGCCTGTGCTGAAGAAACAGGTCTGCGGCAGGGCATTTGAAGGCACCAATATTTATAAGAAGGGTAAGTACTACTATTTGTTTGCATCTATAAATAATTGCTGTCCGAATAATGGAATGGATAGTAAGTATAAAGTCGTGGTAGGCCGTTCGGAAAATCTCCTTGGTCCGTATGTCGATAGAAAAGGAAAAGATATGCTGGACAACTCTTGGGAGTTAGTGTTGGAAGGTGACGGTGAAACATTCTTTGGTCCTGGTCATAACTCCATAATAATTCCAGATGATGCAGGTACAGATTGGATGATATATCATAGTTATGTAAAAGAGAATGGTACGGTTGGAGGACGTTTAGGTATGCTCGACCGCATTGTGTGGTCGGCAGACGGCTGGCCGACCATTAAAAAATGTGTGCCTTCAAAGGGAGATTTACTGCCAGTATTTAATAACTGATATGTTGAAAATATTGTAAATATATAGACTTCTAAGTAAAACTAAAATTTGATGTATGAAAAAGAAAAGTGATTGGAGAACTCGGTTTATCCGATTATGTGCAGTGGTATTGCCATTGGTCGTACTTTGCTTTACTGCTTGTAAGGATGAAGACAAGGAAGAAAACCTTCCTTTCGATCCTACTAAGCCTGTGGTAATTACAGATTTTTCCCCAAAATCGGGTGGCATTGGTAACAATATTATATTATATGGAGAAAACTTTGGGAACGACCCCAAAAAATTGAAAGTGATAGTTGGTGGTAAAGAAGCTAATATCATTTCAGTTAAGAACAATATATTGTATTGTGTAGTACCACGTATGGCTACTGAAGGTGATGTGGAAATTAGTGTGTATGATGACAATGGCGAAGAAGTGGCTTTTGCTGAAGCAGAAGAGAAGTTTACTTATGTAAAGCAATGGTTAGTTTCTACATTAGCTGGTCAACGTTTTGAGAACGAGAAAGATGCTTTTCAGGGCGAAGGGGCATTCGATGCATGTGGATGTATAAAAGGAGCTACATGGTTTTCGTTTGATCCGAAATCAAATTTTGACCATTTGTATTTAACTTGTTATAATATAAGTTCTATTCGTCTGATTGATTTGGAAGAAAAAACGGTGACTATGCAGGCTTCCTTAGCTGCTATTGGCGATAAACCTTCTATCATTAATTGGACGGCAGATGAGAATCAAGATATGATTATTTCTCGTGATTTGGCTAAAGATGGAAATGTAAACGTATTGAAGAAACGTGTTTCAGACTTTAAAACGGAAGTAAAATTAGGCGAATCAAAGCAAAGGCAGGCGGTTGGTGCCTTTGTTCATCCTAAGACGGGAAGGATTTATTATGCTCTTTATCCTGATCAAGTGGTTTATGAATATGATTTTGAGAACAAGACAACAACGAAAATAGCTACGCATCCGCGTGTAAAAGAAACATTGCGCATGGTAGTTCATCCTACAGGAAAATATGCCTATTTGCTTCGTCAATACAATGAAAGAGGAAATGGATATATCTCCCGTATGGACTATAATTCTACTACAGATCAGTTCTCAACCCCTTATATCGTGGCGGGAAGTGCGAGTGGAAGCGGTTATCGTGACGGAGTAGGTAGCAGGGCGCAATTGAATGGTCCGACACAGGGAGTGTTTGTAAAGAATCCGGAATATGCAGGTGAAGAAGATGAATATGATTTTTATTTTTGTGATGAACGCAATCATTGCATTCGTATTCTGACACCTACAGGAAGAGTAGTAACATTTGCAGGACGTGGAAATGACTCAAGTGATCCTGGTTTTGCAAATGGTGCATTACGTTCAGAAGCTCGTTTTGCTTATCCGTGGGCGATTGCATACGATGAAAAAAGAAAATGCTTCTATGTAGGCGAGAGGGGTATGAGTCGCGACGGGAAAGAGCAAGCGGTGATACGTAAAATTGCTATGGAAGAATAATAAATGATAAACACATATATTTTATGAGGAGTAAAAATTTGATTGCATGTATATTATTGTTGCTCTTTTCCATAACCGTTTGGGCGCAGGAAAGTGCAATGATAACTGGAGTGGTGACCGATGAGAATAAGGAACCCTTAATTGGTGTGAATATTGCGATACAGAATATGCCTGGGTTGGGTGTTATTACTGATATAAATGGTCGATACAAAATAAAGGCATCTGCTTATGACAGACTTGTATTCTCATATATAGGTTATGAGACTGTGGTGGTATTGGTAAAAGAACAAAAAACCAATCACGTAAAAATGAAAGAAGCAGCTAATACGATTATTGATGAAGTTGTAATTACAGGTACGGGAGCACAAAAGAAAATAGCAGTGACTGGTGCCATTACTAATGTGGATGTAGATGCGTTGAAATCGGTTCCTTCCACTTCTGTGGTGGATGGATTGGCAGGTGTTGTTCCGGGTGTAATGGCTATGCAAACTTCTGGACGACCGGGTAGTGTATCTGAGTTTTGGATTCGTAGTATATCTACTTTTGGTGCTAATACGGCTGCATTGGTACTTGTTGATGGATTTGAACGTGATATTGATGAAGTGAGCGTGGAAGATATTGAATCATTTACAGTATTGAAAGATGCTTCCGCAACGGCTATTTATGGTAGTAAGGGAGCCAATGGTGTAGTCTTGATTAATACAAAACGTGGTAAGGAAGGTAAAATCAATATTGATGCAAAGGTTGAGGGGTTCTATAGCACTTTTACAAAGGCACCGGAATTTGTAGACGGTTATACATATGCTTCTATGGCTAATGAAGCTCGTTTGACAAGAAATCAAGAGGCTTTATATTCGCCATCAGAATTGGAACTGTTTCGTACGCAACTTGACCCAGACCGTTTTCCGGATGTAGATTGGATGGATATGGTATTGCGTGACGGTGCTTGGAGTTCACGTGCAACGTTGAATATGCGTGGTGGTGGTAAAACTGCACGTTACTTTGTTTCCGGAAGTTATCAGGACCAACAAGGTATGTATAAGACTGACAAAAGCCTTAAGGATTATAATACAAACGCACATTTCAGAAAATGGACGTACCGTATGAATGTGGATATTGATATTACGAAAACGACTCTGTTAAAGGTCGGGGTATCCGGTTCTTTGCGTAAGCAGAATGATACAGGTAGTGGTACAGATAATTTGTGGACTGTATTGATGGGATATAATTCCATCATGATGCCGGCAGAATATTCGGATGGAAAAATTCCGGGATGGTCAGATAAGGATGATAATATGAATCCTTGGGTAATGACTACACAATCCGGATATAATGAAAGTTGGAAGAATAATATTCAAACCAGCCTTACGCTGGAACAGAAACTGGATTTTATAACCAAAGGATTGCGTTTTGTAGGTAGATTCGGATATGATACGTATAACTCCAATTGGATTAAACGTTATAAATCTCCGGCTGCTTACAAGGCCGACCGTTATCGTCAACCGGACGGAACATTGAATTTCACGAAAATCAGAGACGAGAAAGTGATGTCGCAATCTTCCAATTCGGAAGGAGAAAAGAGAGAGTTCTTTGAATGGGAATTGCACTATAGTCGTGCTTTCAAAACTCATCATGTTGGAGGTGTACTGAAGTATACGCAGGCTTCTAAGATTTTTACTCAAAATATAGGTACAGACTTGAAGAATGGTATTCCTTATCGTAATCAGGGAATAGCCGGACGTTTCAGCTATAACTGGAATTATCGTTATTTTATTGATTTTAATTTCGGATACAACGGTTCGGAGAATTTCCACAAAGACCATCGTTTCGGATTCTTCCCGGCTATCTCCGGTGCATGGAACTTGGCTGAGGAACCATTCATGAAAAAGATTGCCGGAAAATGGTTGAATATGTTGAAAATCCGTTATTCTTATGGAAAGACAGGAAATGATGCTTTGTATGAAGGTAATAAAAGAGTCCGTTTCCCCTATTTGTATTCGATAGCAACCGATAATAATGTTTATCATTTTGAAGATATTGGGACTGGTGAAAAATTGTGGAATGGAAAATATTACTCAACAGTGGCTTCTCCTGCTATTTCGTGGGAAGTTGCTACTAAACAAGATTTGGGTATTGACTTTTCTCTCTTTAATGACAAACTGACCGGAGAGATTGACTACTTTAAAGAACGTCGTGACGGTATCTATATGACTCGTTCTTATATCCCTTACGAAGTGGGAATTGATAATGCTTCGAAAGCAAATGTCGGTATTGTAGAAGCAAAAGGATTTGATGGTCATTTTGCATTCAAACAGAAACTCGGTAAGGTGAATTTTACGTTACGTGGTAATATTACTTACAGTAAGAACAAGGTGATAGAAAAAGATGAAGAGAACACCATTTACGAATATAAGCTAGCCCAAGGGCATCGTGTCAATCAGGCAAGAGGACTTATTGCTCTGGGATTGTTTAAAGATTATGAAGAAATCAGAAATAGCCCGAAGCAAACTTTTGGTGAAGTGATGCCCGGTGATATTAAATATAAAGATGTCAATGGTGATGGTATAATTGACTCACAAGACCGGGTAGCTATTGGTGCTACTACTCGTCCTAACTTGATATATGGCTTTGGCTTTTCGGCCAAATGGAAAGGGTTGGATTTCAATGCTCATTTCCAAGGAGCAGGTAAGTCGTCTTTCTTTGTCAAAGGTACAACTGTCTTTATGTTCCAAGGTGGTGATGGCTGGGGAAATGTTTTGAAAGAAATGGCAGAAAGCAACCGTTGGATTCTGGGTGAGAATGAAGATCCGAATGCAGAATTCCCCCGTCTGACTTATGGTGATAATAAAAATAATTATCAAGAGTCTAATTATTGGTTGAGAGATGGCTCTTATCTTCGTCTGAAGACATTGGATATCGGCTATACCTTTCCGAAAGCTTGGGTTAATAAGATTCATTTGAATCAAGTACGTGTTTTCTTTATCGGAACCAACTTGCTGACATTCTCTTCGTTTAAATATTGGGATCCGGAATTGGGCAGTTCGGACGGAAAGAAATATCCGTTGAGCAAGACGCTTTCGTTAGGCGTATCAGTTAATCTATAAACAAGAACAGAATATGAAGAAACTTATAATAAATTTAGGTTTTATATTAGGAGTGAGTACCATGGTTGTCGGATGTACCGATTATTTGGACTCAGACTACCTTTTCGAGGAACGTGTTAACATTGAAAATGTGTTTCAGAGTAAGGACTATACCAATGAATGGTTGGCAAAGGGATACGCTTATATGAATCACGATTATCTGCAACAAGTGAACAGCAAGAAGAACACTAGTTTCAATTTTGCAGATGATATGTACTACATAGATTTGAATTATGTAGATTGGAAGGGTGGAAACTATACGGAAAAAGGATTAGGTAGTGGAAACAGTTTGTATATATGGCAGGCCGCTTATCAAGCGATTCGTCACATTTCCATTTTCATTCATAATGTGGATGGAAATAAAGAGCTTACTGAAGCTGAGATTACTGATATGAAAGGACAGGCTCATTTCCTGCGTGCATATTTCTATTGGATGCTGATTCGTTCATTCGGTCCGGTGCCCATTGTCCCAGATGAAGGGGTCGATTATACGAAAGAGTATGATGATATCGCTTATCCTCGAAATACGTATGATGAATGTGCAGATTACATTGCCGAGGAATTGGTGAAGGCGGCTACGATGTTGGACGACGAGCGAGACGTACAAAATATTGTGCGTCCTACACGTGGTGCAGCATTGGCACTTCGTTCACGTGTGCTTTTATATGCAGCAAGTCCTTTATATAACGGACAAGCACCATCAGAGGTGATCGATGCATTGGTTGATAAGAGCGGGCGTAAGTTGCTGTCTGATACATACGACAATCGGAAGTGGGCAAGAGCTGCTGCTGCTGCTAAGGATGTAATGGAATTGAAACGGTATCAATTGTATGTTGCTTATAAAAGAGAAAGTGATGATATGGCTTACCCGACAACTATTACTCCGCCGGACGATAATGGAACTTTCCATTCTCAGGATTGGCCTTACGGTTGGAAAAATATTGATCCGTTCGAATCATACCGTTCTTTGTTTGATGGAGAAGTGGGTGCATACAATAATGACGAAATTATATTTACCAGAGGTGTCAATCAGGGTGCTGAGAATATCAGGGTAATGGTTATCCATCAGTTGCCCCGTTCACAAGGAGGCGGATATAACTGCCATGGCATGACACAGAAACAATGTGATGCTTATTATATGAAAGATGGTAGCGATTGTCCGGGTATGAATTCTATGTATAAGGGTATGGAAGGATATACCGACCCAAGCCGTTACAATGAACAGCCACGTGTTTCAGGGGTGGTTGAAACGTCTGAATTGTCTAATTATCCTGAATTAGGTCCATTGGGAAAAGGTGTTTCTAAACAATATGCGAACCGTGAACCTCGTTTCTATGCATCAGTAGCCTACAATGGTAGTGTATGGCATATGTTGAATGCAAGTGCAGAGGATAAAGAAGAAACGAACGTTCCTATTTTCTACTACAGAGATGCTCAAGATGGTTACAAAGCAGGTACCAATTATTTGAGTACAGGTATTGGTATTAAGAAGTTTGTACATCCGAAGGATTTAGCAGATTCTGAGAAATCGTATGACGTAAGTCGTGTAGTTCAAAAGTACGCTCCGGACATTCGATATGCAGAGATTCTGTTGAATTATGCAGAAGCACTGAATGAGGTCGAGGGTTCTTATGAGATTCCTTCTTGGAATGGCGAGACTATGTATACTATCACACGTTCGGCAACAGCTTTAAAGGAAGGTATTCAGCCTATTCGTATTCGTGCTGGATTGCCAGATTATGAGGTGTACGATGATGTAAAGAAGTTTCGTTTTAAAGTAAAACGAGAACGTCAGATTGAGCTATTTGCGGAAGGTCATCGTTTCTTTGATATTCGTCGTTGGTGTGATGCTCCAGTTGAAGAGGCTCTTCCCATTTATGGTTGTAATATCTATTTGACTTCGGAAAATCCAGATAGTTTTCATACACCGATAGAAGTCGCTTCGTTGCCTACTATGTTTACTACGAAGATGTGGTTTTGGCCAATCCATCACAATATAATGAAACGAAATATGTGGATGATTCAGAATCCGGGCTGGAAAGATCCGGAATAAACCTACTAAATTTGGATAGAAAATATGAATAATATATGTAAATTATTGATTGGCATGATGGCGGCAGTATGTTGCACTTCATGTAACAATGAGTGGGAAGATGAACAATTCAAACAGCTGGCATCTTTCAAAGCAGAGATTAATAATGAAGGAGTAACTTCTACTTATGTACGCTACAAACCAGGAGGAGTGGTGACTTATCAGCTTCCGGTTTTGTTGAGTGGTTCAACCATGAATACACAGGCAAGAACTATTCATGTAGCACTTGATAAGGATACTTTGGATGTGTTGAATCAGGAACGTTTTGGTGAACGCCGTCGGGAACTTTTTTACCATTTGTTGGATCAACAATACTATTCCATACCGGAAACTGTAGAAATGCCTGCAGGTGAATCTGAAGCACTGTTACCTATTGATTTTACGCTAGGAGGGCAGAACAATGCGAAACCGTTGGATATGTCGGATAAATATATTCTACCATTGACTATTCAAGACGATCCATCTTATAACTATCAGGTGAACAACCGTCTGCATTATCGGAAAGCATTGTTGAATATCATTCCGTTCAATGATTACTCCGGTTCGTATGATGGTAGCCTATTAAAGATTTTTTTGGAGAATCAAAAGGATAATTTCATGTTAGCTACCCATAAAGCTTATGTGTATGACGAGAAGACCATTATGTTTTATATGGGAGTTCGTGATGTGAATTACATGGACCGTAAATACTATAAATTATATGTAGAGTTTACAGATGAACCGCTGAATGAAGGAAGTGAGTTGAAGAAGAAACTGAGATTATGGACCGATAACGGGGGAGAGGATGGCAATAACTTTAAAATTCTCTTGCTGGGCGAAGGAGACGACAAATTTAAGGAAGCTCCTTATTATACGATTGTCGAAGAGAATGATCCTGTGAAGCCTTACTTGAAGCATATTTATATCACTTTGTCTATGGGATACTCATTTGAGGACTATACACTTAGCCCGGGTAACCGTATGAAGTATAGAGTAGAAGGTACATTAAGTATGCAACGTGACTTGAATACGTTGATTCCGGACGAAGACCAACAAATCGAATGGAATTGATGGGTTGTTGATTGATGAATATAATATTGAGAGGCAGTGTTCAAATTTGGGATTGGGTACAGCCTCTCAAGTTTTTTAGAACTATAAAACAATTTATTAATGGTTTAGTCAGCTCTTTTGGGATAAGGAGCGTAATTAATTTGTTTACATATGAAAAACTACAAAATTCTAAAGAATATTTATATATGTCTGGCTTTGTTGTCAACTGTTTTATTAGTTGGTTGTTCGAAAAGTGATGAAACCCCAGCCCCCGAGGAACAGCCTTTAGGCAAAGGAAAAATAACGTTTAATGTGCATACTCCCGGGGCATTCCTTACAAGGGCAGTAGGTGTAGGTGACGAAAATGGAGGCACTAATGACAAAATAGCCTTTTATCAATTTAGCAGAGAAGGTAAGTATGAACAAAGGTATGTCTTAAATTATGCAGCTGCTTCTGTAGGTGCAAACGGTGATACAAGGTCATATACTGTTGAATTAACTTCTTCGACTGGAGGAGAAAAGAGATTCATCATTGTGGAGAGTGAGAATGAGAGCAATTTCCCTAATATGAGTGCAACAAATACAATCGATGAACTACTAAATAGCAAAACTGTTGCCGAAAGTGGTAAGTTGAATCCTCCATTTGTTATGTCTAATGTCAAAACAGATGGTAAGGAGTATGTAACAGTTGCCGATGTAGAATCTTCCAATAATCAGGTTGATGTAAAACTTAAAAGACGTGTAGCTAGATTTGATTTGTTGAATGATCCAACAGAATCGGGATTAGTGATCGATAAGGTATATATTAAGAATAGATACACTCAAGGATTCATCGGTGACGTAAGTGGTAATGCAGGCAATATATCTTCTGATGTTTTGGAAATACCGGCAGCTGATTTAGCTAATGACGGAAAGAGTTTCTATCTTTATCCGACTCAGTTGACTTCAACTCTTGAGCAGAATGAAAAAACAGTTGTATGGGCTACCACTAAACTTGCCAATACCAATACGGAAGGGCCGACTCTTTATCTGAATCTTACTGCTGATATCAATGTGGAGGCCAACTATCTCTATCAGCTTAATACGAAAAAGATAGCCGGTTCTACAGGCTTTGACATCTCAGTAGAAGAATGGAAAGACGGTACTTCAATTGATTGGGTGACGATTGAAGACGGAATCTCTGTAATGGATGACAAGGCTACTGTCATTGCTGGTACAGATATTAAAGGGACTTATGTAAAGATTGCAGCTGACGCTACAATGCCATATACTATAAAACGTGTCGTTACAGATTATAGCTCAGCAGCATTGGACGCTGCGTATGACGGAAGCCTACCTAAATGGCTTACCATTTCTTCATCTACTAAAGATGCAGGTAGCGGTCTTTATCGTCATGAGATTATTTACACGGTGACTGCACATCCTGAGAAGACAAGTCAGTTTGCTATCACACATCTTAACGGAGCCGTTTCAGATGAGAACTTGTTGGTAATCGGGTTTGCCGATCCGTATCCAGGCACTCCGCTTCCTTGTCTATCGTGGGAAGAGAAGCTCTATTCGCCAGTGCACTGTCGTCAGTCCACCTATCTTGTCCATAATACAGTAGATAAGGCTTATTTCTGTGGAACTGAAGGATATACGTTTAATACTCCTATGAAAGGTAAAACGGGTAATGAGGGGGCGAAGAATCTTTGTCCCGAGGGTTGGACAGCATTGAATGATGCAGAGGCAAAAGATTATATTTTGTGGGTAGGACAGCATCTTAAATCACAAGTGGCAGAGGCTTTATATACTTACTGTTGGTTCGATAAAGACGATGAGGCTACTAATTTGCGTATATTGGGGGGATACCCATACGATAGAGCTACTCCCAATGTGAAAGACTTAGCTTGTTATGGTACGTGGCCGAACGTAGCTTGGGTGAACATCAAACTGCCAGGTCTTACTATAGCGGGACAGACATTTAACGATGAATGGACAGTGAAGAAGGATTACGGAATCCCCTACAGATGTATCCGTGATAAAGCCGGTTGGGAATAATTATATGGATTCTTGAAAGGATATATATTCAATGATTAAATTTGTAAGAAATGCTAAAGAATACTTTATTTGTGATTCTTCTAATGATTTCCAGCTTATTCACGGCTTGTGCTGAAGGATATGTAAGTGATGTGCAGAAGGAGGATGACACAAAAGAAATACGTTTCAGTCTGAATATGGAGGGAGGGCTAACGATGTCCTCCACCAGGGCTTCTGTGTCTTTGGACGGAATGAAATGGAAAATATTCTGTTTTGACGATCAATATAATTATCTGTTTGACAAAACAGGAAGTATAGGGGATGCAGCAAATGAAATAAAGGTTTCTGTAATTAAAGGCGTCGTTTATCGATTCCTGTTTTTGTGTACCACAGCTGATAAATTCCCAGAGTTGGCTTCCGGTAAGACTTATTGGGATTTAGAAGCGTATGCTCCTCAATTGCCGTTAGCTGATCCGATGGCGATGCTTGTCAGTAGAGGCAATGAAAAAGATGGTACACTTCGTGTAGCTGCTGCGTCTGCATCGGTGCAGGTTACTCTTGCTCCGCGTGCATCTAAGATCGTTTTGCAAAAGGATCCGGATACAGCTTCGGATATTACAGTGAATTCCGTGACTTTTGCGGATGCCGCTTCTTCTGTTCCTTATGTTCATATCGAACCTCAACATTACAGTGAATATGAGAATCTTCCGGTAGCAACCCGAAAGACCTATCAGTGTGTACCCCAAGAGGATGTATGTTATATGCTTCCGGATATGTGCGCCGAAACCTTTGGAGTGAATGCTACGCTGCATATCACTCATCCGATTTCTGGAGAACAGGACGTACGGGTAACGGTACCAGTGGGGCTTGCGTTGAATGTAGGCAGTGGAAAGACTTACTATATTGAAATGTCTGCTGATGCAAATGGAAAAGTTGCTGCTACTTGGGCAACACGTGTAGCACCCAAAACGTTGAAACTTGCTACACAAAACTTATGGGGTAAATCGACTTCCGTTGTGTTGGATTACTTCAATAGAATTGATGTGGACGTGCTTTGTGCGCAGGAATGCAGTAATCTCTCCGAATCTGATATACAAGCACAGGGGCTTTACGTTCATACTCACTCCAACAATAGGCAGGGAAAATGCAGCATTATATCACGTTATCCTTTCTCGGGGATTACACCAAACAAGTATGGTGTTTATATCGACTTGGGTGATGGCATTGTTGTGCTGGTGATGAACTGTCACGGTGCTTTCTATCCTTACGGTCCTTATCAGTTGAATGGTATCGCATATGAAGGATATGAAGGTACGGACGATGTTGACTATGTAGTAAAAGTCAATAAAGAAGCCCGTCAAGGCATGGTGGACAAACTGCTGGAGGATTTTAATTCGTCTACCACTCCTTTTGTTTGTCTCTCGGGTGACTTCAATGAACCGTCATGGCTTGACTGGACGGAAGGTGCCTTGAAAGCAGAACTTGCTCCTTACGTTGTTCAGTGGCCTACCACCCGTTCTTTGTGGGAAGGCGGCATAAAAGGTGATGCTTACCGAACGATACATCCGGATCCTGTGACGCATCCGGGATTCACATGGACGCCGCGCCCGAGCGAGAAGGACACCAGAGACCGATTAGATTTGACTCTTTATACCTTGTCTCCCAACACGGAAGTGAAAAGTTGTCAGGTGATAGGAGAGAAGACAGAAACGTCGGATATCGTTCTTCCTAATTGGGGGCCGTTTGAAAATGTATTCGATCACCGGGGATTACGGACAGAATTTGTCTTTACGAAATGACGGAACGGTGCACCGGAATTAGTGAGTCTCCAGACTGTTAATTATTGAGGTCTCGGGTATTAATACCTGTCGTGTAAGGTATTAATATCCGAGAATTCAGCTATTAATAGCTAACATGCCAACTATTTGTAATGGATAAACCAATGATTAACTAATGTCTTTTTGTCTGTTGCTAGATAACCTTCAAATAGGCAATATATGGCAGTTTGGGACTCAAATTTCATTTATTGACTTGTTTTTAGCATGCCGGACAGGTAGAAAACACTATTTTTGTCCTCATCCGTTTTAGACTTTTAAGATTATATAAACCAATAAATTGTAACGTACGAATATGCACAACATTGCTAAAACCTTTTTCCCGATTTTATTATTACTTTTTGCTGCAGTAGTGACAGCACAGAATGGGAAGAACAATGTCGGAAATGCGCAACGCATCTGGCTTGATTCTGAAATTGGTCATCAGGGCGACTACCAGTGGAAAATGATAAAAGCTGGAGATGCAACAGATCCCGGAGAAAAGATTTCGTTATCCAATTATGCAACTGCAAATTGGATGCCGGCCATCGTTCCCGGAACAGTTTTGAATTCTTTGGTGTATAACCAAAAATACCCGGAGCCTTATTATGGAATCAATAATAAGATTGAATCTAAATTGATACCGGATATTTCTGAAACCGGACGTGACTTTTACACCTATTGGTTTCGGACAGATTTTACAGTACCGCAGTCATTCAAGGGAAAGACTGTCTGGTTACAGTTGGATGGTATCAACTACCGGGCAGAAGTATGGGTGAATGGTAACTTGTTGAGCACAATGAACGGTATGTTTATTCAGGACTATATTGATGTTACGGATTTTGTGAAAATCGGAGGAAAAAACGGACTGGCTATAAAGGTCTATCCGGTAGATGTTCCCGGAAGTGCGAAGCCGAAATCCTGGGGAGCAGCCGGCGAATTTCATAACGGTGGAAACGGTAACATTGGTTTGAATACTACCATGTTGATGACGGTAGGTTGGGACTTTACCTTTATGGACGGTATCCGTGACCGTAATACAGGTATATGGAAAAATATTTCCCTCTATGCTACAGGCAGAGTAGCATTACGCCATCCTTTCGTTAAATCTGAATTGCGAAAACCTGATTATGACCAGGCTCGTGAGACTGTATCGGTTGAGATTATCAATCCATCGACCAGTAATCGGGTAATCAGTTGCAAGGTGAAGGGTGAAATTGTGGGTGAAAATATCACTTTTGAAAAGACCTTCCGACTGATGCGTGGAGAAGAAAAAACAGCAACCTTCTCCCCCGAAGAGTTCCCGCAACTGATTATTAACTCTCCAAAACTGTGGTGGCCTGTCAATAAAGGACCACAAAACTTATATGACCTGAAGCTGACAGTATCAGTTGATGGCAAAGAATGTGATTCTGTGAAAACAAGATTCGGTATTCGTGAAATTGTCTCGGATAGAAAGACGCCAGATAAATCACGTGTCTTTTATGTGAACGGTAAACGATTGTTTATTCGTGGTACCAACTGGATACCGGAAGCAATGTTGAGAACTTCGGATGAACGTACCTATGCAGAATTGCGGTACTCCCGCCAGTCCGGTGTCAACCTTTTAAGAATGTGGGGAGGCGGAATTGCAGAGTCTGATTATTTCTTCCAATTGTGTGACGAATTGGGATTGTTGGTATGGCAAGAGTTCTGGATGACTGGTGATACTCGTCATCCGCATGATAAGGCTCTCTATATGAGTAACGTGGAATCTACCGTAAAACGTATTCGTAATCATCCTTCTTTGGCTTATTATGTTGCTTCTAATGAGAGTACAGAAGTTACCGGTACTCCTGAATTACTGAATAAACTGGATGGTACACGTGGCTTCCAGATGCAGTCCGAATGTGAAGGAGTGCATGATGGCAGTCCTTACAAACAGGTAAATCCGATGCAGCATTATGAAAATACGGCCTCTCCCAGAGGAAGCCGTGTAGACGGATTTAATCCGGAATACGGTGCACCTACTCTTCCAACTGTGGAAATCCTCCGAGAAATGATGGATGAAAAAGACCTTTGGCCTATCAATAAGGAAGTATGGGATTATCTGGATGGAAATGGTTTCCATCTGATGAGTACTATGTATACAGACTTGGTGAATAACTACGGAAAATCATCATCCATTGATGAGTTTGCACAGAAAGGGCAATTGTTGGGAGCTATTAATTCGAAGAGCATTTGGGAAGTATGGAACTACAATAAGCTGGATTATGGTGATCGTTTCTGTTCCGGACTTTTGTTTTGGTATCATAACTGCTCTATGCCTCAAGTGGCTTCCCGTATGTGGGACTGGTCTCTGGAACCGACAGCGTCGCTTTATCATACTGCCAACTCTTTAGAACCATTACATGCACAGTTTGACTATCTTAAGAATACAGTGTCTGTAGTGAATGATTATTATCGTGAATTTAAGAATTATAAAGTGATAGCACAGGTTTACGATATTAACAGCAAGAAAGTATTTGAAGAATCAGCAGTGGTTAATCTACCCTCGGATGGAGTGGTAAACGATGCGTTGACTATTCGTTTCCCGGAAAACATATCTCAAGTTCACTTTATTAAACTGATTCTGAAAGATGAAAAGGGAAAAGATGTTTCTTCTAACTTCTATTGGCGTTCTAATGACAAATATGAAGGAAGCAAAACTTTGACCGGTCCGGCTGCTTCAGGTTTTGAAGATTTGAGTAAACTGAAGCAGGCAAAAGTGAAACTTACCTATAAAGTAAGAGAAGATGATAACAATTACTTTGTAGATATTACTTTGAGAAATACCTCCGGGCAGATTGCTTTCTTTAATCAGTTGCAATTCCTGAATTCAAAAATGAGTCCGATACGTCCTTCATTCTATACAGACAATTTCTTCTCCTTGATGCCGGGTGAAAAGAAAACGGTAACCATTGAAACCGCAAAAGGAAAGTTGAAAGATGGAGCTGTGTTGGCACTGAAAGGCTGGAATATAAATAAGCAAGAATATAAATTGAAGTAAAAAAGTAAGAATATGAATTGATTCTGCTTTCTTTGTTTCGGTAGATTGTGGAATCAATCATTGATATTGTAGAGAAATCATTTTAATCATTAAAAAGAAGTGAGATGAAACTTAAGTTTATCATAGGTGTAGTCGGTATATTATCAGCATGTGGATTTACTAATGCACCTTCTTTAGATACTACTCAGGAAGAACAGGATAATAATTGGGTGATTGGTCCGTTCCATCGTCCGGAAGGAGTTAATCCTGTCATATCACCGCAACCGACAGAATTTTATTGTCCGATGCGGAAACAGCAAGTGAAGTGGGAAGAAAGTGATACATTTAATCCGGCTGCTACTACAAAAGACGGAAAAATTATTGTACTTTACCGCGCAGAAGATAATTCGGCTCAAGGCATAGGTAAAAGAACTTCACGTGTTGGTTATGCTGAAAGTAAGGATGGGATTGAGATGAAGAGGATGGCTAGCCCTGTTCTTTTTCCTGCCGAAGATAATTTTAAAGATCAAGATTGGCCGGGGGGCTGCGAAGATCCCCGTGTGGCTATGACCGAAGACGGATTGTATGTGATGCTTTATACGGCATGGAATCGAAAAAAAGCGCGTCTTGCTGTAGCTACTTCCCGAGATTTGAAGAATTGGACAAAACATGGACTTGCCTTTGATAAGGCATATAACGGTCGATTTAATAATCTTTTCTGCAAGTCAGGTTCTATTCTAACAAAATTGAAAGGAAATCAACTGGTCATTGATAAAGTTGACGGTAAGTATTTGATGTATTGGGGAGAGTATGCGGTATATGCTGCTACTTCTGATAACCTGATTGACTGGTATCCGGTTTTGGATGAGAAGAATGAGCTAATGAAAATTATACAACCTCGTAAAGGGCATTTTGATAGTTTGCTGACAGAATGTGGTCCTCCGGCTGTTCGTACCAAACATGGTATTGTTCTTATGTATAATGGTAAGAATAGTGGTAAAACTGGAGATGCTGACTATCCAGCCAATGCTTATTGTGCCGGACAGCTGTTATTGGATGGTGACGATCCTTATAAAGTATTGGATCGTTTGGATAAGCCTTTCTTTGCTCCCGAGGCTCCTTTTGAGAAGAGCGGACAGTACAAAGATGGAACAGTATTTATTGAGGGACTTGCATATCACAAAAGGAAATTATACCTCTATTATGGTTGTGCTGATTCTCGGGTAGCAGTCGCTGTATGTGATGATGTAAAGAAGCTGAAGATAAAATAGTAGATTATAAAACAATGAGAATAAAGCTGGATACATATATTGCTTGTATTGCTATTTTTCTGTGTTCTTCTATAGAATGCATCTATTCGCAAAAATTGAAATGGAATTTTGGTTTATCACGTAGGCAAAGTTCCGAAGTGATACCTCATTCAAAATATTCGTTTCAGACAGCTAAACTTAAAAAGAAGGTTATAGAACCCGGAGAATTGAGTCCGCTTTCCGATTGGGAGTATCAACTATCCAAAGGATGGGAAATGATAGAAGGGTATAAAGCTAGAGCTGCCGAAAAATCAGTAGTTGCGCAAGATTTAGATACAAGTGAATGGTATTCGGCAACAGTTCCAGGTACAGTCTTAACTACATTGGTGGATCAGGGTGTGTACCCTGATCCTTACTGGGGACTTAATAATTTATTGATTCCCGATACGCTTTGCCGGATGGACTGGTGGTATCGCAATTCTTTTAGTATTCCTCGTAATAAGAAGGGAGAGAAAGTGAAGTTGATTCTGAATGGAATCAATTATAAAGCGGAGATCTGGTTCAATAGGCAGTTATTAGGAACGATGACCGGTGCTTTTGAGAGAGGTATTTTTGATATAACTCCTTGGGTGGATTATGATAAAAAGAATCTGTTGGCCATTCGTATTCTTCCGCCTAACAATCCCGGTATTCCTCACGAGGCAAATAGGAAAGAAGGAATTGGTCCCAATGGTGGAGCATTGTGCCTGGATGGTCCTACTTTTATCTCTTCAGAAGGCTGGGATTGGATTCCCGGCATACGCGACCGAAACATGGGTATTTGGCAGGATGTCAGAGTCAAATTTGGAAATGAATTGGAAATTGTTGATACACATGTGATTACGGATTTGCCTTTGCCTGACACTACTTCTGTCAATTTTATCGTTCAGGCGGAGATTTATAATTCTTCTAAAACGACTCGTACTGCTAATTTGCATTTTAATATTGGCGGATTGTCAGCTGTTTATCCGGTCTCTTTGAATGCAAATGAAAAGAGGATGATTAAGCTGACTTCTAATGAGTGTAAAGAACTGCAAATGAAGAATCCACGTCTCTGGTGGCCGAATGGGTATGGAGAACAGTATTTATATGATGCATCTTTAAGTCTGATTTCATCAGGTAAGGACACGCTTGACGTAAAGAAGATGCGTATCGGTATCCGTGAGTTGGAGTATGAATTGTCTGCATACGAGTATAACTCTCCTATAGTGCGTTTGAACTATAATCCGACTGCTGCTTTGCAGGATGGAAAACCCGCTTTTGATACTGTGAAACGTAAGAAAACAGATAATAAAGTTCGCTATACGAATTACGATGGAGAGTTTGTCCCCTATTTATTAAAACCAGTATCTTCACAAGGAATAGAGTTGATAAAAGATTCACTGATGAAAGAATATATGGTTATAAAGGTGAACGGACAACGGATTTTTTGTAAAGGAGGTAACTGGGGAATGGATGATGGTATGAAGCGAGTTTCCCGGGAACGACTGGAACCTGCCTTGAAGTTGCATAAGAATATGAATTATAATATGATTCGTAACTGGACGGGTGAGAGTACGGAAGAAGTATTTTATGAGCTTTGTGATGAGTACGGAATGTTGGTTATGAATGATTTTTGGCTTTCGACAGATGGGTTTAACCTCAATCCGCTGGATAACTGCCTGTTCGTTAGAAATGTGACCGAAACAGTACGTCGTTTCCGCAATCATCCCTCTATTGCTTTATGGTGTGCACGTAATGAAGGATTTGCAACCAATGAACTTGAGTACATGTTGGCCGCCACTTTGGCTAAAGAGGACGGCAGCAGGCATTATACAGGAAATTCCCGTTCATTGAATAGTTCAGGAAGCGGGCCTTGGCGTTATCAGTTTGATGCAGGCTGGTACTACCGTTCTTTGGCCGGAGGATTCCGATCCGAAGTGGGTACTCCTTCTCTGCCTACGGCTGAAACTGTTCGTGAGTTTATGGCGGAAGAGGATACATGGCCCATTAGTGATGTTTGGTATTACCATGATTGGCATAATCATAGATATGGTAGTAAGACTTTTAGCGAGCTTTATAAGGAAGGCATGGATCGTAAATTAGGACCTTCTGATAATTTAGATGATTTCTGTAAAAAAGCACAATTGATTAATTACGAAAGCCATCGGGCTATTTTTGAAGCATGGAACAGTAAGATGTGGAATGATGCTTCCGGAGTACTACTGTGGATGAGTCATCCTGCATGGCCTAGTATGGTTTGGCAGAATTACAGTTCAAATGGCGAAACTGCCGGTGCCTATTATGGCACTCAAAAGGCGTGCCGTCCTCTTCATATTCAGATGAGTCTTAATAGTCAACATAAAGTTGATATTATTAATACTACGCTGAAAGAATATCGGAATTTGAAAGTGGAAGTCGCGGTTTACGATAAAGAAGGAAAAAAGATACGTTCCTCACAACAAAAGGTAAGTCATGTGACAGCTAATGCACTGACTCCTGTAGCACAATTAGAGGATATAAAAGGTCTTCCTGATTTCAGTTGGGTAAAGCTGGTATTGACAACAAATAATGGAAAGTTGTTGGATGATAATGTCTATTGGCTCAATCAAAAGGAATGGGATGGAAAGGTTTTGACTGATTTACCAGTTGCTTCGGTGAATGTATCTGTGAAGAATTTTGCGAAAAAAGCAAATCATTATGAGGGTAAACTTATTGTGAAAAATCCAGGACAATATCTGGCAGCCGCAATAGCATTGACTTTGAGGAATGCAAAAACAGATGCGCCCATTCGTCCAGCTTATTTTGATGACGGATATTTTTATCTGATGCCCGGCGAATCTAAAGAAATCCGTTTTCAGGTGGATTGTAAAGAAGGGGTGGATAAGATGCTTTTGCGGGTAGATGGATATAATGTTGAATCGAAAGATATATTGTTGAATAAATAAAGATTAGGTATTTATGTATAAGAAGGTATTAATATTATTATTTTTTATTCCTTTTCAGTTGTTGTTTGCTCAAACGAGTATGTTGAAAGATTTCCCGGAGGGCTCTACTCCGGAGGAAATAGGTAAGCGATTGGCCTATCGTTTTCTGACAGAGAAACATGCGCTTCATGTCGGAAAATGGATTGGTTATCCGGAGACTTTCTATTGGAACGGGGCTTTACGGTATGCTTATCTTGCAAAAGATAAAGAACTTCTCAATCGTTTGCAAGATAAGTTTGAACCTCTGTTTACCGAGGAGAAAGCGTTGCAACCTATTATGAATCATGTTGATGTGAATATGTTCGGGAGTTTGCCACTTGAGTTATATCTTGTGACGAAAGATAAGAAATATTGGTATTTAGGATTGCCTTATGCCGATTCTCAATGGAAAGTGCCTGCAAATGCGAAACCGGAGGAAAAGGAATGGGCTGAAAAAGGATATTCCTGGCAAACACGTTTGTGGATTGATGATATGTATATGATTACAATCGTGCAGACTCGTGCTTATAAAGTAACGAAGGATAAAAAATATATTGATCGTGCAGCTAAAGAGATGGTGATGTATCTGGATGAGTTGCAACGTCCGAACGGCCTTTTCTATCATGCACCGGATGTACCTTATTATTGGGGACGTGGAAATGGCTGGATGGCTGCCGGAATGACGGAGTTACTTCAGTGTTTGCCTAAAAATCACAAAGACCGTCCCCGTATCTTGGAAGGTTATCGGACAATGATGGAAAGTCTGAAGAAGTATCAGAACCCGGAGGGCTTGTGGAATCAGTTGATCGACCAGTCTGACTGTTGGACTGAAACATCCGGATCGGCTATGTTCACTTTTGCTTTTATCAAGGGAGTTAAGAATGGATGGTTGAATGCTGAAGAATATGCTCCTGCTGCTCGTAAGGCGTGGATAGCTTTAGTCTCATATCTTAATGATAAAAATCAAGTAAGAGAAATTTGCGTGGGTACGAATAAGAAGAACAGTAAACAGTATTATTATGACCGTCCACGCCGCACGGGTGATTATCATGGGCAGGGACCTTATCTGTGGTGTGCTGCCGCTCTAATGGAAAAGTAATCGTTCTGGTATTGAGTAGTAGTTGAGGCTTTTGGAGGATATTTCTATTGATTTGGATAATTTTTTTTATTTATAGCCCAATTTGTTTTATCCAATGTGAGGGATGTTTCCTAATTTTGGCTCAATAATTTAGTACAAATGGAATCAGACAGGCTGATTCGCAATCATGTTTTATATGAGTTTGAAATATTTACTTTGTGGGATGGCTTTTGTGGCATGTGCCACTGTTGTTGAGGCTTTTGATAATGTGCCGGAATCGATTTCTGCATCTATTTCTTTGAAGGTACCAGGAAATGGAGCGAAACACTATCCATTGACTTTTCAGAAATCGCAGAATAATAATGGCACTTATTATTTGGAGAATTCGGAAAAGATGCCGTTGACTGTGTCTCAAAATATAGTAACTGGTAATGATGGATTACGTATTAGTGTGTCTATCACTGCATTGGAAGATGTATATTTTAATTACAATCAACAGATGGCAACCGGCTTCCGTCATGATGACTGCCTGTTCTATATGCCGGGGTTTTGGTATCGACGTAATCTGCGTTCACCCAAAGAGGCTCCTTCATTCCATACATCAGATAGTTGGATTGTAAGCGAAGACAGGTTAAGTGCACCTCTCACCGGGATTTTCTGTGAGAAGAAACAACGTTTTATGACTGTCAACAGACTGGATAAATTTGTAAATAGCACGTTGGCTACCCATCGTGAAGGTGAGATTATTCTTTCGGATAAGACATCTTTAGGACATACCGGATTTGAAAATAAAGGTGGTGTTGCCACTCTTTCCTTCGGTTTTCCTTATCGGGAGGCTCCCAAAAGTTATATTCGTAAATTAACATTAGCCCCGGCTGTGACAGCTTATCAACATTTGAAAAAGGGAGAAACAATTTTGTTGATGTGGCAAATAGCTGAGGGTGAAGCCAAAGACTATTCTGATTTTGTGAGCCATACTTGGGAATATTGTTATGATACATATTCTCCCAAGCCTGTTGATACTCCCTACTCAATTGAGTATATGAAGCAGACTCTTAGCCAATTCTTTGTAAGTAGTTTTGTTGATAAATATCCGTTGGTATATAATTCGGGCATACATCTTAGGACAGATGCATGTGCAAGTAATGGGCAGGCAGAGGTCGGTTTTATCGGTCGTGTTCTTTTGAATGCATTCAATGCCTGGGAATATGGTTGGGAATGTAACCGGGAAGATTTGAAGGCTAACAGTGCCAAAATATTCGACAGTTATTTGAAGAATGGTTTCACGGAAGCAGGTTTTCTCAAGGAATCGGTAAATTATGACAAGAACTTTGAGGATCCTGTTCATAGCATCCGTCGTCAGTCAGAAGGGCTTTATGCAATCTTCCATTTCCTGGCCTATGAAAAAGAAAAAGGACGTAAACATCCGGAATGGGAACAACGATTGAAGAAAATGCTGGATATGTTTCTGCAATTGCAAAATGCTGACGGCAGTTTTCCACGTAAGTTTCGTGACGATTTCACTATTGTAGATAAAAGTGGGGGAAGCACTCCTTCTGCTACATTGCCTTTGGTGATGGGATATAAGTATTTCAAGGATAAACGTTATTTGGATAGTGCTAAGCGGACTGCAGGTTATCTGGAGAAAGAATTGATTTCTAAAGCAGATTATTTCTCATCTACCCTTGATGCGAATTGTGAAGATAAAGAAGCATCACTTTATGCTGCAACTGCTACTTATTATCTTTCATTGGTTACTAAGGGAGAGGAACATAAACATTATGCTGACCTGACAAAGCAAGCCGCTTATTTCGCCTTATCATGGTATTATTTGTGGGATGTTCCTTTTGCTCCCGGTCAGATGCTGGGTGATATTGGTTTGAAAACACGTGGCTGGGGAAATGTATCAGTAGAAAATAATCATATCGATGTCTTTGTGTTTGAATTTGCCGATGTGCTTCGTTGGCTGTCGAACGAGTATAACGAGTCTCGCTTTTCAGATTTTGCAGAAGTAATTTCAACTTCTATGCGCCAATTATTACCTTATGAAGGGCATATGTGCGGTATTGCAAAGGTAGGTTATTATCCGGAGGTTGTCCAACATACAAGTTGGGATTATGGAAAGAATGGTAAAGGATACTATAATGATATTTTTGCGCCCGGATGGACTGTTGCTTCTTTGTGGGAGCTGTTTACACCAGGGCGTGCAGAGACTTTTATGAAAAAGTAATTATAATAAATTAATTTGTAATGACGTCTAGAAGAGATTTTCTTAAAAAAGCTGGGCTGCTTAGTGCTGCTTTTGCAGTTCCTGCCCTTAATGTGAATGGCGATACCCTACAGTCTAAAATACGTCTGAAGAACACTAAGATTGCGGTGGACGATCGATGGGATGTTATTGTAATCGGTGGTGGACCTGGTGGATGTACCGCTGCAATTTCTGCAGCTAGGGAAGGTGCTAAGACTTTATTGATTGAGGCAATGGGGCAACTTGGTGGTATGGGAACTGCAGGGATGGTTCCGGCATGGTGTCCGTTTTCGGATGGTGAGAAAATCATTTATAGGGGATTGGCGGAAAAGATATTCGAGGCATCAAAAAAAGGAGTGCCTCATGAGAGAAAACAGAAGTTGAACTGGGTGAACATAAATCCCGAATATCTGATGCAGGTTTATGATCAAATGGTCGCTGATTCGGGAGCTCAGGTTCTTTTCTTTTCGAGGGTTGCAGCCGTTGAGATGTCAGCAAATGATACAATAGACGCTATCATTGTGGCAAATAAATCCGGACTTGTCGCATTCAAGGCGAAAGTCTTTATTGATGCAACAGGAGATGGTGATGTGGCTGCATGGGCAGGTGCTTCCTTTAAAAAAGGAGGAGAGGATGGAGTAGTGCAAAGTTCTACTTTATGTTTCTCGTTTGCCAATGTCGATAGCTATCACTATAATCTCATAGGCCCTTCATTACATACGAGTAACAAGAATAGTCCTATTTATGATGTGATTAAGTCCGGAAAATATCCATTGATAGGCAAACATTTCAATAGTAATCTGATTGGTCCGGATGTGGTTCAGTTCAATGCAGGGCATATTGATAATGTTGATTCGACCGATCCATGGGATACTACGCGGGCAATGGCTACCGGTAGGCAGATAGCAGAGCAATATTTGGAAGCACTGAAAGAAGTGCGGCCCAAGGCTTTTGGCAGTGCTTTTGTAGTGAAGACTGCCTCCTTGCTGGGAGTCAGAGATAGCCGTCGGATTGAAGGGGATTATACGTTTACTTTCCAGGACTGGCTGGAACGCAAAACGTTTGAAGATGAGATCGGACGCAACTGTTACTATATTGATGTTCATAAACCAGGACATAAGGAGACACGTTACAAAAAAGGAGAGTCGCATGGAATCCCTTATCGTTGTCTGACACCCAAAGGATTAAAGAATCTGTTGGTGGCTGGTCGTTGTATTTCTACCGATGAAGAGGCTTTTGGAAGTTTGCGGGTAATGCCTCCTTGTCTGGTGACGGGGGAAGCTGCTGGAATGGCTGCTGTGCATGCCATCAAACAGGCAAGGAATGACGTTCATAAAATTGATACTGTTTTGTTGCGTAAAAGGTTAAAAGAAGAAGGACAATACTTTTTATAAATGCTTGGAGGAGGTATTTTATAAGATGTATCTCTTGACAAATGCCTTTAAATGTTGTATCTTTATAGTCGAAAAAAGAATCTAAACCTTGTAAATAGCAGATAAAAGAGTATGAAACTAGTGACTTAAATGATATAATATTACAACAAATATAGAGAATATTTCTAGTATACACTGAGAATGGTAGGCTGGATATAAGCAAGAAGGCTGCAGATTTCACAAAATTTGCAGCCTTCTTGTTGTAAAAAATAGAAATAAAAAGCCGGAAATCAGCTTTTGGAGTTTTTAATAAACTTGGATACCGTTTATAATAAACTACTCCAAAGTTTATTATAAATATGAGATGCGTTTATGTATGAACCTGTCCATATTTTTGTATACTCCAAAACAAAAGCTTGGAATAGTGCCTGTCGGAGGTAACTATAATAAACAAATTAGGAAGTAATCTAATGATACAAGTTATTCGTTTTATGCAAAATTTAGACGTGAAGTTCCAGTATGAAACGGGTTCCTTTGGTATAGCCGATATCTAGCGTTAGGCTACCATTCATTTTTGCGGCGATAAGTGAGCAGATTGGTAATCCTAGCCCATCTCCTGTAGTGAGGTCTTTCACTTCCGTGAAAGGTTTGAAGATATTTTCCTGTTGCTCTGCCGGAATACCGATTCCCGTATCCGTCACGATAAACTGATGAGTGTGCGCACCACGTTTCTTGAACTCAAGGCTGATACGTCCTTGTTCGGTGTAGAAGGCTGCATTTCTCAATAAATAGAGAAGGATACGTTCCAGTTGTTCCTTGTTTGTCTTTACCTGAAGTTTGGGAGCATTAACTGAAGGAGTAACATCTATTTTTATATGCTCCTTAACCTTGTCCATTACATTTTCGCAGAAAGTACCTACGTTGATTTCACCCAATTCATAGAGTTCGGTTAATGAATTCTCTAATGAAGACAGCTCCTGGATATCATCGCTGAATTTCTTTAGAGCAGCGACCTGGCTCTGCATTTGGCTCGCTTCTTGAGGGGCTTTCTGTAAAAGTTCATTCGCAGAAGTAGCTAACGTATTCAAAGTCGGCTCCATCTGTGAAGATATGTTCTGTATGAATTTGGTTTTTAATTCATTATGTTCATTGGCAATCTTCACACTTTTCTTTAATTTGCGGTTGCCGGCGATAAATCTCAGTAATATGGCGGCCAGTATTGCCAGTCCGGCTACGAGGATGACTACAAGAACACACAGGCCTATAATGATGTATTGTTTGGCTGATAGCGTGTCGTCTTTTTCTTGTATAGTCAGTTGGCTTTCGTCATATTTCCTTTTCAGTACATTCAGTTCGTCTTGAGCTGTCAGCGCTTTCACGGAGTCTGTCCAAACGATGTAACTTTCATAGGTGCGTTCCATTAAAGGGGCGTTATTGGCTTTACGGGCAATTCCGATAAGGTTTTTGTAGCAATCACTCACTTTGGCGTAGTCTTTCTTTTCCTTGTATTGATTAATTAGTTTGCGGAAACAGGCATCACCTTGTGTGTTTTGGTTAAATGTATAGTAATAGTTGGCTTTTGTATACAGTAAAACTTCTGTCAGTGAGTCATTCTTGGCAAGGTTAGCGGTTTCTTCCAATTTATTCAGCTGTGTTTTTGCCTGAGCTGGATTTTTAAGTGCCGTGTACATCTGCAATCGCTCCTTGTTCACGAGGAAGCGGAGGTCATAAAAGACTTTCTTCTGATTTTGCTCTCCGGCCCATATAAGTTGGTCCATGTCACGACAAAGTTCGAATCCTTCTTTGTAAAAGTTCTCTCTGACGTATAAAGCATTAGCCTGAACACCACATTCTATTGCCTGTGGATAGTTTTCTCGGGTTGCAAATGCTTCGTATGCCTTTTTGAATAAGTAACGTGCTTTGATGTAATCTTTTTGATTGAGGCTACTTTGTGCTTGTTCTTTTAATTCTGTGGCTCTGTCTCGGGGAGTTTGAGCATAAGTCATTATACTCAAACAAAATGTCATTAAAATAGCTATTATCGATTTTCTCATATTAGAATTTATTTATTTGTTACAAATGTAAAACAAATATATGAAAAAAGATAGTGCTGATGATGAAATAATTCTCTTCTGTTTGTATTCATTGTTATTATCCAGCCCAGTTCTCTCTGTCGAGATTTCGATAACTGATAGCCTCTGCCAAATGATTGGGGAGTATTTGTTCTGCTCCTTCCAAATCGGCGATTGTACGGGCAACTTTTAAAATCCGGTCGTAGGCTCGGGCAGATAAATTGAGCCGTTCCATTGCATTTTTCAGTAATGCGAGTCCTTTGGCATCCGGTTGAGCATACATTGCAAGCAGTTTGCTGTTCATTTGTGCATTGCAATAGATTCCGGTATATTCGGTGTATCGTTTTTCCTGCATTTGACGGGCTTTTATTACTCGTTGCCTGATGATATTGCTCGGTTCTCCCTGTCTTTGATCGGAAATTTTATCAAAGGGTACAGGAACAATCTCTATCTGAATGTCGATGCGATCTAATAATGGACCGGATATCTTATTCAAGTACTTTTGGACTTGCCCAGGACTGCATACACATGCTTTTGTCGGATGGTTATAATATCCGCAGGGACATGGATTCATGGATGCGATCAGCATCAGATTGGCCGGATAACTGATAGTGCTTTTGATGCGGGAAATGGTGATTTGACGGTCCTCCAATGGTTGGCGCAATACTTCTAGCACTCCTCGGTTGAATTCCGGTAACTCATCTAAAAAAAGTACTCCATTATGCGCCAGACTGATTTCTCCGGGTTGTGGAAAACTACCTCCACCAACCATCGCCACTTGGGAAATTGTGTGGTGAGGGTCGCGGAATGGGCGTTGGGAAATCAATGAGGACCCGCGTTTTAGTTGTCCGGCAACTGAATGTATCTTGGTGGTTTCCAGACTTTCACCCAGTGAAAGAGGAGGAAGAATGGAAGGAAGGCGTTTGGCCATCATCGATTTACCGCTACCCGGAGCACCTACCATTATTAAATTATGCCCTCCGGCTGCTGCAACTTCTAGTGCCCTTTTTACATTCTCTTGCCCTTTAACGTCTGCAAAATCCAAGTCGCAGTTCGTCTGTTGTTGATAGAATTCTTCCCGTGTATTAACAACAGTCGGCTCTAATTCGCGTTCATTATTGAAGAATTCGACGACCTCCTTGATATTACTGACTCCGTATACTTTTAATTGATTGACAACGGCAGCTTCCCGTGCGTTTTGTTGGGGGATGATTAGTCCTTCGAAACCATCTTCGCGCGCTTTAATAGCAATGGGAAGTGCACCTTTGATAGGTTGTATACTTCCGTCCAGGCTTAGTTCGCCCATTAACAAATAGCGGGAAAACTTCTCGGAAGAGATTGTTTCATTAGCTCCTAACAATCCGATGGCAAGAGGCAAGTCATAAGCTGAACCCTCTTTACGGATGTCGGCTGGTGCCATATTGACTACTATATTGCTAGTGGGCATTTTATAACCATTCACCAGCAGTGCGGAGATAATACGTTGATGGCTTTCTTTGACCGCAGAATCCGGAAGGCCGACGAGATAGAACATACAGCCGCGCGAGCTGTTGACTTCGATTGTTATGAGTGTTGCATCAATCCCTTGAACAGCCGCTCCGAATACTTTAATTAACACGTTTGATTATTGATTATTTTTTCTTCTTATTGTCTTGTTTTTCCTTTTCTTCAGCAGCAGTGACTACTTCCTCAATTTTCTTCTTCAATTGTTCTCCTTTGAGGTTTTTCGCGAGAATCTTACCGTCTGCCGACAGAAGAATGTTGCTGGGAACTTGCTTGATGGCGTATTGTTTGGCTACTTCGGAATTTAGTCCGCCAAAATCACAGACTTGCTCCCAATTGAGCGTATCACGTTTTATAGCATCCTGCCATTCTTGTTTATCCATATCAAGGGAGATACCGAGCATGGCTATATGTTTGTTCTTCTTATATTTCTGATAGATCTCTTTTAACTCGGTATTGCTTTGGTGATTGGAAATGCTATCTCCCCATGAAGCCCAAAAGTTGATTAACAAGTTCTTTTTCTTGAAATCTTCTGATGACCGGGTAATTTTCTCTCCTTTTATGTTAGGAAGGCTGAAAAACGGAGCATATTTGCCTATCTCTGTCTTTTCGGACAAGGAAATGGCTTCATTCAGTTGCTCGATGTATAGCTTGTCTTGCAGTATTCCTGTCATGACTTCAATTAATTTCTTTATCTTGTTGAAATCAGGAGAGTCTTTCTGCACAAAGTATTTATCCAACAGGTAAAGACTGACAAAAGAAGAATGATGTGCCGTGATGAATTCTTCTGCTTTTTGCTCTAAATCTTTCTCGGATGGGGTAGGCAGGCTATTTAGTTCTTTCTGAAAGTTTGTAAACTCTTCATTATATATATTACCATTGATATCCAGATATTCCGGGTGATTGATATCTCCTTTTATTTTGATCTGATTTCCTTTGTCAAGGAAGATTGGATATTCTGTCTGATTGTCAATAAGTAAAAAGGCAGAAGTAATGGTGTCTATTGAAGCTGTATAAGAGAATTTATCGTTCTTCGCGAAAATGGTATCTATCCGGTCGAATGATTCGTCCATTCCATACAGATAAAGCGTATCTGTGCCCAGGCCTTTGATTTCCCCGGTTATGCTAACCTTCTTTGAAGATTTACCACAACTGCATAGACAAATGATTATGAGGATTAAAATGCTACTCTTTTTCATTGCTTTGATTTCTTTTCTGCGAAAGTACGGTTTTTACAGATAAAAAAAAAGAATTGCCCGTCATTTATAATGACAGGCAATTCTTAATATTTAAAATAGAGTGGTAATTCTCTTATTTAATGATGTTCATGAAATCTGCATTTGTGAAGTATTTTGCAAATTCCAAGTCAGTAGCTGCTTTCTTAGCTAATGACGAATCTTTAGCAACTGCGCTCTTTAAGCTGCTTGTTACCATAGAAGAATTGTTAGTTCTAGCACCTAAAACTGCCATCAGGTAGTCAGTGTAAGCATCCGGTCTTGTTACGTTAGCCAATGTGTTTTTAGCTTTGTTGTAGTCCTTAGCAAGGATTTGAGCCAAAGCAGCACTGTTAGTCTTAGAGTCACCGAATGAGTTAACTGCTCTTTCATATTGACCTTGAGCGATGTACAGGTTACCCATAGATTCGCCAAGTTCTTTTGTTCCGGCAGCTTTACCGAAGTATGCTTCTGCAGCAGTTTTGTCACCCTTCATCAAAGAAACCAAACCTAAGTTCATGTTAACTTCAGGAGTAGCATTAACACTGGCAGCTTTCTTGAAGTAAGATTCAGCTTTGTCAATGTTACCAGCCTGGTAAGCTAATTTACCCAAGTTGTTGTAACCACGGTAATCGTTCGGGAATTGTTTGGTAGCTTGAGTATAGATAGCTTCTTGTTTAGCAGGATCGCTAGTCAGTGTAGCAGCATACAGCAATTCTTCTACATTCAGTTCAGAAGGATTAGAAGAAGCCAGTTTAGTGATTTCTTCGTCAGACTTACCGATGATTTCATAGTTCAAAGTCAAACGAGAACGACGCAACTGAGGAAGAATAGTGTTAGCCAATTCTTTGTATACAGCAGAGATGTTTTTGATTTCGCTTTCTCTTTGAGCAGGGTCTTGATACATTGCAATAACGCGGAGGATCAACTCTTTGTCTTGGATGTTAGATTTAGAAACCAGTTCTTGGAAACCTTCCCAGTCCTGTGCAGTATATTTAGCATCGATCGGAGCGTCGATTTTTGCTTTCTTCAGGTCTTTGCTCAACAGCTTGGTTGTGTTGTTTTCGCGGTTTTCAGCAAGAGTAGTATTCAAGCTTACACCACCATCAGGAGAAGCGTATGCAGAAACTTCGATGTTGCTGATCTTCTTGTTAGCAGCTTCGTTTACGTTAGCTACTTCTTTGTTGAATTCTTTAGCAGTCTTCAACTCGCTGGAACGAATGTTAGCTTGTTGGATCAAGAACATGATGTTAGCATCGTGTTTTTCTTTGATAATACGTTGGAAAGCGTCTTCGCCCAATGCAGGGTTGGCGTTACCTAATGTATTGTTTACTAATTCAGAAGTAGAGATTACACCATCAGCAATTTTCACAGCAGGAATAGTAACTACTTTCTTACCGATAGTAGCTTTGAATTCCAGGTACAATTCAGACTTAGCCATTTCCGGAACATAGTCAAAAGAAGTTTTCATAGTGTAGCTACCGCCCATCTTGTAAGAGATAGTCTGGTCGTTACCTTCCACTTTTTCACCTTGGAAAGTAGCTGGTTGGCCTTTAGCTTCGCCGCCATTCCATTTCAAAACCGGAGTAACTTCTACAACCGCTTTCTTGTTGAAATACTTTTCAGGAAATTTACCATTGATGGTCGCAGGAACTTTACCACCTACTGCCTCCAGCACTTGCGGAGTAACAGTGAAGTAATCAGCTGATAATTCACCCATTTTTTTGCTGCAAGAAGAGAATAATGCAACAACCATTGCCATGAGTAAAGGCAAGTACAACTTCTTAGTCATTTTAGGTATAAATTAAATGTTTGTAATTGAAATATCGTCTATTTGCCAACCTCCTTCTGCTCACACAGAAAAAGTAACGCAAAGATATTAATTCTTAATATAATTATATAGATAAGGGGGCGATTTTATCATAATTTAATGAAACAACTCCTCTTTTTCTTTCCGGTACTTGATATTTCGCGGGTGATGCTCAATAATCTCACTACGAAGCATGTTGCGGTCAATGTGTGTATAGATTTCCGTTGTCGCAATAGATTCATGTCCGAGCATGCATTGAATGGCTCGCAAATTGGCTCCACCTTCCAGTAAATGAGTGGCGAAGGAATGCCGGAAAGTGTGCGGACTGATGTTTTTGGTAATGCCTGCTTTTTCCGCTAATTCTTTTATCATGTGAAAGATCATAATCCGGGAAAGGCCTTTGCCTCTCCGTTGGCTGACGAAAACGAAATCCTCATGCCCTTTTTTTACTTCAATTTGGTTACGGTCTGGTATGTAAAGTTTTATTTCATTAATAGCCCGGGGGGAGATTGGTACGAGTCGTTGTTTGCTTCCTTTTCCTTCTACTTTGATAAAGCCTTCATCAAAATAGAGGTCGGATAGTTTAAGGGTGATAAGTTCTGATACCCGAAGTCCGCAGCTGTATAGTGTTTCTAAAATAGCTCTGTTTCGCTGTCCTTCAGCTTTGCTGCGGTCGACGGCGGAGATAATCCGGTCAATTTCCTCCACAGTCAGTACTTCAGGAAGTTTGAAACCTATTTTAGGGCCTTCTAATAGTTCACTGGGGTCTGCTTCCAGATAGTTTTCGAGGATGAGAAAACGGAAAAATGATTTGATTCCTGATAAGATGCGGGCTTGTGAACGGGGATGAATACCGATGTCATGTAATCCGGCCGCAAAACGTTGAAGATCGGACAGGCATACGTCCAATACGTTAATCCCTTCCAATGTCAGAAAGCTCATCAGTTTGTCCAGATCCGTCAGATAGGCATCCAGCGTATTAAGAGATAAGGACTTTTCCAGTTTGAGATACTGCTGATACTTCCTGATTATCAGCTCTTGTTGTTCCTTCTTATGCTTTTTTTCGTTGATTTCCATTTCTTTTTTCTACCTTTGCACATTCTTTCAGATACAAAGGTATAAAAAAACAGGATTGCGCGATGAAGATACAAATTATTAATGGCCCGAATATTAATCTGTTGGGTAAGCGTGAACCTTCCATTTACGGAAGCGTTACATTTGAAGATTACTTGGCTGATCTTCGCAAAAGATACGTTGACGTGGAGATCGACTATTTTCAATCGAACATCGAGGGAGAAATGATAGACTGCATACAGCAGGTGGGATTTGATGTGGATGGTATAATCTTGAATGCAGGTGCGTATACACATACTTCCATAGCTTTGCAGGATGCTATTCGTTCTGTGACATCTCCGGTGATTGAGGTGCATATTTCCAATGTGCATAGTCGCGAGTCTTTCCGGCACGTATCGATGATTGCTTGTGCTTGTAAAGGAGTGATTTGTGGCTTTGGGCTAAATTCGTACCGTTTGGCTTTGGAGGCTTTATTGGATAGATAATAAATAAGGTAATAATATATAATAGGTAGAAAGACTATGTTATTGAAACAGACTAAGATTGTGGCTTCCATCTCGGATAGACGTTGTGATGTGGATTTTATAAAACAGTTGTTTGAAGCTGGGATGAATGTAGTGCGTATGAATACAGCGCATGCTAGCCGTGAAGGTTTTGAAGCTTTGATTGCAAATGTACGTGCTGTGTCCAACCGTATTGCGATTTTGATGGATACAAAAGGTCCGGAAGTTCGTACGACGGCTAATGCAGAGCCGATTCCATATAAAATAGGAGAGAAAGTAAAGATTGTAGGTAATCCGGATTTGGAAACAACTCGTGAATGTATTGCTGTTTCATATCCGAACTTTGTGTCTGACCTGAATATCGGTGGTACGATTCTGATTGATGATGGCGATCTGGAACTGGAAGTTATTGATAAGACGGATGGTTATTTGCTGTGTGAAGTTAAGAACGATGCTACTTTGGGAAGCCGTAAAAGCGTAAATGTCCCGGGTGTTCGCATCAATCTTCCTTCATTAACGGAAAAAGACCGTAACAATATTCTTTATGCTATCGAAAAGGATATTGATTTTATCGCTCACTCTTTCGTGCGCAACCGTCAGGATGTACTTGACATACGTGAAATTCTGGATGCACATAATAGTGATATTAAGATTATTGCTAAGATTGAGAATCAGGAAGGGGTGGATAATATCGATGAAATTCTGGAAGTGGCAGATGGCGTAATGGTTGCCCGTGGTGACTTGGGTATCGAAGTGCCTCAAGAACGTATTCCGGGAATCCAGCGTGTATTGATTCGCAAGTGTATTCTGGCAAAGAAGCCGGTAATCGTTGCTACTCAAATGCTCCATACAATGATAAATAATCCTCGTCCGACTCGTGCGGAAGTGACTGATATTGCCAATGCAATCTACTATCGTACAGATGCTTTGATGTTGAGCGGAGAAACCGCTTATGGTAAGTATCCGGTAGAAGCGGTGAAAACAATGACTAAAGTTGCGGCTCAGGCAGAAAAAGATAAACTGGAAGAAAATGATATCCGTATTCCGTTAGATGAGAATAGTAATGATGTTACGGCGTTCCTTGCTAAACAAGCAGTAAAAGCTACTTCTAAGCTAAAAATACGTGCTATTATCACTGATAGTTATAGCGGACGCACTGCTCGTAACCTGGCTGCTTTCCGTGGAAAGTATCCAGTGCTGGCTATCTGCTATAAAGAAAAGACAATGCGTCATTTGGCTTTGTCTTATGGTGTGGAAGCTATCTATATGCCGGAATTGGCTAACGGACAGCAATATTACTTTGCGGCATTGCGCCGTCTGTTGAAAGAAGGCCGTTTGCAGCCTTCCGATATGGTAGGATATTTGAGTAGTGGTAAGGCAGGAACAAAGACCTCATTCCTCGAAATTAATGTAGTGGAAGATGCTTTGAAGCATGCAGAGGAGACTGTATTACCTAACAACAACCGTTATCTTTAATTTTTAAAGAGGTAAGTTTTATGCAGGAAACCGAATCGATAGACGAATATATTTTGCAGCATATTGATCCCGAGAGCGATTACTTGAAATCGCTCTATCGGGATACGCATGTAAAGCTCCTTCGTCCTCGTATGGCTTCCGGGCATTTGCAGGGACGGATGCTGAAGATGTTTGTAGAAATGATTCAGCCTCGTCAGATATTGGAAATCGGAACGTATAGCGGCTATTCTGCCCTTTGTTTGGCGGAAGGTCTGCCGGAAGGTGGACTGTTGCATACGTTTGAGATCAATGATGAACAAGAGGACTTTACCCGTCCATGGTTGGAGAAATCACCGTTTGCCGATAAAATTCGTTTTTATATAGGTGATGCTTTAGAACTTGTTCCGCGTTTAGGTGTTACTTTTGATATGGCTTTTATTGATGGCGATAAACGTAAGTATATTGAATACTACGAGATGACATTGGCGTATCTTTCCGAAGGCGGATATATCATTGCTGATAATACTTTGTGGGACGGACATGTGCTTGAACAGCCTCGTAATACGGACGCTCAAACAATTGGTATTAAAGCCTTTAATGATTTGGTAGCACAAGATGTGCGAGTGGAAAAAGTAATACTTCCTTTGCGTGACGGATTAACGATCATAAGGAAGAAAATAGTAAGTAGTAAATCGTAAAACAGTAAATAACTTATGGAAACAACCAGACAGAATAAGATATCTCGCCTGTTGCAGAAAGAGCTAAGTGAGATATTCCTGCTTCAAACAAAGTCCATGCCGGGTACATTGGTCTCTGTTAGCGCAGTTCGCATTAGTCCTGATATGAGTATTGCCCGTGTCTACCTCAGTGTTTTCCCTTCAGAGAAAGCAGAAGAGATGGTGAAGAATATCAATAACAATATGAAATCCATTCGTTATGAGCTTGGGACTCGTGTACGTCACCAGCTACGTATCATTCCTGAACTGAAATTCTTCGTGGATGATTCATTGGATTATATTGAGAAAATAGATTCATTGCTGAAGTGAAATAACTCATTGCAGAGGTGAACTTCCCTTTTTATATAGCCAGGCGTTATCTTTTTTCAAAGAAAAAGCATAATGCTATTAATATCATATCCGGCATTTCCGTATGTGGGGTGGCTCTTGCTACGCTTGCTTTGGTTTGCACTCTTTCTGTTTTTAATGGTTTTCAGGATATGGTGGCCAGCTTTTTTACGGCTTTTGATCCGCAGTTGAAAATTACGGTCCGTGAAGGAAAGGTTTTTGATGCACAAGATGAACGGATTCGTGCCGTTTGTGCGCTTCCTGAAGTGGAGGTGTTTACAGAGACGCTCGAAGAGAATGCAATGGTGCAATACAAGGACCGTCAGGCTATGGTTGTACTAAAAGGGGTGGAAGATAATTTTGAAGAGTTGACGGCCATAGACAGCATACTTTATGGCGCGGGAGAATTCGTTCTTCATGATTCGATCGTGAATTATGGCGTCATGGGAGTGGAATTGGTTGCGACCTTGGGAACTGGTTTGGAGTTTGTCGATCCTCTTCAGGTATATCTTCCCAAGCGAAATGTCAAAGTGAACATGGCAAATCCCGGCGCTTCTTTTAACCGTGATTATCTGTATTCTCCAGGTGTCGTATTTGTGGTGAATCAGCAAGAATATGATGGAAAATATATTCTGACTTCTCTCGATTTTCTTCGTCAGCTTCTGGATTATACAACAGAAGTCTCTGCGATGGAATTGAAATTGAAACCTAATGTAAATACTTCATCGGTACAATCTAAAATAGAAAACATACTAGGTGATGATTTTGTTGTTCAGAATCGTTATCAGCAACAGGCAGATGTTTTCCGTATTATGGAGATAGAGAAACTAATCTCTTATTTGTTCCTCACTTTTATTTTAATGATAGCCTGTTTTAATGTGATAGGCTCTCTTTCTATGTTGATCTTGGATAAGAAGGATGATGTAGTAACTTTGCGGAGTCTTGGAGCTAGTGATAAACTCATCTCCCGAATATTCCTCTTTGAAGGACGTCTCATTTCTCTTTTTGGCGCTATCTCCGGTATTGCCCTGGGCTTAATCCTATGTTTTATCCAACAGAAATTTGGTATAATTTCATTGGGAGGCGGTGGTGGTACTTTTGTTGTAGACGCCTATCCTGTCAGCGTTCATGCTTGGGATGTGGTACTTATTTTTATCACCGTTTTGGCAGTCGGATTCCTTTCTGTGTGGTATCCTGTACGTTATTTAAGTAAGAGGCTTTTATAAATCAATATTTGGGTCTTTCAAAAGTCCCGATGCTTTCTGATTGCTAAAAGCATCACTTTAAGTGACCATACAGGAAATGTTGAGAACATACCCTTCACTCTTCACCTTTTCTTCGAAATCCTTTATTCATCAGCGATAGCGGGTGAAGGGGCACTCCTTCACCTCGTATTTAATTAGAAAAATGAATTGTACCGGATGCAAATGCATGAATGATGATTGAGTCATTCTTTTATGTAATTTAGTAATAGCTTACATGTAGTCTATTACTGGATAAGTTGCTTTTGCTCCTATGCAAACTTCTTTTGGTCTAGGAGTAAAGTTGTTTTTCAATGGATGC
>NZ_EQ973357.1:73052-124521 GCF_000157055.1 Bacteroides sp. 2_2_4 | reverse complement strand
TAAATGAAACTTGCGTTTATAAAAACAAAGCTTGCATTTATATGATCAGAATTTGCGTTTATAGTTTCCGTACTATCGGAAATAACTTTACTATTAGACGAAAGTAACTTTACTCCTAATGAAACAGAACTTATCTATTAATAGATTGGAGATGAAGTAGTGGGTTACAATGACTAGTCAACTAAATTGAAAAAGAACCACTAGAGTAAGGACGATACAGCATTCAGAGAGAAAAATTCGGTGAAAAGAAGAGCCTTCACCCGCTACCATCGATGAATAAAGGGTTTCGACGAAAAGGTGAAAGGTGAACCCCATGTTTGAAAACTTATTGCGTGAGGCGTAAAAGAATCTGTCTCTGATGGCACGTCCTACCAAGTTACTTTTTAATCTTTCGTAATTGATAACTTTTAATTCGTTTTTGTGGTTTTTTATTTTTATAATTGCTAATATACTACTATATTTGGCACAATTTTGTTAATTAGAAATAATCTGTAAAACACTTCCGTGAAACCTGAAAGTAATGACATAGACAGAATTATAAACAGTGATGAAGCGGCTTTTTGCCGTTTTATGGAACGTTATTCTTCACGTCTATATCATTATGTTTTTGCTTTGATTGGTCAAAAGGAACCGGCTGAAGAGGTTGTAAGTGATGTTTTCTATGAGGTTTGGAAAAACAGAAAAACCTTGGGTGGTATAGAAAATATGAATGCCTGGATACAGACGATTACTTATCGGAAAGCTATTTCTTATTTGAGGAAGGAAACGGGAAAAACTGAATTATCGCTTGACGGTATAGGGGATTTTATATTTGCTCCTATCCAGTCACCTGACGAGGCGATGATTAGTAAAGAGGAGATGGAGAAAATAAACAATGCTATCCAACAGCTACCACCTAAATGTAAACATGTCTTTTTCTTGGCGAAGATAGAAGGGTTACCTTATAAAGAGATTGCAGACATATTAAATATATCTGTGAAGACTATCAATAATCATATTGCTTTTGCTTTAGAAGAAATTGCTAAAAATCTGAATCTGGTTTTGCGTAAGAAATGATAGAAGGTATACTGTTAATTGTCTGTATTTTAATGGCTTAATTGTTTAAAAGAGCTTCTTGCTATTTTTACTTTTCGAGAAAAATAAAAAAAGTTCATTTTTAACTAGGAGATTTTTTTTAATGTTGCGTCTTTATTTATAAAACAACATTAAAGAAGATTATGGACTTAAAAGGATACCATTGCCTTGCTGATTTATTTGGTAAACTGAATTCTCAAGAAAAGCTTGAGGATGATTTTACTACTATACCTGAAGGCGGGAAACTGAAATTCTTTTGGGAAAAATGCGGGCATGAAAAGATTGATGCTTCTTCTATAATAGAGCGAACCAAACAAAAGATCCGGAGAGATGTAATGAGGCGTCGAAGAAATTATTTCTTAGTAGCTTCTGCTTCTGTCGCAGCTTCTATTTTAATTTGTATTTCAACCATCCACTTCTTAACTCATAGTGAAAACACTAATTTAGATTTTCAGGCTATTGCCGAACAGATGGACAGCCAGTCTGTTGAAGAAGTGACTCTTATCACTGCTAAAGAACAGCTCAATTTGGATGAGGATGCTTTTGTTACCTATTCAAAAGAAGGAAAGGTTACTGTTAATTCTAAAGTAATAAGAGAAAAAGAGGAAAAGAAAGTAAAGGCCGAACCGGAATATAACCAGTTACTTGTTCCTGCAGGGAAAAGAGTGCGGGTTGAACTGTCTGACGGAACCCGATTGGTTGTCAACTCTCAATCAAAAGTGATTTATCCTTGTCGTTTTAATGGAGATATTCGTAAAATATATGCCCAGGGAGAGGTGTTTCTGGAAGTTGCTCATGATAAGCAACACCCTTTCATTGTAGAATCTGAAGATTTCAAATTACGGGTATTAGGTACGAAGTTTAATATTTCAAACTACAAGGGGGGGGCAACTAATATTGTATTGGTGGAAGGTTCTGTTGAGGTGACCGATAGGAATGAGAGAAAAGCGCAACTGGTACCTAGTGATTTGCTGAATATAGCCAATGGCGCAATTGCCTATCAGAAGCAAGTGGACGTAGCCGAATATATTAGCTGGGTGGATGGTGTCATGTTGTTAAATGGTAATGATTTATCTCATATCATTCAGAAGTTGAGTATTTATTATGGCATTCCTATTCAATGCGATCCGATGGTAGGTAAAGAAAAGGTTTATGGAAAACTGGATTTGAAAGATGATATTGATGAGGTGATTGAATGTATCCGGCAGACAATCCCTATTGAAGTAGAAAAAAGTGATACTAGTATATACTTGAGTAAATAATGACAATTTAATTAATCTTATAAAACCAATATAGCCTATGAGAAACAGATAATACTATTCATGATACACAAAAAAATCGGATAAATATTGGCGTATTTACCCGATATTAATTCCTTCGTTAAATCAATAAATCCAAAATTGTTAACCTAAAAAGAAATTTTTATGGTAAAGAAAAGTATTTTTTTACACTTAAAGAAAAGACTTAAGCTTTTTTGCATTATAAACGTCTTTTTTATGATTCCATTTTCTTCATTCGGTGCTAATTCTATTAGTTGGAATTCCGAAGAAGATCTATTCTCAGTACAGTATGAGAATGCTACAGTTAAAGATATCTTAGATTATATCGAGAAACATAGTAAGTACATATTTATTTATTCAGAGAATGTGAAAAAGAATCTGAATAACAAAGTCTCCATTTCAGTTTCCAATAAGAAAATAGATGCTGTATTAAATGAGCTGTTCTCAAAAACGGGGTTGAATTATAAAATGTCGGGAAGACAGATTACGATTTCAGTGCCGGAACAGGCTCCTGCGATAAAGCAAGTTCGAGGTTTTAAGATTGTGGGTAACGTTACCGATGAGAAGGGTGAACCTTTGATTGGTGTTTCAATCTTTATGAAAAAAGACTCTACGGTGAATGCGATAACAGATATGAATGGTGCATATAGCATTGCTGTGCCGGATAAATATGCTGAACTTTCCTTCCGCTATATCGGCTTTGTCCCGAAAGATGAAAAGGTCAATAATCGTAGAGTACTGAATGTGATAATGGTAGAAGATGTTGGTCAGTTAGATGAAGTTGTTGTTGTGGCTTATGGCGCACAAAAGAAAGAGTCTGTAGTGGGTTCTATCACAACTGTTGAACCGGCAAAATTGAATGTTTCTACTTCCCGTTCATTGAGTAACAATTTGGCTGGCACAGTGACAGGTGTGATTGGTGTGCAGCGTTCCGGAGAACCGGGATACGATAACTCTTCGTTTTGGATCCGTGGTATCAGTACCTTTCAGGATGTGGGTAAAGACCCATTGGTGCTGGTAGATGGTATTGAACGTAGCCTGAATAATATTGATGTAGAAGAAATCGAGTCGTTCTCCGTATTGAAAGATGCGGCTGCCAGTGCAGTGTATGGTGTACGTGGTGCGAATGGTGTGATTTTGATTAATACCAAGCGCGGACATGTGGGTAAGCCTCGGGTAGTGGTGAAATCGGAATTTGCGTTCACGCAACCGATAAAACTTCCCAGCTATATCGGGGCTGCCGATTATATGCAGTTGCTGGATGATGTATTGGATGATACCGGACAGTCTCCGATGTATGCCGACCGGATTGCCAAAACACGTGCGGGATATGACCCCGATTTGTATCCTGATGTAAACTGGATTGATGCTATTTCTAGAGACCATGCTGCCAACCAACGTATTACAGTAGATGTATCCGGTGGTTCGGAAAATTTGCGTTATTCGTTTGTGGCTGCGGTTTACAACGAACGTGGCATTCTTACACGCGACAAGAGCCTGGATTGGGATCCTACTATCAAATTGCAACGTTACAATGTACGTTCCAATGTTGACTTGAAACTCTCTCCCACCACTCAAGTTCGTTTTAATATCGGGGGATATCTTCAGGATCGTAACTCTTCACCTGAAAGTACGGACCAAATTTTCAGCCGTGCGTTCCGTTTCACTCCCTTCATGTTTCCCATCCGCTATTCATCCGGTGAGATTCCTGCTTGGCAGGAAGAGGGTAATCCTTGGGCAATGGCTACTCAGAGCGGTTTCGCCCGTTCCACTGCCAGTAAGATTGAGACGCTGTTTTCTCTGGAGCAAGACCTGAAATTTTTGACTCCCGGTTTGAAAATAAAAGGAACTTTCTCATTTGACCGTTATTCTACCGGCAAAGTGACTCGTTCCAAGAAAATAGAATATTGGAATGCCGCTAGCGGCAGAAACGAAGAGGGCGAATTGATTCTGGCCCAAAAACAACAAGGTGGTAACTTCTTGGGTACTTCCAAATCGGCAGAATATGGTGACAAGAGTATCTATATGGAAGCCAGCCTGAATTATGACCGTACCTTTGCTGACAAACATGCCGTATCTGCCATGCTACTCTTCAACCGTCGCCATTACGATAAGGGGGAATCGCTGCCTTACCGTAATCAGGGATTGGCCGGACGTGCTTCATATACCTACAGTGGAAAGTATGTAGCCGAATTCAATTTTGGGTACAACGGTACTGAAAACTTCGCCAAAGGAAAACGCTATGGTTTCTTTCCGTCGGCTGCTGTTGGCTGGATTGTTTCGGAAGAACCTTTCATGCAGCCTTTTCGCAACACGATTTCTAAATTGAAGTTGCGTGCTTCCTACGGACAGGTAGGTAATGCTAATCTGAAAGGACGTCGTTTCGCCTATATATCCACTATCCTTGATCAATGGAATGATGTGCCTGACTTATACCGTTGGGGGTTGGACGGAGATTATGGACGTAATAACATGGTAGAGGGCGACTTCGGTATTCCTGACTTGACTTGGGAAATTGTAAACAAAGCCAACGTTGGCTTGGAACTGGGTCTGTTCAATGGTATGGTAGACCTTCAGGTAGATTTTTTCGACGAACGCCGTAACAACATCCTTGTAGAGTTGAACTCTATTCCTGCTACCTCCGGTTTCTATAGGAACCCATGGGGCAACCGTGGTAAAGTGAAGAATCAGGGAGCGGAAGTAACGTTGAATGTCAACAAGCAAATCGGCAAAGATTTCTTTATCGGTCTGATGGGTAGCTTCACTTATGCCCATAATGAAATCATCGACAAAGATGAACCTTTGGGAACCATTGGAACAACTCGTGCTGAAACCGGTCATCCGGTAGGGCAGATTTTCGGCTATGTCCACGACCGTTTGTTTACAGAAGATGATTTTAAAGATGTGGAGAACGGAGTTTTGAAAGATGGTGTTCCGAAACAAACTTTTACAGCAAAAGTTCGCCCGGGTGATATCAAGTATGTGGATCTGGACAAGAACGGATTTATCGATACTTATGACCAAATGGCTATCGGAGGTACCGAGAATCCGGAGATAGTTTACGGATTCGGAGTGAATTTACGCTGGAAAGAGCTTGACTTTGGAGCAATGTTTCAGGGTATTGGACGTACTTGGCGTATCCTTTCTTCAAATATTATGCCGGCATCCAATAAAGGCTCCATGTATAATATCTTTGATAACTATCAAGACCGTTGGACGGTGGATAACCAAAGCCAGGATGTATTCTATCCGCGTGCCGATTACGGACCGAATGCCAATAATAGCCAGAAGTCTACCTGGTGGTTGCGCAATATGAGTTTCCTGCGTCTGAAAAATTTAGAATTAGGATACTCCTGTCCGAAGAAATGGTTGCAGGGGTTTGTGATTTCCAATGCCCGTGTTTTCGTGCGTGGAACGAACCTGCTAACCTTCTCCAAGTTCAATCTGTGGGATCCGGAGCTGGCAACCGGTGACGGTGCTAAATATCCGGCTATGAAATCAGTATCAGTAGGTTTTGACATTACTTTCTAAAATAAATATGATATGAAAAACAGAATTATTACATATATATTATTGGGCGTTTTGGGTGTATTGCCTTTAACTTCATGCTCTGATTATCTGGACAAAATGCCGGATGACCAGCTGACATTGGAGAATGTATTTTCCAACAGGGGCAATCTGGAACGTTGGCTTTCCTATCTCTATTCTGTAATGCCGGAGTTTTATATTTATGACGGTCCGGACGCCATTGGTGACGAACTTGCACCTTCTGTAGGGTGGGAGTCACAGGGATTTAAGGCGATTCAGTATCAGAATGGAAACTGGACGCCTATCAGTCCGGGAGTAGTGACTTATTGGGATAAGTATCCAAAGGCAATTCGTCAAGCATACACTTTGATTAAATATGCGCATCCTTTGTCCGATGTATCTGAAAAGGAGATTAATTATATGAAAGCGGAGTGTCGTTTTTTCATTGCTTACTACCACGCTATGATGGCGATGACGTACGGAGCAGTTCCTATTATTCGGGAAGCGGCTGTAGAACTATCGGGGGAATCTTTATTACTGAAACAAGAACCTTTTGATGTTGTTGTAGACTGGGCGGCTAACGAGTTGTTGGAAGCTTCCCGACAGTTACCCGCTTCTTATGACGAAGCCAATAAATACGGTCGTATCACTTCACTGATTTGTCTTGCTATGCGTGCCCGTTTGCTGACGTTTGCTGCCAGTGATTTGGTGAATCCTAGTCCTGGGAAAGATATGGATCCTGAAATGCAGGCTATGACTAATGTAGATGGAGTGAAAATCTTTAATTCCACTTTCAATGAAAATCATTGGAAACGGGCAAAAGACGCCAATAAACTGCTGATTGAAGAAGCCGAGAAAGCGGGACACGCTTTATATAAGGAATATTTGTCTGATGGAGTAACTATTGATCCGTTCCTTTCTTATCAGAACATGATGATGCTTCGTTATAAGGAAGGCAATACGGAAATTATTTTCCCGCGTACTAAGGATAATGCAGGTTGGTTTGACGACCAAGCTCTTCCTCGTGGTGCTGGTGGGTCTGGTTCGCTAGGTGTTACTCAGTTGCTGGTGGACGATTTCTTTATGAAAGACGGTAAAATGCCTATCTTAGGATACAACAATAGTGGTGAAACACAAACAGCCATTGTTGATTTGGAGTCCGGATATAGTGAAACAGGTTATTCTACAGAAGATGATGTGCGTGCTACTAATTGGCATTATGCCGTAGCCGGTTCCAAAGCTAGTGGAGACCGTCATGTCGTTGCTCCAAAGAATACGTTCAATATGTATTGTAATCGTGAACCTCGTTTCTATATTTCGGTGGTCTACAACGAACAGTACCATTGGGGGAAAGGGAAAGCGACCAACTTCTTTTTTAATGGTGAAGATGGGCAGCCGTCGCACGATAACCCGTCAGCCGGTTACCTGATTCGGAAGCATGTTGATCCTACTTTCGTTCATTCAACGAATACCGGTAGCTATAAGTCGCGTCAAGGTATTCTTTATCGCCTTGCTGAAGCCTATCTGAGCTATGCAGAATCAGCACTCGAGTATAGTATTGCTAAAGGTACTTATGATGCCGACAAGACAGATATTGTGAAATACATTGATAAAATTCGTGAAAGAGCCGGCATTCCGCAATATGCAGCAGGAGAAAAAAAGCTCGGAATTCCTACCGACCCGGAAGAGATGCGTAAACTGATTCGTCGTGAGAGAAGAGTTGAGATGAACTGCGAAGGTGGTTTGCGCTGGTTCGACCTGCGTCGCTGGAAAGAGGCGGAGAATGTGCTGAATGGTAACTTCTATGGTATGAACATGCTGGCTGAAAAGGGGAATAGAGATGAGTTTTATAAACGTGTGCGTTATCAAACTCGTAAGTTCAAAAGTTATTGGTGGCCGATACCTCAGGATGAGATAGACAAGAATCCGAACTTGAAACAGATGCCGGGTTGGATGAATTGATTAACACTATAAAATCAATAAGAAATATGAGAAACAAACTATTTTATGCATATCTGCCATTGGTAGTACTGTTTATCCTTGGCGGATGTAAAGATGATAAAGAAGCTGATTTGACATGGCTCACCAACCCCGGTGAGAAGATGGAACTGACTGTTTCGGCTACCGATATAGAATTAGATAGGGACAGACCGAATGAAGTGGCGGTGAGTTTTGAGTGGACACCGGCTCGTGAGATGCCCGAAGACTATGCTATCTCTTATGTGACTAAAATAGATATTGAAGGACACGAGTTTGAAAGCTGTGTACGTGTTGATGAGGACTATGGAGTATTTAATAAGAGTTATACCACTGAAGAGCTGCAAATGTTGCTGGTGGATAAGTGGGGACAGAACTACTCCAAAGTGGTGCCCGTGCAGTTTCGTGTCATTGCAAAATGGGAGGGTGGTCCCCGTTATGCTATGCCCGAAGTGCGTACTGTTACTGTAAATGTGCGTCCTTACCGTCCATTGGTATGGGAAGCCAATCGCATTGTTCTTTCCGGAACTTCTACCGACAATGATAAGCTGGTAATGAGCAAAACCATGGAGAATGAGTTCCAATATGCGTTTGTACAAGATTTAGTGCAGGGTGAGATGGGGATTGCTTTGGAAACAGAACAGGGTGAATCTTATATCCAACTGGCAGAAGGCGTTAACAACTGGGTAGACGGTGAAGAGGTAGATGTTGTATTGGGAGATGAGCCTGCGATGCTGAATTTGCCTAAAGACGGAGAATATCGTGTAATATTGAACACGGAAACCCGGAAACTGAAAATTTACTCACCGGATAAGAAGCTGGAACCATATAAGGCGCATTTTAAGGATAAACTTAATGGATGGCATGATGTAGATGTTACCAACCTTTGGGCATATGGCGACATTACCAAGTGGGGGAATGATCTGAAGGGCGGCGGCTTCAAGCCGAGTTTGGTCGATCCGCAACTGCTTGTCGGCAAGATTTCATGGACTTCCGCTTGGGGAGGCGGTTCGGATAAGAAAGAAAACGGTAAGTTTGTTCTTGATGTTCCGCATTTCGAAGGCGGTTATCCCGGTGGTCCCCATTTCTCATGGTGTCTTGTTCCTGTAATTCCTGACGATATACTTGCGCTGGACAAGAGTGATAGCCGATGGAAATACAAGCAAGAGTTGAAACTGAACACCTGGACACCTATCCATGCGGAAAGCGAAGCTCGTGAACAGTATCGTGAAGCTATGTTCACATGGTACATGAGACCGTTGCTCACCATCGTCGACTTAAGAAATATGCGGATATACATGAGCGAATATTAAAGTCATTTACTGAAGAGGGTGTGCCTGCCCTGTTTTTAGGGCGGCATATCCTTCTTTTTAAAGAATAATTATATGAGAATGAACTGGAAACGAATAATGATGCCTTTGGGAGTGTTGCTCTTCGGGGCTATGGTAGCAATTGCCTGCTCGGATAGTGAAAGTGAAACGGGAAATACCGGTGATGGGGATTTGCCTGCCGAGAATGTAACGGTGCGGATTAACCCTAATAAGACACGTGTTCTTCGGAATCCTCTGAATGGCTGGGTACTGTATCTGGCGCGTGAGAAAAACGAGACATTTTGGGAAGAAAGAGGCTATGACCACATGTATGTACCCGATCTGGCAAAATACGTAAAAGTCTCCGATTACGCTTCTTCCTGCTACTTGCGTACGAATTGGAAGACATTGGAGCCCCAAAAGGGAAAATATGCTTGGGATGACCCTAGCTCCGATATCTCACGTATCATTAAAAGTGTACATGATAGAGGATTACGTATCGCCTTGCGTGTACTGGTGGATGGGCGCGACCAAAAACAGAATACTCCTGAGTTCGTATTCGATGAAGGCTGTAAATGGTATAATACAGCAAACAATAAGTGTCCTTATCCTGATGACCAAGTGTTCCAAAAGCACTATGGAGAGTTTATCGAGGCTTTTGCCCGCCAATACAATGACCCCGATAAGGTAGATTTTATTGACGGTTACGGATTGGGTAAATGGGGAGAGTCGCACGCTATGATTTATGCTAACGATGGAAATAAGTTTCAGGTAATGGAGTGGATTACAGCGTTGTATGCACGTCATTTCACGAAAGTGCCTCTGGTGATCAACTATCACCGTATGTTGGGCGATACTTATCAGGATTCTTGGCAGGAAACAGTGCCGCCTGATGCGGAGCCGTTGCTGAACATAGCCCTCAATAACGGATACATCCTGCGTCACGACGCTTTTGGTATGAGTGGCTATTATAAAGATTGGGAGAAAAATATTGCCTTGAAATACAGATATAAGCTTCCTATCATTATGGAAGGTGGATGGGTGACCGACACGCACCGTTATTGGTATTTCGATGATGCTTATCGTTATCGGGAAGGTCATCCCGAAGATGTCCGCAAGGGAGAGTTTGAAGATTCCATGCTGGCATGTGTCAATACGATGGACTTCCGTTTGGGTGAAACGGAATCATGGTTTGAAAAAACGTTCTCTTATGTACAGCGTTTTATAGCGGAAGGCGGTTACCGTCTCTATCCGGACATGGTTTCTTTGCCTGTTTCGGCAAATGGTGGTCAGGATGTTACTGTTGTTCACCGCTGGCGCAATATGGGTTGGGGATATTGTCCTACTAATATCAGAACTTGGAATCAGAAATATAAAGTGGCTTTTGCATTGCTGAATGATAATAATGAAGTGAAAAAGATATTTGTGGACGAGCAAACCGACCTGTCGACTTGGCTGAAGGAAGCCCCGACTACTTATACCACCAAGTTGAATCTGAAAGGCGTTTCTGTTGGTGCCTATTCATGGGCGGTAGGTTTGGTGGACGTTACCAAAGACAATGAAATCGGACTCGAAATGGCCGTGAACAAGGATGCCAACCTACTGGATTCCGGTTGGTTGAAATTACAGACACTTACGGTAAAATAAGTAAATACGTATAATGAGTTGTATGATTAAAGGTAAAATGAGATCAGGACTTTTGATGCCTATATTTTTAGGGTCGTTTGCGCTTCAAGCCGCTGCCATAAGCGGCGGGTCGGATGCCGGAACCTTGAAACAGAACTTGGCACGGGATAACAAGATAATAAGAATAGAACCAGACAGGCAGCGCTTGTTGCGTAACCCACAAACCGGCTGGGTGCTTTATGCCACCCCCGGTGTGAAGGAAGATTTCTGGGAGAAGTGTGACAATATGCAGGTACCCGGTGTGGGAACGGTAAAGGTGTCCGATTATGCCCATACTCTTTATATCCGTACCAGTTGGAGGAAGTTGAATCCTGAAGAAAACGTTTATGGCTGGAATACGGATCCCATGCTGAAAATGCTGATTGAGGGAGCACGTGCAAGAAAAATGCGTCTTGCTTTCCGGGTGGTGGTCGACAGCCGTGATAAAGGCTATGACTTTACGCCCGACTTTGTGCGGGAGGCTGGTACGAAGGGCTTCGTGTGGAGAGGAAGATGGTCACCTTATCCTGATGACCCTATTTTTCAAAAGTATTATGAAAAATTCGTTTGGGCTTTAGCCAAAGACTTTGGCAATCCTGACGAGGTGGACTTTATCGACGGAACAGGTCTGGGAAAGTGGGGCGAGTATCACACTACGCTTTATTCTACGGGAGATGAAAAGCCCCGTAAACCTGTACTTGACTGGCTGGCAGACTTGTATCTGAAAGCATTCAGAGACGTTCCGGTTGTCATCAACTATCATCGTTTTGTGGGTGCCGGTAAGGACTGGGACGATAATAAGTATGACCTTGACAGTGAGTTCTTGCTTGATGAAGTAGTTGAAAAAGGATATTCTTTGCGTCATGACGCATTCGGTATGGGGCTGTATTATGGTGAATGGGAACGTGACTTTGCCAAGAAATATTTCGGCGTTCGCCCCATACTGATGGAAGGCGGATGGATTACAGGCAAAATCCACAGCTTTTGGGTGGATCCCCGCAATTATCGGAAGGGACATCCCGAAGATGTGCGTCAGGGAGAATTCGATGATAGTAAAGAGGCGCGTGTCAATATGATGGACTTCCGTGTGGGTGAAACGGAATCGTGGTTTCACAATACATTCCCTCTTGTGCAACGGTTTATTTCGGAAGGCGGCTATCGTCTCTATCCGGATATGATTTCTTTACCTACAGATGTGGCAAAAAATCAGAAACTTCGGATTATACACCGTTGGAATAATCTTGGCTGGGGATATTGCCCCACCAATATTCCGCAATGGAACCAAAAATATAAAGTGGCTTTCGCGCTGATGGACAGTCGGAATAGGGTGCAGAAGGTGTTTGTGGACAAACAGACAGACTTATCCAAATGGATGCAAGGCATCCCTGCAGTTTACACTTTTGATTTACGTCTCAAAGGAGTAACTCCGGGGAGTTATTATTGGGCAGTGGGGCTTGTTGATACTACCAAGGATAATGCGATCGGCTTGGAAATGGCTGTGCCGGAGAACATGTTGAATGCCGGATGGGCTAAATTACAGGAAGTAACCGTAAGGTAACAGGCAATCAGCTACTTGATGGGGTTAACGAAAGGTTACAGGATTCGTGTACCTTGAAGAAATAATAATAACTTTTTAACCATGAAAAAACTATTGATAGTATTGGCCTTGGCCTGTACTCTGTCTTCTCTTTATGCACAGAAAACCTGCTATAGTGAGTTGAAGGGAGATACATTAGTGATTGGAAATGAGTGTATTGAACGAAAATTCATTTGGAATGACGGTAATCTTGTCACTTATAGTCTGAGCGATAAGGCAAACCGGAAAACAACTTTCACGGTAAAGCAGGCACCGGACTTCTTTATCTCCAAAGATACCCGGGAAGCTTCCAAAGGAGCTTGTCGGGTAGAAAAGGTGGCTGCGACTGATATTCATCCGGCCTACTTGAAGACGATAGTTACATTCTCTTTGGGAACATTGGATATACAACGGATTTATCGTATATATGACGGTTGTCCGGCCATAGCATGTGACACTTATCTGAAAGGGAGTGTTAACAGCGTTTTTGGCGGACGGGAAGAAAATGCGGCTGACCGGAAAAACATCGAGTTCGTTGAAGACATGAAATCCAAATCCGTTACGGCTATTTTGGATCAATTATATCTTAAAGGGCAGCATTGGCATGCCAAGGCTGTTGAATTTTGGGATGTGACAGATTGGAACAACAATTTGTTGGCAGAGAGGGATGTTATAGCCTATCGTAAAAACAGTTATCGGGGGAATTTGCTCTTTGTTCGAAACGGGGAAGAAGGCACCGGCTTTTTCTTTCTGAAAGAATCCCCTTGTTCCAGTGTCCAGTTAGCCTATAAAGGTGCTGATTTCATCGCAGAATTCGGAAAATTCATGATTACAGGACTGGGAATTACTGAAAAGAATATTCAGGAAGATACATGGACAAGAACATATAGTTGCGTCACAGGGGTATATGGCGATGGTGAATTGCAGGCACTGACAGCGCTCCGCAGTTACCAGAAGAATATTCGTCGTCATTTCCGGAATCGTGATGAAATGGTTATGATGAACACTTGGGGCGACCGTAGTCAGGACACAAAAGTCAATGAGGCATTTTGCCTGCAAGAGTTGGAACGTGCCGCAAAACTGGGAATCACTCATTTTCAAATAGATGATGGATGGCAGGTGGGCAAGAGCCCGAACTCAGCGGTAGCTAAAGGTTCTTTTAAGAATATCTGGGACAATAAGGACTATTGGAAACCGGATCCTGTCAAATATCCCCGCGGATTGGCTCCGATAGTAAAGAAAGGAAAGAAACTGGGCATTGAAATTGGTTTGTGGTTTAATCCGAGTGTGCAGAATGATTTTGTCGACTGGGAGAAAGATGCCGAAACACTGATAGGATTGTATCGTGAATATGGTATCCGTATTTTTAAGATTGACGGATTGACTATTCCTACCAAGAAAGCGGAGATTAATCTCCGGAACTTGTTTGATAAAGTATTGGCGGAAACGGATAATAAAGTCATGTTCAATTTGGATGCGACAGCCAGTCGGCGGGGAGGTTATCATATGTTCAACGAATATGGAAACATCTTTTTAGAGAACCGTTATACGGATTGGCAGAATTACTATCCGTACTGGACGCTTCGCAACCTGTGGATGCTGTCCAAATATGTTCCGGCAGAGAAATTACAAATCGAGTTTCTGAATAAATGGAGAAATACGGAGAAATATGGAGATGATCCGTTTGCCCCGCACCGATATTCTTTTGAATATTTGTTTGCGACCACTATGGCGGGGCAACCATTGGCATGGTTTGAGGCTTCCAACTTGCCGGAAGAAGCATTTGGCATTAGAGACTTAATGGAGAAGTATAAGAAAGTGCAGTATGATTTCCATCAAGGAACTATTTTACCGATTGGTGAAGAGCCTTCGGGGCGCTCGTGGACTGGATTTCAGTCTCTTTGTCATTCAAAAAACGGTTATCTCCTTATTTACAGGGAAGATAATGCACGGGAGGAGACATGGGTGGAAACATGGTTGCCCGAAGGTGCAGAAGTTATGTGTACGCCGATACTGGGGAATGGGAAACTGATGGTAACGACTGTCGGCAGAAAAGGAACAATAAAAGTCTCTCTACCTGAGAAGAATGACTTTATGCTATATCGCTATGAAATAAGATAATTATCCTGTTTACAGGCCATATATATCCAGCGTGGTGGGTATATAGATACACCACGCTGGATATATATACTCACCATGCTGGATATATATACTCAGTAACGTGAGCGTAAATCGTTGATAGTTAAGAATATTAATCTTATAAATAGATAATTTAATGCAAATCAGAAAAAAGACAATCGTGTGTATGTTGCTGTTTATCCTTTTTGTAGGGAATGCAGTAGCTCAAAACCTGATAACTAATGTATATGGTCGGGATATCCGTTCTTTAAACGGCAAATGGAATGCTATCATTGACTTGTATGACCAAGGTCGGGGAATGAAGGTATATAGAAATCAAAGTCCTAAAGGAAACACTGATTTCTATGAATATTCTTTTCAAGGAGGATTGCGGCTGAATGTTCCTGGTGACTGGAATTCACAAACGCCGGAGCTTAAATACTATGAAGGCACAGTATGGTATGCACGTCATTTTGATGCAAAGCGTTTGACACATAAACGTCAGTTCCTTTATTTCGGAGCTGTCAGCTATCGTTGCCGTGTTTATTTGAATGGGGCAGAGATCGGAAGTCATGAAGGAGGATTTACTCCCTTCCAGATAGAAGTGACGGACTTGCTGAATGAGGGAGAAAATTTTATTGCCATTGAAGTAAACAACCGTCGTACCAAAGATGCCATACCTGCCATGTCATTTGACTGGTGGAATTATGGCGGTATCACACGTGATGTATTATTGGTCACTACCCCACAAACTTATCTGGAAGACTATTTCATCCAACTGGATAAGGAATCTCCCAACCGGATGATTGCCAAAGTCGCTCTCTCGGACAAAAAGGCAGGTGAGAAGATTACGGTTTCTATCCCTGAACTGAAAACAAGCATTGATATGCTGACTGATGCCGAAGGAAAGGCTGAAACGGTATTCAATATAAAGAAGTTAGAACGTTGGTCGTCGGAGAATCCTAAACTTTATGAAGTAATCGTTTCCTCAGCCAATGATCGTGTAGAAGAACAAATCGGCTTCCGCAATATCACGGTGAAAGGAACGGATATTTATCTGAATGGCAAGCCGACATTTATGTGCAGCATTTCCTTTCATGAAGAAATCCCTCAGCGCATGGGGCGTGCTTTCTCGGAAGCAGATGCGGCGATGCTGCTGAATGAGGCAAAAGCGCTTGGCGTAAATATGATTCGGCTGGCACATTATCCGCAAAACGAATATACGGTGCGACTGGCAGAAAAGATGGGCTTTATCCTTTGGCAGGAGATACCTGTCTGGCAGGGTATTGACTTTACGAACAACAATACCCGTAAGAAAGCGCAAAGGATGTTGTCTGAAATGATAAAGCGTGACCAGAATCGCTGTGCAGTCGGATATTGGGGAATTGCCAATGAAACGCAGCCTTCCAAAGCACGGAATGAATTTCTTACCTCTTTGCTGGAAACAGGCAAACAATTGGATACGACCCGTTTGTATGTGGCTGCTTTCGATTTGGTACGTTTTAATCGTGAGAAGAAACGTTTTGTGATGGAAGATTCATTTACCTCACAACTGGATGTTGTAGCGGTCAACAAATACATGGGTTGGTATCATCCGTGGCCCATCGAGCCGGAAAATGCGGTATGGGAAGTAATACCGGATAAACCGCTGATTATATCGGAGTTTGGCGGTGAGGCATTATACGGGCAGTCGGGAGATGAAAATGTAGCAAGCTCCTGGAGTGAAGAATACCAAGCCCGGCTTTACAGAGACAATATCCGTATGTTCGACAATATACCGAATCTTCGGGGGGTATCTCCATGGATTTTATTTGATTTCCGTTCTCCGTTCCGTTTTCATCCGACCAATCAGGATGGCTGGAATCGTAAGGGATTAGTCTCGGATCAGGGAATACGCAAAAAGGCGTGGTACTTGATGAGGGAGTATTATAAAACAAAGTTTGGTGAGTAGAAATTAATTAGGATGTAATCTTAAATATCCATGAGACAAAATAGCTTTCGGTTTGTATGTTTGCTTTTTGGGCTTTCATTTCTTGGAGGAGAAATGAAAGCCCAACAGAAATCGGCCCATGAAACAGGGCTTCGCTCCAAGTCTACATCAGAACTTGCGGAACTGGAACAAGTTATCACAAAAGTAAATTATGATGAGAGTAAGGTGCCTGTCTATACGCTTCCTGATGTCCTGACCCTGACTAATGGCAGAAAAGTGACGACTAAAAAAGAATGGGTGGAAAAGCGGCGTCCGGAACTGCTCCGCCTGTTCGAAACTCAAATATATGGTAAAGCTCCAGTTCGCTCGAAGGACTTGCATTTCCGGCTACTGAACGAAGATAGAGAAGCTTTGGGCGGTTTGGCTACCCGTAAGGAAGTAGCCGTTTATCTCACAAAAGATGAGAAGCATTATCTGACAGTACTTATGTATCTGCCTAATCGGCGAAAAGGGACTGTTCCCATGTTTTTCGGAATAAATTTCAAAGGTAATCATGCCATTCACCCGGATGAGGGCATCACTTTCCCGTCAGAAGAGAGAATGATTGCTTATGGCAGAAAACGTATGTTTCCCCGGGGTAGTGCAGCTTCCAGATGGCCGGTAGAGATGTTGATGGAACATGGATATGGACTGGCCACTTTCTACCGTGGGGACATTGATCCGGATTTTGATGATGGTTTTCAGAACGGAGTTCATCCGTTGTACTACAAAAAGGGACAGACACGGCCTGCTGAAGATGAGTGGGGAACTCTGGCTGCCTGGGCATGGGGAATGAGTTGTGCGATGGATTATTTTGAAACGGATAAAGACATTGACGCCAAACGTATAGCCATCTTCGGACATTCACGTCTCGGAAAAACGACTTTATGGGCCGGTGCGATAGACCCACGTTTTGCTTTGGTTATTTCTAATGATTCCGGTTGTGGTGGTGCGGCATTGTCGCGGAGAAAGTTCGGAGAGACTGTACGGGCTGTGAACTGTCAGTTTACACATTGGTTTTGCCGGAATTTCTGGCAATACAATGATAAAGAAGACACTCTTCCTGTCGACCAGCATGAATTGATTGCTCTGATGGCTCCCCGTCCGGTCTATATTGCCAGTGCGGAAGAAGACCGCTGGGCTGACCCGAAAGGGGAATTTCTTTCCGGTGTATATGCCTCTCCTGTTTATGAGTTGTTCGGGCTGCCGGGATTGCCGGTAAAAGAAATGCCGGCTGTTAATCAGCCTGTATTGTCAGGCACTATAGGTTATCATATCCGTTCGGGAAAACATGATATTAATCTGTATGACTGGACGCAGTTTGTGAAGTTTGCCGATAAACATTTGAAGTAAGATCACTAATAGATATTTATATGAAGAACAAGTTTATAAAGTTAGTTTTTGTTGCATTTGCGCTGATAACCCAATTATCACCTTTGAAAGCGCAGACGCAGGAAATAGATTTATCCGGTAAGTGGGGATTTCAGACGGATGTGATGGATTTCCGGCGTGGTTCGTTAGATGTGCGTTATATACATCGTTTGCAAGAATCGATTGTCCTGCCGGCCATTACGGATGATTACAAGATAGGTTACAAATCTCCGTATCGGCATATTGACCGTCTGACCCGTGTATATGAATACATGGGGCCGGCTTGGTATCAACGTGAGATTGCTATTCCGAAGGAGTGGAAAGGGAAACGTATCTTCGTGTATTTTGAACGGACACATTGGCTAAGTTCCATTTATGTGGATACGAAAGAGGTTAGTAAGATTGATTATGTCAGTGTTCCTCATAATCATGAACTGACAGATTTTGTGAAACCGGGTAAGACACACGTTATTACCGTATGTATTGACAATCGTTATCAGTATGATACCCACAAATGGGATCATGCTCATTCCGAATTTACGCAAATCAACTGGAATGGCATATTGGGTGAAATGAAGTTAATGGCTGTAGACCCTGTGTACATTGATGATATGCAGTTATATCCGGATGTGTCAGACCGTTCGGTAAAAGTGAAAATGAAAATACTGAATCATACTCATAAACCGGTTACCGGAAAAGCGGCTTTTACAATATCAGGCAATTCGTATGATTTGAATAAAGAGATAACCGTCAGTGGAAATGATTCTGTCTTTTATGTAGAAGATGTTATCGCATTAGGAAAGAATGTCCGGTTGTGGGATGAATTTACTCCCAATCTTTATACATTGCAATGTGACCTGACTATCCGTGCTGACAATGCAAACTATCAACATAGCCGTTCTACTACTTTCGGAATGCGTGAGATAACGGCGGATAAGGATAAAATCTATCTCAATGGTAACCGGATACACTTACGTGGAACAGTAGAGAACGCTGTCTTCCCTAAAACAGGCTATGCGCCGGTGGATGATGCGTCTTGGGAACGTGTGCTGACTATCCTGAAAGACTATGGAATGAATCACATGCGTTTTCATTCTTGGTGTCCGCCTGCGGCTGCATTTCGGGTGGCTGATAAATTGGGAGTATATCTTGAAGTGGAAATGCCGATGTGGGGAAAAGATGCTGAACCGGACGAAGCCCGTTATAATTTCTTCCGTCGCGAGCAGAAAGCCATTCTGAAAGAGTATGGCAATCATCCTTCCTTTGTTCTCTATTGCAATGGTAATGAGATTACCGGTAATTTTGATTTTATCGAAGAACTTACTCATTATGGACGTACCACTGACAGCCGCAGACTGTACAGCGGTTCGACGGCCCGTACCCGTGTCAAGTCCGACCAATTCTATATCACTCACCAGACTACCAAAGGTCACATGGCTATTTATGAAGGACGACCATCTACCGACTGGGATAAAAACAAAGAGTTGGGTATTGACGTACCTGTCATTTCCCATGAATCGGGACAACGCTGTATCTATCCTAATTTTAAGGAGATTCCTAACTTTACCGGCCCTGTACAAGCACGCAATTTTGAAGTGTATCGTGATTCCTTGAAAGCACATGGCATGTTGGATCAGGCAGATGATTTCTATCAGGTTTCCGGTGCGCAAACCGTACTCGAATATAAAGACGTGATTGAAGCTCAACTGCGTACTTATCTGAAATCCGGTTTCCAGCTTTTGTCTATTAATGACTTTACGGGGCAAGGATATGCGCCTGTCGGTATCCTCGATCCTTTCTGGAACTCTAAAGGACTGATTACACCGGAGAAGTTCCGGGAATTCTGTGCTCCGACTGTGGCTCTGCTGCGTTTTTCGAAACGTTCGTACTATAACGACGACGTATTCACAGGAAAAGCGGAAATCTATAATTATAGTCCCTCTGCCCTGAAAAACGCTAAGTTTAAGTGGTGGGTGACAGATGCGGACGGCAAGGTGCTGAAAAGTGGAAAGCTAAAAACACAAAATATCGGTAATCATGGTGTTTTTTCCGCAGGAGAATTTAGTTATGCACTTAACGGTATCACCGCTCCTCAAAAGCTGACTGTTCATTTATCGGTGAATAATACAATCAATAATAGCTGGGATATTTGGGTATATCCTCGTCGGGAACTGAAAGAACTGATGCAGTCTACGGCGGATGTTCTCTATACGACGGTATTTGACGACAGGGCTAAACAATTCCTTAAAGAAGGAAGGAAAGTTGTCCTATGCCCCATGCCGGCTAAGGTTATAGGGCGTAGTTCCAATTTCCATAATCATTTCTGGAATCCTATCATGTTCAAATGGAAACCGATGACACTGGGTTGTCTGATTCATACAGACAAGGCGATGTTCGACGATTTCATTACGGAAAAACACCTTGACTGGCAATGGTGGGACATCTTAACGCATGCCAAAGTAATCGAAATGGATGAGGCGCCACGTCAGTTGCGTCCGTTCATTCAGGTGATAGACAGTTATGAAACTAACCACAAACTGGGAATCGGTTTTGAAGCCAGAATAGGAAATGGGAAGCTGATGGTGTTGGCACTGGATACAAAGAAAGAAATGGAGAAACGGCCTGCCACTCAACAACTGCTGGTTAGTATCGACCGCTATGTGAAGAGTGACCGCTTCAACCCGCAAGTAGATGTAGAAGCGTCGTTTATAGAATCGTTCTTAAGAAAATAGGGAAAGAATGAGAAGTTTTAGTTTTATTCTAAGTCTTTTGTTTCTGACATCTGTATCGGCACAGGAAATACAGATGTCGGAGACGGCTTCTTTGGAGCAAATTTACGGAGAAGTGCAGGAGGCAGAGGAATTGCTGCCGATGAATGAGTTGGGACTTGAGTTCGGATACGCCCTTTATGAGGCCACAATCACGGCAGAGGAGGAGAACCCGGTATTGACGGTGGAAAATGTAAGAGACTATGCCGCCGTATATGTAGATGGAAAGTTACAGGGATGGATGACGGAAGAGAAGAAAGCAATCCCCTTACAGGTGCTTGCAGGCAAGCACACCTTGCAATTATATGCGGAAAATATCGGCCGTATCACCTATGGGCCGGAGATATTGGATAATTCCAAAGGGCTTTTTGGCAGTATCACCTTGTCGGATACGGAAATAGGGAATTGGAGAATGATTCCTTTGGCGGTACGCGATTGTGCAGTCGGTGAACTGACTTTCGCACCACAAACGGACGGTGGTCGCCCTTGTTTCTATAAAGGGACTTTTACAGTAGAAATCCCCGCTGATACTTATCTGGATGTCTCCGGTTGGGGAATGGGAGAAGTATGGGTGAACGGACATTATGCGGGCTCTTACTGGGAACAGAATGCGCAGCAATCTATACAACTTCCAGCAGAAACATTGCAAAAGGGAGCAAATTCCCTGACCGTTTTTGAACTGAAAAGTAACGGCAAGCGCACCATGCGCCTGTCAGATAAAGCTATATTTAATTAAATGAAAGAAACCATGATGAAAAAAAGGTTGATAGCGTGTGGGGTGTGCCTTTGGACGGCGTTTTGCATGCTTGAGGCGAGGAATGAGAAGCCTGCCGTATATAAAGACGCGAAAGCTCCGACGGAGAAGCGTGTGGAGGATTTACTCTTGCGCATGACAATGGAAGAGAAAGTGCTTCAACTGAGCCAGTATGTTGCGGGACGGAATACGAACGCGAACAATATTGGTGAGGAGGTGAAGAATATCCCTGCGGAAATCGGTGCGCTTCTTTATTATAGCACTAGTCCCCACCTGCGTAACAACATACAGAAGAAAGCTATGGAAGAGTCGCGGTTGGGGATACCTGTACTGTTCGGGCACGATGTGATTCACGGATTCCGTACTGTTTACCCGATTTCCATTGCGCAGGCTTGTTCGTGGAATCCGGCTTTGGTGGAGAAAGCTTGCGCCATGGCTGCCAGGGAAGCGCGTCTGGCAGGACTGGACTGGACGTTCTCGCCGATGATTGATGTGGCACGCGATCCTCGCTGGGGGCGCGTTTCCGAAGGATATGGGGAAGACCCGTATACGAACGGAGTTTTTGCTGTCGCTTCAGTGAAAGGATATCAAGGTAATAATTTGGCGGACGGGGAGCATATTGCCGCTTGCCTGAAACATTATATCGGTTATGGAGCTTCGGAAGCGGGACGTGACTACGTATATACGGAAATCTCTCCGCAGACTCTTTGGGATACCTATATGCTTCCCTATGAAATGGGAGTGAAGGCGGGTGCCGTTACCCTGATGAGTGGCTTTCATGATATAAGCGGTGTACCCGCCTCTGCCAATCATTATACGATGAGAGAGGTATTGAAAGGTCGTTGGAGTCATGACGGATTTGTAGTTTCGGATTGGGGTTCCATTGTACAGTTGATTTCCCAGGGAGCGGCGGAAGACCTGAAGGAAGCCAGCGAAAAAGCAATCATGGCAGGCGTGGATATGGACATGATGTCCCGCGGATATGACAAATACCTGAAAGAACTAGTAGGGGAGGGCAAGGTGCCGGTGGAGATTGTGGACGATGCCGTTCGCCGCATCCTTCGTTTGAAGTTCCGCCTGGGCTTGTTTGAGAATCCTTACATAAGAGAGACGACAGAAAAGGAGCGCTTCTTGCAGCCGGAAGATATAAAAATAGCAGAGAAATTGGCGGAAGAGTCTTTTGTGCTGTTAAAGAACAAGGAGAAACGTTTGCCATTGGCGGCGGATACAAAGGTGGCGGTCATAGGTCCGTTAGGTAAAAATCGCTGGAACTTGTTAGGCTCCTGGACTGCTCACGGCAAGGACGGTGATGTGGTAGGAATTTATGACGGGCTGAAACTGGAACTGAAAGACTTGTCACAACTGCTGTATGCCAAAGGATGCGACTTTGACGGTAAGGATGAATCGGGCTTTGCCGAAGCTGTCGCTACGGCCGGGAAGGCGGATGTCATCCTGCTTTGTCTAGGTGAAAAGCGGAACTGGAGCGGGGAGAATGCTTCGCGTGCTTCCATTGCCTTGCCGAAGATACAGGAGAAATTAGCGATGGAACTGAAGAAGACCGGCAAACCGATTGTGCTGATTCTCTCCAACGGACGTCCGTTGGAACTTTGCCGTCTGGAGCCGGTTTGTGACGCCATTGTTGAAATCTGGCAACCGGGCATTGCCGGAGGCAAACCGCTTGCGGGCATTTTGACAGGAAGAATCAATCCTTCCGGCAAGTTGCCCATTACTTTTCCGTATGCAACCGGACAGATTCCCATCTATTATAATCGGCGGCAGAGTGCCCGTCCTCATCAGGGCAAGTATCAAGACCTGACGATAGAACCGCTCTATGAGTTCGGACATGGATTGAGCTACACTACTTTTGAGTATGGCGACCTCAAGGCATCTGCTACTCAACTAAAAAGGGGAGATAAACTGTCAGTAGAAGTTGCGGTGACCAACACAGGCGACAGGGATGGTGCGGAAACTGTCTATTGGTTCATTACAGACCCTTATTCAACGATTACCCGTCCGGTAAAAGAATTGAAATATTTTGAGAAGCAAACGATTAGGGCCGGTGAAACCAGAACTTTCAGATTTGAAGTGGATTTATTACGTGACTTGGGCTTTATTGATGGAGACGGTAAACGCTTTTTGGAAAAAGGTACTTATTATGTACAAGTGAAGGATAAAAAGGTGAAATTGGAATTGATAGACTGAAAGTAAAGAATTGATAATATGAGAAAGATATTCTTGTTAAGCGCATACCTTTTATGCAGTGTTTTCGTGAGAGCGGTAGAAATCCCTTTCCAAAAGTCCGAAGTTAAGTCTATCATGAGAAAGGTTGCGGATTGGCAAATTGCCAATCCACATCCGGCTCCTGAACATGACGACCTGAACTGGCCGCAAGGTGCTCTCTATGTCGGTATGGTCGATTGGGCTGAATTGGCAGAGAAAGAAGACGGTGATGATACTTACTATAAATGGTTGACCCGTATAGGTCGCCGGAATTGCTGGCAGCCGGACAAACGGTTTTATCATGCTGATGATATTGCCGTGTCACAATCCTTTTTGGATTTATATCGCAAATATAAGGATGAAGAGATGATTGTACCAACATTGGCTCGTACGGAATGGATTATCAATCATCCTTCTAAAGGCAGTTTCAAATTAGTGGAAGGTGACTTGAAAACTTTGGAACGGTGGACTTGGTGTGACGCCCTCTTCATGGCTCCCCCTGTATATGCCAAACTGTATATGCTGACCGGAGACAAGAAATACATCAAGTTTATGAACCGTGAGTATAAAGCGACTTATGATTACTTGTTCGATAAGGAAGAAAATTTATTCTACCGTGACTGGCGCTATTTTGATAAGCGTGAAGCTAATGGCAAGAAAGTCTTTTGGGGTCGTGGTAATGGTTGGGTGCTTGGTGGTCTGGTTGAAATATTGAAAGAGTTACCTCGAAAAGACAAGAACCGCAAATTCTATGAGGAACTGTTTGTGAAACTGGCTACACGGATTGCCGGATTGCAGCATCCTGATGGCTTCTGGCACGCAAGTCTGTTAGACCCTGCTTCTTATCCGTCACCGGAAACCAGTTGCACTACTTTTATAGTTTATTCCATAGCCTATGGTATTAACGAAGGGTTGTTGGATAAGGTGACTTATCTTCCTGTGATGATAAAGGGATGGAAGGCATTGTTATCGGCAGTGGAACCGGATGGGAAACTAGGCTATGTGCAGCAAATCGGTGCTGATCCGAAGAAAGTGACTCGTGATATGACGGAAGTTTATGGAGTCGGCGCTTTCTTGATGGCGGGCAATGAAATCTATAAAATGGCAAGATAATTTGTGTCTTTATGGAGAAGAACTGTAGCAAAACTAAAAAGCTCGTTCTGTAAGGTCCAGATGGTAGCTGTTAAGTGTGGAAGAGCTATATCAAACTCCGTTTTCCGAGTGATGATATAGCTTTTCTCATTGTTGGGGGAAAATAGGCTAATTGATAAAGAAAGTTAATATTATGAGACTTGACCTATATAATACATAAGAATTCTGCGCCTGTCAATATATAAAATAGTAATCTAATTAAATGGAAGACCTGGAAAGAGAACTTTTGTTGATTTCCAAAGGGGATGAACTGGCTTTTAACAGTTTTATGAACCGATATTCGAAGAGGTTATACTATCACGCTTTTGGTATCCTTAGTAATAAGGAAATGGCGGAAGAAGTGGTAGGCGATGTTTTCTTTGAAGTGTGGAAACTACGTAGTACGCTTTTGGAAATTGCCAGTATGTCGAGTTGGTTGAATACGATTGTTTATCGTAAATCAATCTCTTATTTGCGTAAAGAGGTGAAGAGTAATCAGGAGATCTCTTTTGAGGAACTTCAGAATTTCTCTTTCCCTGATATGCAGACTCCGATGGATGATATGCTTTCGCGTGAAGAGATACAGTGTTTGAATGAAGCAATCAATAGTTTGCCGCCCAAGTGCAAGCATGTATTCTTCCTGGCAAAACTGGAACAAATGCCTTATGCGGAAATTGCGCGTATGTTGCAAATTTCACTTCCTACAGTGAACTACCATATAGGGTATGCTATGAATGCTTTGCGAAAGAGACTTGTAGGCGGGTGATTCAGAAAAAAACAGCACTGAAAGAAAAAAAGTGGAAATTAAACCTATAGATAAATTCAACCTCTGCGTCTTTATAAATAGAAAGAAGTTTTAGGTGAAAAGATTGTTTGCAGGAAAAAGAAATTGAAAGGATAAAAAGAATTGAAGATGGATAAAGATATAAATGATTATAAATATGGTGATTTGCTGGACGACATCAAGTTGAAGTCGTTCATACAACATAGCACTCCGGCTGAGATAGATATCTCCGCCATTAAGAAAAGAGCTTTTTTGAAAATGCACCAACAAGAGCGTAAATCTAGGCAGAGACGCATTATGATGTATGTTGGCTCGGTGGCTGCGACGCTGCTTCTTTTAATAGGTATTAAATATATAATCGGGGAGAATACAACGGACGGTTTGTACCGTGCGGAAGTTATGGAAATGATGGCTGATGTTTACGATGAAGAGGTCGAAGTGCCTGTTGGCGAAAAGATGACGTTGATGTTGGCAGATGGTACCAGAATCATAGCCAATTCGCGTACCGTTGTCCGCTATCCCAAACGTTTTAATGGCGAGTATCGTGAGGTATACGTGAAAGGTGAAGCCTACTTTGATGTGGCACACGATGCGGAGCATCCTTTTTTAGTTAATTCTGATAATTTTAGAGTGAAGGTGCTTGGAACTAAATTTAATGTGAACAATTACGATGCTTCGGATTCGCAGGTTGTGTTGGTACAAGGTTCGGTAGAACTCAAAACGTCCAACAATGACAGGGTTCGCATGAAACCGAATGAACTGGTAAATTTGCAGGAGGGTGGTTTTGCTGAGAAACGGTTAGTGAATACCGATGAATATACTTGCTGGATGCAAGGGATGATAAACCTTGCCGGTGAAAGTGTAGAGTCTGTAGCCCAACGGCTCAGTCATTATTACGGAGTGACTATTCTGTTTGATGATAAGATGTCGGCTAATAAACTTTATGGCAAACTAGTACTTGACGATCAGGTAAAGGATGTATTGAAAGCCATTGAAACCATGACGCAAACCCGAATGAAAATTCATGGTGATACGATCTACTTAGTGAAGGAGTAATTATATTTGTTATTGATTATTCCTGAATAAAATAATTACATAGAAACTTATTATTAACCAATTTATAATGCCTTCATAGCAAGGTAGAGGAAACTTATACGCCTTCTCGTAAGGAGAAGCTATGCTTTATTAATACCAGTGAAAAATATGAAAAGATACACTTTGTTACGCACATTTATGCTTTTTATAGCAGCTCTGATACTCTGTGGATGGTCTTCGGCACATACACAAATATCTATAACTAAAGGACTAAAAGCGCCCGAACAAACAGTATGTTTTGAGCCTGATACTACCTCTGTACTCAAAAATCCCCTTACAGGTTGGGTGATGTATTTGGGACGTGCATGGGATGAAAACTTTTGGCAAACTCACCATTATGATGCTATGCCCGTAAATGGTGGGGATTCCACTGTTCGCGTGAGCGATTACGCCGGTACATGTTACATTCGCATCAATTGGAATATGCTTGAGAGTAAAGAGGGAGATTATGTATGGAACGATCCGGACTCACGTATCTATAAATTGCTTGCTTCGGTGCGTGAACGTGGTATGCGACTGGCTTTCCGTATCAATGTAGACAGCCGCGACCAAGGACAGAACACACCTCTTTATGTAAAGGAAGCCGGTGCGAAAGGTTTTCAAGATCCTAATAATCCCCAAATATGGTCGCCTTATCCTGACGATGCCGTGTTTCAACAGAAATACGAAAAGTTTCTTCAAGCCTTTGCTGTTGCTTTTGACGATCCCGATAAAGTAGATTTTATTGATGCTTATGGGCTTGGTAAATGGGGAGAAGCACATGGCGTGAAGTATAATAACTACTCAAATAAAGTAGAAGTATTCGAATGGATTACCGATACCTATGCAAAAGCTTTCAAACGTGTACCATTGGTGATAAACTACCATCGTTTGGTGGGAGATACCATCAGCTGGGCAGAACCACACCCTGATAGTAAAAGATTGCTCGAAAGAGCCATTGCCAAAGGATACACCATTCGTCACGACGCTTTTGGCATGACTGGTTACTACGAACAGTGGGAAAAAGATTTTGCCCGTGCTTACCGCTTTCGCTTGCCCATCATTATGGAGGGAGGATGGATTACCGGAGCGCACCACCGTTACTGGATTGATCCTAGTGGCAAGTATCGCCAGGGGCATTCGGAAGATGTGCGCTGGGGCGAGTACGAAGAAAGCCGTAATGCCCATGTCAATATGATGGATCTTCGCATTGGTGATGAAGTAGCCTCGTGGTTTAATAGCTCTTTCGATTTGGTGAAGCGTTTCGAACGTGAGGGAGGATACCGGCTCTATCCCACAGAGGTCAGTTTTGTAAATAAAGCCCGTTCAGGCGAGCGTGTGAGCGTGCAACACAATTGGCGCAATCTGGGTTGGGGATACTGTCCTACCAATATTCCTCAATGGAAAGGAAAATATAAAGTCTGCATCGCTTTGATGGATGACAATCATAACATTGTGAAAAAACAGCTTGCAGATGAGGCTGATCTCTCAACTTGGGTACAAGGGCGTGATGGTCATTATACCACAACTGTCAAATTGGATGGACTTCAAAAGGGAAACTACACTTGGCTTATTGGTTTGGTTGATACAACCAAAGCATGCCAGCCGGGCTTGAAAATGGCGGTCGACAAGAATCTTCTATTTGAGGGATGGTGCAAAGTCGGTAAACTTAAAATCAACAATTAACTGGTAGATTACTCATAAATCGTTATGCAATAAATATTAATTATTAATCTTATATTATGAATCGAAAAACAATCACAACTACGGTGGTAAGCTTGGCAAAAGCTTTCTGTTTGGCTGGACTACTGTCTGTGCCCGCTTATTCTAGTGCGTCGACTGTTTCGTTCGAAAAGGTAAATGGGATGTATATCCTTAAAGCCGAAGATTCGACAGTGAAACAAGTGTTCGACTACATTGAAAAACATAGCCAATATGTTTTTGTCTATGATCAACCTGTAAAAGATCGTCTCAACAACAAAGTGAACATCGAGTTGAAAGGAAAGTCGATCGATGCTATTTTGACGGAAGTATGTCGGCTAGCCGATTTGAAATATACCATTCAGAACCGTCAAGTAACCATCACTGCTAATCCTTCTAAAAAGGCTACTACTCAAGTGAAAAAGGCGAAGCGCATCTCTGGTCAGGTAGTCGATGCAACTGATCTTCCGATGATTGGTGCTACGGTTCGTGTGAAAGGTAGTGATGCAGCTACTATCACCGACCTTGATGGTAAGTTTCAGATAGACGTTCCCGAGGGTAGCGAATTGCTCATTAGCTATGTGGGCTTTGTGGATAAAATCGTGCGGATAGATAGCAAAAATATGTATGCCATAGTAATGGAAGAAGCTAGCAGAGCGCTCAACGAAGTAGTTGTTATCGGTTACGGTGTGGTAAAGAAGAAAGACCTTACCGGTGCGGTGGCAGCCGTGAAGGGAGAAGAGCTGGTGAACAAGCGTACAGCCATGCTTTCCAATGCATTGCAAGGATCACTCTCTGGTGTGATGGTGACGCGTAATAGCTCTGCTCCCGGTGCAGGAGCCGCCTCTATTCGTGTGCGTGGTATTACCACTATGGGTGAATCGAGCCCGTTAGTGATTGTAGACGGTGTGCAGAGTTCGCTCGACTATGTGAATTCTAATGATGTAGAGAGCATATCTGTATTGAAAGATGCTGCGGCTGCCAGTATCTATGGTTCGAAAGCTGCTGCTGGTGTTATCTTAGTTACTACCAAGCGCGGTAACGATACCGGTAAAATCAATCTGAAATATAATGCTGAATTTGGTTGGGAAATTCCTACTAAACAACCTAGTATGGTGGGAGTCACTCGCTACTTGGAGATGAGCAACGAGTTGAAATACAACGATAACCCTACTGGTGGTTTTTTCCAAGAATATACGGCTGACAAAACCAAGAATTGGGTGAAGTATAATGCTACTGATCCGAACAACTACCCCATTACCGATTGGACTGATCTGATTTTGAAGTCAAGTGCTCCCCGTATGACTCATACTCTCTCTGTATCAGGCGGTAACAAAGCGGTAAAGTCGGTAGCTACCCTTTCGTATGACGAAGTAGACGGTCTTTATGACGGTCGTGGTTTCCAACGCTACATGTTCCGTTCGAACAACGACTTTAATATCAATGATAAACTTAGTGCTCAAATAGACGTAAATATCCGTCATGCTAAGAGTACTGCCACAAACTATGACCCTTTTGATACCATGCGTAAAATGCCCGCCATTTACCCCGCAACCTGGGATGATGGTCGTTTAGCTTCGGGTAAGAGTGGTGCAAATCCTTATGGATTGCTTGTAGCCGGTGGTAATTCGGTAGCTCACAGTACGCAGGTGGCAGGTAAAGGTTCGCTAACCTTCAAGCCTATCAAGGGGCTAAGCATCTCGGGTATCGTATCTCCTTTTATCAACTATCAAAAGAAGAAAGCGTTTAAAAATTCATGTGGATACACCTTGCCCGATGATCCCGAAACCTTTGGCGGTTATTTCGACTCCGGGAGCACTTGGACTACCAATTCGCTCACAGAAACTCGTAACGATGATTATAATGTCACTAGCCAGGCAATTGCCAACTATATGGGAACCTTTGGCAGTCATAATCTCACAGTAATGGCCGGTTTCGAAAACTACTATATGAAGAGCGAAAGTCTCGGTGCTGCGCGCGATAAATATGAACTGACCGGTTATCCTTACCTCAATATCGGTTCGGAAGATTTCCAAACCAATAGCGGTACAGGTTCAGAGTATACTTCAAACTCTGTTTTTGGCCGTGTTATTTATTCGTATGCCGATCGTTACCTGTTCCAGGCTAACGTGCGTCACGATGGTAGTTCACGTTTTGCCAAAGGTTATCGTTGGGGTACTTTCCCTTCATTTTCAGCTGGTTGGGTAGCGAGTGAAGAGAAGTTCATGAAGAACCTCAAATGGGATTGGCTTTCATTCTTGAAGTTGCGTGGTTCATGGGGTATGTTAGGTAACGAACGTATCGGCAGCAACTACTTCCCCTACATTGCTTTGATGAGTTTTGGTAATTCACTTTTCTATATGGCTGATGGAAGTGTAGTTTCTGATAAAACTGCTCGTCCTGCTGTGTTGGCTGTAGAAGATATTACTTGGGAAACGACTACCAGTACTGACTTAGGTCTGGATGTCAACTTTTTGAACAACCGTCTGCAGTTTCATTTCGATTACTATTGGAAAGAGACCAAGGACATGTTGCTGAATATCGAAATCCCTTATTTTATGGGATATAACAACCCTAGTACGAATGCAGGTAAGATGTCCACTCATGGTTATGATATTGAAGTGGCATGGAACGACCAGATAGGAGATTTTAAGTATGGTGTAAATGTGAATTTCTCCGACTTCCTTTCAAAGATTGATTATATGAATGATGGTGAGCAAATCAGTGGTGGTAAGATTAAACGTGCCGGCGTGCTCTTCAATGAATTCTATGGTTATGTGTGCGAGGGCATCTATCAAACTCAAGAAGAAGTGAACAACTCGGCTCGCACTAGTACTACCGTTACAGTTGGTGACTTGAAGTATCGTGACATCAGTGGTCCCGATGGTGTACCCGATGGCGTAATCAGTCCCGAATACGACCGTGTACCTTTGGGTAACTCACTGCCTCGTTTCCAGTATGGTGGTAGCCTTAACGCTTCGTACAAAGGCATTGACTTCAGTCTTGCTTTCCAAGGCATCGGCAAGCAAAATTCTTACCTCTCTACTTCTATGGTACAACCTTTGCGTGATAACTATGGTAACGTACCAGCCATTCTCGAGGGTAAATATTGGAGTCCTTTCAATACTACTGAAGAGAATTTAGCAGCCAAGTATCCCCGCCTTTCGAATGTGTCGAAGAGCAATAACTATGCTACCTCTAACTTCTGGATGTTCAACGGTTCATACTTCCGTTTGAAGAATATCACATTAGGCTATACCCTGCCTAAGAGTTGGACACAAAAAGCCGGTATAAACCGTGCCCGCTTCTATGTGAGTGGTAGTGACCTCTTCTGTTTGAGCAATTTCCCTAGTGGTTGGGATCCTGAAATGGGTACATCGGATTATCCTATTACCACCTCTTTAGTAATGGGCATACAAGTTAACTTTTAAATAAATAGGAATAGAATATGAAAACAAAGATATTATTAGCCGGAATGTGCCTGAGTCTTGCTGCTTGCGAGAGCATGGACTTGGTACCCAAATCGCAAGGTAATACCGAGTCTTGGTACACATCCGAAACAGAATTGCGTTTGGCTTCCAATGATTTCTATATTTTAGGTTATTGGCAAGAACCTCTTAGCTCATCCGAACAATGGTCGGACAACACAACCTATCGTCAGACGAACCGTAACCCGGGAAGTGGTGGAACCGTGCTTGATGGAACCCTGAACGGCCAGCAGTATGAAGTATATGCTTTGTGGCAGCAATCATTCAAACTTATTGCCCGCACCAACACAATGCTCGAAAATATTCACAAGGCAAAGGGTGCTGTGACCGAGGAAGTTTATAATCGTTATGCCGGTGAGGCTTATTTCTGTCGTGCCTGCAAATATGCTGAACTGATCTTCTTTTATGGTGATGTGCCCTATCAGGAAGAGACTATAACCATTTCCGAAGCTTTGCAACGTGGTCGCAGACCTAAAGCGGAAGTGATTCCTTTGGTGTATGCTGATTTCGATAAAGCCATTGCCGGTTTGCCTGAAAGCTATGGAAAAGACGAAAATATCCATCCTACCAAAGGAGCAGCCCTGGCTATGAAAGCGCGCTTTGCCCTCTATATGGGTGATTATGAGATAGCTGCACAAGCCGCCAAAGCTTGTATGGATCTTAAACTCTATTCTTTGGAACCTGACTATGCTAAACTTTTCAAGCAGAGCACCAAACTGAATGACGAGAAAGTGTTCGTGATACCTCGCTCCATTGAAAACGAAGTGATGCTCGATTCCTGGATTGTGAAGAACGGTCTTCCTCGTAATGCCGGAGGATATGGCTCATACAATCCCTCATGGGACCTCTTGGCCTCATATCTCTGTACTGACGGGCTACCTATTGACGAATCACCGTTGTTTGATCCTCGCAAGCCTTTCAAGAACCGTGACCCGCGTTGTACAATGACCATCGTTGAATTCAATACCGAGCACTGTGGTTTCGAATACGACCCCAGTCCTGCAGCTAAAACTGTAATGAACTATACCACAGGTAAGACACAAAGCAACCAAGATACCCGTATCGTGAATCAATATAGTTCATATACAGGATTGTTGTGGAAGAAAGGTATTGATGCTACGTGGACAGTAGACCAAAAGGTGGAACAAGACTATATCATAATGCGCTATGCTGACGTACTGTTGATTTATGCTGAAGCCATGATAGAACAGAACCTGATTGACGACAGCGTGCTGAAAGCCATTAATATGGTACGTGCTCGTGCTTATGGTGTGAATGTAACAGCTACTGATAGTTATCCTGCCGTGACCACTACCAACCAAACCGAACTGCGACGTGCCCTGCGTATAGAGCGCCGCATGGAGTTTGCTATGGAGAACCAACGCCTGCAAGACTTGATGCGTTGGAAATTGGCAGGAAAAGCATTGAATGGTTACAATTACATCATGCTTATTGACCCCACAGAATTGCTGAACAATATCGTGAACAAGAACCTCTGGTTCTGGGGAATGACTCCGCAAATCGACGAAGATGGTTTAGCAGACTTTGCAGCTCTCTTTAATGCCGGTTATTGTTCGCAGGGTGCTAAACGCATCTTCCCCGAACGCGAATATTTGTGGCCGCTGCCTACACATGATGTGGAGTTGTGTCCCAACTTGTTACCCAACAATCCGGGTTATTAATCCTATAAACTATTACGAACATGAAGACAATGCATTTATATAGAAACCTTGGAATGGTGGCTGTGGGAATGATGAGCATGCTTGCCACCTCGTGCGAAGAGGAGATAGACAATACTGCCTCACGCAACCAGTCGGAGATTGAGTTGACTCCTTCGGGCGAATATATTAAGCTCGATGAAAGTAAACCCAACGAGACAGCTTTTACGCTGAAGTGGAGCACCGCTCACAATTTTGGTGAAGATTATATCACAACTTATAAATATGAGATGCAGCTTATCGGTAGCGATGTTGCAAATATCAAGGAATTTGATGATGATGGTGAATTTCTTCGCTCGTACACCAACAAAGAGATGCAGGATATATTGGTCGATTACTTCGGTCTAACCACCAGTACCATTGGCGAAGTCCTTTTTACTGTTACAGCCAACTTTGAAGGTCCCCGTCTTATGGTGCCCGATATTGCTACTGCAACGGTGAAGTTCAAAACTTATGGCCCCAAACAGTATAAAGCTGATAACCTTTATGTGGGAGGTACTGCCGTAGGCGATGATAATATTAAGATGACGTTGAAAGACGAGACAAACAGAATTTATAGTTACGAAGGAGCTTTGGTTGCCGGTAAGATAAACTTCCCCGTTGACTATGCCGACGAATTGAATGCCATTGGCCCGGAAACCGCCGATGCCCCTATCACCACAGGTGAAATGGCAGGCGTCATATCCGATCGCGCTGAAGCCAATTCGTGGTTAATTCCATCTGCAGCTACCTATCGTATCACTGTGAATATGAGTAAACAGACGGTGAAGATAGTAGAAGCTGGTGCTGTAGTTGAAGCCGATCAGATATTCCTGGCTGGTAGTGCCGTAGGTGGGGAACAGATTGAGATGGCTCAAGTCCTCGAAAATGACCAGATTTATGCTTGGCGTGGTGCACTGAAAGCTGGTAACCTTTACATCCCGCTCACCTTCGAAGGTGAACAAGCGATGGCCATTGTACCGGAAATAGCTGATAGTCATGACATCGAAGATGGTCAATTGTCAACATTCGGACAAGTACTCATTAGCAAAGTGGATAAACAATATTGGACAATTCCGGCCGATGGAACTTACCGCATTGTATTGAATAAGGAGGAGAAATCTATTACCATCTATTCGACCGCTACCGATCTGAAACCACTCACCGTATCGTTCAACAATACCGAACTGGGGAAAAACCCATGGAGTCAGGAAGTCAATGTACTGCACATGTATGGTGGTTTCAATAGTTTTGCTTACGATTCGGGTATTGATGAAGAAACCGGAAAAAGCTTCAAGTACTGTCAAGTGAAGTATAATCTTATTCAGAGTGTTGCCAATCCGAAAGTATTCGTTTATAAAGGTGATGTATTGCCACGTAATGAATATAAGGATAATTATGGGAAGACAAATGCCGGTTGGGTGAACTTCAGCACGCTGCGATATGCTAATAACGGATGGTTCGTTGGTTCTACTGCTGATGCTGTTCGTAATAGCTACAATGGATACACCACAGTAACAGCGGGTAAGATAGAAGGAGCCGTAACAGGTCAGGGCAATAACCGCTATGCTTATTTCCTCATCCCGGAGGGCTGTAACTATGTGGTAGTGGACCTGGAGAACAACACTGTACTCTTTGATATTAAATAAATCCAAAATGAAAGAATAAGAGGTGGAGCTTTTATCACTTCACTTCTTATTCTACCTTTAAATGATAACAATAAACGAGATATATTTTATGAACAAAATAATAAAAAACAGCATCAAGACCTTGTCGATGTGTCTGCTGGCTACTACGTCTTTCATTGGCACTGCTTGTTCAGACGATGATGCCCCTATAACCGATTATAGTTGGAACATTGAAGGCAACACGACCGTCAATATCATGCCCGAACGCTACCAACTGCAGCGTAACCCTATGAGTGGATGGGTCATTTACGCGGGTATTGGAAGTGGTATGATGATGGATTTCTGGGATCTTTATGATAACTTCGAGTCGTCAGAAGGTACTGTGAAGGTATCTGACTATGGCAATACGCTCTACGTACGTGGTCTTTGGAGTAACTTTAATCCTGAAAAAGGCAAATATGTATGGGATGAAAGTGTACAGACCGAACCTGCCAAGCGTTTTCGTATGCTGGTGGAAGGAGCTAAAGAACGAAACTTGAAGCTCGCCTTTACCTTTGTGTGTGATAGTCGTGACAAACATGAAGATGCCTGTCCCGATTATGTAAAAGAGGCCGGTGCTGAAGGATTTACCACTACTACCGGTAGTGTAAACGTATGGACACCTTATCCGGACGATCCCATTTTCCAGAGGGAGTATGAAGAGTTTCTTACTGCTTTTGCAGCCAAATACAATGATCCTGATGTCACTCAATTTGTGAGTGGTTTTGGATTAGGCAAATGGGGCGAGACTCACACCCTGAAATACTCTACAGGTGATGAAGCTCCTAGACAAGCAGTATTTGAATGGATTACAGACGTAATGTCACGCCTTTTCACTAAAGTGCCTATCATGATTAATTATCATCGCTGTTTGCTTAGTGGCAAAGAGTTTAGTGATACCGATACCGATGTAGCTGCCGATATGGTGAAACGTGCCGTAGCTAAAGGCTTCTGTTTGCGTCACGATGCTTTCGGCATGAAGCAATATTATAAGGATTGGGAGCGTGGCATCAGTACTACCTATCATGGTATCGTACCTATTACTATGGAAGGTGGTTGGGTAGAATCATCACACGGTGGTTCTATTGCCGGCGATGGTTACAAGAATTTTGCCGAGGTGCGCCAGGGAGAATATGATGAAGCCAAGGGTGGTTATGTCAACATGATGGACCTCCGCTTTGATACCAACGTGAACAAAGGTGAAACTCATTCTTGGTTCAATACAGCTTTCCATTTGGTGAAGGAGTTTATTGCCGAAGGTGGTTACCGTCTCTATCCCGACCGTCTGTCTATTCCTACTATAGCTCGTAGTGGCAGTAGTGTATCACTTACTCACCGCTGGTCGAACTTGGGTTGGGGTTACTGTCCTACCAATTTGCCGCAGTATGGTGACAAGTACAAACTTGCTATCGCTCTGCTCGATAAGAATACAGAGGAGCCCGTCCGCATCTATATAGAAGACAAAGCAAACATTGCCACTTGGATGAAGGGAGCTCCCAAGACTTACACTACTAATATCAAACTCACTGATGTAGCCGCAGGGAATTACATTTGGGCAGTAGGATTGGTAGATACTACCAAAGAGAATGCCATTGGTATCTTAATTTCAGCCCGCGATGAGTATCAAACCTCCAAAGGTTGGGTGAAAGTGGGTGATATAACTATTCAATAATTAAAAAACGCTGTGCTATGATGAAAAAAATCTTACTGACATGCATAGCCGTAGCCTGTAGCCTTGTGGCTGTAGCCGGAGAACTGCTCATCGAAGCAGAAAGCTTCAGCCAGCGAGGCGGCTGGGTGCTCGACCAGCAGTTCATGGATCAAATGGGTTCACCCTATCTCATGGCACATGGCATGGGTATTCCTGTGGCCGATGCTACGGCAGAAATCAATATTCCCCAGGCGGGCACTTACTATGTATATGCCCGCACCTACAACTGGACTTCACCTTGGACCGATGCCGAAGGACCCGGAAAGTTTCGTCTGGCTTTAGGTGGTAAGTTACTGAAAACTACGTTGGGACACACCGGTAATTCCTGGCAATGGCAGTCCGCCGGTAAGGTCGTATTGAAGGCAGGTACTATTACCCTTGCTTTGAAAGACCTTACAGGTTTTAATGGTCGTTGTGATGCCATCTATCTCACGACTGATATGAATGCGCAACCCACTGCATGGGGCGAGGCAGAGACAGCTGCACTTCGTGCCCGCTTGCAACAACAACAAACGGTGCCCACCCATCAGTACGACTTTGTGGTAGTGGGAGGAGGCGTAGCCGGCATGTGTGCCGCTACGGCTGCTGCCCGGTTAGGTTGTAGGGTGGCATTAGTGAACGATCGTCCTGTACTGGGTGGTAATAACTCGTCGGAGATACGTGTACACCTGGGTGGTATTATCGAAAAGGGACCCAACGAGGGGTTAGGTCGTATGATACGCGAATTCGGTCATGAACGTTCCGGTAATGCCCAACCGGGTGACTATTATGAAGATCAGAAAAAGGAAGACTTTATAGCTGCCGAAAAGAATATCACCCTTTATGCTTCGCAACGTGCTGTGGCCGTAAAGATGCAGGGTGATCGCATAGCATCAGTCACTATTCAACACATTGAGACAGGTGAACAAACGGAACTTACCGCTCCTCTTTTTAGTGACTGCACTGGCGATGCTACCATAGGCTACTTAGCCGGTGCCGATTGGACTATGGGACGTGAAGGCCGCGATGAATATGGCGAAAGTCTCGCTCCCGAGCAGCCCGACTCGCTAGTGATGGGCGCATCGGTACAATGGTATAGCAAGGACATGAAGAAGAAGACCTCTTTCCCCCGCTTCGAATATGGTATGCGCTTTGGCGCTGATAATTGCGAGCCTGTAACTATGGGCGAATGGAAATGGGAAACAGGAATGAACCGTAATCAAATCACCGAGGCTGAACGCATACGCGACTATGGACTTTTGGTGGTATATTCCAATTGGAGCTATCTGAAGAATCACTATGCGGATCGTAAAAAGTATGCCAACCGTTCACTCGATTGGGTGGCGTATGTTTCCGGTAAACGTGAATCTCGCCGCCTTCTGGGCGACTATGTGTTAGCACAAGACGATATAGACAAAAATGTGGCGCACGAGGATGCTTCGTTTACTACCACTTGGAGTATCGACCTCCACTTCCCCGATAGCGTGAACAGTGTGCGTTTTCCTGATAATGAATTCAAGTCGGCAACGGTGCATCGTTGGATTCATCCTTATGCTGTCCCTTATCGTTGTCTTTATTCGCGCAATGTGGATAACCTCTTTATGGCAGGTCGTAATATGAGTTGCACACACGTAGCCTTGGGTACGGTGCGTGTGATGCGTACTACTGGTATGATGGGCGAAGTAGTAGGTATGGCAGCCGGACTCTGTCATAAGCATGGCGTAGAACCGCGTGATATCTATCATCATCATCTGCCCGAATTAAAGCAGCTTATGCAGGCAGGCTTGGGCAAACACAATGTACCCGATAACCAACGTTTCAACGAACCCAACAAATTGTTGGAGGCTCCGGCTTACATCAAACCGCAGACAAACTATGAGTAAAAAAAGTATTATCACGATATTTCTCTCAACCATATTGGGATTGCCGCTTTGGGGGGGACAACACTATTATGCTTTCCTGAAAGGTGATACACTACGTATGGGCAATAACTACATGGAGCGTACCATGCTGTGGAATAATGGTACACCTGTCACCATTAGCCTCACCGATAAGCTATGTGGAAAAATAATCCCGGCTCAAGGCAAAGAGCCCGACTTCTCGATTGTGAAAGGCATCTCTACAGCTGCTACTTTCACTGTGAATGAGATTCCAACGAATGGTATACATGCCAGCTATCTGCAAGCCACTGTGGCTTGCACCATCGGTTCTCTAAGTATAGAACGTCGCTATCGCATTTATGCAGACTGTCCCGCCATTGCCTGCGATACCTATCTGAAAGGACAAGTAGAACTTTACCAGAATAAAGATGACAATCGTTCTAATGCCGATCGTAAAAATATAGAGCACACAGCCGATATGACTACGGGGGTGAAAACTCCGACGATTGACAGATTGCAACTCTCCGGTAATCATTGGCGTGCCCGTACGGTAGAGTTCTTCGACTATACTGATTGGAACGACAATCTGGTGACAGAACGTACCTGGCTTCCTTACCGTCGCAATACCTATCGTGGTAATCTGCTTTTTGCTCACGATGTGGCTACCCGGCAAGGTTTCTTTTTCTTGAAAGAGGCTCCTTGCAGCAGTACCCAATTACATTATAATGGTTCCGACTTCGTGGCCGACTTTAGCGATTTTATGGTAGTGGGTCTGGGCATTGCATCTGATGATGTGAAACCGGATAGCTGGACTCGTGTTTATGGATGCGTTACCGGTGTCTATACCGGAGATGAACAAGAAGCACTAACAGCATTGCGCCTTTATCAAAAACAACTGCGCCACCACACTGCCGCACAGGATGAGATGATTATGCTCAATACCTGGGGTGACCGTAGTCAGGATGCCAAAATAGATGAGGCTTTCTGTCTGGCTGAGCTGGATCGTGCCGCACGTCTGGGTGTCACCCTCTTTCAACTGGACGATGGTTGGCAGAGCGGAAAAAGTCCCAACTCAAAGACAGCCGGAGGCAGCTTTAAAGATATTTGGAAAAATGCCGATTACTGGACGCCCAACCCCACGAAATTCCCTCATGGACTGAAACGCATTGTAGAGAAAGGAAAGAAATTGGGTATTCGTATCGGATTATGGTTCAATCCTAGTATACAGAATGATTTTGCCGATTGGCAAAAAGACGCGCAAGTCATTATCGGGCTTTACAAGGAGTATGGCATCTGCTGTTTCAAGATAGATGGCTTACAAATACCTACTAAAACAGCCGAACAGAATTTGCGCCGGTTGTTTGATGCCGTGTTAGCACAAACCAACCATGAGGTGATTTTCAACCTCGATGCCACTGCCGGTCGTCGCGGTGGATATCATTATATGAATGAGTATGGCAATATCTTCCTGGAAAACCGTTATACCGATTGGGGCAACTATTATCCCTATCGCACCTTGCGTAATCTTTGGATGCTGTCTCGCTATGTACCGGCCGAGAAGATGCAGATAGAATTCCTTAATAAATGGCGTAATGCCGATAAGTACAGCACTACCGATCCATTTGCTCCCGCTCGTTATAGTTTCGACTACCTCTTTGCCATCACCCTGGCGGCACAGCCATTGGCTTGGATGGAGGCTTCGAACCTGCCCGAAGAGGCTTATGCTACGGCAACTCTGCTCAAGGAATATCAACCCTTGCAACTTCAATTTCATCAAGGCATCATATTACCCATTGGTGAAGAACCTTCGGGACGCTCGTGGACAGGATTTCAATCAATAGTCTCTGACACGCAAGGTTATCTCATTATTTACCGCGAAGACAATGATATAGCCAAAAGAACCATTGATACTTGGCTTCCGGAGGGCAAGAAGGTAACTTTTACTCCTTTGATGGGAAATGGCAAAAAGTTTGTTGCTGAAGTCGGTGTACAGGGTAAAGTAAGTTTCGAGTTGAATGATAAGAATTCTTTCACTCTTTATCAATACCAGGTAAAACCATGAAAAGACTATAAACAATAATGGAATTATGATAAAAAGTTTGCGTTCTGTTTTTCTTGCTTTGTTTGTTGCCGTGCAATTCGTTGTGTACGGGCAACCGGCGGAAAGGCTGATTCAAGTGCTGGTCACTCCCGACCACACCAATTGGTTGTATCAACCGGGAGAAAAAGTGAAATTCAAAGTAGCTGTACTGAAATGCAATATTCCACAGGATCATCTGGAAGTGCGTTATGAGATTTCGGAAGATATGATGAAACCTCATCAGACAGGTAAACAACCTTTGAAGAATGAAAAGCTCGAAATTAATGCAGGTACAATGAAAAAAGAGGGTTTCCTGCGTTGCCGTGCTTTTGTCAGTTATCAAGGGCGTGAATATGAAGGTGTAGCTACCGTCGGCTTTGATCCGGAGAAGCTACAACCGACTACTCCGTTGCCCGCCGATTTTCTTGAATTCTGGAAGAGCACCAAAGAAGCCGCTGAAAAGTGGGCGCTGGAACCTATAATGACTTTATTGCCGGAAAAGTGTACGGACAAAGTGAATGTATATCATGTTTCTTTTGCGAATAATGACTATGCATCCCGCATGTATGGCATCCTTTGTGTGCCGAAAGCTCCCGGAAAATATCCGGCCATCTTGAAAGTACCGGGTGCGGGTATCCGCGCATATAACGGGGAGCCCGAACGTGCCGGAAATGGTTTTATCATTTTGGAGATCGGTATTCACGGCATTCCGGTCAACCTGACGGGGGATGTATATCACCGACTTTATAACGGGGCCTTGAAGAATTACCATTCATTCAATACGGACGATCGGGATAAGTATTATTATAAACGGGTTTATACAGGCTGTGTAAGAGCCATTGATTTCATTTACACACTTCCCGAATTTAATGGTAATCTGGCAACTTTCGGTGGAAGTCAGGGCGGAGCACTTTCCATAGTGATTGCCGGACTGGATAACCGTGTCAAAGGATTAGTTTCTTTCTATCCGGCTTTGTGTGATATTGCAGGCTATGCTCATGGTCGCGCAGGAGGTTGGCCGCACATGTTTAAGGATGAAAGGAACCGGACACCGGAGAAGATTAAAACCATTCAGTACTTTGATGTAGTCAACTTTGCCCGGCAGGTTAAAGTACCGGGATTCTATACTTTCGGTTATAATGATATGGTCTGTCCGCCTACCACCACTTATTCGGCTTACAACATGATTAATGCTCCGAAAGAGTTGTTCGTGGCCGAAACGACTGCCCATTATGCCTATGCAGAGCAGTGGAGTGCTGCCTGGAACTGGGTGATGAATTTCCTGAAGAATGAATCGAGAAACGAATAATGTATAAATACCACAAACTAATAGATAAATGAAAATAGGTAAGAAATTAAATCTATGTCTGTTGTTGCTGATCGCTTTTGCAGGAAGCGTTGCGGCACAAGAACTGATAACGAATGTCTACGGTCGTGACATTCATTCACTGAATGGTAAATGGAATGCCATTATCGACCTGTACGATCAGGGACAACGAATGAAAATCTATGAAAATCAGCAACCGAAAGGAAATACTGATTTCTACGAATATGCATTCGAAGGCGGCTTGCGTCTTAATGTCCCGAGAGACTGGAACTCGCAGTCGCCCGAACTGAAATATTATGAGGGTACTGTATGGTATGCGCGTCATTTTGATGCCAAACGTCTGGCAGACAAGCGTCAGTTTCTTTATTTTGGTGCTGTCAGCTATCGTTGCAAAGTCTACCTGAACGGAAAAGAAATAGCAGAACATGAAGGTGGCTTCACCCCTTTCCAAGTAGAAGTGACGGACCTGTTGAAAGATGGCGATAACTTCCTGGCAATAGAAGTGAACAATCGTCGTACCAAGGACGCCATTCCTGCTATGGCGTTCGATTGGTGGAATTATGGCGGCATCACAAGAGATGTGTTGCTGGTGAAAACTCCCCGCACATTTATAGAAGATTACTTCATCCAACTGGATAAAAATGCTCCCGACCGGATCATTGCCCGTGTACGTCTTTCTGATAAAAAGGCAGGTGAAAAGGTGACAGTCGCCATCTCCGAACTTAAAATCAATGCGGAACTTACCACTGATGCGGAAGGAAAAGCGGAAACCGTATTGAATGCAAAGAAACTGCAACGCTGGTCGCCCGAAGAACCGAAACTCTATGGTGTGGCCATTTCTTCAAGTACCGACCGCGTGGAGGAACAAATAGGCTTCCGTAACATCACAGTGAAAGGAACGGATATTTACCTGAACGGGAAACCGACATTTATGTGTTGCATCTCTTTCCATGAGGAGATTCCGCAGCGCATGGGACGTGCTTTCTCGGAAGCCGATGCAGCTATGTTGCTGAATGAAGCTAAGGCGCTTGGTGTGAACATGATTCGTCTGGCACATTATCCGCAGAATGAATACACGGTACGCTTGGCAGAAAAGATGGGTTTCCTTCTCTGGCAGGAAATTCCTATTTGGCAAGGCATTGACTTTACAGACAAAGATACCCGTAAGAAAGCACAGAAGATGCTTTCTGAAATGATAAAGCGCGATCAGAATCGTTGTGCAGTAGGTTACTGGGGTGTTGCCAATGAAACACAGCCTTCCAAAGAACGGAATGATTTTTTGACTTCCCTGCTTGAAACAGGCAAACAACTGGATACTACCCGTCTGTATGTCGCCGCTTTTGACCTTGTGCGCTTTAACAGTGAGAAACAGCGTTTTGTAATGGAAGATTCCTTTACTTCCCAATTGGATGTCGTAGCAATCAATAAATATATGGGCTGGTATCATCCATGGCCTGTTGAACCGAAAGATGCAATCTGGGAAGTAGTGACGGACAAACCGTTGATTATTTCTGAATTTGGTGGTGAAGCACTGTACGGTCAGTCCGGCGATGAGAATGTAGTCAGCTCCTGGAGTGAAGAGTATCAGGCACGTCTGTATAGAGACAATATCCGTATGTTCGACAATATCCCTAACCTGCGTGGAGTATCTCCCTGGATTCTGTTCGACTTCCGTTCTCCGTTCCGTTTCCACCCCACTAATCAGGATGGCTGGAACCGCAAAGGGTTAATATCCGATCAGGGAATGCGCAAGAAGGCATGGTATCTGATGAGAGATTATTACATGAAAAAAAGAAATAACTAAAAGTACTTATGATAAAGCATTTCAGAATAAAGAATAATTTTCTGTTGAGCGGATTATTCTTTTTAGTAACGTTATTTTCTGTTGGCAGTTCGTTGGTTTCCTGCTCGGACTCGGAGAAGATTGTAACCCAGACAGAAGAAAAAATAGTATATGTAGATGGAAACTGGATGGTGGTTGCTTCTAAGGAAGTCACTGTCATGACTGGTGAATCTGTCACTCTGAACGTATCGGTTGGTGGTGAAGAAGAGCTGAAACCGGAATATACCTGTACTTCCAAAGATGCAAACATCGCTACAGTAGCTGTCAGCGAAGATAATAATAGCATTATTATTACGGGTGTTGCGGATGGTAGCACAGCGATTTCTATCGAATGTCCTACAAATACAAAACCGCTAGTTGCTACAATTCCGGTGACCGTAAAGCAAAATGCTATACGAATACTGGCAATTGGCAATAGTTTCTCGCAGGATGCCGTTGAGCAATATCTGTATGAACTGGCAGAAGCGGCAGGCTATGAGTTAATTATCGGAAATATGTATATTGGCGGCTGTGACCTGGATAAGCATTGGGCTAACTTCCAGTCGGATGCCGCTGCTTATGAATATCGTAAAATAGTAAAAGGCGAGAAAGTAGGTAAAACCGATTATAAACTATCACAGGGATTGGCGGATGAAAACTGGGATTATATCAGTCTGCAACAGGCGAGCGGTAAATCCGGTAAATACGAAACATATACGGTATTGGCTGATTTGATTGCAGGAATAAAGGAACGTTGTCCGAAAGCTAAACTGCTGTGGCATCAGACTTGGGCATACGCTTCCAGTTCCACTCATGAAAGTTTCCCGGATTATGATAGCAACCAGATGACGATGTATTCTTCTATCGTAACGGCTGCACGACAGGCTATGACGAATCATACGGATTTGAGCCTGTTGATTCCTTCGGGGACAGCCATACAGAACGGCCGCACCTCATTCCTGGGTGATGCATTCAACCGTGACGGTTATCATCTGGAGGTTACTTACGGGCGATATACTGCTGCCTGCACCTGGTTTGAGATGATTACGGGACAAAACGTTGTTGGCAACCCGTATGCTCCCGAAACGATTGACCCGCAGGTAGTGAAGATTGCACAAAATGCTGCCCATTACGCTGTGCAGAAACCTGATGAAGTGACCGATTTGGTTGACTTCAAGCAACCGGAGATATCTGACACCGACTTGAAAGCCCCCATCTATATTGATTTCGGTCCGACTTCACTTTCTGCCACTCCGTGGAATAATATAACTTCTCATCAGGAAAGTTCAACCACCAGCTGGATAAAAGATGTGGAAAACAATTATACGAATATTGGTGTCAGAGTGCTTGACGGATTTACTGCGACTCATGCTGGAGTCGGTTCCGAACCGGCTAGCCCAGTGACGGTGGATGGCGTGGAATTTCCTCTGACTGCATGGAAAGACGGTTTGTTAGTGAAAGGAGAGAAAAACCAGGGTGATGTAGGTCCAGGAAGAATAGAAATCTCTCAACTGGATGTAGCCCGGAAATATAATTTCACTATTTTAGCCATCCGTTTCAATGGAAGCAAAGACGCCCGTATCTCTTCTTATAAATTGGTAGGTAAAACGGAGAGTGCGGTTAAAGAAGTGAAGACAGGTATCAAGGATGCTGCCTCGTTTGCTGCCGCAAACTTCGAGGAGTACATTGCCAAGTTTGAGAATGTAGAACCGGATTCGGAGGGAAAGGTCATTGTCGAGGTGAAAGGGCTTGATACCGGTAGTGCCGCGGAAGGACATATCAATGCACTATGCATTAGCCTGGCGAAATAAGGTTTGTTTTTTATCATATTGATTACAATGAAGCAATATAGAAATATAGTGATTTGTATGTGCATACTGCTCCTTCTTGCCGGAGGAGCATATGCCCAGCAAAAAACGGTCAGAATACTTGCCATTGGCAACAGCTTTTCCCAAGATGCCGTTGAGCAATATCTGCATGAACTTGCGGAAGCCGAAGGCATTTCAACCATAATCGGCAATATGTTTATTGGTGGCTGTTCTCTGGAACGCCATGTGAAGAATGCACGTGAAAATGCTCCTGCCTATGCCTACCGGAAAATCGGTACGGATGGAAAGAAACGGGAAAAAGGCAAGATGTCTTTGGAAATGGTGTTGGCGGATGAAGACTGGGATTATGTCAGCCTGCAACAGGCAAGTACTTTTTCCGGAATGTATGAGACGTATGAAGCCTCTCTTCCCGAGCTCATAGAGTATGTAAAAGCCCGTCTTCCCAAGAAAACAAAGTTGATGCTGCACCAGACTTGGGCCTATGCATCCACTTCCAATCACGGTGGATTTAAAAACTACAACCGCGATCAGCTGACGATGTATCACGCAATTGTAGATGCAGTGAAAAAAGCAGGTAAGGCATATAAGATTAAGATGATTATCCCTACGGGCACTGCCATACAGAATGCCCGTACCTCTTTCATTGGCGATCATATGAACCGGGACGGACATCATCTGGATGTGAAAGTCGGACGTTATACTGCTGCCTGCACTTGGTTCGAACGTATCTTCAAACGCAATGTAATCGGAAATCCTTATGCCCCGGAGAGCCTGGATGAGGCTCGAAAAGCTGTTGCCCAGAAAGCTGCTCATGCAGCAGTGAAGCATCCGTATAAGGTGACTGATTTATCTGAAAGACGATAAAAAGAAGCCATGTTGTGGCTGTCTGATAAAGCTATATTTATATACTAATTAACCGACGAAAACACCGATGAGAAAGAAAGTATTGGTTTACGGATTATGTTTGCTAGGTTCTATATGCACCCTTTCGGCAAAAGATAAAAAAGATGTTGCACTATATAAAGATCCGAAGGCTCCGATAGAGAAACGCGTAAATGATCTCCTATCCCGCATGACTTTGGAAGAGAAAATGATGCAGCTTAATCAATATACCCTGGGACGGAATAACAATGTGAATAATGTAGGTGAAGAAGTGAAGAAAGTGCCCGCAGAAATCGGTTCTCTGATTTACTTCGAAACAAATCCCGCACTGCGTAATAGTATGCAGAAAAAAGCAATGGAAGAGTCTCGTCTGGGTATTCCTATTATTTTCGGCTACGATGCAATTCATGGTTTCCGTACCGTGTATCCTATTTCGTTGGCACAGGCTTGTTCCTGGAATCCGGATTTGGTAGAGCAGGCGTGTGCTGTATCTGCACAGGAAGCGCGTATGTCGGGAGTGGACTGGACTTTCTCACCGATGATTGATGTGGCTCGTGATCCCCGCTGGGGACGTGTGGCAGAGGGTTATGGTGAAGATCCTTATACAAACGGGGTATTCGGTGCAGCTTCCGTCAAAGGTTATCAAGGAGATGACTTGTCAGCAGAAAACCGTATGGCAGCTTGTCTGAAACATTATGTAGGTTACGGGGCATCCGAAGCCGGGCGTGACTATGTCTATACCGAGATATCCAAACAAACTCTTTGGGATACTTATCTGCTCCCTTACGAGATGGGTGTGAAAGCAGGTGCGGCAACACTGATGAGTTCCTTTAATGATATCAGCGGTGTGCCGGGTTCGGCCAATCCTTACATAATGACCGAGATATTAAAGAAACGTTGGGGGCATGATGGATTTATTGTTTCCGATTGGGGAGCCATCGAACAGTTGAAAAATCAGGGATTGGCAGCGACCAAAAAAGAAGCAGCCTGGCATGCGTTTACTGCCGGTCTTGAAATGGATATGATGTCTCATGCTTACGACCGCCATTTGCAGGAGTTGGTAGAAGAGGGCAGAGTATCGGTAGCTCAAGTAGATGAAGCTGTACGTCGTGTTCTACTTTTGAAATTCCGTCTCGGCCTGTTCGAACGTCCTTATACTCCCGCAACAAGTGAGAAAGAACGTTTCTTCCGTCCGCAAAGTATGGATATTGCAGCCCGGCTTGCGGCGGAATCCATGGTCTTGCTGAAAAATGAAAACAAAACATTACCGCTGACTGATAAAAAGAAGATTGCCGTGATAGGACCAATGGCAAAAAATGGTTGGGACTTGTTGGGTTCCTGGTGTGGTCATGGAAAAGATACGGATGTTGCCATGCTCTATAATGGACTGGCTACTGAATTTGCAGGAAAAGCTGAATTGCGTTATGCAGCAGGCTGTGCTACGAAAGGAGATAACAAAGAAGGATTTGCAGAAGCATTGGAAGCTGCACGCTGGTCTGATGTAGTTGTTCTTTGTTTGGGTGAGATGATGACCTGGAGTGGGGAGAATGCTTCCCGTTCTTCTATCGCATTACCGCAGATTCAGGAAGAACTGGCCGCAGAACTGAAGAAAGCCGGAAAGCCTATCGTACTGGTATTGGTGAATGGACGTCCGTTGGAATTGAATCGTCTGGAACTAATTTCCGATGCTATACTGGAAATCTGGCAACCGGGTGTGAATGGCGCGTTGCCGATGGCCGGTATATTATCAGGACGTATCAACCCATCCGGTAAACTTGCCATGACATTCCCTTATTCAACGGGACAAATTCCTATTTATTACAATCGCCGCAAGAGCGGACGTGGACATCAAGGATTCTATAAAGATATAACAAGCGATCCGTTATATCCGTTCGGGCATGGATTAAGTTATACCGAATTTAAGTATGGCACCGTTACCCCTTCTGTTACTAAAGTGAAGCGCGGCGATCGATTGTCTGTAGAAGTGACTGTCACTAATGTCGGTGCTCGCGATGGAGCAGAGACTGTTCATTGGTTTATATCCGATCCGTATTGCTCGATTACCCGCCCGGTGAAAGAACTGAAACACTTTGAAAAACAGTTGATTAGAGCCGGAGAAACGAAGACTTTCCGTTTTGACATAGACCTGGAACGTGATTTCGGTTTTGTCAATGAGGATGGTAAACGGTTCCTTGAAGCCGGAGAATATCATATTTTGGTACAGGGACAGACCGTTAAAATAGAACTGATAGACTAGTTGGTTTTTAACAATGCTATATTAATACAAAATCACCATGAAAAAGAAAATAGGAGGCATAGGTTTATGTATGCTTGCATGGAGCATATTAACCTGTGCGCAGACAATCACTCCCCAAGCCGAACAACGTGCCAGGGAAATTGTATCTAAAATGACTTTGCAAGAGAAAATAGAGTATATCTCCGGATATACCAGCTTCTCGCTTCGTGCAATCCCCCGTCTGGGGATTCCTGAAATAAAACTGGCGGACGGACCGCAGGGAATTCGTAATCATGCCCCCAAGAGCACTCTCTATCCTTCCGGAATACTTTCCGCTTCTACCTGGAACCGGAGTCTGCTTTATCAACTGGGGCAAGGATTGGGACAGGATGCCAAAGCCAGAGGAGTGAATATACTGCTCGGACCGGGAGTAAATATCTACCGTGCTCCTATGTGTGGACGTAACTTTGAATACTTTGGCGAAGACCCTTATTTAACGGGTGAAACGGCTAAACAATATATCCTAGGCGTGCAATCGGAAGGAGTTATTGCCACCATCAAGCACTTTGCAGCTAATAATCAGGAATGGAGCCGTCATCATGCCAGTTCGGACATAGACGAACGTACTTTGCACGAGATTTATTTTCCGGCCTTTCGGAAAGCTGTACAGGAAGCGAATGTAAGTGCTGTAATGAACAGCTATAATCTTCTGAACGGTGTCCATGCTACCGAACATAAATGGTTGAATATTGATATCTTGCGTAATCTCTGGGGATTTAAAGGTATCTTAATGTCGGACTGGACTTCCGTATATTCTGCCGTAGGAGCCGCTAATGCCGGACTTGATCTTGAAATGCCGAAAGGACGTTTTATGAATGTCGACAATCTTATACCTGCTATCAAAAACGGTACGGTGACAGAAGAAACCATCAATCTGAAAGTGCAGCATATCTTGCAGACCTTGATTGCTTACGGCATGCTGGATAAGGAACAGAAAGACAGTAACATCGCGCAGGATAATCCTTTTTCCCGCCAGGCTGCTTTAGAACTGGCACGCGAAGGTGTAGTCTTACTGAAGAATGAAGGAAATCTACTCCCCTTGAAAGGAAAGACTGCTGTGATGGGGCCCAATGCCGACCGCATTCCTACGGGTGGTGGAAGTGGTTTTGTAACTCCATTTTCTACGGTATCTGTTAGTGAGGGACTGGAAAAACTGAAAAAAAAGAACCTCGTTCTGTTGACGGACGATGTGATTTATGAGGATATTCTTCATGAATTTTACGCGGATGCCGCTCGGCAGACGAAAGGATTTAAAGCCGAATATTTTAAGAATAAAACGCTTTCGGGACAACCGGAGGTCATTCGTACAGAAGCATCAGTTGATTATGACTGGCAATATGGAGCACCACTGGAAGGTTTTCCGGAAGATGGATTTTCTGTCCGTTGGACAGCCAGTTATATGTCTCAAAAGGATGGATTATTAAAACTATCCATTGGTGGCGATGATGGTTATCGCCTGTTTGTGAATGATAAGCATATTACAGGCGACTGGGGTAATCATTCATATTCAAGCCGTGAAGTGGAACTGCCGGTTGAGGCAGGTAAAGAATACAGCTTCCGAATCGAGTTTTTTGATAATATCTCTTCAGCAATTATCCGTTTTAAAGCATCCAGGCTGAATGAAGAGAAACTTCGTCAAGGATTGGCAAAGGTGGATAATGTTGTATTCTGTACTGGTTTCAATAGCAATACAGAAGGAGAGGGGTTCGATCGCCCGTTTGCTCTGTTACATTATCAGGAATTATTCATTCAGAAAGTAGCTTCTCTGCATCCGAATCTGGTAGTAGTGTTAAATGCTGGCGGTGGAGTTGACTTTACCTCTTGGCATGAGGCTGCAAAAGCGATTTTGATGGCATGGTATCCCGGACAGGAGGGTGGACAGGCAATAGCCGAAATATTGACTGGAAAGATTTCTCCGAGTGGTAAGTTGCCGATTTCTATCGAAAAGAAATGGGAAGATAATCCGGTGCATGACAGCTATTATGAGAATCTGAAAGCGGAAATTAAACGTGTCGATTATTCAGAGGGTGTTTTTGTTGGCTATCGGGGATATGACCGTTCGGGTAAAGAACCTTTTTATCCATTTGGCTATGGGTTGTCTTATTCTACTTTCGCTTATAGTAATTTAGCTGTGGAGAAAACCGGTGAACATCAGGTGACGGTTAGCTTTGATATAAAGAATACAGGAAAAATGGATGCTTCGGAAATAGCCCAGGTATATGTGCATGATGTAGAATCTTCCGTTCCCCGTCCTTTGAAAGAACTGAAAGGCTATGATAAGGTGTTCTTGAAGAAAGGAGAGACACAACGCCTTTCTATTGTATTGAATGAAGACGCATTTTCTTATTACGATATGAATCAACACCGCTTTGTAGTAGAAAAGGGGGTATTTGAGATTCTTGTCGGTCCGGCTTCCAATCAATTACCTTTAAAGGCTGCGATTGAATTATAATTACTGAATAGTGAACTGACAAATAAATAATTAAAACTTAATCGACTCTATAAAGTTTG
>NZ_EQ973357.1:54463-71213 GCF_000157055.1 Bacteroides sp. 2_2_4 | reverse complement strand
TTGAAAATGCAAAAACATCTTGCACCTTACACTAATCGGATTCAATTAGCTGATATACAATTGTTTTATGCAGTGCAAGATACGGTTGCAGATGTGTGTAAGATACCTTTATCTCACACGCTGTCTCGTGTGTAAGAATCTTGGCATATTTATAGAAGACTATGTAGTAATTTGTAGAATCCATGCATCAAATGTCTTGTTCATGCCGGTAAACAATCTGTTTCAAGGCGCAAAACAATCTGTTTCAACGTGTGAAACAATCTGTTTCGAGGCACGAAACAAAGTGTTTTTTCAAGATGCGCAAATATAGTGCAAACCTATTAAAATTCAAATAGTTATAAAACTAATGTTTTAATCGGATGTGGTGAATAAAGCTAAATAGAGCATATTTGGGAGTGAGTTATGTTACTTATCTGTTACCTCTTCCAATTTGCCTACTAATCGGATATAAGGCATTAGTTTTCAATATATTGCATTATTCTTCATAACTTCAAATACCTCAACAGTAATTAAATTTGTAACTAAAAAAGTTGAGTTATGAGAAGTACATTCAGAGTGTTGTTTTACACTAAAAATCAATCGATTAAGAATGGTAAAGTACCTGTAATGGGACGTATTACCATCAACAAGACCACAGCTTGCTTTAGCTGTAAGAAGGAGGTGTCTATTTCTTTATGGGACGCCAAAGCTAATAGGGCTAAAGGGAAATCCGAAGAAGCTAGAATGTTAAACCAGGAACTTGATAATGCCAAAGCCCAAATTGCCAAGCATTACCAATACATATGCGATCATGACAGTTTTGTCACAGCCAAGAAAGTCTATAGCCGCTATGTCGGTTTTAAAGAAGATTCCCACACCCTTATGGAGCTTTTCAGGGAACAGCTTGAGTCATACAAGGAGAAAGTAGGCAAGGAAAAGGCAAAAAGCACCTATCTTGGTTTAGTAGCCGATTATAAGAGCGCATTGCTTTTTTTGAAAGACAAAAAGAATGTTGAGGACATTGCACTTGATGAACTTGACAAAGATTTTATTGAAGACTATTATAATTGGATGTTGGGCACATGCGGCTCGGCCAGTTCTACAGCATTCGGACGTGTTAATACCATGAAATGGCTAATGCATATCGCTCAAGAGAAAGGTTTAATAAAAGTTCATCCCTTCACGGGTTTTGGATGTAAGCCGGGATATAAAAGACGTTCATTTCTCTCTGAAGAAGAACTGCAGAGGCTTATACATGTAGAATTGAGGTATAAACGTCAGCAGGCTATGCGTGACATGCTACTTTTCATGTGCTTCACAGGCCTCGCCTTCGCAGATCTGAAAGCAATTACTTATAAGAATATCCATACAGATTCTGATGGTGGCACATGGCTCATGGGAAACCGTATAAAAACAGGCGTAGCATACGTCGTGAAATTATTACCTATAGCAATTGAACTTGTAGAAAAGTATAAGGGTGATAACAAAAAGAAAGATTCTCCTGATTGCGTTTTCCCCGTCGGTGATTATGAAACCATGAAAAGTAGTTTTAAGGTTTTAGGGAAAAAGTGTGATTGTAATGTAAATATCACCCCTCATATCGGGAGACATACCTTTGCAGTTTTGGCTATATTGAAAGGCATGCCGTTAGAAACTTTGCAAAAAGTATTAGGACACAAATCGATTCTTTCCACACAAGTCTATGCTGAACTGATCAATCCGAAGGTTGGGGAAGATACGGATAGGATGTGCGACAAGATTGGTTCCGTGTATCGCTTGGCCAATTAGAATAAGTATGAAAAAACACCCTTCAGCAAATGTTGAAGGGTGTTTTTCGTATTCAGGCAGGTTGCTTATTTCAAGTAACGCCTGAAATCTTTATAGTTCTTTTTTAGTACCTCGTATAGCCCGCTTTCCGGATAGAGCAGTTTACCCCCGACAGAGGTAATTGAGGTATAAGGTATTGCCTTTTCATCCCGTAGTGTTTGTAATGTACGCTTGGAAACATGAAGCATCCGGCATACCTCATCTCCACTCAGATAATGTTCGTCTGCAATCGTCGGACGTATCCGTGCCGCAGCAGCCTCCAGATTTTTTCCTGTCCGTTTGATCCATCCGGTAAGTTCCTTGAACTCTTCCGAATCTTTAGTGATAATGTCTGCCATACTCTTTATTTTCTTTTTTTGATTAGTCCTTCCTCCAGAATTTGCTGGATGTCCACTTCTTTATAAAAGAATTTTCCACCGATATTAGAATAAGGAATCAGCCCGTTATCCCGGTAAGTCTGCAGTGCCCTTTTGGAAATATTGAGAGCCAGGCACACATCCTGCGCATCCAGTCACTTGTCCGGTGTTACGGGGGCTATTTTCTTTTGAAAGTCCATCATTTGCACGGACAGCATACTTAGTTGTTTCTTCAAGTCCTGATAAGCACTTGTTTCGATAATTGTCAGTTCCATGATTTATAAATTAAATTGTGAATAATGAAATTGGGTGCAAGATAAAGGGAATATTACTATAAATCAATCGTTTAGTTTCCAGTGTCGTTAATAGTCATTAATAGTCATTTTTTGTCAGCGTAGCTTTTCTTATACTTTTTATTTAACGGGGGAGTCGTGAAATCCGACATCCCTTATACAAATGGTAACTCTTTCATCTTTTTTCCTTTTTTGCCCTGCCACATTTCTTTATGATATGGATTTCTTCGGAGAAATCAGAAATATGAGTATCTTTGGAACGAAATATAGATTTAAATGGCAGGCAATAGCCTTCCAATTAGATATAGACATAACATTCGCAGAATGTCTCAAGACGGAAATCTGGTAAATTTCAATGAATAGAGGCTTTTTGTGTATTGCTTATGCTATGCTTTGTCATAGCGTGGCTTACACAGCTACTATTCATAGGTTTACCAGAACCTCCGTCTTGGAGTTGGGTAAGGCCACGCTTTCTCAAATACTTCTGCCGAATAATATTTATAGGTTAAATATTATACTTATGGCAAAACTCCAATTACTTGCAATCACTACTCTTGACGGATACCTCTTCGACAGGACTGTTTCTTCCCCTTTGTGGGATAATCCGAACAAATATGGCCTCACCAAAATACGGGAACGTGCTACACAGACTCTCGGGCCGGATGTATCTTTCATCTCATTGACACAATGGAAAAAGAAAAATGAAGGTATTTATTTCATAGAAGCGGCTCCGGATACAATTTCCGTTATAAGCAGCATGTTCAGATACTGGTTGGTGGATGAAATCATCCTTTTTGTCGCACCGTATATCCAAGGGGACGGCATACGTCTGTTTACAGAAATTCCCGGTCCTTCCTCATGGGAAATGACCGGGAACAAATGTTTCAGATCCGGTATTTGCAGGCTGGCCTACAAACGGATTGAATAACCTGCAATTATCTTCTTATCCTGACTGACTTGGTTTAGACAGGCATCTTATATTTCTCCCAATATTTTCTTGCCTTGTCCGGTCCTATCCAGTTCCGTTGGTCATCGATTCCCCTGTCCGAGAGTTGTTTCCTGACCAGCTTCTGGATATCAATCTCCCCTTTGGCTATCTTGATCAGCAGTTCGGAAGCAATCGTATTCAGCATTAAGTCCGGATTCAGTTCATCCGGTATCTCTTCCATTTCTTTTTTCATAAGTCGCTTCTTTATTTTTTAGGTTTATTATCCTTGAAAGTCATCTCAATCCTGTAATTGTCATCCAGCTCGAGTGATGCCTCATACTTCTTTCCTTTCTTGCTGGTAAACTTCAGATATCCGGTACGTTTCCCCGATAGCAGCAGGAGCATCTGATTATCCGTCAGTTCCCTGCCGTTGAACGTTCTAAATAACAGGAACCCACAATTGGGATCGCTGCATTTGGCGACCTTGTTAAAGACGATAATCGTTTCTGCTCCGCATTTGGGGCAGTTACAATGTGGCAAGTCCGGATGGTTAAGTTTCAGGGCAAGCAGTTCCGAGGTGATTTGTTGGGTATAGGAATTGATGCTCTGAGTAAATGTTTCCGTGGAAACTTTGCCGGTTTCGATTTCATGCAAGGCGCATTCCCACCCTCCGGTCATGCTCACGTTGGCGATCATCTTCTCTTTTACAATATCATATACTTCCAGTCCTTTGGGAGTGGGAATCAGTGACCGTCCGTTTCTTTCCACGTAGTGTCTGGCAATGAGCAGTTCGATGATTCCGGCACGTGTAGCCGGTGTACCCAAGCCGGAATCCTCCATTGCCTCTTTTTCCTTTTCATCGTCCAATGTTCTGCCACAACCTTCCATCGCAGCAAGCAGGCTTGCCTCAGTGAATATGGGCTGCGGTTTGGTTTTCTTGACCAATGTATCAATACCGAGCACGGGCAATATTTCGTCTTCCTGAAATTCGGGCAGAAGACTTCCTTCTTCTTTCTCACTAGGTTCGTTATAGATGCCTCTCCACCCCGGAACTTTGATTTGGCTTCCTTTTATCCCGAAAAGAACGCCGTTACAGTCCGCTTGTACGGATACCGTTTCTTTCAGGCATTTGCCGGAGAAAGCCTCCAACATGCGTCCCGCGATCATGGAATAGATATTCTGCTCGTCAAGGGAAAGCCTCTGGGGATAGTTCTCCGTAATGATTAACGCATGATGGTCCGTCATCTTGCTATCGTCCACACAGTGCCGGTTTAAAGGCTGGTTACAGAGGTTTTCCGCATGCCATGTGAAACGGGGATGTTGCTTAAGCAGGCCGATGAGGGAAGGGACTTGTTCGAAGATGTCTTCTGTGATATAGCTACATCCGGTACGGGGATACGAAATGTAGCCTCCTTCATATAATTTTTGAGCAATGTTCAGCGTCTGTTCTGCGGTCAGTCCGAGTTTGGTATTGGCACTTCGTTGCAGGGCGGTCAGGTCATAAAGTAGCGGAGCTTCTTCTGGAACCTCTTTCTTCTCCACTTGCACCACTTTGGCTGTCGTCTCTTCATACACTTTTTTACGGTCCACATCGAGTTTTTCCGGTGTATCATATTTCCCGGTACAGGTTAAGACGAGTTCTTTCCCTGCTTTCGTTGTCCGTAGCTGTAGCAGATAATAGGGTTTGGCTATAAAATCCCTGTTGTCCAGATATCGACGGCAAATCATGCCAAGTGCCGGTGTCTGTACTCTTCCCAGAGAATAGTTACTCTTGCCTGCAGCCATGCTCAAAGACAGGCTGGCATTCATACCGACGACCCAATCTGATTCTCTCCTGGCTTTAGCGGCACGGTACAGGTTGTCAAACTCCTTACTTGATTTGAGGCTATCAAATCCTTCCCGTATCGATTTTTCTGTCATGGAAGATATCCACAAGCGTTTGGTTTCCTTATGATATCCCAGATATTCAAGCACATATCTCATAATTAACTCTCCTTCCCGCCCTGCATCAGTACAGGATATCACTTGATCAGCCTGACCCAACAGTTTACGGATTACTTCCAATTGTTTCAGAGCCGTCGGATCAGCCTTGTATCCATCTTCGGTTTTAATCTGACGGACAACCAGTTTGAACGGGTCGGGAATAATAGGCAGCATCTCCTTTTCCACATGGACAATGCCGTAGTCTTGAGGCAGGGCCAATGCCAACAGATGGCCGTAAGTTCATGTGACGGCATATCCGTTCCCACTCAAGTATCCTTCCTGTTTCTCCGTTACGCCCAGGACCCGGGCAATGCTGCGTGCCACCGAGGGCTTCTCACAAATACAAATTGTTTTCATGTTACTTTCTTTTTTAATATGAATGACTATTTAATTTTTACACTCTTGACCTTTGATTTTTCTTTCCGTACCCTTTTCTTCGGTTCTTTGGGAATGGAGAGCTTCTCTTTCTTTTCCGATACTTGTATGCTTTCCGTCAGATTCGGCAGGGGTATTTCCTTTGCCGGAAAACGGCTGATTAAATCCATTGAGATTCCTGACATTCCCGCATTCAGTTTCACCTGATCTGCCGGTTGGAGGTATTTCTCCCCGTTCTTTCCGGTTGCCAGTTCGTACATGACTGTTTCACGGCCCTGGAGGATTCCTTCGTAATTTTGGTAAGGAAGGTTTGATTCAGACAGTCCGTTCTGCTGAAGCATCCCACAAATCTCATCGAGTGGCAATCCTCCGAACTTCCGGTCAAAAGGAGAAGAAAGAATGTACTTGTATGTTGCCAGAAGCTGCTTTTCATGGCTCATATCGGGACATCCTTCATATTCCTGCAGTTGTTTGATTTTCTTTTCAATGCTGTTCAGAGCTTTGAAAGTATGTCTGTCCTTATTCTGAATAGGCATACTACCCATTCGGACCAGTTCCATCTGGATACGGTTCAGGCTGGACGTTTCCCATTTATTCAACAGATTACTGCGATTGCTCCGGTAATCATCCCGGAGGATAGCGATTGGATTTTTGGTACGAAAGAATAATCCGATCCGTTTTCCCCATGAGGGTTCGTGGAGGTTGGACGCGCTCCAGCGGATCGTGTTGAAACGGTAAGTATCCATGAATCTCCTGAAATGATTCCGGCTGGTAAACAGGTTTCTGAAAGTTTGCAGGAATGCTTTCCTTCCGGCAGCCCTGCGGCTACGTGGTATCTCTTTTTCGGGAATGAATGTATTATTTATCAGTTCCATATGCATTATAATTTGGGCTTCGCCTGCTTTTTAACGGAAGCGGTTTTTGTCTTGACCTTTTTCTTTTCATTGCCACAGGACAGTCCGGGCTTGTCTTGCGGTTTTTCGGCTGTTTGAGCTTCTCCTTTCTTAGAAACAACAACAGGCGGGCTTACCCGATGATAGTTCTTCCGGACTCCATCCCTGTTTAACAGTGTTTGCGCCAATGACCTGGCAGCATTTTGTAATTCATCCATCTTCTGCCGGAAAGGATAATCCCGGTACAATTCCTTTTGCCGGGTAATCTCACGGATACCTTTCTCCACAAACAAGAAATCCTTTTTATAGGCAAACGATTCGTCTGCCGGTAAATAGGCGTATCCTCTGGCTGCTATGTCCTGAAGTGTCATAATGTTCCGGTTACGGATAGAGAGTTCCAATGCGCCGGCTGTGACAAACCGGTTGAGATTTTCTCCCGTAGGATGCATGTCGAAAGTGACGGACGGCTTGTAATTCGCCAGAATTTCCATCCCGGCCTGCGGCATGGTGGTCTGATTCCCGTTGGAGAGTTCCAGCATCCGGCGGGAGACGGTTTCTATCCGGTAAATATTCAATGACTCCACATCCTGCAAAGAGCTTGAGTAGAAATTGTCCGCTGTCGATTGCAGGTAATCCCGAAACTTTATAGTCCCGGAAAGTCCGTCATTGAATACGCGGACACCTTGTTCCGTTTCAGCTATGGTGTAGAACTGTTTGGCTTGCTTTCCTGCCGCAATCTTCTCCATCGCATCTTCGTGTGCAATAAAGCACTTATAAGCTGGTGAGTAGTCCAGATCCCGGATATTCTCTGCCGTCAGTTCCCTTTGGCATGCTCTCAAATAAGCCGCTTTCCGTAAAGGTACGGAGTTGTTTTCAGTGATGCCTCCGTAAGAGGCGATGAAACTGAGGGCTTTCTCACTGTCTTTCGCCGGTAGTTCGCTGGTGAAAGGAATATCTTTAGCAGGTATTCCCTCAAAATGCAGCAATAAGTTATCCGGTATGGTTTTCTGATCCATAGCAATCCGGGCGGTCAGATCCATAAATACCTGAAAAGAGTCCTTATCCGTCGGAACATACGACACGACCATGACAGTCGAGACTTGATTATCCGGCTGTAACACAATAAACAGGCTCTTTAAATCCGCTTTAGCGGTGAATGTATCTTTTATTTTTTCCATCCATGCAGGCATGATAATCAGTTTTAGATGCGGGGATTATGTGACTTGTTCTGACGGGAAGCCGTCTTTCTCTTTTCCGAAGCCGCCGGTCCGGTCAGTTGCAACGGAGGACAGGTCAGTCTGTATCTCAGGCCAAGTATCTTGTCCGCGAGTTGCTGCTGCCTGTTTTGAATATTGTAGAATGCCTTTTCACTATATCCCTTTTTGGATTGCAGTTCGGACATTTCTTGATCCAGCGGTTTAAAATTTCCTTTGTGGGTGAACTCCTTATAGCTTTCATTAGTATTGAAATCAGCCGGTAATCCGTATTCCCGTATAAAGAGCAGGGTGAATATCTCGGCATTCTCCGGCGTTACCGAAAGCCGGTAATCTTCCGTAAACTGTTTGAATGCATGGTATGTCGGCTCTATGGGATAGCCGCCTTTCTTCAACAGCTCGGATTGCTCTATCGGATACAATGGCATTTTCGCCAGCTGCCCGTAGAAAGGATTGGACCGGAAAAGGTCCAGATGCTTCTGCATGTAATGCTCCGTGCTATGGTTCGGGCAGGAAATATAGAATTCTCTGATTCGTCCCAGAGCCTGTACTTCCGGAGTGAAGAAACGGTCAGCCAGATATTGCAGGTAACACTGTTTATAGATGGCTCCTTCATCCGTGGCGGGCAGGTAGACGGCTCCTTTGGGAGTCTGGAGGGAAATGATGGGGTCTATCTCTTTGTTTTGCAGGCTGTCCGGGATAAGCCCGTAATCACGTTTCAGGATATAGGCCGCCTGATCCCGGATCTGTGATTTGACCTTCTCCTGTCCGCCTTTATTTTCAGCCGGAATATTCTGCAGCGCATTGAACTGGGAGTTGAAAGAATTCTTGTGTATGAACGGAATCCTTCTGGTTGTATAGTCTATCCCATAGATTCCTGCGGTTTCCTGTAAGGATAGTAACCGGAGTATCTGGGCATTGGCAATACTGGGGAGCACGTTATAGGAGGAAGCAAACTTGTCATAGGCATCGAATGTCGGTTCTATGCGGTGGCTCCTGTCCAGCCGGGCATTCCGCAGGATAGTCGCATCCAGATATTGTGCTTTCTCCGGCAGAAAAGAGTTTGTATATAAGGAGAAGGCATTGGGAGATGCTTGGAATGCCTTTACCACTTCTGCGTCCGGACGGGTCAGCTTGTACAGGTTGACAAACTCCGGTTTCTCTTCGTCCGTAATGAAGAAACGGTCGGCCAGATGTTGCATATAGGCATGGCAGCATGTCTTTCCAAAGCCGGAATATTCGAACAGAAGCACTCCTTTGGCGGTTTCCACGGCGGTCAGGGTTTCCGACGGATCGTCGTGGAGAGTATCCTGTGCCAGCGCGAACCGTTTGGCTTCCGGCTGTACAAGCAGGTGGTCGGCAAGTCCGCTGGCTACCAGCATGGGCAGGCTTTTTTCTTCATCGTGAGAATGCAGGTATTCCAGTCCGCGCAATGAGACATTGCCCTGCATGCTTCCTCCGTTCCGGGTGATGAATTTTTGTACCAAGCTGTTATCCTTGTCAAAGAGCCGGATATCCGGGTAGCTTACTCCTGCCGGAAACTGGTAGCGGCACAGATAAAGATCCGGCAAGTGGCTTTGGACAAGGGACGGCTTGTACATTTCCCTTTGCCGCTGGAGGTATTCGGTGAATCGTTGATTCATCATCGATACTTCTTTCTCCGGCATCAGGTGCATCTCCAGTTGTCGGGGTTGCCCTTCCAAGTCCTGGGTAACAAAGAAAATCATAATGTTTGAAATCTCTTGCTTTTGCATACGATTGAAATTTAAAATAGTTACATGGTGATACTTCTACTCTTTTTCTTTTCCTGTTTGGGCGGTTCATAGCCCCGTACCGCATAGTCCGTCTGTAGGATTCTCTTTGCCGTATCCTTGATGGTCCGTTCAAGTGCATTTTTCAGCAGTGTGCCATCCTGCTTCCCCACATAAGACAGCCTGATCCGTTCATCCAGGGAGACAAAGCTGTTTTGATGGTTGAACCGGCTGTCTTTTTCCAAATTCCCGATTTGCCCGGTCTTGCAGATCCGGTCGAGTACGCCTATGTTATAATTCTTCTGGCTCTTGCCCAGATTCAACTTTTCGGCCAGTTGGTTATAACATTCCAAAGAGGGAGCCATGCTGCATTCTACCGCCGGGGTATAGTTGGCTATCATATTTGAATCCAGGAAATGAGCCTTTTGGGGAAGGTATATCTTTTTTAAGCCATGTTCAAACATGTTCGAACACTTTGACGCCTCTTTGATCAGATTGATATTGGAAGTGCTGAAATAATATATTTGCAGTTTATCCGCATCCCTGTAAACCGGCGAGAAGAAATTATCGCCAATATGCTGCAGGTATTTCTGCGCACACTGTATCCCCCTGCCGGTATCATTGAACATCAGGACTCCCTGGTTCGTATTTATTGCAGTAATCACCCTGTTGTAGATATCTTTTTCCTTTTCTTGATGGAATGCGCGGTAAGCGTTCAGTTGTTTTTTCAGCAGGGGATTGTCTTTGGCCTTTTGAAGCATTCTCTGGATGCTATCCACATTATGGATGCCATAAGGAGATGTATTCTCGTAAACGAAGGCGATATCCCGCAATGGGAAATGAGTTGCACAAGACAGTCCTCCGTTATGGGTCATGTCCTTGATGAACCTTTCAATGTTCCCCGGTTGTACAGCACCCTGATATGGTATTAAATAGACTTCTTCCTTAGGAATGTAGGAGCCTTTCAAGGCCAGTTCTGCCTGCCCGAAAAGAAATTTGCCGCCATCTGAATTGATGCCATAACGATTCTCTATGGTCTGGAAATGTTCAATCTGCCTGTTGCTGTTCAAATTGAAACCAATGTATGTACTCATATTATTTTATGGTTTAGATGAATGGTTGATTAAGATAGTCTATGCCGTTTCGACGGGTCGGGAACTTTTTTATTCTTCATTTTCTGCTCCATTTTCTGTTTTTCTTCCAGGTCTATAGTCCATGGAAAACAGGTCATGATCTTGTCCGGGCAGCAAAGGGAGATTCTTTTTTGTTTCATGGACTCATCATCCAGCCGGATATAGACAAAGTAATCCAGTTCCCCTTTTCCGGTTTCTTCAATGGCTGTTACTGTTCCTTTATAGGGAACAACGGGAGTTTCCTCTTCCGGATCGTTCTCTACAATCCGCGCTCCGAGGTACATCTGACTTTTAGGTATCATATCGCTTTATTTTAAACGGTTATTGTTATGTCTGTTCTTATTCTCAGTCTTTTTAACGGTATTCTTCTCTTCCGGCAGCGGACAGAGCAGTCCGTCCTTTATCACGTATGTCCTGACGCCGAAGGGCTTGGAGGAACCCTCAATTCTGCCCTGCTCAAAGTCAGCCTTGCAAAAAAGGAGATGCCTTGTCGCCTCCTTGTTGTTTTCCGGGAGATACAGTGCGTATCCCGAAGCCAGTGCCGTCTTTTGAACTTCATTCAGTTTTCGGCTTCCGACGGTGAAGGTAACGGTGGAGTCATTCAACATATTCTCAAGGGAACGGTGCCCTCTCACATCGAAATCCCTTTTCAAAATTCCATCGGCAGCCTTCCGGATTTCCGTAGACAACCGCTTGAACTTTCCCGTATCGAATTCGCCGGCAGATTTAACCTGCGTGACTTTTTCAAATTCCTTGGCATACGGCAGCAGTTCATTGAAATAGGTAAACGGTTGTTCATGAATATTCATATAACCGTTACGCATGACGGTCAGCAGCCGGTAAATGTCATGGTTCTCCCGGCTGATGGAAACCTGCGTATCCTTATTGAAATGCCAGTCGGTGGCGAATTTTATAAAATCCCCGGCTGTCGCTTCCATCGAATGGTAGCATACCGGTTTTAAACTGTCGATGAATTCTTTGGGCAGTTCGTCAAGACCGATATAGGATGCCGGATAAAAATCGAAGGAATAATCCAGTTCCATCGGTTTGCACGGCTTGTAAGCGGCATCTATGAGAGGAACCAGGTTCTTGTCCATGAACGTACTGTCGTAGACGGCCAGATGGCCGGTATCGTAGTGCGGGTCGAAGTAATGGTCCGTGATGTACCGGATGCACTCCCTGAATCCGTTCCTGCCGATCTCGTTACCGGAAAAGATAAGGTATCCGAAGTCATTCTCCACCACTTTTAAGGGGAATGTGTACCGCGGCTGGCACCGGTACAATGTCCTTTTTTCCTGTTGCTGTAATCGAAACTCCAAGTATGCGGGTTCCTGCATGAGATACTTCTTCAATATGCCGCCGTCCGGTTCATTCTTGTATTTATAGGTATAGACCGCATCACGCAGGGAAATGCGTTTGGCAGGGGGAATGCAGTGTTCTTGAAAATACGGCAGCAGTTCCTTGCTGATATATTCCTCGAAAGGGGTATGGGTATCTACCGGTGGAACCTGCCTCATGTTCGCCAGGTCAAACCGGAGCAGTTCCGTATCCGGAATATAGGGGCAGCACTCCGCTTCCTTGATATTGTCAATCAGGAATTTGCGGAACAGGCTGTCCGCATCTCCTTTCTGAATGAATGTGAGGGCATTTCGGGGCTGGTGGGGAGAGTACTGATGGTAACGGTCCATACCGACAAAAATACTTCCCGGCTTGTCGGGATCGAAAAAAGGATTTTCCATTTGGTTTCTCTTGTCCATATTTCTACAATTTAGGGTGGGTATTTCTTTTCTTTTTCACGTCCTGCTTTTTATTCAAAGCCTTTTCGATGACTGTTTTCACTTTGAACACCTGTTTGTTCGCAGGAGGATCCTTAGAAAATACGATCCGGGTGAAATCCCCGTTTATCCATGCATAGGCATGGGACGGGTTGCTTTTTGCCTCTCCCGGCAGGAAGAGTCCGTGCCCTGCCGCCAATACTTGCCGGTGAGGGGTAAAGAGCCGGACACCGTCTACGGTGACACATTCCATCGGGTCGCGGAGGATGTTCCCAACAGTCCGGTGTCCACGCACATCGTAATACTGCTTGAGGAGTTTGTCCAGCAAGGCTTTATCCTGGCCGGTTTCTTCTATCTGCTGCCGGATATCCGATGCTGTACCTTGTTTGGAAAGCTCCAGTAATTTACGGTCCTTGCTTTCTATTTCCTCCAAAATATCAGCGATATTACGGTTGCGATGGCTGCTGGTACAATGCATATTGTGGCAGAAACTACCGAAATCCTCCCAGGTCGGCTTCATCTCATTCCGGTAGACCAGCTCCATTTCCGGTGTCTTATCCATCTGCAGGTAAGCATATTCCGGGTACAGGCCTTCACCCGGATTGACATAGGATCCATCCTTTAGGACTCCTTCTGCCCGGTAAACATTTACCGGACCAAGATTGAAATGGGGATCGAAGTAATGGTCTGCCATAAATTGCAGAAAGTCCTGCCTGTTTTTCTGTCCTTCCGTCGTATCAGTAAAGAACACAAAGCCATGGGCTGTCTCTATGGCTGTATAGGATTGTTCAGGTTGCTTCATATCATTACATTTTGAGGGAATTGTTCCTTTTCGTTTTCGATACCTTTTTCAAAGCCGGTACATATGGAATGATTTTGCCGTTTTTCTCCTGATACACGGTCTTGTTTACGGGAGATTTGGTATATGCCATTACCCGGTTGCATGTCTTTTCGGCATGGAGGAAATGTAAATCTGGCATTGACTTGGATATTTGGGGACAGTAGATCCACTTTCCTTCCAGCAAGGCTTGCCTCATGGCTTCGCCGGCATCGGTTCCATTGATGAGAAACGGGACGCTCCTGTCATTCAGTGTCCTTTCCAATGTACGGTGTCCACGGACATCGAAATCCGTCAGAAGGATATTCTTCGCTTTCCAACGCATGTCATCCAGCACATCTGACGAATCTGGCCCCGAGGACTGTCCGTTGATACAGTCGTCTATCCGGGTGACATACTCCTGAAAGACATTCCGGTATCCGAAATCGGGATCATTTATTATATCCCGCTTGAATCCGTTCTCCATCAGATACAACAGTTTGCTGATATCCGCATTGTTACGGCTCGCAGGACATCCGGCAAATTCATTCAGGCGGAGAAATTCAGAAGCGCTCGGCTCCATGTCCGTTTCAAACGCCAGTTTCCACTGTTTCCTGTCACGGAAAGCCTCTTTTGAGAATACAGCATTATCAAAATCATATTCCCCTTTTCCGCTTTGGGGATTCTTCCGGTAGCAGGCATCCACCAAAGGACAGATATCGTCGGACAGGCAGTTGACGTTGTATTGCCTGACAGGACCGGGTTCGCCATGAACCCAGAAATAATTGCCGGATAACTGTTGGTAAAAGCTCTTCAATCCCTCCCGTCCCATTTTGGTATCACTGAAAAACAAGATTCCTTTGGACGTTTCCACAGCATGCAGCGGTAATTTGTAAACCGGATTATAATCATACCTGGCAGCCAGCTCATCCTGCTTCTGATGAAAATGGACCAGCTCGTCCAACTGCTGTGTGGTCAGTTTCGGAAGTTCTCCCGATATCATGAGGATATCGCTGCGTGACTGCGCAAACAGGACATTTCTCAGATTGGTACTTATTAGAGGAGCCAGTCCCTTTTCCCGGATATAGGGTAGTAATACCTGATTGATATATTCCTTTTTGGAAATATCTCCGGAGATAGCCGGTACATCCGTCATCTTCGGGAATGAATAGATTTCCAGACGGGTATTCGGTACGAAGGCGGAGTATTTGGCTTTTATCGATTGTTGGCTGAACAAGGCCATAAACGTATAGACAGGGTCTTGCCTGTCGGGATTGGCAGGATAAAGCATATAGGAGGATTCTGCATGGGGTTTCTCCTTGCCGGTTTCATAACCGACAAGGAGCTGGCCTTCACCGTCTTTCCTGAAAAGCTCGTCCAATAGTTTGGGATCATCAGAAATATAGGTTGCCATTTTTCTTACATTTTAGGTGTGATGGACGGTTTACGGGTACGCGGTTTCTTTTCCGCTTGCTGTGAGGCTTCCTCTTTTTTCCGGGGTTTTCCGGCTACTTGTACCGGTGCATGGGGCTGCTGCTGGCTTCCGTCTTGTTCCTGACCTTGTTTCTGTGCCTCTTCCAACTTCTTGGTGCTTCTTTCCCAGAGGAATTCCACCCCTCGCTCGGCGGCACTCATCTGGATGGAGGTGGCATAAAATTTTCCATTATTAGACTTGAAACGGATCGGTACTTCCTCACCGCGCACGGCAGCATCGTATTCTTTCGGAGAAAGCGTATAATCTTTCACCTTACGCGGAATGCGTGCCTGCTCTACGGGCATATGGAACAATTCATTGGTCACCGGGTCTTTGGAAAGGTAGCAGGATTTGGTTTCTTTGGTACGGTAGTCAATGACTACATCCACCGCCTTGCCGAGATTGCCGGTCTGGTTCAGGGCCTTGAGGTCTTCTTCCGTCAGGACATGTCCCCTGTAGTCTTCCCCGATCTTGGGAGCCTGACGGATGTAGTGGATGTCGAACTTGACAGCTCCGTTCTCGTCGCGGAACAGGGAGAGTTTGGCATCCCCGTTTTCACGCCCCAGCTCGGAATTTTTTGCCACACGGAAAGCGATAGCGGAAGTCTTTCCCTGCAACATTCTTTCGAGGCTGTCCTTTGCGTTCTTCAGTCCGTCCGGGGTAATGCCGTATTTGGCGGCCTGTTCCCAATTCACTTCCCGCTCGTTGAAGCGATGGTTATTATACACCCTGGTCGAAGCCAGTTCCCTTCTGACTGCTTCGTTCTGTGGTTCCTGCGCCGCTTCGATCTTTTCTTTGGCCTGCTCTACGAGCGTTTCCTTCGGCATGTTGTAGAGGGAGTAACGACCGGGATTATTGTACTGGTAGAGAAAATTCTTCCCGAAGTTGGTGAAGAAGTTTCCACGTTGGTCCACTTTGATAAACTGGTCCCTGTTCGCCTCGTTAGCTTCGAGCGTTTCCAGCTCTCCGTTCGCTGCGATTCCTTTTACACCTTTGGCTTTCTGCTCTTTCTTGTCATACGCCATCAAATACCCGTGTTCCGGGGTTGCTTCCTTGTTTTCAGGAGCTAAATTCACATCGTTCATATACGTTAATTTTAAAGATTAATGAATCATTTACGAGGGTAAAATTACTATCTTTGTCATTAAATAGTTTGATTATGAGGAAGTTGTTATTAATTGTCATGTTCTGTCACTTATTGTCATGTCCGGCTTTTGCACAGTCCCCGTCAAAGGGATATAAAGCCGGACTCAGTGCTGTCATCTACCGTATCCACTCTGCCCGGCAGTGAAAGTCTTTCATATGAGACAGCCGGTTGCCGGTTACCGTACTGGCCGATTATCCTATTCTGTATCCATTGAATGAAAGTCGGAGGAGGTATGCCGTTTCTTCCGGTTTCGGTATAAGGATGCATCCGGTGAAAAAGAAAAGGATACTCCATGCCGGAGTGGATCTTGCCGCACCCTATGGCACGCCGGTCTATGCTTCAGGAAGCGGGAAAGTCGTTGAAGCCAGGTATAGCAGCAGTTACGGCTGGTACATCGAAATCCGGCACGCGGGCGGCTTTTCCACGTTGTATGCACACTTGAGCAAATTGCATGTGAGGAAAGGGAGCGATGTACGCATAGGTCGGCATATCGGCAATGTCGGTCATACCGGCATAGCGACCGGCAACCATCTGCATTTTGAACTGAGAAAAAACGGGAAGCCGCAGAATCCGTTGCAGTGGGTGATACTAAAGGATTCCCGTTCTAAAAAGAGTCATTAATTTAATCCGTTACACAATGAACATTGAAGAAGCCAAGAGCATTCAGTTGGAGGATTATCTCCGGCGTATGGGGTTCAACCCGGTAAAACAACAAGGGGACAGTATCTGGTATTGTTCCCCTTTCCGTGAGGAGAAGACACCTTCTTTCAAGGTGAGCGCATCCCGCAACCTATGATACGATTTC
>NZ_EQ973357.1:50092-51978 GCF_000157055.1 Bacteroides sp. 2_2_4 | reverse complement strand
CATCGGACAGGGAGGGGACATCATCACCCTGGCGATGGAGCTTCAAAAGACGAAGGATATCTCTTATGCGCTTAAAACGATAGAGGGACATTTTCCGGCTGCTTTCCGTCCGGTAGCAGCCTCTCCCCGGCAGGCGGAACCGCAGGCTACCGGCTACCGGCAGGTACGCATTGATCCGCTGACGAACCCGGTCTTGCTGGGATATCTCAAAGAAAGAGGCATCTTGCCTGAAATCGCAAGGGAAGCATGCAAGGAAGTGCATTTTCAGAACAAGGGAAAATGGTATTTTGCCGTAGGCTTTGCCAACCGGAGCGGCGGGTACGAGATCCGTAACAAATACCTAAAAGGCAGCATATCGCCCAAAGAGATTACCCATATCAAAAATGGCAGCGACCGTTGCATAGTGGTTGAAGGCTTTATGGATTATCTCTCATACCTCACGCTCAAGGCTACGCATCCCGGTAACGGACAGCCTAAAGGAAACGGTCCGGACTATATCGTTTTAAATTCGGTCAGCAATGTAGGCAAGGCTATCCCTGTCTTGAAAGAGTATAAGAGTGCCCTCTGCCTACTGGATAACGATTCCGCCGGAAGGCAGGCTTTTCAGCAGATGGCGCAAGCCGGATGCCCGGTCAGGGACAAGTCCGACTGCTACCGGGAGTATAACGATTTGAACGATTACCTGTTGGGCAGGAAGATGGCGCAGGAGAACAAGACGGATCATCAGCACGAAACAGCCCCGAAGCTGATTGAAAAGCCTGCAAAGAAACAGTCCGGTTGAAAATTATAAAATACTGGTCCTTGTCTGATGCATGAAAGGCAGGCAATAAAAAAGAGAGTCAAATCCCTGCTGGAGGGAATTTGGCTCTCTTTTTATTGCTACCCGGCTACCACCGGATATTTATTCTTAATAATTTCTGATCAGCAATTCATTGACCGCTTCTCTTTTCTCGGCTATGGAACAGATGGAACGGAAGATGCTGATTCGCTGGATATGGAAACCGGCATAGAGGTCGTCGAAGAAGGTGTTCTCAGGGTTCTTTTGCCGGGGATCGGAGTTGGAAAGCATTCATTTGGCACCGGTTTCACCTATTCCCTTGCAGAAATTTGCCAGGTTGATCTGCTCTTCATCTCCGAAGTCCTGTGGCATGTAGGAGGTGCAGGAGTTACCCTCATTGACCGGCTTATAAGGCGGGTCAAAATAAAATAGGGAGTTGGCTCCGGTGTATTCTGCGGTCTGCCGGTAGTCACCGTCCAGAATCACAACATCTTGCAGCAGCTTGTGGTTAAAGCGGATCAGTTCCTCTTCCAACAGTTTTACCCGTCCCCCGGCACCAAAAGTGACGGACAGCTTTCCGCTATGGTTCACGGAGTAGATGCCGTTATAACAGGTACGCATGAAGAAGATAAACAGGGCGGCACGGGTGATGTTATTCGGGTTTCCTTCATTGTAGTAGGTACGTTTCTCCATGAAGTAGACCCTTCTTCGGGTATGTTCCTCCAGCGCGATGTATTCGTCCTGTATCCGGGCAAGCACTTTAATAAGCTGCTCCGGGGATTCCTTGATGACGCGGTAGACATTGATCAGAGCCTCGTTGGAGTCGTTGATGACGCAACGGATTTCCGGATAGGCTTGTCTTATTCAGAAGAAGAGGGCGCCGCCACCGACAAACGGTTCTACATAGGTATCCATCTGTCCGAAGTCTTTCGGAAGGGATTCGATAAGTACGGGAAGCAGTCTTCTTTTACCTCCCACCCAGGGGAAGCAGGGTTTTCCCGGCAGGTTGGCCGGAGAACTTTTCTTTTTTTCCATGTTTACAACATTTAAATGATTAATAAATTAAATAGGGATTATTCATCGTCTGCCGTTTCCAGCAGGTGTTTCA
>NZ_EQ973357.1:46424-49759 GCF_000157055.1 Bacteroides sp. 2_2_4 | reverse complement strand
AATTAAATAGGGATTATTCATCGTCTGCCGTTTCCAGCAGGTGTTTCAAGTTGGGATCATTTTGGATGCGAAGCAGCTCTTTTTCGATGATTTGCGTCACGTCTTCCTTGATTTGATAGTAGTTCCTTTCGATTTCCTCTTGCATGTGGTCCTTACCATCCGCACCGGTAAAGTCGGTTATGACGGGGATAGGCTTGTAGGCTTTTGTTTCGGCGGCTACCCGTTCATTGTCCACCACGATCTCGCAATGGAATATCTTCTGTTCTATCTTCTCCCCGAAGTTGTCGCAGACACTGCCGACAAACTCTCCTTGCGAGAGGTTGGAGATTTTGGAGGCAGGTATCAGCGAGTCGAGCTGGGTACTGATATTGGTTGAGGTGTCTTCACGGGTCATATTAATGGATTTGCGCTGTTGGAGCACTTTCCCAAACCTTTCAGAAAGGTTTTTCGCTGTTTCTCCGACCACTTGCCCGGAAAAGATATTTCCAATTGTGTTCTGGATCACCCGCGCCTCCTTATCACCGTAGTCACGTATTAACTGGCTGAAATCCTGTGCTCCCAGACATACTGCCACTTTGTTGCTACGGGCGGTAGCGATCAGGGTGTCAAGTCCTTTAAAGTAAAGTGTGGGAACCTCATCCACTAGAATAGAGCATTTGAGCCTGCCTTTTCGGTTGACCATTTTAACGATACGGGCATTATACAATCCTAACGCACATGAGTAAATATTCTGTCTGTCAGGGTTATTGCCGACGCACAAAACTTTGGGTTCCTCCGGATTATTGATATCCAGCGTGAAGTCATCTCCGGTCATAATCCAATATAAGACAGGTGAGATCAGCCTTGATAGCGGAATTTTGGCGGAAGCTATCTGCCCTTGGAGCTGCTCCATCGCACCACCTTTCCATGCATCCATAAAAGGTGACAGGTAATTCTCCAGCTCCCGGTAAGAGGTCAGTATGGTGAACAGGTCGGAATACGGTTTATTCAATAGCTCTATGGCATGTGGGAAGGTGCAGAATTTCCCGTTTTCATAGATTTTAAGATACCAGATCACCGCCGCAAATAGCACAATCGGGCTTTCTACAAAGAAATCTCCCTGTTTTTGAATCCAACTCTTGTTCAAATTTAACATGATTACATACGCTGATTCGTATGCATCCGCGATATCGGATAGAAACGAAGGATTGAGGGGATTGCACCGGTGGCTGTATCTGGGATCATCGAAATTAATCACATAAAATCCGACCGGCTTGGCATACTTATCCTTGTTTTTAAGCAGCTGGTTATAAGCAATTATGCTTAAATCCGGATACTTAAAATCATAGATATAGGCGGCGAATCCTTTCTCTATCTGCTGGCGGATATAGTTATTGATGATGGCATAACTCTTTCCTGATCCCGGCGTGCCTAATATCAATGAGGCGCGGAAGGGATTAATCACGTTTATCCAGCCTGAATAGGTCTTTCGTTGGTAACGGAAACGGGTGGGCAGGTTTACCGAGTATTCATTGGCAATCAACCTGCGCTCCTGCATGAAGCTCTCGTTCTCGTCGTTAAAGACGTCATCCATGAGTTGGTTCTTCAACAGGCGGCTGATCCAGGTTCCGGCGGTAAGCAGGCTGATATATCCGGCAGCTACGGTAGCTACATATAATAAGGTTAGAAGCGCGACGGGGAAGCGTGCCGTCAGTAAGAGCTCGCTACCAAAAAAGAGCAGCATCCCGGCTATAAGGTAACAGCCGATACTCCTTCATGACATCTCCACGTCCTTCCGTCCTTTCGCTCCCATGCAGGAGAAGAAAAGGAAGAGCAGACTGAAGGACTTGCTCACCAGCGAATGGGAAAACAGCCCGGTATCCCGCTGGAAATTGAGCAGTATCTTGTCCACGACACCGATGTTCAGGTTCATGGAAAGAAAATAGGGATAGCAGAAATAATAGACATTCATCACTAAAAATAGGATGCTGATGGCCCTCATGAAGTCAAGGTTCTTATTGAGCCCTCTGGTTTCGTCTTGTGACATAAGCGGTATGATAATTAATGGTGATACATTTTATTAGCCCAGATGCGGACCTCTGCGTTTTCTCTTTTTCTTTTTCCCGTAAGGGCTTTGCGTCAGGTCGTCTGCCGGATACGGATAGGATTCCAAAGAGAATATATCAAGCAGTCCTTCCACCAGCTCCGTCTCTTTCATTTCCGGTTCGGACGGATGGATAACAGGGGCTTCTTCAGTCTTTTCCGGTGGGATCGTGCCGTACTTCCGGTTTATAACCGATGCCGAATATTCTTTGCCCAGAAGCGAGCCCTTGAATACGGTCTTTGAGTTATGGTCGATGTAGGTCACGCCATAGATCACACCGGAATCGTTCTGCCAGAGTATGGCGGCAATGCCTTTTCCAGAAAGTTCCTGCAGGAATCCCTGACGGGTGGGCTGTCCTTGCAGGGCGGTAGCGATAGCTTCCTTCGTCTGTACGGGTACGGGATGTCGGGCAATTCATTGTTTGCTTTTCACAAATTTCTTTTGGAGTGCCTCGTAGCCTACGCTTTTACCGATCTTGCTGGATTTGATGGCTACGCCGGTCCGTTCTCCTTTTTCATCGGTAGCCGCATAGACCAGTCCATGATAGGTCTTTCCCTTTATCGTCTTGTGGGCCTCTTCCACCGTTACATGGAAAAGGCCAAGCAGGGCTTTAAACTCCTTGACGGATTGGAACTTGTATCCCTGCATGACGGGCTTGACCACATTGGCTATCTGATGCTTGATATCCCCCTTCCGGTAATCGACGGCAGTCAGCGGCAGGGATTCCCGTCGCTCCATCTTCTCGGCGGGTAACAGATGGTATTTCCTCTCCAGCTCCCGGCAAACAGCGGTCGAGCGTTGCCATTCTTTGTAATCTTTAATTTTCTTTCCCTGCTCGTCAATACGCAGGGAGACGATATGGATGTGGGGCCTGCCGATATCCTCATGCCGGTAGATGATATAGGGTTGGTTGCCATATCCCATTTTTTCCATGTATTCCTGGCCGATAGCGGTCAACTGTTCATCGGTCAGCACATCGTCCGGGTGTGGATTTAATGAAATGTGGATAACGGGCTTCTCAGTCCGGCGGTTAGCCGCCAGATACGGTTCGAAGGAACGGATGCAGTGCTGGATGGTCGGATGGCCGTCTGCCGGTTCCATGATCCGGTTTCATGCCAGTGGCCGTGCCTGCTGCTTGTCCACTTTTTCTTGATTGTAGTATAATGCCCCGTAAACGGAGGCTCCTGATGTTATTTTTGCAACCATTGTTCAAATTCTTGGGTGAGACGGATAATCTCCCGGTTGAGAGATA
>NZ_EQ973357.1:34140-46306 GCF_000157055.1 Bacteroides sp. 2_2_4 | reverse complement strand
TTAGTTCAATAGTCAGTTGCTCCAATTTATAGAGCATGGCAAGAGCCTTCTTTTCGGATAGTCCGGTATGCAGAGCTTTGACTGCCTGGTTATAGTTTACTCCGATCCGGCGGTATTCGCTCTGCAGGTTGGTCAGCTTGATGTAGTAGTCCGTTGCCGCCTTATCTATTTTCACGACTTTCATCGGTTTGTCGAAAAGGGCGGCAAGGATGAACTGGGATTTATTATTAGCTCCCGAATTCTCAAAGAGCCTCTCAAACTCGATGTTCTGGAGTTCGTCCAGACGGAATCCGTAATAATAAGAATGAAGTTCTGATTCCTCTTTGGGATTCCGTCCGCCTCTTCATTTGCTCGAAGTGTCAGCCCGTCCGGGTTTGCGTGTACTATTGATTTTAGCCATATCTTTTCAGGTTTTATTTATCCGGCAGCAAAATAAGTGATAATTTTGATACGAACCTAAAATCGGAAAGTGACTACAAATGACAAGAGATGACTATTTGTGACAGGGGGTAAAAATACCCCTGTTCACTTCCCGTTTCCGCAAGCCGCGATGTTCTTTTCAAAGGTTTCCTTTAGTTTGGGCAGCAGGACGGAATAGTTCTTTTTGCGCCGGGCAAGGTCGGCACGCAGGTCATATGGTTTGGGAATGGCAACATTGAAGAGTTTCTCAAAAGCGGAAACGATACCGGCGAAAGAGAGGCGTTTGCCGCTTTCGTCCGTAATCAGCCCGCTGTAATCCAGCGAGGAGATCAGTTCCATCAGGTTGACCAGCGAACCTTTCCAATGGAGCGATGAAAGAAACGAGGAAGGTGTCGTGATGGTTCCGGGGTACTGTACACCAAAATTGACCAGCTCTATTTCCGCCTCCACCAGCAGGAGGCATTTGTCCAGATAGAATTCGGCTACTGCCGTGTGGAAATGTCCTGTTCGGGTGAATAACTTCTTTAGGGAAATCAGTTCTACCTTGCTGTGAAGCAGATGGCGCAGCCTTTCCGATACGGAAACCGATTCGATGGCGAGGTCGTAAAGGTATTGTTCATATTCGGTATAGGAGGAAGAGAATTCTTCATCGGAAACTGTCTGTTTTGGGCTTGAAGCCAGAGATAAATAATTGAATATACGGCATTCTGTAAATGGTTTCATACGGCATACATTTGATTTGTTTATACCGGAGTAAGCCAAATGAAATGCCTCTGCTATCGTTTAAAGCTCTATACCTTTTTAAAATACTGACAATCAACAATAAACAAATTTCATATAGAAACGGGTGTAAATAAAAAGTGTAAGCCGTCCTTGACAAGAATGTTAGGACGGCTTACACTTTTGTAAACCTCATTTGCTTCGGGTTATCCTCCGGTCAGTCGATGATATGGTATTTCCTTAGTTTCTCATACAGGGTAGTCCGGCTGACATTGAGCAACCGGGCCGCCTTGGAACGGTTGTCACCCGTCTTTTCAAGGGTCTGGAGAAGCAACGCCTTTTCTTTTTCTTCTTCCGTCCACTGCGTTTCTTCTTCTTTAGGAAGGGAGATTTCAAGGTTCAGGTCTGAAACGGAAATCCATTGCTCTTGGCAGATGAGTACGGCTCGACCTATTACATTCTTCAGTTCACGGATATTCCCCGGCCAGGGATATTCCAGCAGTGCCGCCTCTGCCAGCCGGTCAAAGCCACGAAACGATTTATGGGCCTTGGCGCAAGTGAGTTTCAAGAAAAAATAAGCCAGAGGAAGGATGTCTTCCCGGCATTCTGCCAGTGTAGGAATCCGCAGAGTGAACTCATTGAGCCGGTGGAACAGGTCTTCCCGGAAGCGTCCTTCTCCGATGGCTTTTTCCAGATTCTCATTGGTGGCGGCAACCAGCCGGATATCAAAAGAGTATTCTTTCGTGGAACCTACCGGCTTGCAGCGTTTCTCTTGCAAGGCCCTGAGCAGGAGCATCTGTGTCTTATAGGAAAGGTTGCCTATCTCGTCCAGAAACAATGTCCCTCCGTTAACGGCACGGAACAATCCGACCTTGTCGCTTTCCGCACCGGTAAAGGCTCCCTTCTGATGACCGAAAAACTCGGAGGCGGCAAGCTCATCGGAAATGGCCCCGCAGTCGATAGCCAGATACGGCTTGTTCTTCCGATGGCTCCGGGCATGTATCTCGGCTGCAATGTGCTCCTTCCCGGTGCCGGAAGCCCCACGGAGCAGAACGGAGATGTCGGCACAGGCAATCATCTCTATCAGACGGTACATCTCATGGGCTTTGGGGCTTTCACCTCGGTAGAACTCCTGTTCGTTATCGTTTTTATCCAGTATCTCCGTTATCAGAGCCAGGAGATTGTCTGGCTGCACAGGCTTACACAGGTAGTTGATGGCTCCCAGTTGCATGGTTGTCACCGCATTCTCCACCTGTCCGTAGTTGGTCATGATCAGAAAAGGGATAGAGTAGTACTTCTCATTCATCCATTTCAGGAGCGAGGTGCTATTTCCGTCCGGCAGGCGCAGGTCTGCCAGTATTAGGTCGAACTCCTTTTGCCCGATGGCTTTACGGGCATTCGCAAGGGTTGCCACGCATTCGGTTTTCATCCCTTTTTTCACCAGCCAGTTGCTGATGCTACGGCTGAACACAATATCATCTTCAATAATCAGGATTGTTTTCATAGGCTTTCCTCCCGTATTTTTCAGCGTATACTATCAGTTTTTCCACTGCCCGGATGATGTCCCGCATTTCCATGGATTGTCTATTGGTCCACTCTGTCGCAGGTTCTGTCACCAGTTCCCGTAAATGAGACAAGGGGAAATCCAGACGGACGGTTTCCCATAGGGGCAGGTTCTTATGCAGGATGGAGGCGGCGGCCTCCTTGTCTTGTCGGTCTAAGGCAGCGGTTAATGCGGCAAGGTCTTTCCGGCTCTCTTCGATAAACAGGGCGAGCATTTCCTCCCTGTTGTCCTCTCCTGAAAGGATGAGTGAGAAATCGGGAGCATACTCCTTTCTGTCTTTTTCTCCTATCACTTGTGCCACTGTATTTATCAGTTCTTCCATAGAGAATGGTTTATGGATGCAGCCCGAAAAGCCGCCCGACAGATACTCGTTGTCATCATCCACCCGTGCCGTTACCGCTATGACGGGGATTGTCTTTGCGTTCTCCATATTGGATGCCCGGAGCAGTTCAAGTATTCCGTAGCCGTCCGTTTCAGGCATCTGTATATCCGTCAGCAGCAGGTCATATCTTTGTGACCGTAGCCGGGTAACCAGTTCACGGCTGGTCTGGCAGCAGTCGCACCGCACTCCGTTACGGTTAAACATCTCTTTGGTAATGTTCAGTTGCATCCGGTCGTCATCAATGACCAGTACGTTGATTCCATCCAGATGATAATCAGTAGCGATGCGTGTCTCATCCATCTGGGTGGATTCATCCGCCTCAAGGAGTGGCAGGAATGCGGTAAACGTGCTGCCTTCACCCGGTTTGCTTTTTACGGTAAGGCTTCCCTGCATCCCGGAGACCAGCCTGCTTGCAATGGCCAGCCCCAATCCGAAACCGGGAACATTACGGGCATTGTCCAACCGCTCAAAAGCTGTGAATATCCGGGTTGTTTCTTCCTCCGTCATCCCGGTACCGGTGTCCTGTACCGAGAAATGCAATTCTTTATTCCGGTATTCCGCTTGCAGGCGGATTTCACCTTGCCGGGTGAATTTAATGGCGTTGGAAAGCAGATTGTTCAGGATTTGCTGGAGCTGGGAACGGTCACCGCTTACTACCACATCCAGACCGGAAAAGGCGGTTGTCAGCCGCAGCTTTTTCTTTTTGGCCAGCGAACCGTAGTTCCGGGCTGTTTCGCTGAAAAGGGTCTCCAGCCGGAAAATCGAAAGGATGGGTTTGTTCCTGCCGGTATCCAGCAGGTAGAATCCGATCAGCGTATTGACCAGCCCGATCATGTAATCGGAAGAATGGAGTATATTTTCCGCATACTCGTCCTTGCGGCTCTTCTTTTCTTCCCCGGGGAGCAGTTCGGCGCATCCTTTGATAGTAGCCAGTGGCGCACGAAGGTCATGAGCGATGGTGAGCATCATGCGTTTTCTGGATTGTAGGAGCTCCGTGTTCTCACGATTGGAGGCTTCCAGCTGACGCTGATACTGGTTTATCCTGTTCAGATCCCGGTGGATGATAAGATACAGGAGGACGGTCAGCAACGAGATGAGGACAGCCAGCAGAGAGACCGTATGGAACGAGCGGTCGCGTGTGGAAATGAATTGCCTGTAACGCTCATCAAGCCGTATTCCAGCATCCGCCTCAAAGTCCCTGACAATCCGGTGTAGCCTGTGGTTCAGGTCCGTGTTGTTACTGTACAGGAGGTCCATCTGTTCCAGCAGCCTTTCCCGTTCGGCTTTCTGCATGTCGGTCACCTCCCTGTCAAGGGAGTGCAGCATGCTCGTGACAGATGTGGTACCCTGATGTTTACCAATGGACTGTCGCTGGCGTTCCAGCTGTTCCTTCTGCTGCAGATAGGCCGATTTTTTCCTCCCGGGCCTGATGAATGACCAGAAACCCTTCTTCGGAGTTTCCTCCTCCTTCTTTTTCTCGGCAGGAAGGACATCCGCCTGCTGGATATGGGACACGATTGCCGGAATCTTGCTGTTCACGATCTCGCCGGTCTTGCGCAGACGCCCGAACGTGTCCATGACCGTGTCTAACAACAGTTCCTTTCTTTCCAGCAGCAGGCATAACGAATCTATGCGCGACTGTTGTTCGGGAGACTTCACATACCTTTTCAGTGTCTGCAACATGTTACAGACACTGTCTTTTTTTGTGTGGTAGAGTCCAAGGTCGCTTTCATCCCAGACGCTGGCTGTTTCACCGTAAGTGGCCAGTCCCAGCAAGCCCGCGTATGTTTCTCCGGCCAGATGCCGGATACAGGCCAGTTCATGCTCATCCTGTCGCAGGCTGTTCCGCCTCGTCTGTTCCTTGCGGAAGATATGAATGGTCAGGACGAGCAGGAGAAGCAGTATGACATATCCTAAAAGGATTTTAAGTTTCAACCACATGGAAGTCTTCATTCTTATATTGGAATCCTACAAAAAGGCGTGTTCGCTCATATAAAAGGGAATAATAGAAACTTATGATAAAAGTTTATTACTGTTTCAAACCATTTGAGGATACCTCGCAAGTTTGCTATCACACAGTTGATCTTTTAATCTTTTTTTATACTCACAGAAAGGATAGGAACCTGCTTTTTATGACTGAAACATATCACATCCCCTTTATTGGACATTACATTCTCATTCGATCATATTGTTTTCATTTCGGCTCATCCGTTTCTTCACCCGTTCTACTGCTTCCGATACAATTTCTTTGTTTTCAAAGCGTTGTGTATAATTGGTATAGTCTGGATGAATCCGTTTGTAGGTCGGGTCAAGAAACAAAGGACTGGAAATAATATGGTCCGCTGTCGAACGGTTACAACAGAAAACTATATTTTCAACTCCCGCCAGCCGGGTCAGTGCCTTTACATCCGTGTCATGTGGCTGCAATGTCATCGGATCCGTGAAAAAGAACAAATAATCAATCTCTCCTTCCACAATACGTGAGCCCATTTGCTGGTCACCACCTAAAGGACCGGATTTCAGAATCGTGATATCCCATTCTGTTTCAGGATGTTTCTCTTCGAGCGCTTTTTTAATGAGTGTACCGGTGGTTCCCGTACAATAGAACTTATGCCCTATCAGACGTTCCGAGTTCCAAAGAACCCATTCTATCATGTCCTTTTTCATTGCATCGTGTGCAACCAGACCGATTTTACGAACAATTGTTTTCATCATAATAATAAAATATGGTTTATGTGATAATATAATTAACAATATCCAACAGCTTTATAAAAAACAGGAGAATGACTGTATGAGTTTGAGCAGCTCCTTGTTCGCCCGGCTGTCCACGGTGGCTTCCCGCCTCTCCTCAAACAAAGTAAGCGTTGCGGAGCATTCCCCGCAGATATCAATGCCGACTACACGTTCCTTTCGAAGGACAATTGCCAGTAATTCCTCCAGTTCCTGCAGGCTGAAAGACCCTTGATCCCAGTCTGTTACTGCGGATGCCGGGTTCAGGACATCCTTGTCTATGGACAAGTAAACCGGTCCTTCAATATACGCAGAGGAGAAATTGCGCCAGCCCTTCTCGTGAGCTAACGTCGCTTCGCTATAAAAACTGACTCGTTGTCCGTATTCTTCCGGTACGGTGCGTATCAGTTTGTCCGATGCACCGACTATCACCACTTTCTTGCAAAGCATATTCCAGTCTAACATGTCTTTTACTCAGCTCCCACAAGAAAGCATGCCCTTGAACAAGGGAGGCTGCATGTCGGGGTGATGGTCGAATACAATCAGAGAGAACGGAACTCGAAGTTTGTCTGTCCATAATTTGGTCAGGTAATGATAATTGCCCGAATCAATGAAATGGATACCTTCCGCTGGATAACCGGCAATCACCCGCTTCAATTTTCGTATCCCCTCCTTGTCACAGTAACCTCTCGTTCCAGAAAGGTGACGGCAGTCTAGCCAAATGAACTGATTGTTCCGTGCAAATACCTCATGGGCATACACACCGGTGAAGTCCATGATGACAACCGGCCAGACGGTTTCTCGGTCCGCCTTCTTCTTACACCGTCCATTTGTCAGTAACTCTTGCTTATTCATGTCCGTTCAGAACCATCGTACATAACAAAAATCTTGCCGGTGAGGTAACAGGGGATGGTTGGGATACATTCTGAATGCCTGTTTGAAGCTTCCAGCGCTGAACATTCTGGTTATTGCCTTGAAAGTGTATAGGTTTCCGTCTTTGGATGTCAAAGAAAAAGGAATGACCTCATGGATGCGATCCTCATTCTCCTCATGCCGTATAATGACCGATTCCAATTCGATCGCGTTGTCCAGCCCTTTCTCGTCAATGACGACCGTCATCTCGTATTCCTTACCAGCCTCCACCGTGGCGTCCAATCCTTTTCCCGCATTCACGGAAACGATTTCCACGGCATTCCATCTGCTGTCGACAGCTGCCTTCCAGCCGGCAAGCGTTTTCGCCTTTGCATAATTGTCCGCCGCCAAAACATGAAAGTGTTCCGACAACTTGTTGTAAAATCCGTCATAGTAGTCATCCAGCTGTCTTTTCATCGTGAAGCGGGGAGCTATTTGCGCAACCGAGTTCTTGATGTACTTGACCCAGGTTTCCGGATAGTCTTTTTCTTTCCGTTCATAATATAACGGCAGGATATTATGTTCCAGCAGGAAATAAATTGTTTCCGCATCCAGTTGGTTCTGGTACTGTTCATCCTGATAGGTGGCCTTGTCGGTGATGGCCCATCCCGCCTCCTTGCGGTAGCCTTCGTACCACCAACCGTCCAGCACGGAGAAGTTGAGTACGCCGTTCATCAGAGCCTTCTCACCGGAAGTTCCGGAAGCCTCCGCAAGACGGGTGGGAGTATTCATCCAGATGTCAACCCCAGAAATAAGATGCCGTGCCAGGTCCATGTCATAATTCTCAAGGAAGATGATTTTACCCAAGAATTCAGGACGGCGGGATATCTCCACAATCTGCTTGATGAGCCCTTGCCCGGCAGTGTCGTTTGGATGGGCTTTTCCTGCAAAGACAAACTGTATGGGATGTTCCTGATTGTTCACAATCCGCGCCAGACGATCCAAATCGGTAAACAAAAGATGAGCTCTTTTGTAAGTTGCAAAGCGCCTTCCGAAGCCGACAAGAAGAGCATTCGGATTAAACTTCTCGAAAATGGAGACACCCAATGCCGGGTCAACCTGGCTTTTGAGCCAGTCCCGGCCGCATTTCCACTTGATGTAGGATATCAGTTTGGTTTTCAACCTTTTCCGCATGTTCCATATCTCTTCATCGGGTATATTATAAACGCCTTTCCATATTTCCTGATTGGACTGGTCGTTCATGAAATTCTCATCGAAATTGTCCTTAAACAGCTTTTTCCACTCCGCCGTACACCAAGTGGGAAAGTGTACGCCATTCGTCACATAGCCCACATGGTTCTCTTCCGGGAAATAGCCTTTCCAGAGAGGCGCGAACATCTGCTGTGAAACGGACTTGTGCAGCTTGCTGACACCGTTTACCGCCTGGCTGGTTTTGCAGGCGAATACCGACATGCAGAAACGTTCTCCCTTGTTGCCCGGAGTTTGCCGTCCGAGGTTCATCAACTCGTCCCACGTAATGCCCAGCTTATCAGGATATCCTTTCATATATTTATTGAAAAGCCCCTCATCGAAATAGTCATGGCCGGCAGGCACAGGTGTATGCACAGTGTAAAGCGAGGAAGCCCTAACCAGTTCCATGGCTTGTCCGAAGTCCAGGCCTTCGGATATATAGTCGCATAACCGCTGGATATTGATCAGTGCGGCATGCCCCTCGTTGCAGTGATATACATCTTTCTCGATGCCCAATACTTTTAATGTCATCATTCCTCCGATGCCGAGCAGTATTTCCTGCTTGAGCCGGTTTTCCCAGTCACCGCCATACAGGTGATGGGTAATCGGACGGTCGAACTCGCTGTTCAGTTCATTGTCCGTATCCAGCAGGTAGAGGGAAACACGTCCCACATTGGCCTTCCATACATTGGCATGGACCGTGAAACTGTCGGCATAGGGAACATGGATTACCAGTTGTCGCCCGTCAGGCTGCATCACTTTCTCTATCGGAAGCTGCCCGAAATTCTGTGGGTCATAATGAACCTGTTGCTGCCCGTCCATCGCCAGAGCCTGGTCAAAATAGCCATAACGATATAAAAGCCCTACAGCGCAGAGGTCTACGTTACTGTCCGAAGCTTCCTTCAGATAGTCACCTGCCAATATGCCCAGACCGCCGGAATAGATTTTAAGAACCCTGTCCAGACCATATTCCATGCTGAAATAGGCAACTGACGGACGGCTGTGGTCCGGCTCCACATCAAGATACGCCTTAAAAGTGGAATATACGTTTTCCATCTTACGCATGAAGTTTCCGTCATGTGTCAGTGCCTCCAGCTCTTCATAATCCATCCGTTCCAGAAACAGTACCGGATTCTGTTCCGCCTCTTCCCATAGTTCCGGGTTCAAACCACTATATAAACTCTTCGCATCCTCGTTCCAGGTCCACCAAAGATTATGTGCCATCTCCGCAAATCTCCGCAATTCTGCCGGAAGGTGTGAACCGACTGTAATCTCCCTCCATTGTGGGACGTTTACATGATAACTTGAATATTCCATAACATTTTACTTATTTGATAGTTCATGATTTTTTTCTGTGGAGGTTTCTCCTGTTTCCGGTTCTTCCTGTGGAAATGTCCCGGCTGTACCCTGGAAATTCTCGAGGAACTGTTTTTCCATACTTAGCGATCGTTTCCGTATCCGCTTGGAAAAATAGATAACGACAATGATCAGGAAAGATAATATCAGTCCTGACCCCAAAGCGACATTGAAAAGACGGATGATGATACCCATTACGATAATGATACAGATCAACACCTTGATCACTATCATTGATACCAGCAGCCCCCTGTTGAACCTGTTGTCCGCCCAAAGTTTGCGGAATTCGACGGAATTGTTTTTCTTCATGATGATGGCGCACAAAAACGGGGATATGATAAGGAGGACAAGAACGAAGCTCAGCAGGCTTCCTTTCATCCCCGGAATACGTCCCATTACCAGAGAATACGCATAGGAGAAGAACAGCGCTATGAAAAACAGGCATACCACCAGATAAAGGGTGACGGATACCAACATGGACCTGATGAGCTTGTGCCAGGAGCCTTGATGTCTTGTGGTCATTGTTCCAGAAGAATAATGCGTCAGGTAATCTTTCAGGAATTGTGGCAAGTGCCTGTCTGCAAAACAGTAGACGGGATCCGACAGTCTTATCATATAAGGAGTAAGGAAAGTGGTGATGACCGATACTGCCACTATGACCGGATAAAGGTATTTGTCCATTACATTCAGACTGATTCCTAACGAAGCGATGATGAACGCAAACTCACCCACTTGTGCCAGGGAAAAGCCGGCTTGTATCGCAATCTTTAGCGGTTGTCCGGAAAGCAACACGCCGAAACTCCCGAACAGGACCTGCCCGCATAGGACCAGTGCCGTCAGGATAAAAACAGGAACGGCATATTCCCATATCATGGCAGGGTCGATCATCATTCCCACTGATACGAAGAAAACGGAGGCGAACAGGTCCTTTACCGGTTGCACGATATGTGCGATTTCTTCCGCTTTATCTGTTTCTGCCAGCAGGGATCCCATGACGAACGCACCCAGCGCGGCGGAGAATCCCGCCTTTGTCGCTATCATCACCATTCCCAGGCATAGTCCCAGGGAGGTTGTCAACAGTATTTCATTGCTAATAAAGCGGTTCAATCTTTTCAGAAGGGTAGGAATCAGATAGATTCCCAATGCTGACCAGAAAATAAGAAAGGCCGCAAGTTTCAATATGCTCTCCAGCATTTCGAAGCCTTCAAAATGCTTGCCTACAGCCAATGTGGAGAGGACCACCATCATGATTACCGCCACCACGTCCTCAATGATTAGTATCCCCAGGACAATACCGGTAAATTTCTGATCGAGAAGCCCCATGTCACTGAATGCTTTGAATACGATGGCGGTGGAGGACATGGACAGCATTCCGCCCAGAAAGATACAGCTCGTGTGTGAGAAGCCCATCGCATTGCCTGCCGTATATCCCAGGAACATCATGCCGCAGACGATGATAACAGTGGAGAATATGGCCGAGGCTCCCACACTTATCAGCTTTCTGAACGAGAAATCCAGTCCTATGGCGAACAGGAGGAAAATAACACCGATATCCGCCCATATCTTGATATTGGCCTGGTCGGAAACAGTCGGGAATAGGGAAATGGAAGGACCTGCCATAATACCGGCCACAATATATCCCACTATGACCGGCTGTCCCAGCCATTTGAAAATGACGGTTATGATACCGGCTATAATCAAGATAGTGGCAAGGTCTGATATTAAAGGGGCAACTTCCGACATAGGAGTAACATTTTATATGGACAACTCGTTAAGGACACGGATCAGGTTTTTGTCAATGGGCTTGTCGTTCTTGATAGCCTGGTCAAAAGGAACATAGACAATCTCATTGTTATGTATGCCTACCATGATATTGTGCTGGTCCTCCATCAGGGCCTGTATGGCGGCCTCACCCAGCCGGCTGGCCAATATGCGGTCGTTGGCACTTGGCGCTCCTCCCCGTTGTAGATGTCCCAGGATAGAGACCCTGACATCATATCCGGGGTATTCCCTTTTTACCCGGTCGGCATAGTGCATGGCTCCGCCATTCTTATTGCCCGGGCTTTCCGTCACGATGACGATGCTGCTGTTCTTGGTCTTCCGGAATCCGCGTCCGATAAAAGTCTCCAGCTGATCCGCATCCGTCCGGTCTTCCGGAATAATGGCGGCCTCGGCTCCCGAGGCTATTGCGCTGTTCTGGGCGAGGAAACCGGCGTCGCGTCCCATCACCTCGACAAAGAAAATTCGGTCGTGCGAGGTGGCTGTATCCCGGATTTTGTCCACACACTCCACAATGGTGTTCAGGGCCGTATCATATCCGATTGTAAAATCGGTACCGTACAGGTCATTGTCGATGGTACCGGGCAGTCCTATGCACGTGACAGGGTATTCCTCGGCAAATATGCGGGCTCCAGTCAGTGAGCCGTCGCCCCCGATGACTACCAGCGCCCCGATTTTTTCTTTCCTCATGGTATCGTATGCCTCTCTGCGTCCTTCCGGGGTGGTGAACGCTTCGGAACGTGCCGTTTTCAGGATGGTTCCCCCACGCTGGATGATGCTGCTCACATCCTCGGTCGTAAGTTCCCTGGACTCGCCCGCTATCAGGCCTTCGTACCCTCTGTAAATTCCTTTGACTTTGAAGCCGTTGAAAATGGCGGTACGGGTCACGGCACGGATTGCCGCATTCATTCCGGAAGCGTCCCCTCCGGAAGTAAGGATTCCTATATATTCATCTTTTTTCATCTATCTCAGTTCTTGTTTTGTTTCATTCTGCCAATATAGCTTTCAGTTTTTTCCGGCAGTGAAAAATACGGCTCTTTATGGTTCCCAAACTCACACCGGTTCTTTCCGCTATCTCACGGTATTTGAACCCTGACAGGTACATCTCAAAA
>NZ_EQ973357.1:0-33868 GCF_000157055.1 Bacteroides sp. 2_2_4 | reverse complement strand
GATATGTACAGACGGGTATGACCGACCTCCGCCCGGTAACCGTTGATAAACGTGTTACGCATGATGATAAACAGCCACCCTTTGAAATTCGTGTTCTTGTTGTAACTTTCTTTGTGAAGCATTGCCTTGAGCAGGGTATCCTGCAGCAGATCTTCCGCCTTCTCCCTGTCCGCTGTCAGTTTGTACGCGAAACGGAACAGTTCGTCCTGTACGCTAAGCAGCTCTTTTTCAAAATTGAATTCCTTCATCGGTTGTGCCGGTTCCCTGTTCCGGAAGTGCCTGTTAAAGGCCGGACGGCTCTCCGGACAGGAAAAGCCTGTCCGGCCTTACACCATTCCAGATATGGAATTATTTAACCTCGATAGCCTTGGAAGTTTTTTGTTTTTCTTCCTCCTTCACTTTCGGGATTTCAATGGACAGGATCCCGTGTTCGACTTTTGCGGAAATCTTATCCTTCTCCACGTTTTCAGGTAGCAGGATGGTCTGCTGGAACTTGGAATAAGAGAATTCGCGGCGGAGATACTTCTTGTCTTTCTTCTCCTCCTTCTTCTCTTCTTTCTTTTCCATGCAGATTGTCAGGTTGTTGTTTTCGTCAACATTCACCTTGAAATCATCCTTCGTCATTCCGGGAGCCGCCATTTCAACCTTGTAGTCCTTGTCATTCTCAATGACATTGATGGCAGGAGCCGTAACTCCCGTTTTTGCCAGCCACTCATTCTCGAAGAAATCGTTAAAAATACTCGGCAACCAGTTTGAATTTGTTTTTACAGGTACCATTTTTACCTCCTTTTTTAAATTGTTAATAAATAAAATATTCAAAAAGACAATACAAATCAGTCTGATTGACTGACTCTTATCGTCTGATCATACCTTGTTCGGCTACAGCCTCCGTCCGTCTCCGTATCTCCTCCTGGTCTCCGAGGAAATAGTCCCTGACAAGCACCGGCCGTTCATCAAATTCGAATACATAAGGTACTGCCGTGGGCAGGTTCAAGAGGGATATGTCCGTATCGGAAATATTCTTGAGATGCTTGACTATCCCGCGCAGACTGTTTCCATGGGCAACGACAAGCAGGTTGTCCCTATGCATCAATGTGGGTAGGATGACACATTCCCAATAGGGCATGACACGCATGACGGCATCCTTCAGGGATTCAGTCCGTGGCAGTTCCATTTCGGGAACACCGGCGTAACGGGTGTCGTTCCCCGGATAGCGGGGATCGTCTTCCTTCACCGGCTCGGGCGACACGCCGTAACTTCTCCGCCAGATATGGACTTGTTCCTCGCCATATTTGTCTGCTGTCTCCCTTTTGTTAAGTCCCTGAAGTATGCCGTAGTGTTTCTCGTTCAACCTCCAGCTTTTCTCCACCGGGATCCAGTCTTCATTGAGACGGTCCAGAACACAATTCAACGTTTTCACAGCCCGTTTCAGATAGGATGTGTAAGCCGCCTCAAAAGAGAATCCCGCTTCTTTCAGCATATCACCGGCTTTACAGGCTTCTGCGATCCCCTTATCACTCAGGTCTACATCGGTCCAACCGGTAAAGCGGTTTTCCTTGTTCCATAGGCTCTCGCCATGTCTCAACAATACGATCCTTTTCATGCCATATAGTTTTTATGCAACGGTTATCGAAGGATCCAGATAGACATCCTGAATGGTGTTCAGAAGCGAGACCCCGTCTTTCATCGTCTTCTGGAAGGCTTTTCTCCCACAGATAAGTCCCATACCTCCGGCACGTTTGTTCACCACTGCGGTTACGACGGCATCATGCAGGTCAGATGTCCCATGGGACTCGCCCCCCGAATTGATCAGGCCAACCCTTCCCATATACCCGTTGGCCACCTGGTAGCGGCAGAGGTCTATCGGATGGTCGGAGACCAGTTCCGTATACATACGCCCGTCGGTCTTACCGAATCCGATGGCTTTAAAACCTCCATTGTTGGACGGCAGCTTCTGCTTCACGATATCAGCCTTGATGGTGACCCCGATATGGTTGGCCTGCCCTGTCAGATCTGCTGCCGCATGATAGTCAATCCCGTCTTTCTTAAAACTGCTGTTTCTCAGATAACACCACAATACCGTGGCCATCCCCAACTCATGGGCATATTCAAACGCCTGTGAGACCTCCACAATCTGGCGGCGGCTTTGTTCCGAACCGAAATAGATAGTTGCCCCCACGGCAACGGCACCCATGTTCCATGCCTCCTTCACTGTACCGAACATGACCTGGTCATAACTGTTCGGATAAGTCAGCAGCTCGTTATGGTTCAACTTCACGATGAAAGGAATCTTATGGGCGTACTTACGTGCCACAGCTCCCAGAACTCCGAATGTGGATGCCACGGCGTTGCATCCTCCCTCGATAGCGAGTTTCACAATGTTCCCGGGATCGAAGTAAAGAGGATTGGGTGCAAAGGATGCTCCGGCAGAATGTTCTATCCCCTGATCCACCGGCAGGATGGAGACATACCCGGTATTGGCCAGACGCCCGTGCCCGTACAGGGCTTGCAGGCTCTCCAAGGTGCGTATATTCCTGTCGGAATCCACCCATGCCTTGTCTATCATATTCGGCTCGGGGATATGGATGAGTTTCTTGTCTATTGTCTTGCATACATGGTCCAGGTAGTATCCTGCCTGCGTTCCCAACAAATCAATAATCGTGCTCATGTCAGTCGTTTTTTTATTCCAAATCAGGACTGGCGTTCCCCCAGTTTTGCATCCATGAAAAGGATGCCGCTCTCTCCGGCTTTCTTCATCAGGTTTACGATGTTCAGGAAATTCGCCTCTTCCTCCACCTGCTCCCTGACAAATCCCCAAAGAAAATCACGGGTGGCATTGTCTTTCTCCTCGGAAGCCAGATGTACCAGTTCGTCAATCAATCTGGAAACATGTCTCTCGTGTTCCAAGGCATGTTCAAAGACTTCGGTGGGACTGCCCCAACCCTGTGGAACCACATCGACCTTGTCCACTTTTGCCTCCGCCTCACGTTTGGCCATATATTCGGCGATGGCACATGCGTGTCCTGTCTCTTCCGCCGATTGCTTGCGCATCCAGCGGGCCATGCCGGAAAAACCTTCCTTTTCCAGATAGAAGGACATTGAAAGATACAGGTTGGCGGACCATAATTCCGCAGTAATCTGCCCGTTCAGGGCCTTTTGTAAATTCTCGGTCATAATGAATCTAATTTTTAATGTTGGTACTATTTTTTATTTTTCATATTCAGGGGCAAGCGTGTGCTTGTCTCAAAATATCTGTCAGGACAGGTTGCATCCCGTTTATGAAACATTCCACGGCGATGACCATCAGAATAAGCCCCATCAGTCTCATCATCACATTATTTCCGGTTTCTCCAAGAATTTTCAAAAGCCGCGTTGACACGCAAAGGATAATGAAAGAGAGGAGACAGACTAGGGCGATCACGCAAACCAGTGCAATTTTGAAAATATACTCAAGGGCATCTTCCATCAGTGTTATGCCGCTTGAAATTACACCCGGACCGCACAGCATCGGAACGGCAAGAGGCGTGACGGTGATGTTCCTGGAATATTCTTTTTTCTCGTTCTCGTTCAGTTTCACATGGGTGAAGTGTGCCTGCAGCATGTCATATCCGATTTTAAAGATGATGATACCTCCCGCAATCCGGAAACCATTGGTCGAGATCCCGAAAAAATGGAACAGGAACCTGCCGCACAAGGTGAAAAGTACCAGTATGACGAACGTGAGGGCGCAGGATTTTAAGGCGATGCTCCGGCGTTCTCCGGCACTCATGTCCTCGGTCATCTGCAGGAAAACCGGCATCACTCCGAGGGGGTCCATCAATGTGAACAACGAAGTGAAACACAACATTGAGTATGCGAATATATCCATAGGATGATACTTGTTTTATTTTTAGACCATTATTTTCTCTGTGAACAATAAACTCCGGTCAGGTTACACGATTTGACACATCATATGAAGCAGGGCAGCCTGCGTTCATATTCCATGGCCAGGATACGCAACAATTCCATAAACGCCGTACTTACATATATCCGTTTTGTGTACAGCCCCTTGATGAAAGAATGGATGGATGAATCCGTATTCTGGCATAGTACGTGAAGTTCGGATATCTGACGGGATATATATTGTTCATGTTCAAGCAGGGTGTTCAAGGCAGCCAGCGGTGTCGGCCATTGCCGGATGTCGCGCCTGATTTCATGGATGGTTACAGCACCTCCTTCATGATAGATGCGGTTCATCATCTGATAGACCTTGCCCATATTGTCCTGTGCCTGTGCACTTAGCCATGAGGCCAATATCGGAAGTTGCTGCCCCTCAAAATAGACCTGCAATGACAGGTACAGGTTAGTTGACCAGATTTCTGTATTGATCAATGTGTTCATCGCATATTCAATTCGTTTATCCATGGCTGTTCTGATATTTGAAATTAGACAAAATAAATCGTAATTCATATCCTGCAATAATCATGAATTTATGTGATAGCATCTGTAAATCGGACTCTTATGGAGTTGTAAAATGAATTTTAATGCTTGCGAGACAAATAGTCATAAAAATGTATAATTATCATGCCTTTTTGTCACAAGATCCCTACAACATTCTCAACAAGATATCCAGTTCTTTCTCTATCATGTTGATCTTGTCGTATATGTAATCCAGCGTATTATGATAGTGCAGGCAGGCCCTGCATTCCTGCAATTCCCTTGACAGGGAGAGTATTTGTTGCCAAAGTTCCTCTTCTGTATGTCCAGGGGGATTATTGAATGCCATAAATGGATTCAGAGAAACTGTTTGGCATGTAATTTGTGTAATAATAGCCGCAAGTCCCGAAAAGGGGCAGGAATGGAAACAAAAAGGCAGAGAATTCCACTAAAGACAGTAATAGACAGAGGAATGAAAACGGAAGGCAGGACCTGTCCGGTTTTGAAACAAATTGCTTTCATAATGCGATTATATGACAACTCTGTTCCCTGAAGTTGTGTTTATATAAAGTTAAGCGTGGGAACTTTGGTATTACCGTTCAGAAGTATCCCCATACTCAACAACATATAATACACAAAGTCCCACGCCTATATATGCTAACAAGATATAATAGTGCATAGGGGCACCTGATGTATTATCCAATTGTTGTCTTGAAATTGGGGATTTCCTGAACATGGATAATGCCTAACGCTTACTGTTATTAATCTTTTTTGGTAAAAGACAAGGCAAAAATACTAAAAGAATTGATTCGCGTCAATAAAAATCCAACTTTTTTATTATTTTACTCTCTGCGCCACTGAATTTCATCGCTCTCCGCTCTCCAAATCCCGTGCCCTTCAGCGATAAGTAATCCTGAGTTCATCAATTGCCTCATAAAAGAGCTTTTGTACATCCTAAAATCCGCAACCTGTAATATTTTTGATATCTGGGGTTGCAGATACCTCTCTAAAACGACTCGTTTTCGTAAAGAACCCTAATGGTGCAGTCGCAAGAGACAAAATCCCCTTACCCCATGATGCGACTTGAGGCAATACGCAAAAGGCCACGAAGATTTGAGGCTACCCAAAATCAAATTTGAAGGCCATCATGTATGCATCATTGCTTGTGTATATGTTCAGTATGTGCTGTCTTGCAGTCTTAATCCATTTTGCAGGGACAGAAACATACTTGAATACAAAAGTTTTGATTCTGCTTGTGCGTTTAAGTCCAAAGCTCTTCATGTTTGCGTCAGATATGAGGTGTCTGTAAAAGTTTCGTATTAAAGCGGTCAGAAGCAGGAACACCGTGTTTTCCGCCATGAACGATTTTGGCAGCCGTTTCCAGCCAAAGCCGTTGTTCATGTCGTCCAATACACGCTCAGCACCGCCACGCTTGTTGTAATACTCCACGATGTCACGGTCTGTCGAAGTATAGTCATTTGTCAGTATGCATCTGTATGTATATTCCCCTTCCCACAGGTCGAGTTCCTTGTTGATGCTTCTTTGCCGCTGTATGACAAGGCGGTACGCTTTGCCGACCCATTTCTCTGCAATGATGGAGCATATCTCAAACTCGTGACCGTTTATGTATTCGGTCTTCCATCCGCGCAAGGCAAAGATATCGTCATACAACGATACACACCTGTTTGCGCGGATATAAAAATGCCGACTGTGCTTCTCCACCATTTCCACCATAGCCTCAGAGCATGAGCCACAATCCATCCTCGCACGGTTTATATGTATTCTGGCATTCTCCAAACGCTCAAAAATACGTTTTAGAGTGTCTTCCTGATGGAAACGGACATTGGTATTGCCGTCGCGGTTCTCTATCCCGACGATGACATCGCCGACCGTTGCTATTCCTGGACTGTAACCGGTAAACTTCTTGTAGGTTATTTTTGCGTCAAATTTCTCCGTCTCAATGAACTGGTGGTCAAAATCAAAGTCATATTCATTGTCTGGCAGCAACTGTCCAGTTGCCAGCAATGCATTGACAAGCAGATTGTTAAGGTCGGAAGCCACGTTGAAGTCGTAGCTTTTGCCCGAATCAGACCTGTAGGTCAGATTCGGTGTGGTCAATTCACGAATGGCCCTAAGTATTGTGTCTGCGCTGCATGTACGGAGGGGTGGATGCAAGCAAAGTGCTTCCATAAGGTGTGAGGTCACGTCTTCGACACATGACCCTCCACAGAAATATACGCACATCAGAGAACGTATTATCTCGCTATATTGATAGCCATACACTTTGCTACGCAAACCTAAAGTAGAGTCTATTGTACAAGACAACATCCTGTCGAATTTCTCCATAATTGGAAATATACCACCAAAAGATGTGAGTTTCTCGGATTTTATTTGTACTTTTACCATGCTTGATGAGGTTTTGTTTGACTATTTTTGCAACACTAAGTTAAGTGAATCCTTTGACATGACAAAATCCTGAGCCGCTCGGCTTTGCCGCTTGGCTTGTCCAAGAACTTTTTGTTGTTCAGGATATTATAAAAGTTAAAATTTATAGTGTTGCGGAATTAAGGTAATAACAATACTATGAAATCGTTATTCATATTACAACTTGTATGTTGCGTCATTACAGCCATGCTAGCATTGCAATTAGCCATGGCAAGTTTGCAGGTGAGATGGAAGGTGTGGCGCTACGAAATATCAAGATGGATTCTCGTTGCATCCATGCTATTCTTCTCCGTCCACTACCTCTTACAGATGATTCATGGACTCCGTGCACAAGGTACCGATGTGGGCGCAGCATTCAACATATTGTTCTATACTCCAGTGGCATTTGCCATCACTCTCTCCATAATCAACATAGAGAGCACAGGCAACAAAGTGCGACGGTATTGTTTACGTGGTATGATGGCATACATACTCATCGCCATAGTTTTCGTCATTGGCATGTTCAAAAGTCAAAGTTTACACATTGGCAATATGCTCTATGTGATGCTCGGTCTTTTTGTAGCTAGCATGGCATATTTTATTCTTATCATTCGCAAAGAAACAAAAGCCCGAAAGCAGAAGCTCATGGAGAATTTCGGAATCGACTTGATTCCATACGTGCGCTATTCGCAAGCCAGCATCATTTTGCTATACTTTGCTGCTGGACTCCTTCCTGTAGCAATCCTCTTCAATACCTTATTATATATAATAGGTCCCTTGATATTACTCTCTGTCATCTTTTTCGTCCACACTTTCATTGCTATGGGCTATTACATCACACCCAAAGAAGTCATTCCTGAGGAAAATGACGCAGAAGCAAAAGTCACGGAAGCAGAAGACATGAAAGACGGCAAGAACACTCATGGCACAAATATCTTGACAGCTAATAGAAAGATGGAAATAGAATTAGCCCTCAAGAAATGGTGTGAAGAGGGATTTTATAAGGACTATGAAGTTAACATCTATTCGCTAGCTACCAAGTTGGGATACAAGAAAAACGAACTGACAGAATACTTCAATCAGTCAGAATACACCAATTTTAGAACCTGGCTTAGCGACATTCGTTTTAATGAGGCTGTTCGCATGATGAAAGCCAACCCCGAATATAGCATTGACGCTATTTCCACAGAGTGCGGTTTCTCATCCCACACATGGATTTATCGTATATTCAAACAAAAAACGGGCATGTCACCTAGCCAATGGCGCAAACAGTTTGCCTCCATCTAAATGCGTATTTTTGTAATTTCGCATTAAATAGCATTTAAAAGAGGTGTGTCAGCGTTTTGACACAACCTCTACTTAAAAGATTTAATTTACAATAGTATTGCGGAATTAAGGTACATGAAACCGATAACTTGTCATAGTGGCATTGGGAAAAGCCGTTCAGACGATCCGCATCATGGTCGGCAAAAGATCTAAAGTGACCTCTTTGGCTGTCTTGCGCTTGGAGACATGAATCATTTCAAGCACCTTTATGACGTCTTCAGACTTCGTGCCACGTATCATGGTCACAAGTGTACCTCTGCCACCACGTCCCGCACGATTAGTGACAACAGTATATAATTCTCCGCAGCTTAAAGAAGTCTCGTCAATACAAAGGCTAGGGACCTGAGGTTGTGCCCGCATTCTGACACATTTACATTTGTAGTATTAAATATCCCAATAAAAATATAAGTGTATATTGTAATGGGATCTTAATAGAGGATTAAAAAATAAATACTTAATGGGCTGTTTCTTATGAATTCTACTGAAATCTTATAATAATTGCTCAAAAAATCACATTCTTTGTATACGTAATATCCTAATTTTGGAACGCAAATTAAAAGAATATTAATAAACTAAATTATCTGATTTATATGACAAAATTAAGATGTATGCTTTGTTGCCTGATGATCTGTACTATTACTATTGATGCTAGGACTGTTAATGATATATATAAAAGAATATCTGCACAAGTCTCCTTGAAGGTTCCCGGTAATCAATCACGAAACTATTCCCTTGCTTTTCAAGGAGCCGTTGATGATAAGGGAATCTATCTGTTAGAGTCTGAAGAAAAAATACCATTAATCATTACAGAGAGAATAGAACGTGACAATGTTAAATGTGTAATGGTAGTAAGTATTACGGCATTGGAAGACGTGTACTTTAATTATCAACAACAGTTGAAAACAGGCTTCCGACATAATGACTGTATGTTTTATCTACCAGGATTCTGGTATAGTCGCAATTTACGTTCCCCTAAAGGTGCTCCTTCATTTCATATATCAGAGAGTTGGCTGGTACGTGAGGATCGTCTGAGCTCACCCCTTACCGGTATCTTCAATCAGAAAGATGGACGTTATATGACTGTGGCACGCAAGGACGATTTTCAATGGGATGCCCTTGCTACCCACCAAACAGGCGAAATCATCCTCTCGGGCAAAACGTCCCTAGGGTTCACCGGCTTTGAGAGCCATGACGGAACATCAACACTATCTTTTGGATTTCCTTACCGAGAAGCTCCTAAAACCTATATTCGTAAGTTGACGCTGGCTCCGGAGGTTACATCTTTCCAATATCTAAAAAAAGGAGAAACAGTACTCCTGACCTGGGAATTTATCGAGGGGCAGGCTACAGACTACTCAGATTTTATTTGCCATACTTGGGAATATTGTTATGATACATACCGTCCCCAACCTGTGAAAATACCTTTTTCTCCAGAAGAGATAAAAGGAGTGCTGAGCAATTATTTTGTGGAAAGTTTTGTTGGGGACAAAGCTCTTGCCTATTACTCCAGCCCTGAAATGAAAGTGGCAGCCTGTGCCAACATGAATGTAGCAGAGATAGGTTTTGTCGGTCGCGTACTTCTAAACGCTTTCAATGCATGGGAGTTTGGCAATGAGAATGGACGTGATGACCTTGCAGCTAGCAGTAAAAAGATATTTGATAGTTACTTAGAAAATGGCTTTACGGAAACCGGTTATTTGCGTGAATGGGTAAATCTGGAAAATGATAGTGATGTGAAAGAAGAACGCCCAGTGCATAGCATACGTCGTCAGTCGGAAGGAATTTATGCCATGTTTCATTATCTGAATTATGAACAGAAGTATAAACGTCACCATCCTGATTGGGAACAACGCTTAAAGAAAATGCTCGATATGTTCTTGCAACTGCAAAATCCAGATGGAAGTTTTCCACGTAAATTCCATGATGACTTTACAGTTGTTGACGGAAGTGGAGGAAGTACTCCATCCGCTACATTACCTCTGGTTATGGGATATAAATATTTTAAGGACAAACGCTATCTGTCCGCTGCCCGGCGTACTGCGGAATATCTGGAAAAAGAGCTTATATCAAAGGCTGACTATTTCTCCTCTACGCTGGATGCAAACTGTGAGGATAAGGAAGCTTCCCTCTATACCGCTATGGCAACTTACTATTTATCATTGATAACAAATGGTACGGAACATAACCACTATGCCTCTCTGACACGAAAAGCGGCTTATTTTGCCTTGTCCTGGTATTACGTCTGGGACGTTCCGTTTGCTCCCGGGCAGATGTTGGGTGATATCGGTCTGAAAACTCGCGGCTGGGGAAATGTCTCGGTGGAGAATAATCATATTGATGTATTTATTTTTGAATTTGCCGATGTGCTCCGTTGGCTTTCCAAAGAGTATAATGAACCTCGTTTCTCTGATTTTGCTGAAGTCATTTCTACTTCCATGTGCCAGTTACTTCCTTATAAAGGACATATGTGTGGAGTGATAAAAGTTGGTTATTATCCGGAAGTGATCCAGCACACCAACTGGGATTATGGAAGGAATGGAAAAGGATATTATAATGACATGTTTGCTCCCGGTTGGACGGTAGCATCCCTTTGGGAATTGCTGACACCGGGACGTACTGAGAATATACTGTTGAAATAGCTCTGATATCCACTTTTCAGGATATTCTTATATCCTGTTGTATGTTAATTAATGAAACTAACAATTAAGACAATGCAGAGACTACGTATTTTAGTTATATTAATACTTCTTTCTTTGATGCCTCTTTATTCCCTTGCCGTTCTGAATGAAGGACAATATGCATTCCGTTCACTTGATATCAATAATGGATTATCCCAGAATACGGTCCATGCCATCCTTCAGGATAAACAAGGATTTATGTGGTTTGGGACGAAGGATGGTCTTGACCGGTATGATGGTATCTCTTTTCGGACTTTCATGAAAGAATCCGGAACCTTGGGCAATAATTTCATCACTTCTTTGTATGAAGACAATCTTGGGCAAATATGGATTGGGACAGACGTAGGCCTATATGTCTATTGCCCACAAATGGAAAAGGTCAGGCATTTTACTCTGATAAGTAATCCAAACATAGATATAGACTGTACGGTCAATCTGATAACTGGGGACCAGAAAGGAGGTATCTGGGTTGTAACTCAGACGCGGGGAATCTTCTATTACAATCCCCAGGATAGCCAGTTGGTTAATTATCAGTCGGACGGGTCCGGTACTCTGAACCTTAAAACTTCCGGCCAACTCTATTTTGATTCGGACGATGTCTGCTGGTTGGACATACGTGATGGAAATCTGTATTATTCAAAAGACAAGCTTAAAACTTTAACTCCGATTTTTCCAGAAGATTCAAAAGTGTCTTTCAGAGATGAATACATCTATAAATTGCTCCCCGGACCCTATAATTGCATGTATGTGGGAACTGTATTCGGACTGAAAGAAGTGAACCTAACTAATAAGACTATCCGTACCCTTCTTTCCAAGGATGAATTGGGAGGTGATATTTATATCAGGGAACTTGCATTTTATTCAGATGACGAATTATGGATAGGAACCGAATCGGGACTTTATATCTATAATCTGCACACGGCAAAAATCATCCACTTGCAGAACGTCAACGGTGATCCCTATTCAATCTCTGACAATGCCATCTATTCGATTCTCAAAGACCGTGAAGGCGGAATGTGGATAGGGACTTATTTTGGGGGTGTGAATTATTACCCCCGGCAATATACCTACTTTGATAAAGTCTATCCCCAGAAAGAATCAAACAAAATGGGAAAAAGGGTGCGGGAGTTTTGTGCCGCCCATGACGGCACACTCTGGATAGGTACAGAAGATAAGGGGCTTTTCCATTATTATCCTAGTACTGGAAAAATCGAACCGTTCATTCATCCGGATATTTATCATAATGTTCACGGATTGTATTTGGACGGAGATTATCTGTGGGTTGGGAATTTTGCAAAAGGATTGAAGCGTATTGATTTGAGGACATACGCTGTAAAGCACTATGATAATATTGCAAGTGATATCTTTTCTATCTGCCGGATAACTGCGGGCGATCTGTATCTTGGAACAACAATAGGATTGTTTCGGTACAACCCAGATACGGAACGTTTTAAACGCGTCCCCGAACTTGGGTGGACGTTTGTTTATTATATAAAGGAGGATAAGCAGGGGAATTTATGGCTGGCAACTTATGCCGATGGCGTCTATAAAAAGAATGTCCGTACAGGTGGTTGGGAACATTTCGTACATGAGGAAGCAGACTCGTCCACCCTTCCATCCAATAAGGTGCTGAGTATTTTTGAAGACAGTCAAAATCAGCTATGGTTTACCACACAAGGAGGTGGCTTCTGCCGCTTTGTGCCTTCCGCCAACACCTTTGTCCGTTATGACGGTATCGGTCTGCCAAGCAACGTCATTTATCGGATTGAAGAAGATGAAAAGGGATTGTTCTGGGTTTCAACCAATAAAGGGCTGGTGCATTTTAACCCGAAGAATTCCAGTTTTAAAGTGTATACAGTTGCTAATGGGTTGCTGAGTAACCAGTTTAATTACCAGTCCAGCTATAAGGATAAGAATGGACGGATTTATTTTGGCTGTATTAACGGTTTCATCTCCTTTGCCCCCTCCTCCTTTATTGATAATGATTTTTTACCCTCTGTTTTGATTACCGATTTTATGCTCTTTAATAAAAAGGTGGTAGTCGGAGAAAAAGGCTCTCCATTGAAACAAAGTATCACTTTGTCAAACCATATCGAACTTCAGTCAAATCAGAATTCGTTCTCCTTCAGGATAGCTGCGATAAGTTATCAGTCACCGAGCATGAATACACTGCTATATAGACTGGAAGGGTATGATTCCGAATGGCATACAGCGGGTAAGGGCCCTATTACGTATTCCAATTTACCTTATGGGACATACATGTTACGCGTGAAAGGTGCGAATAGTGATGGTGTATGGAATCCAGATGTACGCACATTGGGGATCAGGATATTGCCCCCGTTTTATTTATCCGTATGGGCATACCTGATTTATATCCTATTGATACTCGGTACATTTTTCGCCCTCTTCTTTTATTTAAGGAAGCGTACTATTGAAAAGCAGCGTAAAGAGATGGAGAAGTTCGAACAGGAAAAGGAGCAGGAACTCTACACCACTAAGATAGATTTCTTTACAAATGTGGCACACGAAATCCGTACTCCTTTAACACTGATAAAGTGCCCATTGGAGAATGTACTTGCTGATAGGGAACTCTCCGAAAATGTAAGGATGGAATTGGAAATTATGGATCAGAACGTGGAGAGGTTACTGAACCTGATAAACCAATTACTTGATTTCCGTAAAGCGGAAAATAAAGGTTTTAAATTGAATCCGAAAGAATATAATATCGGTACTATCGTCCACTCTGTTTATAAGTATTTCACCACTTTGGCAAAGCAAAGGGGAATTAAACTTGAAGTAGAAGTTCCAGAGGAAGAATTGTTGGCTTCTGTTGACAAAGAGGCTTTGACCAAAATTCTCAGTAATCTGTTTGCTAATGCATTGAAATATGCCCGGACATACGTTTATCTCCATTTGTCTGTTGATGAGAAGAATGAGGTGTTCACTATCTCTATGAGTAATGATGGGAATATAGTCCCTATCGAAATGCGTGAAAATATTTTTAAAGCCTTTGTCCAATACCGGGACGGGAAAGATATTGTCTCGGGCACAGGCATCGGATTAGCTATGGCTCGTTACTTGGCAGAGTTGCATCAAGGTATGCTGGTGATGGACCGGGAGCTAGATTGTAACCGTTTCATTCTTTCCATTCCAATATTACACCAGACACTTCCGGATGATTCGGAAGAACAACATAAGAAACCTGGGTATGATGATGAAGATCGTGAAGTTTCTGATAAAGATAAAAGAGAGGTTGCTTCCATATTGGTTGTAGAAGATAATAAGGATATGCTTGCTTTTGTGTTCAGGCAATTGTCTTCATTGTATCATGTACTGATTGCGGAAAATGGGGTCGAGGCGTTGGACGTTCTTGAACAGAAATCTGTGGATCTGATAATAAGTGACATTATGATGCCTCTGATGGACGGGGTTGAATTATGCAAGCATCTGAAACAAAATCTGGACTATAGTCATATTCCTGTAATATTATTGACAGCTAAAACTAATCTGGAATCAAGAATCGAAGGACTTGAAGAAGGGGCGGATGCGTATATTGAAAAGCCGTTTTCTATGGAGTATCTTCGTGCCAATGTAGCAAATCTGTTGAGTAATCGGGAAAGATTACGCCGTCACTTTATTGAATTTCCTTTTATCAAAGCAGATGCAATGGCGCAGACAAAGGCCGATGAGATGTTTATTAGCAAGTTAAATGAGTATGTATTACGCCATCTTGATAATACGGACCTGCAAATTGATGATATAGCGGATGCAATGAATATGGGACGTTCCAACTTTTACCGGAAATTGAAAGGAATCCTAAATATGAGTCCGAACGAATATCTCCGCCTTTTCCGTTTGAAGCAGGCAGCTTCCATACTGAAAGAAGGAACCTATGGAGTGGTGGAAGTCTCTTACATGGTAGGGTTCAGTACCCCCTCCTATTTTTCAAGCTGTTTTAAAAAACAGTTCGGAGTACTGCCTAAAGATTTCATATCGCACTAGTAATATGTATTTTGCTTTAAATTTTATAATATCAGGTCATTTTCTGATATTTTATCCGAGTTGTTCCGGGTAATTTTGCAAATATATTAACAACTAAATTTGATGTATGACAAGGTATTTACTTTTTTTTGCCAGCCAGCCTTCGGGCGGAAGAGAGAGTTGTTTTCCTATCGTATATATAAACGATTCTTAGTTTGAGAATTTGTACTGTAATTTATATAAAGTCAAAGAAATAATTATAAAATAAATTGCACACACAATGAATAATAGAAAAGAAAATGAACAGAGTTGTATAGTAATGAATAAAAAAGAGGGTACATCGTGCATTACGACACACCTCCCTGTATTTCAGAGAAAAATCTACACTACTAATCAAAAAATCTATTGATATATGAACTGTAAAGTAAAACAAGGATGCCTTACCAGCGAAAGCTGTTGCATCCTGTTATGGTTAGCCTTCACATTATTTCCCGTTTCCGTTGTAACGGCGGCAGATAATAGAAAGATCGACGAGAGCCAGCAAAAAGAAGTAAAAGCAGAAATGAAAGGATATGTGGGAGACGAAAACGGAGAGCCTGTTATTGGAGCTACCGTATTGGAAAGTGGAACGCAGAACGGGGTTATAACAGATGTGGACGGTATATTCACTATACAGTTGGCAAAGAACGCATCATTGACCATTTCATATGTTGGGTACCAGAAGAAAACGGTAGTGGTAAAAGATAAGAAGTTCATTTCCGTTAATTTGACTCCGGACAGGAGTATGATGCTGGATGAAGTGGTCGTGGTCGGTTTTGGCAAACAAAAGAAAGAATCCCTCGTGGGAGCTGTGCAGGCAGTGAAGCCGGAAGACCTGAAGATGACATCCAGTAATCTTAGTACTTCATTTGCCGGGAACGTTCCAGGTATCATCGCCGTACAAACACAGGGTGAACCAGGCTCTGATGAGGCGAAATTCTATATACGTGGTATATCAACTTTTGGTTCGAATACCTCACCGCTGATCATACTTGACGGTGTGGAAATCAACGCTACGATGATGAACAATATTCCTCCAGAATCTATCGCGTCGTTTTCTGTGCTGAAAGATGCTACGGCAACGTCCCTATACGGCTCACGGGGGGCTAACGGAGTTATCATCGTTACTACCAAGCAAGGACAGCTTTCCGAGAAAATGTCTGTAGATATCCGCTTTGATAATACTTTCTCCATGCCTACCTATGTGCAGAAAATGGCAGATGGCCCGACTTACATGGATATGTATAATGAAGCCGTTTATAATCAGGCTATTGCCAATAACCAAGAGTATGAGCCTTTCTATAGCCGGGATAAGATAGATAAAACACGTGCCAATGCAAATCCCTACCTGTTCCCAAACAATGACTGGTACAGTATGTTGTTCAAAGACTTCGCCGTTAATCAGAATTTGAATATCTCCATCAAGGGCGGAAGCAAAAATGTGGATTACTTCCTGAATGCTGGAATCTTCTATGAAAATGGTATCATCCGGCAACCCAAGGAAGATAAGCTTGATGTGGGTATGCGCAACAAGAAATACCTGTTTCAGAGTAATGTGACAGCCCGTGTTACCTCTACGACGAAAGTGGGGCTAAATATGAATACGCAGTTGTTCTACCACCATGCCCCCAAAACAAGTACCCGGAATTTGTTCGCCTATTCCATGCATGGGAATCCCGTACGTTTTCCTGCTACACTTCCTGCTGAACCAGGGGATACATACATCCGCTACGGTAGCAATGATCCGTGGGATGTGGGAAAATCAGAGCCGAATCCTTACGCCAAATTGAGTGAAGGTTATACGGAACGAAATTATGTCTATATGACGACCGCTTTCAATCTCGAACAGGACTTGAAGTTTGTCACACCAGGGTTAAAACTCACCGGACTGGCATCTTTCTATAATTACAGTTTTAACTGGCTGGATCATTGGATTGTACCTTTCTACTATAAAGTATCTGATGACTATACGATGGATGATCAGGGAAACTACCTTTATAAGACTTCGACTATCGGTGAGCCGGGAGAACCTTATCTGAAGAGCAATTCCGGGCGTGATCCGACAGAGAGTGTCTGGTCTTTACAGGGAGCGCTGGACTACTCACGCCAGTTTGGTGGACATGATGTGGGAGCTACCCTTGTTTACCACATGAAAGAAACCAAGAAAGTGAAGGACGGCGGAGCTGAAAAAGATCTTCTTCCTTACCGTGAGCAAGGGATGGCCGGACGTCTGACCTACAGTTTTGGTCAGCGTTACCTGCTTGAGGCTACCTTTGGTTATAATGGCTCGGAGAATTTCAGAAGCGGGCATCGTTTCGGATTCTTCCCTGCGATTGCCCTAGGATGGACTATTTCTAATGAAAAGTTTTTCCAACCGTTAAAAAAAACAGTTTCCACTCTGAAAATCCGAGCTACTTATGGATTGACCGGAAATGATGCGCTTGCCACTCGCTTTCCCTATGTAACAGAAGTCAGTATGAATAATAATTTGGATTGGTGGACTGGTAGCGGTACCCGCGTGAATGGGCCGCTTGTAAATATTTATGGTAATGCGAACGCTACATGGGAGAAATCGAAAAAGCTGAATTTAGGTGTCGATATGACCCTTCTTGAATCTATGGATATAACCATTGATTATTTCAAGGAAGACCGTAGTGGAATTTTTATGCAACGTTCGTCCGTCCCTTCAACAATGGGAGTGACAGGTATGCTGCCTTATGCCAACATTGGCTCGGTAAAGAATAAGGGTGTGGATATGAGTGTAGCATACAGCAAAGTAATTGGCAAAGATTGGGTGCTCCGCCTGAACGGTAGTCTGACCTATGCACATAATGAGATTACGGAGATAGACGAACCGGTGAATGTAGAACCCTATTCTTCAAGAATCGGACACCCGATAAACAGTATTATGGGATATGTGTCTGACGGATTGTTTACTTCTCAGGAGGAAATAGACAGATCTCCCAAACAGTCGTTCGGAAATTATACGGTGGGAGATATTAAATATAAAGATCTGAATGGTGATAACGTGGTGAATGGTTATGACAGGACGATTATCGGCAATCCTGAAATTCCGGAGATTATCTATGGTTTTGGAGGAACGTTGAAGTATAAAAAGTGGGATTTGTCTCTGTTTTTCCAGGGAGTGGCCAAAGTCAGTTTAATGATGAGCGATATTCATCCGTTCAGCGAAGCGGGCCATAAAGGATATAACATTGCACAGTATATCGTTGATGACCACTGGTCGGAAAGCAATAATGTAGCCGGTGCCGCCTATCCCCGATTATCACCCGAATTTATCACGAACAATGCGCAAACCAGCACTTATTACCTACGTAACGCAGCTTTCCTGCGCCTGAAGAATGCCGAACTGGGCTATTCCTTCTTCCCGTGGCTGCGTGTGTATGCAGCAGGTACTAATTTGCTGACATTCTCTCCGTTCAGTACCTGGGATCCTGAAATGGGAAGTGGGAATGGTTTGAAATATCCGCTACAGCGCACGGCCAAGATCGGGATTCAGTTTCATTATTAATTAAGAACAGAATAAGTTATGAAAAATATATATACAAAGTTATGCCTGTCGGCAATCGGCTGTTTAATGATGGCATCATGTGATTTTCTTGATGTGGTTCCGCAAGGTACTGCTACCGTGGATGATATCTACCGGACACAATATCAGGCTGAAGGAATGGTACTGTCTTGCTACGCGAATATCCCTAACTATTTCCATCCCCAACAATTTCCTGATTTTACCGGAGGAAACGAAATCATAACGAGCAAAGGAGGAACAACGCGCTGGTTTCATTTCCGCAGTCTGGTTTATGGGGAAGAATCCCCAACAACGACTTATTACTCATTATGGAGCAATACAGCAAAATCTTATCCGCAGGGTGCTGTGAAGAAAGCAGTATGGGAAAGTATCCGCAATTGCTATAATGTGCTTAATAATCTGGATAGGGTATCGGACATTACCCCCGAAAACCTGAGCTGGTGGAAAGGTGAAGTGCTGTTTTTGATCGGGTATTATCATCAGATCATGCTGGAGTACTATGGACCGATAGTTATTATTGACAAGGAAATACCAATGGAAAGTTCTCCGGCCGAGATGATGACCTCCCGTTCTCCTTATGATACATGTGTCGATTTCATTGCCAATAAATATTCGGAAGCAGCTAGATTACTTCCTGGCGTATGGGATTCAAGTAAGAGAAACAGGGCTACCTCTTCTGCTGCCTTGGCTTTCAAGGCTCGGCTGTTGCTTTATGCCGCCTCGCCGTTAGTCAATGGGAATAGTGAGTTTTATTCCGACTTTAAAAACCCCGACGGCACTTTTCTGATTAACCAGACTTATGACCGGGAAAAGTGGAAGAGAGCGATGGATGCTGCCAAAGAGGCCATAGACCTTTGCGAAGAGAACGGTTACAAACTTTATGGAAATTCGACCAATGACTTGGAGCAAGGGAAGAAAAACTATCATGAAGCCTTTGTCGGTGATGGGATCAGTGGTAGCGGATTTAACTGGAATGAAGTCCTGTTTGGCTTTGCTGAACAGGGAACTATTTCCTACTGTATCAAGAATATGGCTCCTCGTGTTGAATTTACAAGTTATTCGACCAAAGGTTTTAGAGGGTCCTTATTCCCGACGTGGGATTGTGTGAGTAGGTATTATACCAAGAACGGTCTACCTTGGGCAGATGACCCCGAGACTAAGAAGCTTGATCCGTATTCCATTGCACCAGGTGATAGTACGGTACGTTTTCACAGGAATCGTGATCCGCGCTTTTATGCCTCTATTGGCTTTGATCGTGGAAATTATGACGTGCAGGGAAAGACAATAGTGCTCAAATGCAGACGTGGTGAAATGCAGCAGAATAATGGCAATGCCAAGGATGAGTATCAAACGGACAACGGTTATTATTGTCAGAAATGGGTGTCTAAATATGATACCTATAATAGGACTACCGATCAAATAACCTACAACCGTTGGTGCTTTCCTTATATGCGTCTGGCCGAACTCTATCTGAGTTATGCAGAAGCGGATTTCGAATATAGCGGCACACTGAGTACTGCCAGTCTGTCCTATTTGAATAAAGTACGTGAACGTTGCGGATTACCTACCTTTGCAGATTCATGGGCAAAAGCCGGTGGTATTCCTTCAGGAGAGAAGTTGCGCGAAATATTACATGATGAACGCTCCATTGAATTGGCTATGGAAGGCAGACGTTTCCATGATATGCGCCGTTGGAAAATTGCCCATACTGAAATGATGCGTTATCAGAAATCCTGGACATTATCCGGAAAAACCGCTGATAGTTTTTATAAACTTACGGACATGAAAGAAACCGGCGTTCGTAATTTTACCGCTCCCAAGAACTATTGGCTTGCTATTCCACAAGATCAGATAGAAGTAAATCCCAATCTAGTGCAGAATCCGGGATACTAGAGAATCAGCTCTTATATAACTAACAATTAGAGGAAAGGACAAAATGAAAAAGGTAATGTGTTTATTGGCAATTATGTTTATGATTGCCAATACTTCGGCACAAACACGGGTGATTGCCCATCGTGGTTTCTGGAAAACCCAAGGATCAGCACAGAATAGCATTACATCTTTGTTGAAAGCGGATTCTATAGGATGTTATGGTTCGGAGTTTGATGTCTGGCTGACAAAAGATAATGGTTTGGTGGTTAGCCATGATGGGATTATTCAAGGGCATAAGGTTGAAGAGTCCACTCTGAAGGAATTAACCGGGTTATGGTTAGCGAATGGAGAATGCGTACCCTCCTTAAAAGAGCTTCTGGAAACAGCTAAGCGGAAAACATCTTTGAAGCTGGTGCTGGAGTTGAAAGCTCATAGTAAACCCGAACGGGAGATAAAAGCTGTTGAAGAGATCGTTTCGATGATAAAGAAGATGGGACTCGAACCCCGGATGATATATATCACCTTTTCGTCTCACGCATTAAAGGAACTGATCCGTCAGGCTCCCACAAGCACTCCTGTATATTATCTGAAAGGGGACTTATCTCCACAACAACTGAAAGAATTGGGTAGTGCCGGACCGGATTATCACTTCTCTGAATTTTACCGTTATATCGATTGGATTGAAAGTTGCCATGCCTTGGGGCTAAAAGTGAATGTATGGACGGTTAATAAAAAAGAGGACATGCAATACTTTTGGGATAAAGTCGACTTTATCACTACAGATGAGCCGTTGGGACTGTTGAAAGATATAATGAAGGTCAAATAGATATATTTTCTGAGATAATGTATAGTCCAACTGATTACCTTTAATAATCTGTTGATTATTTATGTTTTTGGAAAATGAGTTTCAAGTTTTCAAACGACTGTTCATGTTGATACAGTTGAATGCTGATTGAAAACAAAACAATAGCGGAAACAATGAATGTCAATCTTGTATAAGAAGGCAAACGTCCAAATTTATAGTTCAGCTCCATTAATCGAACTGAATAGGGGTATTTATTAAATAATATAAAATTAGCCAACTAATTCATAGCCAAATTATTGCGAATTAGTTGGCCTTTTTGTATCTTTAGGTATTCCGTGCGACAAGAAGTCGTACAAGTAATTGTTCAGCACTGTGCCTGAACCTATTGTTCTGTCAATAGTAGTCTAAAGAGGCGTGCTTTACCAGTCATGGTTTAGTGCGAAGCCCTCTTGACAATGCAGTCCTTTACAGAAATATCCAATGTATAGGCTGTTAGGCTGACTGATATGAGTAACATATGTGAATCGCTACACCATCGTAATAAAGAAATAGCTTACGGATATTTATAAGCTATAGCCAAAAGGTGGGTAGTCAGGATAGTCTTTTGGGAATGTAAGGCTACACGGACATCATACTGGCGGTGGAGGGGCGGGCTCTAAGTCGGGCGTCAGTTACTTGTACGGAACTTGGTAAACCCGTATTTCTCCTGTCTATGTCAGGCAGGTAAGCCAATTGCAAGAAAAGCCGAATGTGGTGCGGGTAAAGGATTGCGGAGAAAGTGAATGATTCTGTGTAATGCGGAGGATAGAGGTTTAAACATCACCCCATGCGAAATCAGGCAGACTTCCGCAGGGTAATTCTTTATGAAACGATTGTAGAACTTTAATAAAATGAAGAAACTGCAAATGAGCAAGGCAAAAGCCGAGTGTGCATCTTTAACCGTACGAAACACGACATGAAAAGATATCGATTCTTCCAAATATGAGCGTAAGGTGAGAAAACTGCAGGTCCGAATAGCAAAGGCCCACAAAGAAAAGAGGTACAACAAGGTAAAGGCCTTACGGTACCTACTTGCCACTTCCTACGAAGCCAAGGCATTGGCGATAAGGAAAGTAACTTCCAATAAAGGTAAACGTACGGCAGGGGTTGACCATATGAAGTGGGACACTGATGCCAAGAAAATAGAAGCTATATGTTTATTGAAAAGGAGAGGATATAAGGCCTTCCCGCTGAGGAAGGTCAACATAGCCAAAGCAAATGGCAAGACAAGATCTTTGGGAATACCAACCATGAAGGACAGAGCCGTGCAGGATATATCTTATGGCTTTAGAACTTATAACTGAAAGTGAAGCGGATGCGAACTCATATGGGTTCAGAAAGTTTAGAAGTACTGCAGATGCAATAGACGCACTTCATAGATGGTTGAGTAGAGACTGTTTACCACAATGGATACTGGAAGGTGACATTAAGGGTTGTTTTGATCATATTAATCATGAATGGCTTCTCAACAATGTGTAGATTGACAGGCTGGTATTAAGGAGATGGCTGAAAAGCGGAGTAGTATTTAATTGCAAAGTATCAATAGATACGCTACACTTTTTCTTTTCGTTGGCAAATCTTAATCCGTATCTTCGTAGCATGAAAGAAGATATACGGATGCGCCAAAAATGGCTTGAGCTATACGTCGAAACGGGTTCTGTGACAAAAACTGCCCTTCGGTGCGGGATTACCCGTTCCACGTTATACCGTTGGATAAATTGCGAGAAAGAACAAGGCAAGTCGGAATTGTCCGATAAGTCTAAACGTCCATCAAGACTTGCCAATATGAAGATAACACCTGAAATTGAAACCATTATCCTTAATCTGTGCGTGAGACAAGAACNGGGGGAGCGCAACGGATTGCCAACTATCTGCTTAGGAAGAGAATAAAGCTCTCAGGCATGACGGTGTGGCGTGTGTTGAAAAGCATCAGGTCAAAGCTGTTGTGAAACGTTGCGAGAAATTTATTTCTTCTTCCAGCCGATTTTTTCCATCGGCAACATCCGGATAACCATATACCCCCGCCGTTGTTCATAGCGGCAGGAAAAACATGCCTGACGGCGATACGTGACGCGCGACTTGTGCCCGCGTGTCGCCATCGGTCGTTATGTCTAACCCCGAAAAGTCAAACAATATTATGGATCAACTCAAACGAATCGCGTTCACGTTGCTGCTTGCCCTGGCGGTATTCCCGCTGTCCGCACAACAAGACAAGGTGGTAGACAGTGAAGCCTACCTTTTCCGCTTCATCGCGGACAAGGACATGTTCTTTTCTCCCTGGAGCGGCAACGGCAAGGAATTGGAACGGCTACTGGCCGCCATCGAGAAGAACCGCGCGGCCATCGAGTCAGGCTGGATGTACCTGTACGTGGCGAGCCACTGCACCAGCGGTCGAACGGAACAATCCGACTCCGTGGAGAAGACCCGTCGCAACCGGGTGAAATCCGAACTTATCACGCGCGGCAAGGTGAAAGAGGTCCATTTCGTCACCGACAAGAAATGCCCGGAATCTTACAAGACCGAGGACGGTGAACCCCGTAACGTGGTAATCGTGCTCCTCCCCGCGGGCGTGGAGGAGGTGGCTGAACTGGCGGGAGCCGACGCCGCTACCAGGGTAGAGGCGTATGACAGGGAGGTGTCGGGCGAGGCTGAACGCGAACGCCTTGCCTCGGAGAAAAAGAGGGAGGAGGAACGACTGGCTGGAGAACGTGCCGAGGCGGAGCGCCTCGCCAAAGAGCGGGCAGCTCGTGAAAAGGAGGAAACCGAACGGCTGGCAGCGGAGCGGCAAGCCCGACCGCGAGCCGGAGTGGAGGCCCCCCGGGCCGTGCCTCACACTTTCGCCTTGTGCGCTAACCTGCTGCGCTGGGCCACGCTCACTCCAGACCTCGGGGTGGAATGGCGCATGAACAAGCGATGGAGCCTGCTACTGAACGGCACCTGGACTTCGTGGTCGTGGAATGACAAAGACAGAAGACACGCCCTTTGGGAAGTGGTGCCGGAACTCCGTTATTATATTGGGAAGGAGAAGCACGGCTATCTCGGCGCGATGTTCAGGACAGGGCAGTTCAATTATAAATTCTCCGCCACCGGCAAACAAGGCGACCTGATGGGCGGCGGCCTGACAGGCGGCTATCAGCTCCACCTGAACCGTGCGTTATCGCTGGACTTCTCGATGGGAGTTGGCTGCACCCACGCGGGGTTCGACAAATACCGGGTCATCGACGGCGTGCGGGTGAGAGACGGCAAGGGAAGCAAAGACTACTGGGGCGTGAACCGCCTCGGCGTATCATTAGTGTGGAACCTATTTTAAACACGGAGGAACATTGCAATGAGAAACAAGAAGACACGTTATACAACCATTCTGACGGTGGCTCTCGCACTGTCGTTTACCTCCTGCGTGAAGGACGAACTCTCCAACACGCCGCATCCGGACAAGGGAGCGGTAATCGTTACCACCGACTGGAGCGCGAAGAGTACGGAAGCGGATATCCCGTCAAGCTATATGCTCCGGGTGGGAACGGAAGAACAAAGCGTGAGCGGAATCACCCACACGTTCAAGGCCTTGCTGCCCCCGGGCGGTTACGAACTGACGGCATACAACAGCCCCGAGCACATCAATGTCAGCGGAAATACGGCTACGGTGGTCATGAACAAGACGGGATTCGCAGAACCTATGCCGGGCTATCTCTTCACCGCCCATCAGTCCATCAGCGTGATGGCGGACGACACGCTGAAAGTGACTGTCCCTGTAAAGCAACTTGTCAGGCTGCTGAACGTGGAACTCTCTGTAACGGAGGACGACTACAGCCGCGCGCTCACGGTATCCATCCTTTTCACCAACGGCGACACGAAGCGGATAGAAAGCGACGTTACCTCAATGCTTGCAAGATTCAATGACCAAACAGAACCGATAAAACTCACGGGCAACCTGCTACTGCCTGTCAAGGCGGGAGTAACGGACGCCACCATCACGGGCTGGAACGAGACCGACGGCGGCAACGCGGACGCGAACTGAAAGCAGACGTCAAATAAGGAAGAGGCCATCCGGTTCGATAAAGGGAAAAGCTATATCAATCATAGTTATATCAATAATCAATAAACAAAAAACATTATGAAGATGAACTCGAAACTTTTCATTCTCGCGACAGCGGCGGCGATATTGGTCGCGTGCGCGAAAGAGAACGAGGAACCGAAAGGTTCCGTGGCGGCACGGATCACTGCAGGGGTGAGCGGCCCGAAGACCCGCGCGGTGGACAACACGTGGGACGCCGACCGAATCGGCGTGATGGTGGTGGATGCCCCCGGCACGACCACGACCATGGGCGGCAAGTACAAGAACGTGGGATACGCGACCACGAGCACCGGCACCAACACGGACTTCACCCCGATGACGGCGGGTGGCGGCATCTTCTTCGAGGACGCTTTCCTCGAGTTTACTTTTGCCGCCTACGCGCCTTACGCATCGGGCGCAAACGCCTCCACCCTGCCCGGTACAGACGGGAAGATTATGGTAAATACAAGCAACCAGCCCACGACCACGGAACAGGAGAAGGTGGACTACATCCATGCCACGGGAGCCAAGGCCGATAAAGACAGCCCGACCGTCAGCTTCACGGACAACACCGCCGCGGGCGGCAGCGACTGCTCCTTCAAGCACAAGATGGCCCGTCTTATCCTCAAGGTGCAGGTGTCGAACATCGACGGTTTCGACGACGCTGCCGTGCTGGAATTCACCGACTACAAGCTGGGCGGCCTGGTTCACGAGGGAATGTTCGATGTGAAGACCGGTACCGCCGCGACCGCGGGCAGCGTTGTGAGCGACTGGATGTTACGCCAGTGCACCGGCGCCCCGAAGACGGCCACGGACAAGTGCGTGGCAAGCTTTGACGCCGCCACGGGCGTGATGACTTTCACCATGATTCTACTCCCGCAGACACTCGCCAACGCTTTGGCGCTTGAGATATCTCCCGATGACGGGGAATACCAGAGCTACTCCAACAAGGACATGATCAAACCCGCGCTCGAGGCCGGCTACTCTTACACCTAACCATCACGGTGAAGAAGACGGGGCTGACCGTCAGCGGAAGCACCATCGAGAACTGGAACGACGGGGAAAGCCATTCGGGTGATGCGAGGATGCAATGACGACTGACAGTTGCGGTGCGAATAATGGAAATGAAACGGAATAAATGAAGACGATATGAAAGGAATAAGTGACATGGGGAGAAGTCTATGGCCGTGCGTCAGTGGCTGGTTGGCGGTTATGACGCTCATGGGCTGGCTATTCGCCTCCTGCGACAATGAGGAGACGGGCGTGCCCGCGTCCTTGCCTGACGGCAAGTATCCTTTGAGTATGACGGCTGAGATAAATCAGCTGCAAACCCGGGCGGGCGGCAAGGATGCGTGGGCGGGCGGCGAGGAGATAGAAGTGCTGTTGGATGGTATGCTCAGTCCCAAAAGGTACGTGATGAACGTCTCGAGCAATGCTGTCCCCAAGGATGCCGGGAACACCATTTACTGGAAGAACACCACCGAGGCGCGCGTCACGGCATGGACTCCGAATATATTCGACCCGAATGTGGATATCTCCGATCAGAGTAGCGGGTATGTCGGTTTCGATCTCTTGTACGCCTCCGCCATGGGGCGTTATGACCAGGCCGTCAACCTCCGTTTCAACCACCGGATGGTGAAAGTAGAATTCACGCTCGCGGCTGGCGACGGCATCACGGAAGAGGAGATAGAGGGTGCGAACGTCACCCTTTTCGGCGATGCGAAAGCCTATTTCAGTGGCGGCATGGTGGGTACGGCTGACCAGTCGGATGGTGAGATAAAACCGTATCACGATGCCACAACCAAGAAATACGAGGCGGTGGTGGTTCCACAGGACATGACGGGCAAGCCACTCCTCCGGATAGGCATCGGCAACAACATCTTTACCTACACCCCTGAAACGGACGCTGCGGGCAAGCTCGAATCGGGCAAGCGGTACGCATACATCGTCACCGTGAAAGCCAACGGTATCGACGTGCAGGCGGTGACCGGCGGCGTTTGGAGCACCGGAGGTGAAGAGAACGTGGAGGTTGTTTCGCCGATTGTTTACACCGCCGACGAAGTGAAAGCCGGAGACTACATTTATTTGGACGGAACTACCTCGGACGGTGGACTGCGTAAACGCTATGCCGATGGAAGGACACCGGTCATAGCAGATCCGAAACCGGAACCGGTAGATGGTAAGAAGGTAGTAGGCATTGTGTTCTGGGTCCCGAAAGACACAGACCCCACGGGACGGACGACCCCGGCTAGCCTTACTGATGACAAGATTATGGCGAAAGATTTTCCCGCCTGTACCCACGGTTTGGCTGTGTCGCTCGAGGATGTTAAAAGCGGCCTATCGGTTTGGCAAGATCCTTACGAGTCCGTGCAAGATTTCCAAAACGGAGTGAATTTCAGCCCTGTCGACAAGGCGGACTATGTGTCCATTGGTGTCGGTAATGGCGCAACAGATAATTCCAACCGGATTCTCGGCTATCAGAACACGAAGGTGTTGCGAGCATATAACGATTATTGTAAGGCTGCATCCGGCAAAGAAGCCTATGTTGTCAGGCCCGTTGACGCCCTCGCAAGCTTCACTAGTAGCAATTATCGTGCCCCGGCAAACAGTACCGGCTGGTTCATTCCTTCGCCAAAGGAACTGCACATGCTCTGTTACAAGGATGTGGATGACGTCTGGGAACAATGGGGTTCCACTCTCTCTTACTATGAAACCAAGAGGATAGTTGACGCTTCCCTTTCCGCTGCCGGCGGTATTGTCTTGAGTGATTTCTACTGGTCCTCTTCGGAACGCGTGGATTACGACGACCGCGTTTTCGATATGAAGTTCGCCGGAGGTGCCAGCATGTGGTTTGGCGGTAAGGAAGGCGGTAACTGGGTGCGTGCCGTGTGTGCTTTTTAACTATTTATTTAATCTGTTTATCTATTGCGGCGTAGCCGCCTGACAGTAAAGGACAAGATACCCGCTTCGCGGGTCGAAGAAATGAACTAAGTAATGATGAAACGAATATTCAAATATACCATAGGAGTTGTCATTCTCCTTGCGTTTGCAGCCTGTACAAAGGAGGAGACTCCCATTTTTCAAGAGGAGGCGCGGGTACTTTCCATCACCGTCACCGACGGTGGCTATGCTTCCGCGAAAAATGCCGACCCGAATGACGCTCCCGCCACCCGTGCCGTGGAGAACGGCTATACCACAGCGTTCACCGAAGACGATGCCTGTGGCCTATACGTGGCGCGCGGCACTCAAACCCTCTATTCCAACGTGAAACTGACCGCAGAGAGGGATGCCGCCACGGGCGACCTCGTGTGGAAGTCCAAGGACAACACGACACTTGTGGGGGGATTGTCGGATGAGCACTACTACCTCTACTATCCCTACTAAACGGATATGAGCGGAAAGACTGCCACTCCCACAGGCTCAGCCTTGACCGACACGGAATTCTTCGCCCCGTTGGTTTCCGCTTGGCAGCCTCAGGACGACCAAAGTACTCATGCGGCATATACCGCCTCCGACTTGATGACTGCCGAAGGCTCCGCAACGACAGGGGAAGACAACACCCTCCACCTCTCTTTCACCATGAACCATCGTATGGCATTGGCCGTCATCGAGATGCCGAATACCGTTAAATACAAGTTTACCGACGAGAGGATTCCTGATTACGCCGTGTCACCCGCCACTACATTCTCTGGCATTGCCCAGCCGCTGCGCGTGAACGATGGTACATACCGCTACTTGGTGAATCACGCGACTCCCGCACCGACTATCGAAGGACGTTATGACGAGGGAAGCAAGGAGTTCACCATAACCCCGTCCGGCCTTTCTACCGGCAGTTACAAGAGATACAAGGTGGACGGCGCGGTGACAACTGTAAAGGACTACACGATGCAACGGGGAGATTACCTGCTCGCCGACGGCAACCTGCTGCCTAAGGGTACTACCCTGACCGAGGAGCAGAAGGCAAGCGTGGCGGCCATCGTCTTCTGGACACCGGCAGAGACCAATCCTGAAGGACGGATCACGCCGGCGTCTCTGGATTTCGACAAGATTATGGTGAAAGAACATCCCAATTGCACCCATGGCCTTGCCGTGTCGATTAAAGATGCTCCGGGCAACGTCTTGTGGCAAAACGTTAACGACTGGGTGGCGGATTTTCAAAGAGGAACAGATTTCAATCCTGTCGATAAGGATGAGTACGTAAACATTGCCACTGGTTTCGATGCGACCGGCAACATAAACAGGATACTCGGTTACCAGAACACGAAAGTGCTGTGGGCGTATAACGGATATTGCAAGACAAACGGCAAAACCGATGCCTTGGTCAATCCTGCTGAGGTCCTGAAAACATTTATCGCAAATAATCCAGCCCCGGCAAACAGCACCGGATGGTTCTTGCCGTCGGTAAAGGAACTGCACATGCTATGTTATAAGGATGTCGATAATATTGCGTACACACGGGACAACACAGAGACAAGGGATATAGTCGAAGTCTCCATCTCAGCCGTTGGCGGTGACGCATTGTCACCGCGCAATAACCATAAACGTTTCTGGTCTTCTTCGGAGAGCCCCAGTAATAAGAATGGCGCTTTTAGCGTGTATTTCTACAATGCCTTCGCACAGCTCAGCGAAAAGGACGGCGCACTCAATGTGCGTGCCGTGTGCGCTTTCTAACCACATAAAACAAAGAAAAATAACGATGTGAAAGGAACAAGATATTCCGGACGATGGATGCGCATCAGCGGCTGGTAGCCGATGTTGATGCTCGCGGGCGGGCTACTCGTCTCTTGCGGCAAGATGGAAACGGGAGAATCTACCACACATTTACCCGATGGCAAGTACCCATTGCGACTGACAGCGGAGGTGGCGCAACCGCACCCCCGTGCCGGCGGCAAGGAGATAGGAGTGATGCTGGATGGCATGCTCAGCCTCCAAAGGTACGTAATGGACGCCTCGGGCAATACTGTCCCAAAGGATACTGAAAACACCATTTACCGGAAGAGCACTACCGAGACATGTGTCACGGCACGGACTCCGAATGCCGATATCGACCAAAGTGGCGGGTATGCCGGCTTCGGCCTTCTATACGTCACCGTAGTGGGAGGTTATGACCAAGCCGTCAGCCTCCGTTTCAACCACCGCATGGCAAAAGTAGAGTTCACGCTCATGGCGGGCGAAGGTATCACGGAGGAAAAACGAATGAAATAGACGTGGTGCAGACGGTGCCGGGCAACACCTGGATTGATGGCGGCGAGGAGAATGTGGCGGTAGCCAAAACAATACACTACACTGCCGATGAAGTGAAGGCTGGGGACTACATCTATTCGGGCAGGAGCACTTCGGACGGCGGACTGCGCAAACGCTATCCCAATGGGAAAGCTCAGGTCATCGCAGACCCGAAGCCGCAATCCGTAGCGGGCAAGACGGTCGCCGGTGTCGTCTTCTGTATACCGAAAGACACTGACCCCACAGGCAGACTAACCCCAGCCCGACTTACTGATGATAAGATTATGATGAAAGATTTTCCGAATGCCGAAATTTGGAATTATATAGTCAACCCATCCCTCGTCGCTGCCGGCGGTCCGACGCCAATTTATACCACCTCTTACTGGTCGTCTACGGAGGCATATTATAGCCCTAACAATGCATATGCCATACACTTTCCAGATGCCACTCTGGAAAGTAATGATAAGTACTTATAAAGTTAGGTTTCTGGCCGTGTGCGCTTTTTAATCACATTAAAGAAAGAAACTGTAGCAAAGCATTCTACATTCGATTCCGGCGGCGGTGCTCCTATCGCTTGCCGCCTGTACGCAAGAAGAGCTCCCGGGCAACCAAGACAAGGCGCAGCAACTTACTTTCTCCGTTACCGATGGTGGATATACGTAAGCGGTTGGGCAAATACATCTTGTAGATTTGATTTTTCCCAAGAGAGATCACTCTGTTTGAGTTATGTATATGTGCAGTGGTAAGACTTATTGGTTCGTCAGAGTTTCAGGTTGCGTGTACAGTTTGTCTGGCGAGTGTCGTGGCTTTGTCGGTATCCACCCCATCTGTCAGGAAGGAGCTCGGTGAGATTTTTCTCTGACTTGGGAGTAAGATAATAGGGAAGTTTGCTGATTACATCATTCAGCCACTCACGTGGATTGACTCCACATTCCTTACAGGAACCGAGTAACGAGCAGATGACAGCCGTGTTTTCAGCCGCTTGCCGATTTCCACAGAACAGCATATTCTTTCTGGTCAAAACCATAGGTCTAAGTGCGTTCTCCGCCCTGTTGTTATCTATAAAAATTCTTCCATCGTACAGATAATGCCTCATTCTTGGTATGAGAGGATAAGCGTAGGCTATGTCAGACTGCGCTTAAGCACTTTGGGGTATGTGTTCTGAAGCCAGAGCTCGAAGGCGTCAAGTAGCGGACCGGCCAGACGCTGCCGTAGCGCTGCACGTTCCTCATGGGAGAGTTGCCGCTCATCAGCCATATACTCCACGTTATACAGATCTTGTATAAATTTAAGTCCTTGCATGGCATATTCCCGGTTCTCTTCCCTGCATGACTCTATGTGGCGTCTGATATGTGCGAGACATCCGCACAGGCGCACGTCTTTCCGGTTCTCAAAAGCGTCATAAGCGGAGTAACCGTCACACTGGAGGTATCCTTTGAACGTTTTCAAGAGATCGACCGCTACCTTTTGAGAACGCGATCCGTTGTCATAATGGAAGAAGAGCAGGCGCGGCACCGCCGCTCGTACTATCCAGATATACTCCTTTGCTGCCTTGTGCCTGTCATGGTCTATGACCGGGAGAGTGGTTTCATCCACCTGTATGTAGTCAGAGGAGAGGACTTTCTTTTTGAGTTCAAGGTAAAGAGGTCTTAAAAGTTCACAGACCGGCTTGAACCAGCCATCCAACGTGTTTCTCGACAGTTTCACTCCCAGATGTTCCAGTTGCTTGACCTGCCGGTAAAACGGAACGTGATACTCGTATTTCTGTAAAAGTATCTCCGCGAGCATGGAAGCCCCGGGCATACCTTTATATATAGGCATCAACGGCAATGGAGCGGTGACTACCATCCGCTTCCCGTTTTCAATGGCCTCCGTTTCGTCTTTGATTGCATACGTGGGGCGTACCGTGTCTTTTACATAGAGGTATCCGGGTTTCATCTCAAGGGTTCTGGTGTGTTCCTCGCCTATCTTGACGTATTTGTCAAGGTCGAGGTTTTCCGGCTCGATGATAACCGTCACGACCGGAAGGTCGTCCATGATAATCCGATTGCGGCGTGGAGTTTTACCGGCGACTTGAGGTTTGGGGGTGATAATCTGTGCCGCCTTGTTTCTGGCCGCTTCGATTTCCGCCTCTATCTGTCCCAAGTCGCCGTAATCAAAAGGGAGCATGGGGTCCCCGCTGTTTATAGGATTGCATTTCTCACTCATCTTCCCGAACACTTTCCTTTTCAACCATGCAAGGGAAGCGTTCAGTTCAACTATCGTGGCACGGAGCTCCTCTATGGTCTTGGCCTGGGACTCGATGATCTCACTTTGCTTCCGGTTCGTCTCCATCAGCAAGGCAAGCTGTTCCAGCATGGGGTCCGTCACCCGCTTCGGTATATCTTCTTTCGTTGTCATTCAATATCCTGTTTGATTGTATAAAGGTAGTGAAAAACAACCGGAAAAGCAAGCCGGCAAACTATTTGTTTACAGATATTTGCCAGTGTCTTTTCAGATCGGAGAGCCGTCTTTGCCTTCCCTTTCGTTTGTCCTCGTTGATGCCTTCCACCATGATGACAAGATCACTCCAGGTCATGGGGTACGAGTGGGTTTCAGGATCATAAGCGGGGATTTTAAAAGTTCCTTCCTCAAGCAGTTTCTCGTACATCACCAGACCTCCCGTTTCTGCGTGCAGAAGCTTTATACGGTTTTTCAGCCTGTTGATAAAGATGTACACATCTCCATTCCGGACATCCCCGTTCATTTTTTCCCGGATCAGACCGCTCAAGCTGAACATGCCCTTACGCATATCGGTACTGCCGGGGCATAAAAAGTAACGCATGGAGTCGTTCAGGCAAAACATGTTCCACACAGTTTAGTGAGCAGGCTCAAAGCGGCTTTACAACCACCCGTGCCCTTAAATTTCATTTTAATCCCGTTGGGAAGCTCCAGGGATATCTCCGAGTTGTCAGTACATTTACCGGAAGTTTTCTCTGTCTTTTGCGGGCACAAGGCAGGTTTGGACTGGAACGTTGGTGCAGACACATTGTTGTTGTCTATGCTTATCGGAACAAAACCATCCATGCCAGCTGTGGGGACACTTCCAGATTTAAGCTCCTCGTCCGATATATTGAAACGTGAGCGCCAGTCGTAAAACTGGGAACGGTTATATCCTTCATTCGCACAAAAATCCTTTACCGTTAAGTTGCTTTGGCGTTGTCGAAGAAGAATATGGAAAAACTCCTCCCTTGTCATATATTTTGCCATAAATCCTTTTTGCACACAAAGATAAACGGGAAAGGATATTATGACAAGATGTATTTGCTCAACCGCTTACGGATATACGTCGGCTGTTCGCAAAACCACCCGTACTGTGGAGAATGGCTGCCAAACCAAGTTTTCCGAAGGCGGGGCCTGCGGCCTATACGTGGTGCGGGGCACTCAAACAGTCTATTCCAACGTGAAACTGACAGCCGAGAGAG
>NZ_EQ973358.1:462618-590670 GCF_000157055.1 Bacteroides sp. 2_2_4 | reverse complement strand
CGAGCGTATCGAGACCATCAGCAAGGACTGGACGAAACCGTGGATTACCGAGGGTAGCCTGGGGTGGCCGAAGAATCTGTCCGGACGTGAGTATAATGGGATGAACGCGCTGATGTTGCTTCTTCATTGCGAGAACGAGGGCTACAAGATACCGCGTTTCTGCACCTTTGACTGCGTGCAACGGATGAACAAACCGTCCGAAAAGCAGGCAAAGGAGGGCGTGGAACTGCCGAGGGTGTCAGTGAACAAGGGCGAAAAATCCTTCCCCGTGATGCTCACTACCTTTACCTGCATCCACAAGGAGACCAAGGAGAAGATCAAGTATGACGATTTTAAGAAACTCTCCGATGAAGAGAAGAAGATGTACAATGTATATCCGAAGATGCAGGTCTTCCGGGTATTCAATGTAGCCCAAACCAATCTTCAGGAAGCCCGTCCGGAACTTTGGAGCAAGTTGGCGAATGGGGATGCCGTAAAGTTGGATGAAAGCGAGAAGATGTCTTTTGAACCGATGGATGTGATGATCCGTGATAACCGCTGGATTTGCCCGATAAAGCCGATGCACCAGGACAAGGCATACTTTTCCATTTCCAAGAACGAGATTGTGGTTCCCGAAAAATCCCAGTTCAAGGACGGCGAATCCTATTATGGTACTCTTTGGCATGAGATGACCCACAGTACGGGCATCGAGGGGCAACTCGACCGTATCAAACCGTCCGGTTTCGGTTCGGACGAATACGCACGTGAGGAACTGGTGGCAGAATTAGGCAGCGCATTGGTGGCACAGCGTTACGGCATGAGCAAGGCATTGAAAGAAGAGAGCTGCGCTTATCTGAAATCCTGGCTGGACCACTTGAAGGAATCGCCCCAGTTTATCAAGACCACACTTCTGGATGTAAAAAGGGCTACCTCGCTCGTTACGCAGAATGTGGATAAAATAGTGCAGGAACTGGAACAGAAAAGCAAGGTGCAGCATGATAACGGACAGCGGAATGAGATCAAACAGTCCGTACCCGAAGGAAAGGTGTTCTACTCTTCCGTAGCCTATCTGCAATCCACCGATGACACCTCACGACTGGATGCGCTTCGGGAGAAAGGCGATTATGAGGGATTACTCCGGCTTGCCAAGGAGTATTATGACGGCAATGGAATCAACGAGCAATATACCTTTGTCTCTCCTCGCCAGAACAAGGGTGATGATCTGCTGATAGAAGACAAGGATTTTGCCGTGATCTATAACAACAGCGTGGGAGGAACTTACGAGGTGATGCTGAAATACTCTGAGCAGGAAATCCGTGACCATATCACACGGTATGGTGTCCGGCTGGCAAGCAGTGACATAAAAGAGGTTGCCAAAGACATGGCGGCCGAGCAGTTCTCTGCGATGACAAGGCAGCGTACTCCTGTCCTTGAAATGCCAAACGGAGATATTCTCCATATCGGGTATAACAGGGATGCCGACACCCTTGATGTCGGCACGGCGACCAATGCCGGGATTGCCGTCAGTCACAGTTTTCCATACGACCACGACAATTCGCTCGATTCCAATCTCCAATCCGTCAATGAAAAGCTGAATGAAATGGAGCAATATCAAAAAGAGGAGGTGGAATACAGTGGCGGGATGCACCGCTGAGTATAAAGTCTGCTATCTGTTCTGTTCAGCCGTAGAGAGTCGCCCTCTCTGCGGCTGAATTGGTTTAGTCCCACTGATAAGTCCTACTTACACAAAAAAGAGAGATTTTTCACCTTAATTAGTCGCAAAATATCGGCACTATTCTGAATTAGTGCCGAAAATTTGTTACCTTTGCAGTCGAAGAAAGGAATAATAATCACATGAGCAACGAGACGACAACATTCATACTTGACTATGCTGAAGTTCATCATGACTTTAGTTTAGGAGATTTGTTTGCTTATCTACAAGAGAAGACAGGCATCAAAAAGTCTTCTTTGTCCTGGTATCTGTTCAAGCTCGTGAATGAAAATGTACTGGTCAGAACTGGGCGGGGAACGTATGCCAAAGTGATGAAACAGGTCTTTTCACCCCAACCGATAGAGGAAGTGAAGGAGGTTTACGGTTTGTTGCAATCGGATTTTCCGTTTGCGAAATTCTGTGTTTATCAAGGGGACATCATAGCCCCTTTGCAACATCACCTTTCATCCAACCGCATCATCTACGTGGAAACGGACAGGGACTCGGCAGAAACCGTTTTCAATTTTCTGAAAGACAAGAACCACAATGTTTACCTACGACCGGACAAAAATATGATATACCGATATGTGGATATGGACAGCCGTGTCATTTTCGTGAAAAACCTTGTTTCGGAAGCTCCCTTGCAAGAAGTATCCGGCGTGCCTATGCCCACGTTGGAAAAACTGTTAGTGGATATATTGAGAGATACGGACTTTTTCTACCTGCAAGGCAGTGAGAGTGACCGTATCATAGAAAACGCCTTTAACCTGTACACAATCAACAGGAACAGGCTTTTCAGGTATGCCGACAGGCGTAAAGTGAAGAAAGAATTATCGTCGATTTTAGAAAACTTAAACATACAATGATAAAGAAAGAGTGTTTTACGACAGAATGGATTGAACAGGTTGCATCCGAACTGCACTACAATGACAAGAACCTCATAGAGAAAGTAATCCGTGCCTTATCCCTGCTTGAAATGTTGGTTAAAGCCGGGTGTCCTCTCGTCTTCAAGGGTGGCACAGCACTTATGCTCATCCTTGGGAAATCTGCCCATCGTCTGTCAATCGACATTGATGTCATCTGTCCTCCCGGAACCAATATAGAGGACTATCTGAAATCGTTTGCCGATTTTGGCTTTATCAATCTGGAACTCGTAGAGCGCAAGCAAAGGGACGATGCGGACATACCTAAAAGCCATTCCAAGTTTTTCTATCAGATAGCTTACCGGAACGACACGGACGCCCAATCCTATATCCTGCTGGATGTACTGTACGAGGACATTCATTATTTCCAAACCCGGCAAATAGCCATTGATTGCCCGTTCATACGGCTGGAGGGAGAACCATTAATGGTGACTGTTCCGTCCGCAGAAGATATTTTAGGGGATAAACTGACAGCTTTCGCTCCCAACACTACCGGAATACCTTATTACAAGAACGGCAGATCTTGTTCGATGGAGATAGCCAAGCAACTTTATGACGTGGGGCGGTTGTTTGAAAATGTTTCAGGATTGCAGATTACCGCAGAGGCTTTCCGCAAGATTGCGGTAGTCGAACTCTCGTACCGGTCTTTGGGAACGGATATCGGACAGGTCTTCAATGACATCCGTCAAACGGCACTCTGTATCTCCACACGGGGTAAATTCGGAGAAGGTGATTTCAACTTGATACAAGACGGAATCATCCGTGTAAAGTCATTTATGTACAAACAACGGTATCTGATAGACAATGCTATTATTGATGCGGCACGGGCGGCTTATTTAGCCACGCTGATTGAAAAGGGAGTCACAGAAGTGGAACGCTATTCAAACAATCCGGTTGACATCAAGGATTTGGTTATTCGACCTTCGCTGACCAACAAACTGAACAAGTTGAAAAGCAATCTACCGGAAGCCTTCTATTATTGGGCAAAGACGAGTGAACTGTTGGAAGTATGATTTTTTGCAAACAGCACGAAGGCTATTCCGCGCATAATTCACGGTCAAGATGCACGAAAGGCTGGTATTTGTAATCCTGCTCGGTGTTATCAGTGTCCTATGGTATATCGTTGGATATTGGCGGCGGAAAGCCGGAGAAACGGCGTTTTTAGCTGCGCAAAAGACCGAGAAGGAGGATGAACGTGACCGTTTATGCCGTTTGGCGGTAAGAGCCGGTCATCGGGATGCTTGTCGTATGTTCTATTGTTTACATCCGGATTTATTCAAAGAACAGCCACCACTCAAACCATTCAAATTGCACGGTACAAGAGTAGTATTCTATGGGCAATATTATCCATCCCGGTACAAACCGTTTCTCAACGATGATCAGCAGGCGTTCTGCCATTCCATCTATGAGTTTAAGGAGGGAAAAATACACGGCATTGAGTTTTTCAAATCTTGCATGAACGCCTTACAAATGGATGACCACCATTTTCATATCATGTTCATGCCTTGTAGCGATGAGTTCAAATATATCCAGCGATTCAAGCGTTTGAACTGGTATGTCTGTACCCATTGTCCGAATCTGACATCAGGACTATATGATGTTGATGTGTTCGAGCCACGTGAAAGTTTGCATGAAGCCAAAGGTTATGAGAATCGAATACTTGAACGGAATTACCGAATCACAGGAGATATAAAAGGGAAAGATGTTATTATTGTTGACGATGTACTGACTACCGGGCAAAGTATGACCGACTACAAGGAGGAGATAGAACGGTGCGGTGGCAAGGTGGTAGCTGCCATTTTCTATGGCAAGACTATCACTATGCCGCATCCGCTGATTGTCAAATTGGAGGTGTGGGGTGACTATATTACCCGCTTTTCCAAATCAAATTAGTCTCTTTCTTTGCGGTTGGATTGTTGTAGCTATATAGTCAGTCAATATCATAGCCTATCACGTATTCATCGTTGATAAGCAGATAGTAATAGCCGTTGCCACAATTCCGGTATTCTTTGCTGAAGCCTGCCGACATATCGCCATTGTCCCGTGGCTCACACCAAAGCGTTCCGTCATAACCGCAAAAATCAAAGCGACAAGTGGAAAAACTCTCTTTGTTCTTCATTGCCTCTCTGAAACGCTGCATAGATGCCGTTCCACAATATTTTTCGATAGTGGCAAGCCCGATACATTTGCCGTCAATGCGTGTTCCTGTCGTGATATGGTTCTCGTAAAGGGATTTATCCAAATCCGCATTTGCGATGTCACGAAGCCAGGCGTTTGTATGTGTGGCAAGCCGGGCAAGTTTCTGATATTTCAGAATGAGTTTCCTGTCCGTATTCGCCTCCTGTTCTTGCGAGGGATAGTATATCTGCTCGATGCTTGACCAATCTGTGAATGCATAATCTTTTGTCCTTTTGCCGGGCGCGATAATGCCAATAACACCCCTGTCCCGATTAATGAACAAGCGTCTGCGTTTTCCTGCAATCCTCACATATAGAGACGAAGGATTGGTTTCGTTGCGAAGATAGCTCTCCGCAGGATGAATAGTTGTCGTTCCCATATCCGTATCTATTTTTCAATATTTATTTTACCAGTCCTTACCAGTGTACCATTGCGGTAAAGCATGATTTCTCCGGGCTTGAAACCCATTTCTCCGAAGGCTATGTATCTGATATAATCCCGGTACTTCTCGCCTGAAATTTTTTTGCCGCACAAGTTGTTGAAAAACATAGGTATTGAAAACCCATCCTCTCCTGACAACACTGTTTTGCCGTTTTGTCTGATTTCGTCTAACATACCAATTTCCAATTTTCATCATCAATCGTAAGTTTGTTCATTTCCCAATCATACTCCACTTCCGGTGCATTGGTATAGGGGAAATTGATGGTGTAGCCGATTTGTCCGTAGGAACAATGAAGCGGTGTTACACAAATTTCCCTGCCAAAATAAAGGCTCGGTGTGCAGTATTTTCGCCAGTTAAAGCGGTCTGCAAGGATGTTCCTGCAAAGTCTTCTGTAATATGATTTGTCCGATAAAGTCATAGTTGTAGCCATTAGATAAATTCAACTTCAAGTGCTTGTAGCAACTCGTATATCTTTTCTTCGACTTCTTCCATATCCGCTACAATATCCTTAATGTGATAAGGTGCGCCATTCTTGCCGTGCCCGTCATCGCCAATCCATAAATAGGCTTCATAATCCGGGTCAAAGTCCTCGTAATATCGCTTCATACCGGCAATAAGCGTGTCGATGTCTTCATCCTGCATATCGGCATTGAAATTGAAGTCCTGCCCGTATTTGGTATAGCGTTGAAACTCAAATTGTATGCTTGTCTTGTTTTCGTCTTCAACGCTTATGCTCCAGCCTTTTTCTTGGGCAATGTCCGTTACTTTCCGTATCTGTTCTTGGGTAGTCATACTCTTTGTTTTTGTGGGGAGACCTCTCCAATCTCCCCACTGGTTGATTTAATCCGTTATCTCAAAATAATATTCCTGTTCCTCGTCCGACCATTCAGCGGTCATTGCATCCGCTTCCCTCCACAGTTTGTCATAGAGAATGGCTCTTTGATTGTCTCGCTCGTGCCACTGCCATATCTTGTGATTGAGGACAAGGCAAAGTTCCGTCCAATACTTGTAGTTGTCTTTCCATTCGGACTTGGCTCGCCTGTATGTGTCGGCTATGGCATTGTTCCCGAACTTGTCGGCAATGGAGAAATCCTGCCAAAAGGTGGTTATCGGCTCATAACCGTTCAACTCTGTTATGTTCCATCTTGGGATGGCGATTTGAAGTGCTTGCATATTCATTATTGTTTATGGTTTTCGTAATACTCTTCGGGCAAATGATAGAGGTCGTTCTCTGCCAAATGGTCTATGGCTTCCGCTGCCAGACGGCACGCCCATTCGTTACGCTGGTCATATCTTCCCTTGTGCCAGTTCTCCGCCAACTGCTCCATAAAGTAGAACATCAGTTTGGCTTTCTCGTTTACCAAATAGCGGTGGTCGTCTGCCAATGCCTTGCCCACCTTTCGGGGTGAAGCCATTTTGCCGTTCACATAATTTGAGAACTCGTCCGCAAATCGTTTGTCATTCTCCGATAATTGATTGTTGTACTCCATTTCTAATGAATTTTGATGTTGAACATTTTTTCTTTTCCCTTTGCTTGAAGCTGTTAAACTTCGCCACCGGGATATGTTTTATGTGCGTTAAAGACTATGGGGTAAGGGAGATAAGACAAGTAAATAAACAGGGAGTTAATGAAATACCACTAATGGCACATTCGTGGAAAGCTGTCGTTAAGTCCACTGAATTGTTAGCGCAGGCGGTACTTGGCATTCTACCTCCATAGTACCTTTGCACGATAAAACAATGCCGTGTGGCGTGATGGCCGGCTCTAAGGAGAATCCTCCGATGACTATAATGGGAGATTATCCTATAAAGGTTTTAGGATATAAATTCGGCAATAGTTTTTATTTGTTGCCGACATTATACAAAAGGATATATATGCAGTACATTATAACGGTCAAGTGTATGAGCAGTAGCGGATTTTATGCACTTACTGTTCGGTTAGGCACAAAGATAGCTAAAAGGAAGAAACTTTGAGTTTGGCACTTTCCCCGCTATTGCTTATACACCTTGTTGTGCATTCGGCTTTCTTTTTTTACTAATTTATCAGATAAAGTTAATATCTTTGCAGTCAAGCAATTTCAATTTTTGAATTATGTATTTCAGCAGACCTTGGACTTCTATCTAAGTGATAGGCAGTCCTGAATAAATTCCAATCAATCTTTTAGGTCAAGACAATCAGTCTATGCTTTGTGTGTGCTGTCTTTTTTTTGATAGCATTGCTTTGTCGTAGTTGCTCTGTCGGGTAATACTGCCTATTCACTTCTCCACGATTTGAATTCAAGTATTCACCTGTAAGAAGTAATTAACGTGAGTTCGATGAATTATAACTAAAAGAGTGACAGCTGAATAAGTCCGTTTTCTTCTGATTCAACCCTCTCTACTGCAATCATCGGCTTCTTTGGGAAGAATGAGTATGCCGCAAGCCCGGCCATAAGGTTGACAGTGAATCCGGTAACGGATCGGTGACGCGAATGTTCAATCTGGGCTATGTTCTTAAGTTCGTCATTGATGGTCTCGATGATGGCCCTTTTACGGAGAAGTATCTTGTCACTAAGCGTCATTATCTGTCCCTTCATATTATTTCTCAGTTTTGTAATAAGCTGAATACCATCGACAAACAACTTTGAGAAGATGTCCTTGGATATGTACCCTTTGTCGCCGGCCAACTTTCCAAACAACTGTTCAACGAAAGTCTTGTTCTTTAAAGCTTAACAGTTCCCCCATCTCATTGCATATCAGATGAAGTTTGAAGCCATAGAACCATCCCATCGAACACAGCCCCCGTTGAGCTATACCTTTAAAGACCTTGTGCATATGAATACGTTGGTTCCTGCATACGCGAAGCAATGTGCTGTCGACAAAGCTGATCCCGGTGCATTTCCCCATACAGCATCTCTTCACAAAGAGAATGAACGGGATTACAACTGTCCTTTCAAGTTCAGTAAATCGATTGTATGCCACTGTCTTTGGAAACATGTCAGTCATATGTTCTTTAACTTCATTGATATAGAAATGCTTGAAACATTTATATCCGCTCAGGTGGAACAAAATCATTATGGTTATGATCTCCGCAGAGGACATTCTCGAGTCGCGATGATACTTGCGTTTGGACTTGTCTCGCTTAGGTGCAAGACCGTTTGCCTTGATGAATCGGTCATAAAGTTTGCAAAAGTCATCGGCCATACAGAAAATTTCAGTAATTTTGTCTCTTGAGATCATAGCAATGTATTTTGTGAAGTTGATTTGTAGTGATTTCAAATTTACAAAATATATTGCTATTTTACTAATAATCAACAACTTAATTTCACCGAACTGACGTTAATTAATGACAAAAAAGAAATTGCCCGTTCGTTTCACGGGTCAGCACTTTACTATTGACAAAGTGCTAATAAAAGATGCAATAAAACAAGCAAATATAACTCAACAAGATACAGTTTTGGATATTGGTGCGGGCAAAGGTTTTATTACTGTCCACCTGCTGAAAAATGTGAACAAAGTTGTTGCCATTGAAAACGACTTGGTCTTATACAAGCATTTGTGTAAGAGGTTTAATAATGCCCAAAACGTTCAGGTTGTTGGGTGTGATTTTAGAAAATTTACAGTTCCGCTGTTACCTTTTAAGGTAGTGTCAAATATTCCTTATGGCATTACTTCCGATATTTTCAGGATTTTGATGTTTGATAATGTCGAACTTTTTTTGGGAGGTTCCATTGTCCTTCAGTCAGAGCCTGCAAAAAAGTTGGTTTCAAGTAAGGTTTATAATCCATATACGGTGTTTTATCATACTTTTTATGATTTGGAGTTCCTGTACGAGATAAGTCCCGGAAGTTTTTTGCCACCGCCAACTGTCAAGTCAGCTCTGTTAAAAATTAAAAGAAAACAGTCGTCTATTGATTTTGAACTTAAAGTCAAATATTTAGCGTTTATTTCCTGTCTTTTACAGAAACCTGATTTATCTGTTAGAACAGCCCTAAAGTCAATTTTCAGAAAAAGTCAGGTCAGGTCAATTTCGGAAAAGTTCGGAATAAACCTTAATGCACAAATTGTATGTTTGTCGCCAAGTCAATGGAAAAACTGTTTTTTGGAAATGCTGGAAGTTGTCCCCGAAAAATTTCATCCGTCATAACCTAATCCTATCTTGTTAAAGTTAGATTTTCTAGTTCGGAGTTCGTTCTTCAAGCTGATGCACAACAGTTAGCATTTAAGTCTTGTATAACAGAAATCACTACGGTAAACAGCAAGTTACCGTAGCCACGCATAAAGCCACCTGCTACAATGTGTGTCGTAACAAGTGGCTGACGAAAAGAACAGAACAGATTATGCGGTCATTCGCTTACGGATTTGCCGGGCGTTCTTCTGAACAAGCCGAATAATTCGGTCGTGGTATTCCGTAGCCTTATTGCAAAGCCCTCTTGACTGCAATACCTTGAATGTTTCAAGGCTCAATTCAATGGTTTCAATACGCTGGTTTTCAATTCGGACTGAAAATACCAACGACTGCGGTTTGAGATAATATTCGCATTGTCCGACACAATGATGCAGGGCGTTCCCCTCCTTGTAATAATCATCCACGCTTTCCAACACGCTGACTACAATCAGTCCGTCCGTGAATGACAGTCCGAAGAATTTGCTTTTCAATTCTTTAAAACGCTCCTCGTTCTCCTTTGCCTTTTTCCTTTGTTTCTCACGCTCCTCCCGTTCTTGAATAATCCTTGCCCGTTCCTGATAGCGGTCGTGTTCAGCTTTCAAGTCTAATGGACAGACATAGTGGGCATTGTGAATATCCTTGCCACACCTTTCAAGTAAGCGGATGTAATCTGTCCAAAGAGAAATATCTGCTATATGATAGCCATTGCGTAAAACTATCTTGTAAGTGTTCCAATACAAATCAAAGTACATTGAATGTTGCAGGAAGTAGTTCAAATCGGTTTTCCTGCCTGCCTTGAACATCGTTTCGGCTCTGCTGTCTGTCAACAAGGCTTCGATAAGCCGTGTCGGTTCGATGTCAGCCAATGAGCCTTGCAATCCGTTGCGTCTTAACTTTGGAGTGGCAGAATAATATGGATAGACCTTGCAATCGGCAATCCGTCTATACACATAGTTGTCTCTCCGTAACTCCAGACAGCCGTCCAAAACAAAAGTGTCCGCATAATGTCCGAGTGTGCGTTTCAATGCCGTTATCTCCGTCTTGCCGTTATCGTCCACCCAATAGCGTGCAATCTCCATAGAATAATACTCCGCTTTCTTGCCTTTACGGAAGTTTGCGTTCATAAGAAATACACGCTGTACCTGTAAACCGTCCTGTGTGGCAAGCGTGGAATAATACGCTTTGTCCTTGAATGTCCTGCACTTGGTGTCCAGTATCTCCAGTCTTGCACCGCAATGTGGGCAACGGCACACCTTTTTGTTACTCTCGTTCCATTGATAACCGCAATCCATACAGGTCGTTCCTCCGTTTTTGGTGCGGTATGCGTAATGGCTGATACATTGACGGAATGCCCATAACTCCTGCTTCTTTGTCTGTGGCAGTAACCGTCCGTTGGCGGTTACTACCTTATGCTGTAATCTCGTTTTTGCTCTCATAGTCCTAAATCAAATAATGTCGGTTGTTCGGGTTCTTGTCTGACCGCTTTCGGGGTCGGTTTCGGTTTGCTGTTTCGCTGTTGGATTTTACGCAGTTCCTCGTTTTGGTAGGTTTTGAGTGCATTCTCCCTCGCTTCGGCTTGTTCTTCGGGAGATAGTTCTACTCTATGGTTGACTATCACTCCGCAGTTGACCGCCTTTCCCACTTCTATATCATCTTCATCATAGTAATGTACTCCAAGCGAATAAACCTCGTCATCGGTCATACCGCAACCGCCCTCTTTACAGATTGCCATTGCCTGGTTGAGTATGAATGTCACGCAATCGTCCAAATTCTTGTTCTCTTTGGCATACGACACTGCAAAGAGTTCATCGGTCTTGGCTCTTTCGTCCAGATATGCCTTAATTGCCTGCTTGAAATGTTCTGTTCCTTTCATAATGTCTGTTATTTTGCTTGATAATAGATACTTGGTTCACTTGAAACATTGTATATGTACGCTCCGCACCTTACCAAAAGTGCTTGGTCTCCGTAGTACATCCGTTTCATTCCTTTGATACTGCCTGTGTGGTGGAAATTGGGAAATCGGCTGATATTGCACCGCTTTCCTTGTTCCTTTGTCATTCGTCTTGTCCTCATAGTGTTTAGAAATGATAGTCAATAACTCCACCGATGTAAAGTAGTTTTCCCGGCTCAAACTGGCTGACCGTCTGTAAAAACGAGTAAGACTGCTCGGCATAGCCGTTGACACCATACTCGTCCATATAGAACTGATAACCGAGGTCAAGCGGATTTTTGAGAAATTTTTCAAGCTGGTACACCGCCCCAATACACATCATGCAGTTTTCAACGGTAACGGCTTGTGCCTTTTCTTGGATGGCTGTAACAAATTCCTTTTTCCACTTGTCCGCACCGCCATTGTATCGGATTGTGTTTTCTGCCACAAGGGTGAACATCCCTTTGGGCAATGCCTTTTCTATCAGATTGGCGATATGGAATTTGCGTTCTTCCTCGTCTATCTCCGAACAATAGTCGTAATAGTGTCCGTCCCCTTGTTCAAGGGTGTCCTCGTTCAAGTAGTTGTCCCTGTCAACTCTTGTTTCCGTGATTTGAAAAATCTTGCTGTGCATAATCAGTCTGTTTTAATCGTTGAACTTTTGTCTTTTTCTTTTCCCTTATTTTGAAGTCTTTATCGGCTTTCTTGTCGGGATCTGAATTTTACGTGCAACCAAGAGACTGTGGAAACAGAGGGATAAGACAAGTAAATGGCTGAGGAGTTGATGAAATACCCAATTTACGCCTGCCGGAAATTGCGGAAAGCTGTCGTCAAATCCATAAGGCATTAGTGGAGCCGATCGGTGGAACGGTACTTGGCGTTCCCTCGCCGCAGTACCTTTGCAGAGGAAAATAGAGCTGACAAGATGAGCCGGGGAAAGTTCATAATTCTCAATAAATATAAAAGTCAAAGGCACACTATTAAAAAGGTAACGACAATTATCTTCCGGATAAAAAAGGATATTAGGTTCCATTTAGGTTATACTTAAACGGACTATAAAAGGCATTGCCATCAAAGAAGGAAACGATGATAACGGACTGAAGCCAAATACCAGCTCAGTCCGTTAATACATCAATTTTATTCTTCCTCTGCCATTGCTTTTCCGTATGCAATAATTTCATCCATTGTAAGCCATTGAGGTTTTTCGTCTTCCTTGAAACTATTATAAAGTTCAGCCATCAGTTTAATTTGCAGATTTACATTGCCTGCCCACAAGCGTTTGATATTCCGATTGCCGTAATTAAGGTAGTATTCGCAATCAGCTTGTAAACGACCTAATAATTGGTACCTGAATACCATATCACGATGTAAAACTCTGTCTATTATCTTTCTCTCATCTGAATTTGTTTCCATATTTACCATAATCTTTTTTATTTTGATTTTTTCTTCTCCCTTATTTTGAAGCTTTTATCGGCTTTCTTGTCGGAATCTGAATTTTACGTGCAACCAAGAGACTGTGGAAACAGAAGGATAAGACAAGTAAATGGCTGAGGAGTTGATGAAATACCCAATTAACACTTGGTGGAAATTGAGGAAAGTTGTCGTCAAGTCCACCAAGCCATTAGCGGAACGACCTGCATAGCGGTACTTGGCATTCCCTCACCGCAGTACCTTTGCAAAGGAAAATAGAGCCAGCAAGATGAGCCGGAGGTGTTCATTATATGTGACAAGTAAAACTGCTATAATTGGCAGATAGATAGTAGGAATTGTAAAACAGGAAAAGCATAACAACTCCGGCAAATTCTTTCGATATTTGACGAAGTTGTTATATAGTTCATGCTTTTTTCTTATTAAAAGCATAACAAAATCGGCAAGACGCATTGATATTTGCCAAATTTGTTATAACTTCGCAACATAATTGAAGAACAATAATGACTGCCGTAAATCAGATAATAGATATTGCCAGAAAACAGGACGGGCAATTCACACGAAAAGACCTGCTGAATGCGGTGCGCTCTGGTATGAAAAACATATCAGAAGGTTCTCTTGTTGTGCTTTTGAATAGGATGCTTGCAGAGAACAAAATCATCAGAGTTTCATACGGGAAATACAAATTAAATGAAGATTTGAAATATGATTTTTTGTATGAGCCAAGCGAATTTATGCTTTCACTCAACAGACATATAAAAGAAAAATTCCCTTTCATAGATTATTGTATATGGCAACCATCTATATTCGCTTCTATGATGTTACATATACCTGCGGTAAGAACTACATTGGTAGATGTTGAAAGGGTGGCAATGGAATCCGTTTTCATGTCATTACAAAACATGGAATCTGCAATCCCTGTTTTTTTGAATCCGAACCAAGAAGATGCGGATCGATATATTACAAATCGTGATATGATTATTGTTCGTCCTCTTGTCAAAGAGGCTCCAATAGATATTATTGATGGCTGTCCCGTTCCTACATTGGAGAAAATGCTTGTTGATGCCATATCCGACAAGGAACTACAACATCTTCAGGGTAATGAATTATATACTATATATTCAAACGCCTTCTCGGACTATGAAATCAAAATGCCACGGCTGTTGAGATATGCGGCACGCCGTAACAGAAAACAAAAAGTCGAACAAATTATCAATACAATCAATATATGATACATCCCGATAGCAGGACATTATCTTGGATAGAACAAGTAGCCAAAGACAACAAGATAAAAGATATAGCCCTCGTTGAAAAAACAATCCGTGCATTCTCGTTGTTGGAAGCATTAGCCCGGTCCGGTTGTCCCTTTTTATTCAAGGGAGGATCTTCCTTAATGCTTCATCTTGATACCGGCAAACGACTTTCAATCGACATTGATATAATTTGTCCTCCAGGAACAAGGATTGAAGATTATCTGGAAAAGTATTCCGAAGAATATGGTTTTGGAGAGGTTAAATTGGTGGAACGTATCTCTCGTACCGATATACCAAAACAACATGCCAAATTCTTTTACCAGGTGGCATATCCGGCAGGAGGACGTCAGGACAAGATTCTGTTGGATGTATTATTCGAGGAAATTCATTATGCAAATGTGGTGGAACTTCCCATTAAAAGTCGTTTGTTAAAGACAGAAGGAGATCCCGTAATGGTAAAATTGCCAAGTAAAGAAGATCTGCTCGGTGATAAATTAACCGCGTTTGCTCCTCACACGACCGGAATCCCATTTTTCAAAGGAGAAAAGAATTGTTCAATGGAAATCTGTAAACAGTTATTTGACGTTGCATCGCTTTTCGACATAGTTGGTGACTTATCTGTTACAGCGGAAACATTCAATAAGTTTGCGATGGTTGAACTTCAATACAGAGGTGAGAATCCTGATGCAATTCAAAAAGTTTTGGATGACATTTATGATACAGCCAAATGTATAGTAATGCGCGGGCAGGACAATCAGGAGGAATTTGACCTGATTCAAGATGGAATTAAAAAAGTGCGTGGCTTTATTCATAGTGAAGTCTATACTTTGGAAAGTGCTATTACAAATGCTTCAAAGGCAGCTTATCTTGCCAAACTTATCAGTAATGGCATAAATGAGATAAAGCACTATAATCCATCCGAAGCAAATCTATTGGTCAACGTAACGATACACTCTCCACTCTCAACCAAATTGAATAAATTAAAGAAGACGAATGCAGAAGCGTTCTTCTATTGGAGCGAAATACAAAAGTTATTATAACGAGATTTTTATAATGCAGAAGAGCCGATCCATCACGGACAGGCTCTCCTTTCAAAAGAATTGACATTTAACTAATCAATTTGAACAAAAAGAATCTTACACTTTCCTATTTCATATATAGCATGACTTTGGTATGTCTGTTAGCTTCAGTGGGTACATAATTGGAAATACCTCCTTGACAGACCTTTGTTATATTTTCAACAGTCACTCCGCGCCTGCGCAACTCCGTGGCAATATAATCGGCTCTCGATGCGCTCAACTTATTGTTTATATCGGCAGTTCCGGTGGCAGCGTCAGCCGCACCTGCAACAGTCACGGATAATCCGTATTTCTTTGTCACACGCGCCAGTTCATCCAGATTGACCAACTGGGATTTATCAGTCAGTTGAGCCGTGCCGAGTTCAAAGAAGAAATAGACAGGTGAACCGATGCACTCGTTGCCGGAACCTATAAAGGAGAGATAATCCGAATGGCTATAAATGGAAATGCTGTCATTATTCATATCTGGAGACAGCAGGGAATCGGCACCTGTGACATAGAAGCCGTTTACAACGCTACCGTCATTATTGGGTATGGCATTGACAAATTCAGACTTACTGAACAAACTGTCATTGGACAATGGAGACTTACCATCCCAATGCCTGTTTTTCAATCTTGCTCGGAGCGAGTTCAGTCCGCTGTAATCGTTTCTCGGATAGACATTGCCCAAACTCTCCCGGTCATCAAACATCTTGCTATATTTATCAAGCAAGCCCTCAATTTCCAGAATCTTCTTCAATTCGTTGATCGTTCTCATCGCCCTGTCATGTTGCCCGGTGTATCTGCGATTACTCTCCGATAGCTGTGAAGCGTAACCAATCAGCCACTCGTTCTGCCGGATGTAAGGACTCGCATCAACGGCACGTTTCCAGCCGGTCTTTCCAATCGTAAACGACAAGCCGGCTGACACGGAGAGCATATTATCTCCGAAACGATTGGATTTGCCATAGCCATCAAAGTCCTGGAATGTGGAAACATTGCCAATTTCCAACAATGCAGACAGCCGTTTACAGATACGGTATTGTCCCTGTATTCCGTATGAAATGGCAAACGGATTATGTCCGTTCTGCGGATTGTGCATCAGTCCAAATCCTATGTATGGAATGATTCCCCAACGAGGATTCTCAACCTTGCCATACCGATATCCAAGCACATTCCACATCAAGTCAGCATGAAAGTGATGGTAGTCATTTGTGACCAGTTCGCAATCTTTGAACTGCCAACCTCCATAACCGATTCTTGCTCCGATCTGCGGAGTGAACCACTTGCCAAGCGATGCGAAAATAGTAGGCTTTATCCTGTCAAATAAGTCGGCACAACCAACAGGTTTGCCAATGAACGCACTTGCACCACCTTGAAGACTGACAAACCAGTTGCCGTTCCAAGGCGATGTCACGAATACACCCTTATGGTAAGTCGGATCCAAAGGCCGGAGCATCTGTTCGATATCCGTGTACGACTCCAGCTGTACAGTGTCCTTTGTCACAGGTGGTACAGCCGCTTTCATGTGCAGTGAACAGCCCATACCTGCCACTGCCAGAATTAAAAATATTTTCTTTGTCATATTCAACGCATTATTTTGTTTTGTTATCCATTGCAGAAAAACATATTCTGCCGATTACCTCTTTTGCTTCTTGCCGGAAGCCGGTCGCATCATTCTGCTTGCCATCATCATGCAACGCCTTGCCCACGCACGGTTATCCTCGTCATCATCCTTTCCCCATTTAAGGTTGCTTTTACTTCCTCCACCGCCATGCGTTTCGGCAAATGTAGTGGCATCGTTGACCATACCAAGGAAGAGGAGCGTGGCGCAGTGCATCACTTCCGCCCCTTGCTCGGTCAGGCTCTGCAACAAAGAACCGTCAAAGACGGATTGCTCCGCAGCTCCCATTTCAGCCACTCTTGCCGAATGCTCTCCAACCAATGTTTCCAGCATCACATCTTTGAGCAGTACATCCACGTTGGAATGGATTTCACGACTGTATTTATAGGCTTCGCCTTTCAGTTCCTCCGTGCGCTCGCCAATGGCATCCATGTCCCTTTTAAGGGCTTCAAGCTGTTGGTCAGCCGTCCGTAGCTTATCCTGCTTGTCTTCCAATTTCGTTTGGATAGAAGCCAGTTCTTTTTCCAACCGTTCCCTCTCGGCTATAATGGTAGCCGTATCTCCCTGATGGGATTGAAGGGTGCGTTCCAATGCCGATAGTTGGGATTCCTTTTCCGCTTTCGCTTTTCGGAGGTTATCCACCATAGAGGTCAAGCCTTTCACCCTGCGCTCTGCCAGACTTATTTCCACTTTAAGGTCTGCCAATGCTTTTTTGTGTTGGACAACCTGTTCCTCTATATTGGTACATTCTTCCGAAAGGTATCGGCGGTATTCCTCCGTGCTTCGATGTCTTGCCCCAGTTTCGGAAACATTACGTCCCCGTTCCAGTTGCCATTTTTCGTTCACTTGCGAGAGTTCATCGTGTAACATTTTCATTCTTGCAGAAAACTCATATTTGTCCTTTCCTGCAAACATCTTTTTGAACGCAAACTTACCGTCTTGGATTGGCAATAAGGTAAGGTGCATATGCGGGGTCGTTTCATCAAGATGTACATAACACCCGACAATATTCTCCTCACCGAATCTTTCACTCATGAATCGGTACATATCCTTTGCCCATTCTTCTATTTCCGGCTTTCGTTGAAGCGAAGCATTGGCGGTATTGTTACCGGAACCATACACAACAGCCTGGTCTCCAAAAGCAAGCTGCCGCATTTGAAACTTCGATCCGCCCAGTATAAAATCCACGACCGTGCGAAATTTCGGTTCTGCCAAATCCGAATTGGGATCTTTTATCCCACGCCCGGCAAGGTTTTCAGCCATGCGTTCAGGAATAGACTTGTCCTTGTTTATAGGTCGCACCTTACCGCCCTTTACAATCTCGAAATTCAACCGTTCCCTTTGGCGGTCATAAGTTCCCTTGTCTATGGCGTGTTTCCAGCCGCTTTCCGTCCAGTTACGCTGGTGTTCGTTGCTTTGCGCGGTGGTTATGCCTTTCATCACGTTCATGTGCATCACCTGCCATGATTTTTCAGCCATATCATCCGTTTTTATCGGACAACCGATTTGCCCCAGCTTGCTGCTTGTCCGGCAACCACTCCCACCGACCGTAGTCGTGTGGGGTATTGAGTTACCCATACTTCCCTCTGTTTGGTCAACGTGCAAGCACCGCTGCACGCTTAAAATGGCAAGCCTACAAATGTAGGGCATCACGGTTCATCCGTGGTTATACAATAGTTTTTGACTTACAACATCGGTTGTGGAGTCTATAAAAGGGTGGAATCACGCTCCTGGTACTTTGCCCACAACGCCCTGAACGGCTGTCGGAGCGTGGCAAGCATATCCGTTTCGCTCGAACTATTGGGCGCGCCGTCGTTTCCAGCGTCCAGAATCATCTTGGCGATTATCTTGGATGCCTCCAAAAGTGAAGTCCAGTCACCTCCCAGTTCCCCGTGAAAAAACTCCAAGAAATCGGTCGGATCATCGAAGCGCGAATTTCGTATGGCGCGTTTCAGTCCGGCTACGGCTACACGTTCGACAATCTCTTGGGCTAACTCCGTTTCTGCACCTGCCTTTATTGCCGGCTTGTCGCCCGAATGATCTTTGCCGGATTCATCGGCAAGCCGTTTCAGTCCGGCTTCATGATACTGTCCACAAATCTCTCCCATATCTTCGTCAGACAGACTGCCATTTATCCATTCGGACAAAGCCTTGTCCAAATCATCGGCAAGTCCGGCCCCTGTATGACCGGTATAAGAGGCAGGAGTTTCGCCACTGGAGAATGGCGCAAAAGTCACGGTAATGACCACACTCTTTGCGAACCTTGTCCGACGAATATATCCCATCTCCTCCAGTTTGTCAAGGAACGCCCTGACGGTAGCCCTGTGCCAGTGCCATTCCACCGCAAGGTCTGAAATGGTCACATGACACTGGTCAGCCTGCAACACATACTCGTGGTTCTTCAAAAAGGGAGCGATAAAACCTGCCGTTGCTTTCTCCAACAGGTCGTAGTAGGCACCGGTCTTTGTCTTCCGTTCACCGACTTTCTCTTTGAGGTAGTCGAAAAACATCATATCTGCCAATACCTGATTGGCGGCTCTATTCTTGTCTTTCATCATTTCATTTGATTTTTATTTGACTATATGTGGATTCTATTAACCTGCCACTATCCACTTATTCGTGGCAGGTTCGCGTGATGATGTCAGCAGTAATGTTCGGACATTGTTTTTGGATTTTCTTTCAAATGCTTGCGCGTGTCGTCATCCTTCCATTCGGCTAACACACGGCAAGAGGGATAGAACATGGCAGCCAAAAGAAGAAAGGCGAGTGTGAACGCCGTGGTGTGCAGATGTGGTACAGCGCAGATGACCAATGTGATGAAGGCTGCCATAACGAACCTTTTTTTATCCTCGTGGAGTCTGTGCATCCACCTGTCGGCACGTCTGAACGAGAACAGAACGGCACAAGGTATGGTGGATATCAGAACTCCCCACTCTCCGAAGTGTCTGCCGGCATAGACATAGTGATATAGCAGGAGGAAGATAAGCATACACTGCACATAGAGTTTCCTTGCACTCTCACTACCCGCCATCCTAAGGTAAAACTTTGCCATAAAAAGCCGGTTGCTCCTGTACAATGACATGGGCAGTATAATGAGCAATGCCGGAAATGACATTTCGATGATAATCCAAATCATAATCGTAATCCTTTGTGTAATCAGTATTGTTTGAATAATGGCAGTTCGGTCAGTTCCAGTTTGACCAGCCCATAGGTGGCAATCTCTATAATGGCTTCCACATCCTTGGCTTCAAGATATGACGCTCCTTTTTTAAGCCGTGCCTTTAACTCGTGATTCTTTTGACGATACCTTGCCAATGCCTTGTCCAGCTCGTATTCGGATATGCTCCATTTCGTGCCACGCTCATAGCCATTGTGCTTATAAGTGGAACGGAGCCGGAGCATACGGCACACGCAGGAAACCGGCCTGCCCCGTCTGAACACGACACTTTGCCTGTATCCATATCCGTCATCCACGACTATCCAACTCCTGTACATATTGATAATGTATAGCATTTGCAGGTATATCGTCCGTCTCATATAAATTCGGCAAGCAACTCCTCCTTGGTCTTGCGGTACTTGAAATGACCGGTCTTTTCGTGAAGTTTCAAGTCAAGGCAGATGTCAGAACACATGAACTCCAGGGATTCATAGATGGTCACGTCAATGCGGTCAACCTTGCCGGTATCAGAAACTCTCGCGTTCATCTTGAACATCTGTCCGAAAGCCGGATTGGAATAGGCACAGGTGCTGCTGCCGAATGTCGTTGCGCTTGAAGGAATATGATGATAAAGGGTTATCAGCTCCATGTCGTCCTCGAAGATGTCCATTACTTCTTCCAGATCGTATGGGTCGGCAAGCGGAAACGAAAGGAGGACGTAATCGTCATAGAACCGCGGCTGTTCCATTGTGGTTACATCCAGCAACTGCGGAAGCTGGAGCGGCACAAAGGAGAGAAAGTCATCGTAAAAAAGTTGTAGCATAACTGTTGTATTTATTTGTTTCTGGTTCGTCAAATGGATGTGAGCATTATCTTGATCAGTACTCCGGGCAATACCCGCCATTGGTCGTTGTCCGTTCCGGCAGTCTTGTTGAGTTTGGCTATCATCTGAGGTGTCCGGTCAGCGACTGCATGAAGTGTTGTCCTTTCCATATCGGACAGGATAGCCACGCTGAAACCATCCAAGGCAACATACGGCTGCAACAACATCCAAACGTAAGCCCTTGCCTGCGCTTCGGTCTTTACATTGTCTTGGTTGATGTCATCACGGCAAGCCAAAGCGTTGAGTATGATTCTCCGGTTGGTTCGCCTGGCTGTATATACCAAGGCATCCCGGTAAGAGAGCCTGCCATTCTCCGCAGACTGGAATATCGACAGGCAGCATTTCTCCGTGTCGCACGTAATGACAGAAAGGTCGGCATCGGCAAGTTCAGTCAAATGGTCAAGGAACGAACGGAACAGCCTGTCCTCTTCCTTTATGAAAGCAAGCATTTCACTCTTGCCGCTTATTCCGGATTTCAAGGTCTTGGAAAGGAACATTCGGTATTTTTCAACGACAGCATTGGCACTGCCTTTATATGTCGGGACGGAATCCAATGGTTTGAAAAACGGCTCCGCTTCCGCTGCCGACTGCATCAGCTCCGTGTCTTGCCGGTATTGGGAAGTCTGCTCTCTGAGGAGCAACACATCCGCAAAAGTTCTCGGCTTCTCCAGAGCCAGACGGGTAAATTCAATGCGCAACGAATCGTGCAATCCACGAATTTCGCTTTCGTAATTGGCGTGAATACGGTTTGCCGTGTCTTTGGCGACACAGGCAGATACCGAATCTCGAAGCGACTGCCAGTCGTTGACTTTTTCAATCAGACGGTCTGTTGGCAGGTTTGCTTCCTTTCGCACCTCGGACAGGTATGACCTGTAAGCATCGGCAGCATTTTTAACGGTCTGAAACATACTGTTGCCGGTCTTTTCTCCGCATGATGCCAATGTGACAATGGCAAAACATACGGCAAAAGATTTGGCATACGAAGCACATTTCTTTGAGTATGATTTCAAGTTTCCTCTCTTCGGTTTTTGCATTGATTCTACTTTAAACAAGCCTTTATACATGATATTTTTATTGGTTTATGGCGGCAAAGTTAAGTATAAAAGTTTGTATGATAATACTCTAAAATAAAACTTTAATCTATTTTCTTTTTCATACTTACGAGTATAATCCGCGAAATAAACAAGAGCGTAACAAGTGAAAATACAAAGTATAATAATTGAAAAATATTTTATTGAGTATGATTTTAACCGAATTAAACTTTGTATCTTTGCACTTGGTATCATTTAGCATTGAACAGCACTATGGCAAAAGTAGGTTACATATTCAAGGCAGCCGGTTATGACGGCTTCGACACTGACAAGAAGTGGATGGAGCAATACGGCTGTGTACAAGTGATAGAGGAAGAGAACGGACACGAGAAACTGCGCCCTCAATGGAAACAACTGATGGCAAGTCTGGAGCGTGGGGACGAGCTGGTTGTCTCAAAATTCAGCAATGCCCTGCGTGGCTCCCGTGAGCTGGCGACATTCATCGAGTTCTGCCGGGTAAAGGTGGTTCGGATTGTCTCCATTCACGACAAGATTGACAGCCGTGGGGATTTGTTTCCGGAAACCAAAGCCTCCGATGTACTGGAGATGTTCGGTTCTTTGCCGGAGGAATGTGCCATGCTGCGCAAGGCTTCAGCCCACATCATCCATCTGAAACAGAATATCAACCAGCCGACCAAAGAGAAAAACATCAGCAGGGCGGAACGTGAAAAAACTATCGTGGCGATGTACAATAACGGGCATTCCATTGATGACATCTGGAAAGTGAGTGGATTCAACAGCCGCAGTTCGGTGTTCCGCATTCTTAATAAATACGGTGTTTCACTCAATCGAGGCAAGTTCAGCGGGCCGCTTGGGAAAAGAAAGAATAAAGAAAACTAATTATGGGACATAGTAAAATTTACAATAACGACTCAAAATATGTTATCGCCTACGTCATGGACGATGTAGAAAACGTTAATGTGAGAGAATATTTAATTGATTTTCATGCAAAATCAATCTATCCGGCAATAGAAGCAATGGTTCTAAAAGAACAGAATTTAGACACGATATGCAAAGATCCAATAGCAATAATGTTGGCATCAAAAAAAAATAGCTGAAAAAGAAATTGCTAGAGCTACTTCTCTCGAAATTCCCGAAAATATTAAATTGCTATTTCAAGAAGAACTATCCAAAAAAGAACAAATTTCTCTATTAAGGGGTATTTCAATAAAACCAGAACAACTCGCTACAATCTTTTTATATGCCAATGATAAAGGGTACAAATTCAGCAATTACAGATTTGAAGATACACCAAAAAAATATATAGGTGCAGATTTACCATCATTTATTTATCTATGCGATGAAAATACCATTGAACACTATGGAGAGACATCATTAACAGATGGTCAAATGAAAGAAATAATAACTGTTTCACAATTTGTTTTAGCACGAATCCTTAACAATGGGAAACATTGGCATTGCTTTTATCAAACCAGAAGGGGGTTATTAGGCAATGAACCAGGAGAATATGGAAACAAATCGCACATTCACTATATATCTGACTCGTTTAGCATCTCATTAAAAGATGTGATTAAGGGATTTAAAGCTGGAATTTGCCCACATTCTAAAGTTCACATAACACTTGATGAATCAAAAGAATAAAGTTTATTGTGTAACTATTGTAACAATCAAATTCGTTTTTAAATAATGAATAGCAAACCACACATATGGTCTATTGACAAGTTATTAGGGAAGAATCTAATCATTCCAGATTATCAACGGCCATATAAATGGACGGACAAAAACATAACAGAACTCATTCTCGATACTCAAAAAAGTATTGAAGAAAGCCGTAAGTACGCTAATTTCAAATATCGTATAGGTACAGTAATTCTTCATAGAAATGAAAACAATGAGTATGAGATTGTTGACGGACAGCAGCGCATACTATCATTCCTTTTATTGAAATTACATTTAGATTCTGATTTTACGTGTAATCTGCTAAAGAACAAGTTTCTAAATAAAATTACACAGAAGAATCTACATGACAACTATACAACTATCCGAGAGTGGTTTTCTTCTGTTGATGATACAGTGAAGGCCATTTTTAACGATGCCCTAAAAAACATTCTAGAAGTTGTCGTGATTACAGTAAATAGAATAGATGAAGCATTCCAATTATTCGATTCTCAAAACACACGTGGTCGTGCGCTATATCCGCATGATTTACTTAAAGCTTATCATCTTAGAGAGATTCACGATAAGTATGAGATGCAGAATGCCGTAGTGAAATGGGAATCGAAAGATCCAAAGGCTATCAGAGAGTTATTCGACTTGTACCTTTTCCCGATATGGAATTGGGCAAAATGTCGAAAGTGTGGTAATTTCACTTCTGCTGATATAGACATCTATAAAGGTATTGAAGAGAAGTATGGTTACACTTACGCGCGCAGAGCCAACAAAGCCATGCCTTATTTCCTACTCACAGAGCCATTCATTTCAGGAAGTGACTTTTTTGAAATGGTTGATCACTATATGAAGATGTTGCATAATATAAAAGAAGAAATTGTAACGAATCCAGCATTTCATGATATCGAACTGATTATTACAAACGGAAAAGATGTGGATTCAGCAGAAGAATTAGATAAATCTTTCAAATCGTCATCAGTTGGACTTAACCATGCACGAAACCTCTTTTTCTGCGCCTTGCTTTGCTATTACGACCGTTTTCACAACTTTGATGTCATGGCCGTGAAAAAACTATTTACTTGGGCTATGATGATTAGAATTGATATGCAGCATTTAGGCTTTGATACTATTAATAGATATGCCATAGGTATAGAAGATGACAAATACAGCAATGTAAAACCCGTAATATCCATGATTGCTTATGCGCGTAGACATACTGAAATCTCAGGAATGAGACTTGACATGAGAAATGATGACAAAGCAGCCAGTGAAAATTGGAACAATTTATATGCACAACTTCGTCAACTTAATGGATACAATTAATATGGTAGAAGAATTAAAAATATTGGATGAAGTAACAATATTCGATACAAATACTCACTATGTAATTCCGCGCTATCAGCGAGCCTATGCGTGGGAAGACAAAGAGATAGCGCAATTAATTGATGATATTAACGATATTGATTCATCCGAGAACTATTACATCGGTTCACTTGTTGTTTCCAAGGTACAAGATAAACCTAAAACGTATGAAGTTGTTGATGGACAGCAACGTCTTACAACACTTTTTCTTTTATTGCAATACCTTGTATCAGAAGGAGCATTGGAAGGAGAATTAGGACAGACTCTCTCTTTTGATTGTCGCTCTAAATCTAAATATACCCTTTCTAATATCCAACAAATACTAGCAGACAAAAAGCCTTCTGCCGATTATGAGGAAAATATAGATCAGTCTATCCTTAATGGTATAAAAGCAATCCGTCAAAAGTTTACGAGTGACAAAGGATTAAACAAGGATGAATTTGTTTCCCGTTTGCAACATGTGATTCTCTATAAGATAGAAGTGCCTGAACATACAGACTTAAACCGTTACTTCGAGATAATGAACACCCGTGGAGAGCAATTAGAACAGCATGATATCCTTAAAGCCCGGCTCATGAGATTTCTCAACAATAGAAAGGAACAAGAACTATTTTCACGGATATGGAATGCTTGTAGCGATATGACAGGCTATGTTCAAATGCACTTCTCACGAACAGAAAGAGAAAACATTTTCGGTGGAGAGTGGAATGGCTGGCCTGCTAATGAATGGAGTGAATATAGTGACTGTTTAGAAATTACAGAGGATTCGGAGAATAATGCAACCATAAACGAAATCATTAAGCCAAGATTCAAAGTTGACAATGTAGATGGCATACTTGACGATGATACTCATATACGCTTTGAAAGCATCATTGAATTCCCGTACTTCTTGCTTCATGCACTCAGGGTTTTTGTGGATTTCTACGATGTGTCATTGGAAAAAGATTTGGGCGAATTACTTGATGACAAGAAATTGATTGCTGACTTTGAAAACGTGATTAAATATGGAACATTAGATAATGAACCTATCAAGAACAACAAAGAAAATTTTGCCAGAATGATAATTATTCATCTGTTGCAAACACGTTATCTTTTTGATAGTTTCATCATAAAGAGAGAATATACTGGCGAAGACAAAGAGGGCGAATGGAGTCTTAAGGAATTGCACACATCTGGACAGGCATCTAAAAAGAAAGCATATTATTCAAATACAAAGTTGAAGTATGAAAAAGAATGGGAAACGACATATGCTCCACGCAATAAAGAATGTTTAATGATTCAGTCTGCGCTTCGAGTATCGTATACATCCCCAAAAGTCATGCACTGGATAACCGAGCTTGTTCTATGGCTGTTTGAGAATGATGAAGTAGCCCTATTAACAAACGAGGCTGAAGACATAGCGGCACTGGCAACCAAGGAGAATTTCTTGGATGGAAAGGACTACAAACTTGGTGTAACGACTCCTCACATCGTGTTCAACTTTCTGGATTACTTGTTATGGAAGAATAATAAAAGCAAATACAGCGATTTTGAATTCGAATTCCGTAACTCTGTTGAACACTGGTATCCACAAAATCCATCTGACGGTTCTTTTGACTCATGGGATGACAAAGATACATTTGGAAATCTGTGTATCATTTCTCGAAGTGTCAATTCAAAGTTTTCAAACCTTTCACCAGAGTCAAAGATGAAGTCATATGGCAAAATGGTTCAAAAAGGAAGTTTGAAACTTCGCATTATGGGAGATATTATAGAAAAAAGTTCAAATGACAAATGGATTAAGGTTCAATGTCATGAACACGGGGCTGAGATGATTGACATATTAGAAACAGCATGCAGAACATTAGATTGATTTACTGAATATGAGCAAGTGTAATTACATACAAGCCGACATTATAGAAACTGAGCGATTGCTCGTCCGCAAACTTACCAATGATGATTTTGATACTTTGCTTACAATAATGGGTAAGCCGGAAGTGATGTACGCTTGGGAGCATGGCTTCAGCGAAGATGATGTACAAGACTGGATAGAAAGACAGCTCGTCCGATATGCCAAAGATGGTATCGGATATTTTGCCGTTCTACAGAAAGAAAGCGGACAACTGATAGGCCAGGCCGGACTTATGAAAACAACAATGAACGGGAATGAAGTCGTTGAGATCGGCTACATATTTGACAACACATATTGGCACAACGGTTACGCGACAGAAGCCGCCGAATCTCTCATAGCCTATGCTTTTGACAGCTTGGAATTACCGGCTGTATATTGTAGTATCCGCCCGGAAAACAAGGCTTCCATTCGAGTGGCAAAACGGCTTGGTATGGAATCTTGTAGTAGCCATATTGTTGTTTACCGAGGTAAAGAAATGCCCCATATCATATACAAATTAAAAAAGCCGAAATAAAATGAGCAAAAAAGAATACATACAAGCCAATAAGGAATGGCTGGAAGCGAAAGCCAAAGAAGAGGGAGTAAAGCCACTCCCGAAAGGTATCTATTACAAGGTCATCAGTAAGGGAAAGAACGATGGCAAGCACCCTGCACCACGCAGTATCGTCACAGCCCACTATACCGGGTGGACCATAAACGGAAAGAAATTTGACAGCAGTCGGGGTGGCACTCCGATTGCATTCCGCCTGAACGAACTGATTGAGGGTTGGATTATCGCAATGCAACAGATGTGTATCGGGGACAAATGGGAGATTTATATCCCTGCCGAAATGGGATATGGCAAGTTCTCGCAACCCGGCATACCCGGTGGCTCAACACTCATCTTCGAGATAGAACTTTTCGGAATTGCATAGGCCAAGAACAGATGACATCCTCTCAAAAAAAAATGCTTCATCATATTGATATTTAACACCATACATTCGTTTATGTCGCGTTTTTTTCGTATCTTTACAAGTAGTAATCAGAAATAAATCAGTGATATGGGAGACGTAATCATTACAGTATTGGGATTGTGGGTGTTCATCAAAATCGTGAAAGTGATATTCGGAGGCTGGAGCAAAAGCGACTACCAGCGGGACAGGTAAGATTCAACCAACAGAATGCAGCCTATGACAGTCGTTCATGTCTGGCATAGCGAGGGACTTAAAAATCAGTATTTAATTCTCCCTCTTGTCGAAAATATCAACCCAAGCAAAGGGCGGGCAGTAAACGAGTTTCTTCTGCAAGCCCGATAAATAACAAAATGTTTTGCCTACCGGGAGAAAACGAAGTCTTGGAGCGGTTGGCAAATCTTTTTGTATCGGGCGATTTCGGCAGAGTGTCTTGCGAAAGAGGAGCAACGTGCAACATTGCGCAGCCGAGCAAGTCTCTCGAAGAAAAATAGAAGAAGCCGTTGACGGGATGGGTGAAAACTTATAATGGGCAACCCATAGATGTATGACAAGTAAACATACGAGCAAAAACAAAAGCGACCGAAGCCGCTTTGTTTGTCGGAACGAGGCAGGAGTTATTTCTTGCCTTTTTTCGTTTTCTTTTCCGGCTCCGCAGGAGTTTCTTCCTTGTCGGGTGTCTGGTAGAACTTGTTAGCGACCATGACGATGCGGTTGTGTTTCACGCCGTCCTTGTCAATCCATTCTTCGGGTTTGAAGTAGCCCTCCACTGTAAGCAGGGTACCCTTGGTGATTTGGGCAAGCGAATCGGTGTTGGCGTTGTTGCGCCAGGCTTCCACGTTGATGAAAGCGGACACACGTTTTGTTTCCTCGCCACTCTTCTCCTGACGGCTTACTGCCAATGAGAAGCGTGCCACGCTTGCATTTGCGAACTGACGGATTTCTGCGTCCTTACCTACGAATCCTGATACTGCGAAATTGTTCTCAATCTGTTTCATGTTACAATGCTTTAAGTTGTTAATTAAATTATTTTTACGCTGCCAATATAAGTGAGTGCAGTTACAGGGTTGCGACAAGGTTAGCAATCAAATACTCTTTATTTTTGTCAGCGTAAGCCGTCAAAACCTCCGGCCAGATAAAGGAAGATTTGTGAAGCAACACCATTGACCAAGGCTTTCAGCCGTACCCGGCTGCATACTAACTTTGCAACGGAAAAATGAGGAATAACACGGCCAAAAGCTGTAACGATATGGATTGGTGAATAAACAAGTGAGCAAGGTTCGCAGACAAAGGACAGCATCCGTCCGCAGACACAAAGTTTCAGGTACGCTTCGGCTGTAAATCCCAAAGGAGCAGAGTGATGAGACGAGGAATCCAGTATGTCCTCTCAATGTGGATGCCGTAATACTGAATCCGTTATGACGCTGCACAGCCAAAGGTATTTTGCTATGGAAGGGATAGCCGAAGAACAGAATGGCACGAAGATCGCGGAAGCCAGAGAATAGTCGCGTTCTACCTTACCGACAGAACCGGAGAAATCAAGGCAAAGAAAACAATGGCAAGAAGTCCGGTGCTCGTTGAACAAAGCAGCCCGATCGCCATTGCGAAATATGAAATGCCATATATACAAAAGGAGACTTGACTGTCAAAGATGAATATATAAGAGGAAAAACGGCTTGCCTTGCAAGCTCCAATTATAAAAGTTGATGCCATTGGAAATGTATTTCCAAATGGCGTGGACACAACAATGTGGAGCATTGCCCCACATTGCCATTCTGCCAGATGTCGGTCAGTTCAGGTATGACCATTCTGTTATCTCCAGTTCCTCGCCACAAGGGAAATCAATGATAGGGTCACAAATGAATGTACCACAGAAATTGACCACTACACAGCCGTTTTTCAGAGAGGCTGGTTCACTCCAATCATCGTCCGTATGTCGGATATGATACCACAGTTTACCCTTGGGCAAGGTTTCGGTGGCAATCCGCAAATCAATAAATTCGCCCTCAATGGTCTTGCCATTCGCCAAAGTCAGAAGCATAGGCGATTTGCTTTCTTTTCTGTAATCGTACAGCATAATCTTTCTTTTAATCTGTTATCTCAATTATTTCATCAATCCGACCGCAAAGGAATGTCCGTAAAGCGGTCTTGTCCACAGCATAGTATTCGGCTATATGTCCGTATTGCTTGACAAAGTAGCGTTTCAGTACGTCAGAGAAGTCAAAGCGGTAGCCCATTAGCGGAATAGCCCTTTTGAAATAGGTGTTGCTGTTCACGCTGTTCGTAAGCCAATTTTTCTGTTGTCGGCTCATTGGCGTACCCTCATTGAGTTGCACTCTCAATTGATAGACCTTGCTGTCTTGCAGGGTTGAAAGTTCGGGAATATCCCAATCCACAAACCTTGTCGCTATTGGTGTCATCATAAAGCAATCCTCCATTAGTCATAGATTAGCACTTCATCCCGGTATTCCACCACCTCCTTGCCATTGGTGAGCCTTACCACTATCTCGTTGCCGTAGTCTCCAACGACTTCTCCCTCTGTATGCCCCTTGTAAGGAGTCAGTAATGTGCATAAGCACCCGATAATGTCCGTATCTTGTTCGTCCTCGTAATACATAGTCAGTGAGTTTTTTAAGGTTATCGGTATGACCATTCTCCATTAGAGAACACTTGGAAGTTCACATACTCGTTACATAGTTCGTGTGTCAGCACTCGAATGTAGATTTTGTCTTTGTCCTCCAAAAGAGAAATCATCTTGTTTATCTCTTTTTCGGGATAGTCCCATTTTGACGAAAACTCGCCCTCGATACTGTCTTCCGACCTGTCAAGGTAACAGTCGCAAAATGTGTCTTCCAAAAAGTTCTCCACCTTATCAAGGTCTTTCTCGTTCTCCGTACTTGCGTAGAAGATGTTGGTCGCATAATTTGCCATAATCGCTTTTGATTTGATTTTTTACTTTTCCCTCTGTTGGCATCAACTACTTTCGGGTTTGATTAAAATTATGTCGCTTTGCAAGGTGTCCCGGCTCTTCCTGCAAGGCTTCACAGACAAAATACGACCTCAGTTGAAAACCGAGTGTGGAGATTTTGGTTTGAACCGATAGGCTTGACCTTGCAAGGAAGAAAGACGGGATATATACCTTTGCGACACAATTCTTATCTGCCAACCCGAAAGTGATGTGAAGACGAGAAAGGATAGTAGGTGTGCAACAGGAGCACTATAAACGGCAAAACGCATTTCAAGCAATAGCGAATAAAAAGGAGGATTTGCTGACGAAAAGAAAAAGCAATCAAGAGTTTAGAAATTGAGAAAATCAAGCAGTTTAGTTTAGAACTTGATTAGATATACAAAAACCAAACTAAACCTATTCAATCATTACTTTACTCACGTTATTGGTAACTGCATCAAACCTAACTTTCGTCCGAGGGACAAGCGAGGGACAAACAACAATACAACGAGGGACAAATTATGTCCCTTGCATTTCAGCATGCTTTTTCGAGAATGGTCTTATTGCTTTTTTCTTTTGGTATGCAAGACTATGGCTTTTGGCGTTTCTGAAATAATACAGAATCTAACTCTACATCCGAGGGACGAGGAGAGGCAAAGCAAAATAATTGCGAGGGACAAACCGTGCCTCTTGCAATTCAACACGTTTTTTTGGGAAGTGGTTTTATTGTTTTTCTTTCTTTTGGTATGCGAAATTTTGTCCCCCGTTTGTCCCCCAAAAATATTCTTCAAAAATTTACATATTGATATACAATGCTTTATACAACACAAATATCGTTTGCGTGGGCAAATAAACATTCTGCATCGGCAAGTAAAAAGCAGATGCAATCATTGGTATAATTTGGTATAATAAAGTAGATAGTTGTAAGAAATCCTATGCCCATTATAGAAATACATTCCTTAACTGATCCCAGAATAGAAATATTCAGTACTCTCACTGAAGCTCAACTACGTAATCGTATCGAGTCTGATAAGGGACTGTTTATTGCAGAAAGTCCGAAAGTTATTAATGTAGCTCTAAATGCTGGTTACGAACCTTTAGCTCTTTTATGCGAGCAGAAGCATATCACTGGTGATGCTGCTGATATCATTGAACGTTGTGGTGATATACCCGTCTATACGGGTGCAAGAGAACTGCTTGCCACATTGACCGGATATACACTCACACGCGGCGTCCTCTGTGCCATGCACCGCCCGACACCGAAAAGTGTAGAAGAAATATGTAGAGGCGCACGGCGTATCGCAGTCATTGAAGGTGTGGTAGACACTACCAACATTGGAGCTATTTTCCGTTCTGCAGCCGCTCTTGGGATAGATGCCATATTACTGACACGCAATTCTTGCGACCCGTTGAACCGACGTGCAGTCAGAGTTTCAATGGGATCTGTTTTCCTGATACCATGGGCTTGGTTGGATGGTTCTCCCAATGAATTGCATAAACTGGGATTCCGCACAGTCGCTATGGCACTTACAGAGAAATCAATCTCTATTGATAGTCCCATCTTAGCGACCGAACCCAAGTTAGCCATTGTGATGGGAACCGAGGGTGACGGTCTTCGAAACGAAACAATTACCGAGGCGGACTATGTGGTCCGCATCCCTATGGCAAACGGGGTAGATTCACTCAATGTAGCTGCCGCATCCGCTATCGCTTTCTGGCAACTTCGTGTTAAAGATTAAGCAACTCTGCCATCATCACCGGACGAGACACATATATGATTCTATTCATATTCCTACTCACACCTACAATATGTATTCGCCCCACAAGAACAGCGAGGCAAGAGTTTCTCCATTAATTCACTCCGAAAAAACTCATACAGTTCTTTATGCATAGCGTCATATAGTGCCACCACCCGTTCTTCCTGTTCATCATCGGCATGAATACCTCCCCGAAAAGGATCTGCAAAATTAAAAGAAACATATTTCCTCACTACACCCTGCATTTCCTTTTGCACTTCCTCCGCTTCTGGACAAAGAGTAATAACATAATCCCATGTCTGCTGGGCATATGTCGCAACATCACAAGGCTTTCTACGTGAAAAGTCATATCCATTTTGTTCCATCACTTGGCAAACAACGTCAGGAACAGAATTTCCAGCCAAAACACCGGCAGTACTAATCTTCATACCTCTACCGAACGAGTTTAAAATCTCTTGCGCCATACGACTGCGACACGTATCACTATTGCTCACTATCAGTATATTCTTCATATGTGATTTCTATTTAATTTTCATTTATTTCCTGATATAGCTACTTTAATAACCCCATCCAGCTTGTTTTCAAAGACACGGTAAGCCTCCTCAATCTCATTCAATGGAAATCGATGTGTAATAAGAGGAGTTGTATCAATTTTACCTTCCTCAATCAGCATGAGAATCTCGTTACAATCGCAGCCATCCACTCCACCTGTTTTAAAAACCAAATTCTTGCCATACATATCAGGTAAAGGAAGAAGTTGTGGTTTATCATAGAGGGCTACAATCGTGACAATAGCATTAGGACGGGCACAATTCCAAGCCAAATGGAAGGAATCGTCACTCCCTGCCACTTCCAAAACGACATCTGCACCACCATGGTCACTATTCTTGAGAACAAAATCCTTGCAGTTTTCCGGTTCAGTCACCAACACATCAGGATAATGCTCGCGGACAAACCGAATTCTTTCAGGAGACTTCTCACAGATAATAATGCGTTTTGGCTTCTTCAGCATCACACACAACAAAGTACAAATCCCGGTAGGTCCGGCACCGATGATAAGAACAGTATCTTCCGCGGTTATTTCCGAGATGCATGCTGCCCAAAAACCTGTTGCAAGCACATCACCGACAAACAAAGCTTGTTCATCACTCACTGTATCCGGAATACGATTCAAACCTTGATCCGCATAAGGAACTCTGACATATTCCGCCTGACCGCCATCAATTCGACAACCTAAAGCCCAACCGCCATTAGGATCAGTACAGTTATTCACATATCCATGCTTACAGAAAAAACACTCACCGCAGAAAGTTTCGACATTCACAGTCACCCTGTCACCAGGCTTCACCGAAGTGACATCAGCCCCTACTTGTTCTACCACACCTACCATCTCATGCCCGACAGTTATTCCGGGCACAGCACGCGGCACACTGCCATGTTTAATATGAAGATCACTGGTGCAGATGCTACCAAGTGTTACACGCACGACTGCATCCCGTGAATCCTTTATTTCCGGTCTTGCTTTCTCCTGTAACTCAAACTTTCCGTGTTCAATATATGTGTATGCAAGCATAATATCCTCCTTGTTCATTAATGTATACCTTGCAAAGATAATGATTTCATTGGCAAAACAAATCTCTTTTATCACGTTCAATACTCCCAAACCGAATCTCACTCTATATTCAGAACAATACAAAGCTGAATAAAGTCATTCACTGTTTTTTCTACTTCAGTTTTGATATTCTGGAAAATATTCTTACTTTTATATCCCAAATAATAAATAAAAACAGCTGCACGACTTATTATATTTACACACAAGCCTATGATAGATACTTCCGAAAATCTGATTATTATAAAAGGACAAATCAAGACTCCCAAAATAGAGAGTTGCCAAAATCATAATGGCAACTATAAGATAGTATTCCGAAATGTTCCTAGTACGTATACTTATAAAGAAGAAAATGTCCTTTGGCTGACTGATCCGGACAAACCGGACCCCAATAATTATCAAATAATCAGTAAAGGGAGAACTTTATCAAACATCAAAGCCTTATCTATTTTTAAGGCCGGATCACACAGGTATTGGCACATTCGTTTTCTAAATGGTAAAGAGTATGATTACAGAGAAAAGGACTTAGAAATTATCGAATCATGCTTGGGAGAGAGTCGTTCGAAAAGTATATTCGAATATTTGAAGAAAGTTGCCGATGCGAACGAATTGAAAGCTGATGACGGAACGAAGCTATTGGCAAAACAATATGAAAAGATTCATTTCATCGCAAACAACAGAGCTATTGCTGTATATCTGAATCCTCAAAAATATAAAATGCAGACCCAGCCTGCCTCAACCTTGATTTTTCCTTTCGGTTGTAATGCAAGCCAGCAAAAAGCAGTCCAGGCAGCTTTTGAGAATCAAATCAGTGTTGTGCAAGGACCTCCGGGAACTGGAAAGACCCAAACGATTCTGAACATCATTGCCAATATCCTTGTGCGTGGTAAGACTGTTCAGGTAGTATCTAATAATAACTCCGCCATTGTCAATGTACTTGAGAAGTTATCCAAATACGATATGGGATTCATTGTTGCATTGCTTGGCAGCACAGCTAACAAAGAGAAATTCATCGAGACTCAAGAAGAGGAAAAACAATATCCGGAGCACTTTGAGTCATGGCATGATACGGATGCCGACCAACCTCAATTTCTCAATCAGATACATCATCAGACAGAAGAACTAAAAAGCATATTTTACAAACAGGAACGCCTTGCCATGGCAAGACAGGAAATACAAGCTTTAAAAATAGAGTGGCAACATTATCTGCAAGAGTTCGGAACAAAAGAATTTACTCTCCAACAACGGAAAAGTTCCAGCTCGGCAGACCTTCTGAATTTATGGAATGAATGTCAACAATTTGCAGAAAAAGAACAATCATCAAGTCTTCGGGGAATAGCAGCTTTTATTCAACGGTTGAAATGGTTATTCTTTAAATTCAGGAGCAAAGCGATTTGTAAAATCCCCGATAAAGGTTTTTATAAACGGGAGATGAGTTTGATTATCGCTGACTTCCAAATCTTATTCTACCAAACAAAGTACGCAGAGCTGGAAGTTGAAATAGACACATTAGAAAAGGAGCTTGCCAACAAAGATGCAGCAGAAATGGCTAGACAAATGGCCGATACATCAATGAAATATCTAAAGAATCAGTTATTTCATACCTATGGCAATAATCATGACAAGCCCATCTTTACGCTCCCTGATCTAAAAAATAATTGGCGAGAGGTACAGAAAGAATACCCCATTATATTAAGTACGACCTTTTCATCATTAAGCAGTCTACAACGAGATGCCGTATATGATTATATCATTATGGACGAAGCATCGCAGGTTTCCGTTGAAACCGGAGCTTTAGCCTTGTCATGTGCTAAAAATGCAATCATTGTCGGTGACACCATGCAACTTCCCAACGTGGTCACAGAAGAAAATAAGGAAACGCTAAACTTTATCGCTAATGCGTGCCTAATTAAACCGGAATATGATTGTGCCAATATGAGTTTTTTGCAATCTGTCTGCAAAGTTATTCCAAATGTACCACAGACCTTGTTACGGGAACATTATCGATGCCATCCCCGAATCATCAACTTCTGTAATCAGAAATTTTATGGTGGAGATCTTGTCATCATGACACGTGATAAAGGAGAAGAGGATGTCATTTGTGCCATACGGACAGCCAAAGGTAACCATTCCCGCAGTCACATGAATCAACGAGAAATAGATGTTATCAAAGAGGAAGTACTACCGAATCTATCTTATGAAACAGATGAAATTGGCGTCATAGCTCCATATAACAAACAAGTAGATGCAGTAAAATCCGCACTTGAAGAGGATATTGATGTCGCAACAGTCCATAAGTTTCAAGGAAGAGAAAAGGATGCTATCATTATGACCACTGTCGACGATGTCATCACTTCCTTTTCCGACGATCCAAACCTGCTCAATGTTGCTGTTTCGCGGGCTAAGTCACAATTCTATTTAGTCGTATCGGGAAACGAACAACCCAAAGACTGCAATATCAGCGATTTGATTGCTTATATCGAATATAACAATGGTACTGTTTCCACCAGTAAGATTCATTCTATATTCGATTATCTATATGAGCAATATACAGATGCTCGAATTGCCTATTTGAAAAAACACAAGAAAATATCCGAATACGATTCCGAGAATCTTACATTTGCATTACTTGAAGATATCCTGAAAGAAAATATCAATATGCGTCATTTGAATATCATTTGCCATTTACCACTCTATATGTTGATTCAGGATTATTCTCTATTGAATGAAGAGGAAAGCAAATATGCTGCAAATATAAACACTCATATTGACTTTCTAATTTATAATCGTGTGAGTAAACAACCGGTATTGGCTATTGAAACGGATGGTTACACATTCCACAAATCGGGGACGAGTCAATCAGAACGCGATATTAAAAAGGATCATATCTTAGAGTTGTACGGAATTCCGTTGGTGAGATTGTCTACTATAGGTAGTAATGAGAAGAAAATTATTGGAGATAAGTTAAGCGAAGTATTAAACTTGCATTAGAATGTTCATTGCAAATCATATTTTTTTGTTAGAATAGGAGTTTCTGCATATTCTAACGACCCAAAGAATAAATTTTACTCCAACTATAACAATCACATCAATAATAATGCCTACATTTACTTCTCATTTATGGAAGAGATTAACAACAGCATAAAACTTCTATCTACAAACTAAAAGAATAATATTATGAATACAATTTTAACACCTTGTATCTTACAGACAATTATAATCTGTTGCACTATTATTATAATAACAATAATAGCTGTATCTGCGTATAGAATAAAAAAAGGACAACAACGTAGTTGGGGAGCATATATATATTATGCAAGTATATTATCTATATTTACCATATCAATATTCTCTTATTGTTTTTATGGGAATAGAAATGTTTTGGATTTTGTATCACTTGCTTCTGCTTTGATATCAATAATCTTGGCAATAATAACAATAATATATTCATTCTATAGCAATAGTCAATCAGCCAGCCAAGTTGAAACTTTAAATAAAGCAGCTGAAAGTGTAAAAAGAGCAACTACGTCATATGCAGAATCAGCCGAAAGCCTACAAGATAATATTTCAAAAATAATTACGGCAGTAAATCGTGTTGAAGAAAAAACAGACAGATTATTAGATATGACTTCTATTTCTGGTGCTGGAGCAAGTTCTGGAACAAATAATCATCTTGTAGATTTTGATTTAGATGCTTATATAAAAGGATATGTAAATTTAGCATCTCCCATTGGTATAATGGCAATGTATGCCTGTATAAAAGCGAAGGACACAAAGAGAGAATGGAATTTAAATATATTCCCTAATGAATATAATAGAATTTATTGTGGAGGTTTTTTAATTTCCACAACAAGTGCGGGTTTTATCACAGTTGATGTAAATTTTAGTAATGGCAATGTGATTGTTGCCAATTATTTGCAAAATGTAAAAAAATACATCTTGGAATGGTTAGAATCTTTTGATTTTACAAAAATTGAAGGCCTACAAAGTTTGAAAGACAGCATTGATAGTTATTTTGATAATCCTCAATGACATGAAAGAGTGGAAAAAATATAAAATAGGAGACGTTTTCGCTTACCTAAAAAGTGGAAAGGGAATACATGCTAATGAAATATCTTCAAAAGGAGAATACCCTGTTTATGGTGGTAATGGGGTGAGAGGCTATACTACTCGAAACAACTTTGAAGGTAATTGTGCTATAATAGGAAGACAAGGTGCGTTTTGTGGCAATGTGCGATATTTCAAAAGGAAAGCTTATATGACCGAACATGCAATTATTGCGGTGGCAAATGAAAATAATAGTACTCGTTTTTTGTCATACTTACTCGGTATTATAATGAATTTAGGACGATTCTCTGGTCAATCTGCTCAACCGGGGCTTTCTGTAACCGAGTTAGCCAAACAATCAATAACAGTACCTTCGTTATCGGTGCAAAAAAGATTGCTGACATTCTTTCCTCTCTTGAAGACAAAATCGAGTTGAACCGCCGGATAAATGAACAAGAAAGTATTAGGTTAACAATTCTACGCGACACACTTCTCCCGAAGCTGATGTCAGGAGAACTAAAAATTAACGCAACTGAAGTATTATAGATTACGATGAACAAGTCAATAAACATACTTGATAAAGAATATCTGCAATGGGTGAAAGACCTTTGCGGTCGCTATCGTCAAAGCCAAATAAAGGCAGCGGTGAAAGTAAATGTGGAACAGTTGAAATTCAACTGACTTTTAGGTCGTGACATTGTTGAATTGCACGTAGAAGAACGCTGGGGCGAAAGTGTTATCACTCAATTAAGCAAAGATTTACGTGAAGCCATACCCAATGCGGCTGGTTTATCAAAGAGCAATATTTACTATTGTAGGAAGTTTTATTTGTTATACAAGGATGCTCTGAAAACTTTCCACCAAGTTGGTGGAAAAAATGAAACGGAATTATTCCACCAAGTTGGTGGAATATTTGAAGTCCCATGGAGACACCATTGCTTGATAATGGATAAAGTGAAAGACGATATAGACAAAGCTCTGTTCTATGTTCACCAGACGGTGGAGAACGGTTGGAGTCGTAGTATACTGCTCAATTTCATTAGCACCGACCTTTATGAGCGGCAGGGCAAGGCACTGACTAACTTTACAAAAACATTACCCGATGCGATGAGCGACCTTGCACAGGAGTTGACCAAAGACCCTTACAATTTTGCTTTCACGGGTATAACTGGGCGTTACAATGAACGATTGCTCAAAAATGCTCTACTGAATAACATTACCCGATTCCTGATGGAACTAAACTATATCGCACGTTTCATTACTCAATCAATACGATAAATGATACATAAAATAATATTTATATTGCTAAATTTTCCCATTTACAGGGTCTTTACAGAGTCAAGTCTAAATCAATATAAAAAATACGGTCCTGCTAACCCGTTGCATTACATATCTATGCCGAAGCCTAGGATACAGTGGGGGCATTAACCCTCCACACGGGGACAGAACCGTAATATCGCGAAACTACGAACATATTTTTAATATGTTCGTAGTCGTTTACGACTAAAGGCTCCTTGGCTTCCAGTCGGCAAAATAGACATGTAATGCCCTACAAAGATAAGACTATTTCCTTATAAAGCCAATAAAATCAATGTTTTATTATAGAATAATGCAGAATGGTATATAAAAATCTCAATAAAAAGATACGACCCTGATCCCCCGCTGCATTACAAATCTATTAGCCGCAGCCTAGGATATGAGTGGGGTAATTAACCTACCACACGAGGAACACAGAGCCGTACTATCATTAACTGCAAAGTATATATATACCTGCAACTGACGACAACTAAGGATCTCCTAAGACATATAAACGACTTAAATATTGTAATGCAATACAAAGGTGAACATAAAATCCGAGAAAACCAAAGCACCAAGCATTATTCTTATAGCAAATGCACATTATATATCGCCTAAGATAAAATGACTGATATTTTAAAGAATTGAATCTAAACAGAAAAATCACCTTTGAAACACAATGTAACAAAGGTGATTTATTTGCACTAATTTCATTTCAAGATATTATTCCCGAAAGCTACTCTTTATTTTTCTGCGGTACTTCAATCCCCTCCGGCCATACAGCAGCTGTATAAGCCACAGCATCATTTCCATTACCGGTCAAGTCTTTTGCAATGTTATTTCCTTTACCTTCGTTGAACTTCCAGTAAGCTTTCAAACCAGTAGTTTGGGGATCAACATCATACATATTCCTGTAAATTTCTTCTTGTGAACGGAGCACATTCCATATACGTACTTCACAAATCTCTCCATTTAATTGCCGACTCATATCGTCGGGGTCTCCATAAGAGTGTCCTATCTTAAACATAAAGTCTCCTTTCTTCTGTTTTCCAAGGTTTATGGCTTCCCCATTTCCGTAATCGTCAACGCGGCTCTGCTCTTTACCATCTACATACATAATAGCAGCTTTTGTCTCCGTGTCATAAGTAACGGCAACATGATACCACTCACCAGGTTGCAGCAGTTTACCATCATTGGCATTTGGAAATTTCATTTCATTAGCCGCAAATTGCAATTGCTGTCTAGGAAAGCCAGAATCACCAAAACGTAACAAACAATATTGCTCAATACCCATAATGGATGAGATTTCGGTAAGAGGATCAAATCTATTCACTCGAACAACAGCTTCGAAAGTAAGTTGCTTCAATCCGTTTACTACATTAGCAGTAGGACTACCGGCAACAAATCCCGGTATCTCAAAATAATTGTTAGCAAGACTGACAGCAGTAGTTATAGCACTGGAACGACGCACTATGTAACAGATATTTTTAGAGCCGTCCAATATACTCATCCCTCCTGATGCTTCTCCAATAGTAACAGGTAATAGAAAGCTAGTGTCAATATCCAAGTCTATCAGGTTGGAAAATTCAATAGTGACCATTTCTGAATCTACATTTCCTTTAGGAATGACAACGTGCTGGGTAGAAAACTTATAATACTTAGCATCCAACATTGCATAATTATTCCCTAAACGTGCATTATAATAACTTATCAATGAAGGATCTGTCCGAAAGCTGACATCTATATCCTGCTCAGCAGGATATGCCAGTACAGCAGAAATCTGTTGCTGTCCATCCTGTTTAAGATTATTAAATGTGAAATTAGCTATATCCTTCACTTTCGCCGCATCAATATATACACTATTACCAAAAGGAGATTCCTTAGTATAATCTTTGTTGTCACAACCTGTTATTAATAACAGGAAAACCATGACCAAACAATTATTACTTATTTTCATTATATTCTTGTTTTGAATTATCAGACTCATTATATCTTAGTTTTAAGATTCATTTTATTTCTCACATTCCGGACGGACGTACCCATCCTTTTGAATACACATTATACATCTGGCGCAAAAGCCAGTCCAACGGTTTATAAGTATAAGAATACTCACCGGAAATAAATCCCCAATCATAAGGAGGATAGATGGATTGCCCCCAATAAGCACCATCATCCATCATAGCGTTAATGCCATCTCCTATCGCGATATCGTTCACCATTCCTTCATACATATTTTGCTCATTGGCTGTAAGATCAAACGCATATACAACAATATTATTTTTTTTACGCTTATTCATTTTCCAATCCACCATCCTATATTGCGATTTATCTCTCAAAGGATTTTCTCCTTTTTCATATAATGGAATAACCAGACTTCCATAACATTCCGGTGCCAGCCCTATAATAGGTTTACGGGTATATTCACTATAAGGATGCTCTGCGTCCCATGGTTCTATAATCTGTACCACTTCTTTTCCACTATCATACGCATGCCACGCATAGTCTATATACTTACCTACCTCAATGCCGCCACATCGATTTACATCATAAAAATATTCAGTAGCTTCTCCCTTATCAACAACTGTCAGCAACTTTTCAGGAAGTGCATCCCGCAATGCTTTTATTAGTTTAGGATAAGAGACTGTATTCATAGCAAACATACCTTCCTTGTTATAAGTACTCACTTTGTCCCAGAGATTTATTCCATCCAAACGATAAAGTTCTACCACATTTTTCACCTGTTGAACAAAATCTGCAAGCTGCATATCGTTTAAATTACAAAAGCCAAATCCTTTATTACCATTTTCAATGCTAAGACATACTTTACGTCCGTGTTCCTGAAGCGGACGAATAAACTTATCCGCCTTTTCCAACACATCACGTATATCACTACTCAAATTGAGCAGTGCACGTCCTGTTGCAGACTCATAGTCCATTGTCACAATTCGTAGATTCACGATACTACCTATATTATGTAAAGTTTGAGTATAATCTATCTGATTAATTTTTTGAATTCCATAAACATCAGCTATCAACGGTTGATAAGTTGAAGTATTCACATAGAAAACAACAAATGCATCAGGTAGCATTGGCGGCATATCTATTTGTTCATACTGGTTATTAGGATAACAAGTCGTTATTCTTTTCCGAATATTTACAATATAATAAAGCACCTGTTTCTTAGTATCCACTTTTACTCCAGCAGGTATTTCTTCCATAGTTAATGGCAAAAGATATGGAGTATCAGTATTCAGTCCGGCTGTGGATATAGTAAATTTGATTTTGGCAGATTTTTGTTCTCCAGCATCTATTGAAAGAACTCCGCCATTTTCGAACTGCACATTCCCAGCCGACAATGTATTCAATTTGGAATTATTTTCCTCATTATAATCTTCTACAAGCTTCTCGTTTACAACGGCTGTGACAGTCAACCTGCTTCCGGCTGATTGTGACAGTGAATAGAATATTTCCTCTGTGGCAGATTCGTCCCCTTCCGTCAACTCAAGAAATGCTTTATTAGTCAATGTAGTTGTGTTACGCAGGGCACCTGCAATATTATCCATAGCCGTCTCGTCAGGCATTCTGTCCGCATTCATTGAGATAGTCTCTTCAGTACACCCTGTTACTCCTATTTTCAGTAACAATACTAATATAAAATGTATGATAAGATTCTTTTTCATATTAATTCTTTTTTATTTCGATGGGTTCATTAGTTGAATAGCCGTTCGTGTAATCTCGTAATTCCTTATCGGGCTATAATAATCATTGCCTATAGCATAAATTCCCAATCCAGCTAATGGACCAAGAGCAACCACACGGTCAGTCATTAAAGTTACAGCCTCTTGTTTTACACCAGTCTCATCAATTACTTGTCCGCCCATTTGAACAGATAACAATAATTTATCTTTAGACAATAAACTATTGGCAAGAATCCCCGTCACCTGCAATTTCAAATCGGTAACATTGGTCAACTCTGCAGTATTCAACACAATATAATTCAATTTGTCAAAGTCTGCTTCATCAACGAAAGCCGGATTTCCTTCCAATACCAATAAATTATCCTGTCCCGTAGCAGTAGATAATTTAGAAACAATCAGTCGTGATTTCTCTTTATACGATGCCAATTCAGCATCAGTTCCATTATAGAGCGGAAGACCGGTAAAAGCAAATCCGTCCAGATTGAGTTCGGCCGACGTAGCAATTTCTTTATCCAACCAACTGTTTAATGCCGTGATATCTGTTAAGGAAGAGGCATGAGCTGCATAATCTATCAAATAAAGCACACGGATACTCTTTTCCTGCAATAGAGGGATATCCTCCCGATCATAATCAGAGATTTGATGAGAATTACTCAAGGTCACAATATCCAACGAATCCGGCAATGACCGAAGATAACTACCTTCATTTAGCGATTTTTCCGGAGAATTATCAAAGTGCGCATATGACAAGTAATGTTCACTTTGTTTGTAGGTACGTAATGCCTGCATATAACGCGCCCATAGTTCCGGATTCTGTTCTTTCGCACTATTAATATCAATATCTACAATTTCAGGTTCATTCCAGTCATCACAAGCAACTGGCAATAAAAAAGCCGTTAAAAACAGAAGACTATAAATGAATTGTTTATATATTATTGTTTTCATATAAATTCTTTTTCATTCTTTTATTCGTATTCAAACTCTCTCGTCAATTGAGATAAGATTTCTTATCCCACCACAATCTCGTTCCCCCATTGTCAGGACCTCCTAACATACCTATCGCCAAATTGATATTCGAAAGATTTTCAGTATATTCTGTAGGCGGATACCACAAACGACGGATCATATGCTCGGAACTGATGCTACCACCACTTTTGTTTTCTATAACCGGCATAAGATGAGGATATCCTGTACGGCGGAGTTCACTCCATGACTCAACACCCAAAGGAAAATTAGCAATCCATTTTTGAGTGATGATACGTTCAAGATTACGTTCAAAATTATCCGCACCATCTTCCCAAGCAATAGTAATAGTACTTCTCGGACCTTCCCAATCAGTATAGGCAAATGTCGGATCATTGTACGCTTCCGGAGTGTCAGTCGAATTCTCCGCATAGGTTTCAGAGCCCGACAGACCATATTGTTCAAAAGAAAGGGCTATCGCCATATTATATAAATCTTTAGCTTCCCCACCCATATTCCAACCTCGCAAGGCACCTTCGGCACGTAAGAAAGTGATTTCTGCGGCATTCATCCATAAAAAAGGACTGGAACTGCTGATAATCGGTATACTGTACGCATTTACCATCTCATCCTTGGTAGTCACATCAATGCCAATACGAATACCCGCATATCCATCAACCTCTTGCGGTTGGAAGTTTTCATCATATACAGTCATTTTCACTGTAGTGAACATCTTTTCCCGACGCGGATCTTTATAACCATTCATATATGAGATAATATCAGCCCCCACACGCTGATCATTCCAGTCATTAAAAATCATAGCAACCCTATTTTCTTCCACTTTCAAGAAAGCGTTATCATTTATTTCCGTCATTACGCCTGCCGTTACAGCTTCTTCGGCTATTCGTTGTATTTCCGCCTGCATTTCCGGTACATAAGTCAAGCGCATGGCCATACGCAATTTGAGTGAATTAGTAAATTTGAGCCATTTGAAAAGATCGCCTTGATATACATCATCAAATTTACGAAAAGCTTCCGCACTCAAATTGAGATTATCCCTAAGGACATCACTCACTTCGTCCAATTCACTGAACATTTGCTTATATACCTCTTCCTGCGAATCATAAGGTACGGTAAGAGAAACCTTACCTGTTTTAGAAATGATTTTTGAATAAGGAATCGGGCCGTACATATCTGTCACACGCTGCATGATGACCACACGAAACAGTTTCCCCAGTGCCAACGCCACAGGATCGTCTGTTTTGTCCAACAAGTCCCGATAAAACGGATAAGTACGGGTGACTAAATCGGAAAAAGGAGCTTCTTGCCAATCTATTGGCGGATTATACGTTTCAAACTTAGCCGTCCATTCTACAGTACAACCAATGTAACCGGCAAACGCACCTGCGCCAAGCGCTTCAACAAACTGATAGAGATGTTCTTCCGTAGGAATCACCAACCCTTGTAATCCTTTAAGACTGGCGCCTACGTTATAGCTTTCACGTCCCAACTCTTCTTTGTCAACCTGATAATCCTTCCGGTTGATTTTATCGAAATTATCCGTACAAGCGTAACCGACAATAAGCAATAGCGCTAGCGAAAGCAATTTTATGATAGATGTTATATATTTCATAGTAACTACTTTTTATCTGTTAAAAGTTGATTTTCACATTCAGACCGACATTACGGGTACTCGGCAACATGAAAAAGTCGATCCCTTGATAATAGTTACCAGTCGTTGCAACGGCTTCCGGATCAAAAGGAGCTTTATTATAAATCATACAGAGATTGCGTCCCACAACAGACAACTGAATATCGCATACATCATGCAACCATTTACGTGGAAACGTGTAACCGATAGCCGCCTCCTGCAATCGAATATTGGTAGCACTATAAGTATAATACTGTGGCAGACCACTTTGTGAACCGATAGCCGTGAACCATGTCTGCGCATCCACCCTATTACGTCCATTCACTAATACCCCACCATTATCACGGGCAACCGCCGAACTTTCAGATACCCCATATTGATCCATGGCCGCTGCAGTAGCCGAATAAACAATACCGCCTATACGTGCAGTAACTAAAGCACTGATATTAAACCCTTTCCATGAAAACTGATTGTTCCATGCCAAATTACATTTAGGGAAAACACTTCCTAATTTAATATCAGGTCGATTATTCACTGTTACTAATGTACCCGCAGGAGAAATTTCTACCATTCCATTGTCGTCCCGCTTCAAATCAGACTGTGTGTAAAGGTCACCCAGCGAACCTCCTGTTTTCAATATGAATCTGGCCTTTCCGAGTCCGCCTACATCCAGCCGATCTTTATTTATAGGCTCACCAGTCTCCGGATGTATATAGTCCTTTACCAATTCTATAATTTTGTTCTTGTTATGGCTTAATGTAAAATTACTTTGCCAGCGAAAATCTTTCTTCCATGTATGTCCGTAACCAAATGAAAGCTCTACTCCCTGGTTACGTACATATCCTGTTTGAAGATAAATGGTGGTATATCCAGATGACACGGAAATTCTCGGATCGAACGTTTGATTAAACGTATTAGCCAAATACCATGACAAACCGAGATTAAAGTCCTTGAAAAGCCGCATATCCAAACCAAATTCCCATGAATCGGTCCGTTCAGGTTTAAGGTCACCAATGGGATAATGTGTTTTCGGCTTCCACGTTTGAGTAGTTTCGTCATACTCAAAAGTAGGCGATGTCAAGTTACGAGGATAAGGCATACCCACCGAACTAAACGAACTGCGCACTTTCAGATAATCAACGAAAGAAGGTAGTTTCACCATTTCAGAGACGACAGCCGAAAGTCCAATTGACGGATAAAAGAAACAAGTAGAAGATGAGTTTGCCAACTGTGACGCCCAGTCATTACGTCCGGTCAGCGTAAGATAAAGCATACTCTTCCACCCTACTTCAGCACTGGCAAATATAGACTGCGTCTGCTCTTCCCATTCATCCTGACGTGCTTTCTTCTGAGTATTGTCAAGATCAAACACATTAAAAACATTGGGAATACCATTGGCACGTATCGGTCCACGATAACTCAATTCGTCATACTTATTATCTACGATGCTCGCCCCGATATTGACCACAATAGAATAATCACCCAAACGTTTATTTATATTTGCCAACGCATCAGCATACACTTGTGTTTCGTCAGGTTTAGATATAGCATAAAATCCCTGTGCACTACCTTCAGTAAGAGTAGTATTGGAACTTGCATATAATTTTTGTTCATATTTGGTACTGGAATTATCAACCCGAACACGCCCTGAAATATTCAGCCAGTCTGTAATATCATAACTTAAAGAGGCAGACAGCATATAACGCTTCTTGTCATTCGTCCGTAAATTGCGATAAGCGATCCAATAAGGATTCTGCATCCGCAAGTCTCCTTCTCCTTGAGGCCAAAACATGGTTTTAATCTTACGGGCCGGATCCCAACGTTCAAACACTTTTATCAAATTAAAGTCGTCGCCACGTGGAAACAAATAAACAGGAACTATCGGATTTGAGTAAGCACCTTGATTAGTCATATTGCGGTCATTCTGAATAATATAACTTGCACCTACATCAAGCTTCATCCTGTCATTCAGAAAGTTTGTAGTGTTACGGAAGGTGAAATTAAAACGGTTGTAACGGTTGTTCGGTACAATCCCTTCCGAATTAACCGCAGCAGCAGAAAAGAAGGTCTGATTCTTATCTGTTCCCGTTGATAATGTAATGGAATTGGTATAAGTTATCCCCGTATCAAAGAAATCACGTGGTTCATAGTTTCTACGAGATGCGTCATTTAATAAAGTCCCCCAACTCAACGTAGTAGAATTACCAGCTTTTCCTGAACTGCCTGTACCATAGCGATTTTGAAAATGTGGAAGTACGAATGGTTTAGCGAATTCGGTATTACTAGACACAGAAACCTGCAATTTACCAACTTTGCCACGTTTCGTATTAATAACGATGGCTCCATTTGCCGCATTACTTCCATAAAGGGCGGCAGCTGCTGCTCCAGTTAGCACTGAGATACTTTCAATGTCATCCGGATTGATGTCGGCAATGCTTTCAGTCACTCCCTGTGAACCATTCTCCATACTACCGCCACCTCCGAAATTAAACATGGGAATACCGTCAATAACATACAATGCATTACTGCTTTGTTCAATCGACTTTGTACCACGCATCACCACCTTGCTAGCTCCACCTACTCCTGAAGAACTACTGTTGATATTAACTCCTGCGACTTTACCATTCAGGCTATTAATAAAGTTTGCATCCTTGACATTTGTCAACTGGTCGGATTTTACCTGTTGTACATTGTAACTCAGAGCCTTTTGTTCCCTCTTGATACCCAAGGCAGTTACAACTACTTCATTTAGCGCCTCTACGTTAGCAGACATTTGTATATTGTACACATTCTTATCTGCTATTTTTACATAAGACGAAATATAGCCAATATAAGTAAAGCTTAATATACTACCTATAGAAGCTTTTATGACGTACTTACCCTCCAAATCAGTAACAGTTCCATCATCAGTCCCTTCTACCCGTATATTTACTCCTATCAGTGGTTCATTTTTCTCATCAACAACCCTTCCTGTTACCTGTTTAACAACCACAGTTCCAGTCTTTGGCTGAGGAATAATATTAATATAATTTCTTTTAATTCCATAAGTAAATCCTGTTCCTTTAAGGATAATCGAGAGGGCTTTTACCAAATCAATATTTTTCAAATTGAGATTGATAGCCGGTTTATCAATTAATTGCGAATCGTTATATCCTACTGAAAGCTTTGATTGCTTCTCCACTTCTTTCAGTGCTTCAATAACAGTTATATTTTCTTTTTGAATAGTAATTTTCATACCACCTTGGGCAAAAGCTGTAGTTTGTATTACAACCATAAATAAAAACAACACAAATCTTATCCCTTTTGCCTTCTTATCATTTTTCAATGTATAACTGTGTAACATGAATTTTAAGTATTAGTTTGCTAACTTTTTTATTCGCAACACATGTCTATCTGTTTTAATTTTCGATTTCATATCCAAGGCAGAAAGATTCCTGGCATAGATACTTTTTCACATATATCTTTATTATTAAGCAGTGCCTATCAACAAATGAAAGGCATCTGCAGTTTGTATATTCAGGTTAATTTATAAAAGACCGGAAGTGTCCTTCTCTGAAAGTCTATCACTTCCAGTCTTCAATTCATTCACATGGAGCGTCCTGATATCTTAATAATTCTTCGCATAGATAGTCGTCGTACGAGATACGGTCTTGCCTCCCCAAACTCTTGAAGCAAAGTTATTCATTAAGCTTGTTTGACCGGACTCGCGTAGATTGAACATCATAATGGCGCCATAGCCACTATAATTTGCAGCGCTACTTTGTATCACACCTGCACTTGGTCTACCATCCGTACAGTGTATTGACATCTTTGCCCATTTGCTATTCCCTAATCCGGCCGGAGTACTCCAATCCGCTCCGAAATCAGGCCACATGTAACTAATGGCATTCATTGTAATCGCATCAAAATTTGTATAACCACCAAAACTGAATACTGTAATCAGTTTATCAGGCAACAACTGACGCACTCTTTTTACAAGATTTCCAAAAATCGTAGTACTTGGTGAAGGCAAATTAGAAGGTGCCTTCCAATAGTCTGCATATTCATCGTCAAAATCCACACCATCTAAATTGTATTGCTTAACACAAGCGGCAATCTGTTGTGCAAAACTTTCAATCATGGCCGGTGTCAAGTTACAGAACCCCACTCCGGTGTGATCACCCAACAGCCCTAAAGAGACTCTGATACCTTTCTGTTGTAAAGGAGCGATAAGCGTACCGGCATTGGTCAATATATGAGACTGATTATTGTTATGATACAATTGAACAGTACTAGCCGTACCCCGAATATTAGAAGCAAACAGAATCACATTATCAATCACCTGCTCTTGCGGATCCGTACCTGTAAAATAGTACTCTCCTGCATTTAGAGGATTTACATCATTAGTTTCAATATAAGTAGTCAACTTCGGCATCTTGTCGCTGACACCGCGAGTAGTTGGCGAAATACCTTGTTGTTGTGCCTCTCCCATGTAGTCATCACTACTGCAACTTATGATCAAAGTTCCTGCCACCATTGCTACAACGAGTAACAAGAAGTATTTCAAATTTTTCATATAGTATTACTTTTTATATGGTTACTATTTCGCTTAGGTAATGCGTTCTAAAAGCTTAATAATTCCTCCTTTCTCCGTTTTAGTTATTCGACATACCTTCCACCGCTTTAACTTTCTAATATCAAAATTATTTCTGCATAATATAGCATTTATCATGTTCTATCTTAAAACATAAATCTCCTGCTACATCAACAATAACATCCATAACTTCAGACAAAGGCGGATTATCTTTAAACCTGAAACTATAACGATCATTCTTTAAGCTATGCTGATTATAAAAGAACTTACAATCGTACTTACGTTCCAATATCGTTATAATCTCCGTTATAGTCTTTCGATTAAATACCAACTCACCTTTTTGCCATGCTGTCACATCTTTCATATCAGGATAAGTCAGAGTATCTTGACGGCTCTTCCTATTATACACCAATTGTTCATTTGGCTTAAGCAACTTCTTTTTGCCCAAGTCGTCAAATTCCACAAGAACACTCCCTGTTATTAGAGTTGCAAAAACATTATTATCTTCAGTATATGCGGATACATTAAACTCGGTTCCCAAAGCTGTTATTTGAAAATCATTGGTTTTGACAATAAACGGTTTGTTTTTATTAGCTTTTACTTTAAAATTAGCTTCGCCAATTAGAAAAACACTACGGTACTTTCCTGTAAATTGTTCGGGATATAATAACATACTCCTCGAATTCATGCTTACCCGACTTCCGTCAGGCAAAAAAAATGTCTTCATCTGAGTGCCCGATATGCATTGCTGAGTTATTCCTGAATCGTCTTTTTCTGCCTTACAAAGCAGATATCCTAAAGATATAGATACTATTAATAATATAACAGCTACCGATTGCCACAATCGCATAAACAGTTTTTTATCGGACTTTTGTTGAGGTTGAACATGTGTAAGATTGTTATCTAACTTCCAACGTTCCAGTGATTTCTCCAGGTCGAATACTTTTCCTTTTTTTCTTGCTTCTAGATAAAGCTCCTGTAATGCTTCATCCTTTTCTTTTTCATATTCATTATCAACCAACCACCTGTAAAACATTTGATTTGTTTGTTCCGAATAATTATGTCGGGCAAAAAGGGATAATATTTTCTGAAAATAATTCTTCATGTTATCGTTATATTAGATTTCGGAATTTCATATATAACGATTGAAACATTCCGACTACTTAAAGAAAAGACAGGAAAAATAAAATTAAAATGATTCTCTTTAAAACTTGAAGCGACAAATATATCTGATGCTCTATTGTACGAACAGAAAGATGTAAGGATAATGCAATCTCCTGATTGCTCATATTATTGAAACGGCTCATCTCAAAAATCCTTCTGCGACGTTCAGGAAAGTTTTCAAGAGCCATTCTTATTATTAGTTGCATTTCTTTATAATAAAGCGAATTTAACGGATCTGAGAAGCCTAACAAATCCTTAATTGTACTTTTCTTTATTTGTTCCTCCCGATAATCATTTTCCAGTCTTTTGTGCTTGATAAAATCAAATGCAACATTTTTTGCCATAGCGTATATATACCCTTCTTTTCCATCATCATTTTGCCACGTCTCAAAATTAGTCCATAATTTGGTAAATACATCTTGAGCCAAATCTTCCGCATCTGCTTCCGATTTAAGAAACATATTGATAAAAAACTTCACTGAAGAGAAATGAGCTCTAAATATCATTTCAAACTGTTCTACTAAACAATGGTCTTGATTCATATAAGGTTACACTTTTGTTTGTGTTACCTTACAAAGATAGAGTAACTTATCTAGAATTGAAAGTAATAATGGTTTTATTTTCAATAAAACATTACCATATCGTTACAATTAAATTCTAATCCCTAAATCCAACTCAAAAATAAAATAACTTCTACTTTTTTAGACATTCTTTTGAGAAACAACTTAAAAATTCTAGCATACTCGTCTATCACGAACACTTTTTTCGATTAATTAAAAACTACATACGTACCATTATGAGAATGTGCCGTTTGAAATTCCAGATAATTGGGTGTGGACAACATTGGGTGAAGTTGGTACTTGGCAATCAGGCGGAACTCCTAGTCGTTCAAACAAATCATATTATGGTGGAAATATACCTTGGCTTAAAACCGGAGATTTAAATGATGGATTGATTTCGGATATTCCAGAAAGTATAACAGAGGAAGCTGTCGCAAGCTCTTCTGCTAAAATCAATCCTACTGGGAGTGTATTAATTGCGATGTATGGTGCAACAATTGGAAAATTAGGAATACTTACATTTCCTGCTACTACTAATCAAGCATGTTGTGCTTGTATAGAGTTTAATGCCATTACTCAATTATACCTCTTCTATTTCCTATTGTCGCAAAGAAGTACATTTATATCAAAAGGAGGAGGTGGAGCACAACCCAATATATCAAAAGAAATAATTGTAAATACATTTATACCTTTACCTCCTCTTAGTGAGCAACAGCGCATTATAATGGAAATAGAGAAATGGTTTGCTTTGATTGACCAAATTGAGCAAGGAAGAGCCGATTTGCAGACAACTATCAAACAAACCAAGAACAAAATACTTGACCTCGCTATTCATGGTAAGCTCGTACCACAGGATATGAATGATGAACCTGCCATCGAACAGCTAAAACGTATAAATCCCGACTTTATACCTTGTGATAACAGACATAGTGGGAAGTTACCTTATAAAATACCTAAGACATGGGTATGGTGTAGTCATAATTCTATCTTAGATATATCTGGAGGATCACAACCTGCGAAGAGTTATTTTGAAACTATACCTAAACCAAATTGCATTAGACTTTATCAGATTAGAGATTATGGAGAGTCTCCTGTACCTGTTTATATCCCAATTAATCTTGCTTCAAAACAAACCAAAAAAGGAGATATATTATTAGCACGTTATGGTGGTTCTTTAGGAAAAGTGTTTTATGCTGAACAAGGGGCTTATAATGTGGCAATGGCAAAAGTTATCTTTAAATTTGAAAATCTCATATACAAGGAGTTTGCATACTATTATTATTTATCTGACCTATATCAAGGAAAACTAAAAGAAATTTCAAGGACGGCTCAAACAGGATTTAATATTACAGACTTTAATGATATGTATTTTCCACTCCCCCCTATCAACGAGCAACAACGCATCGTTCAAAAGATGGAAAAACTTTTTTCATCCCTTGATGATATTCAAAAAAACTTAGAAGTGTAATTAATTACACTTCTAAGAATAGATAAAATTTACCAATTTACTACTTTGTCCACAATTTTTTGCTGTTCACTGGCTGTTCGACGAAGATAGATACGAGTAGTTTCAATACTTTCATGTCCCATAAGGTCGGCAAGTAGGGCAAGGTCATTGAATCGGTCAAGGAAGTTCTTGGCAAAACGATGACGGAATGAATGAGGATAAACCACTTCCTTATTCATTCCGTATTTTTCCGCAAAATGTTTCAGTTGTTGGGCTATGCCACGTGTTGTAATACGTTCTCCAAATCGGTTCAAGAATATATAGCCGGAAATAAGGCCTTTTTCTTTGAGCCATTTCGTAGCTTCTGTACGCAAATTTTTCGGAATATATAAACGACGTATTTTTCCACCTTTACTGTAAAGATCAAGATGACCAACATGTACATGCTCAGCTTTGATGTGAAGCAATTCACTGACACGTGCGCCTGTGGCAGCCATAAACCATACGATAAAGTACCACTCATTATAACCATCGGTTTTTAAGCGTGTTTTTAGAAATTTGTAGTCTGCATCGCTAATGACGTTTTCCAAAAAATTCTTCTGCTGCACTTTGACGAACTTTACCTTCAGTTTTTCCTGTTTTGTAAATTCCAAATACTTGTTCATACCTTGCAATCGTAGATTTACCGTCTGCGGTTTGAAGTTCTCCACCAGATACCCTTTATATGTTAAAAGGTTCTTTTTGTTTATTTCCTCATAATGATTGAGGAAATACTGTACTGTCCACACATACGATGTAACAGTGTTTTTTGCCAAATTAGTTTTGGCGAGATAGCTTTTGAATTTTGTTACCATATTATATTGATTTATAATGAATACGGCAACAATATAATAGAATATATCAGACATTATACGCAGTTGCCTAATGGTTGGTGTACTACTACACTTAAAGATTTATGCGAAAACATCAATGGATTGTGGAAAGGGAAGAAAGAACCATTTGTCCATGTGGGTGTTATACGCAATGCAAATTTTACAAAAGACTTTAAGTTAGACTATTCAAATATCGAATATATTGATGTTGAACAACGAACTTTTACTAAACGCCATTTAATGAATGGTGATTTAATTGTAGAGAAATCAGGCGGTAGTGATAATAATCCTGTAGGAAGAACAATACTCTATGAAGGTGAAGGTGGCGTTTTTTCATTCAGTAATTTTACAATGGTATTAAGAATAAAGTATAGCAACACCATATTAAGCAAATTTTTGTACTATTATATTCTGGCTATATATCAGACAGGAGCTATGAGATTGATGCAAACACAGACTACGGGTTTACACAATCTGATTCTTGATAAATTTTTATTAATGCCTATATACCTACCACCGTCTTCTGAGCAGAAGCGGATAATCGATAAAATAGAAATGATTTTCACCACTTTAGATATGATAATGGAGAGTTTATAAGCTCCCCATTATCATGTCCAATTGAGAAAATAAAGTCTGTATTTTAGCCTTAATTAGTTTTTGTTCAGATAATGGAGGTAACATTAATCTTATAGAACGCATATCGGTTTGAGTAAGTTTTAAGCGTGTACTTCCATTTACGTACTCAGAATAATCAATTTGATTAAGTGAGTATTGTAGAAATTCAAAATCAATTTTGGGAGATAGGATGTGAGCATGATTATTTACCCAGCTTTTTCCACTTATAGAATATGCCTTAATCGCATTTTTATCAAGGAAAGGTGCGCCATCTTCACCAAGCAATAAATAATGACCATCTACAATATAGTCATCTATCAGTCCAACTTGACCTGTTGCACCATAATAAGGGTACAACCTATCTATTTGTTTACCCTTTATTCGTAAATTACGTTCATTTGAATTAATAGGTTTCCGTAAATTGTCTAATACGTCTGCAACTTGATCAAGCCTGCAAACTGCCCAACCATTAGGCAACTGCGTATAATGTCTGTTATCACAAGGTGTGAAGTCGGGATTTATGCGCTTCAACAGTTCAATGGCAGATTCGTCATTCGGGTCTTGAGGCACGAGTTTGCCGTGAATGGCGAGGTCAAGGATTTTACCCTTAATTTGCTTGATAGTTGTCTGTAAATCGGTTTTTCCTTGCTCTATTTGGTCAATCAAAGCAAACCAATGTTCAATCTCTTCTACGATACGGTATTGTTCAGATAATGGAGGTAATGGTACTATCAACTTCTTAAATTTATCAAAATCTATACTATCAACGGTAGTACCATCTTTATGATAATCTTTAAGAATCACCTGCTCTTGAGCTTTTATCACATAATACAAGTATGTGTGAATATGTGATAAAACACATGAAATCGCCTTTACATCTTGATTAACGGTCGCTTCTGTATCTAAAATTGCAATGGGGAATGTATGACGTAATATTCCACTTCTTGTCACTATTAATAATGTGCCTTTACCGTAAATTGTCATTTGATCTAATGCTGCATCGGAAATCTTCAACAAGGAATCTGCTATATGAGCAAACTTCATGTCTTTTGATGTTATCCATAGATGCTTAGCATTATTCCAATACTTTCTGTTATCCATTGAGGGCGTTTTTCCTCCCCCAAAAGTAGCTAAATCATCCAAAGAACAAATAGTCCAACCTTTCGGCAAATATTTGTTCTCATAATGGTACGTATCAGAAGAAACAGTTTTCTTACTTTTCTTTATCTTCCCCTCCTTTATCAAACGTTCTTTCTCTTCCTTAATACGTTCAAGTAAAACAGATGCAGGTTCATCATTTGGATCTTGTGGGACAAGTTTTCCTCTAATAGCGAGGTCTAATATTTTCTGCCGTAGTTTCTTTGTGTCCATTAGTCCTCGATATTTGCCATTAATTTTTGAAGTTCAGCCACCGCTTTACTTATGTTATCACTTTTCTCTTTGAGAATATCAATTAATTCTGATAATGAATAGTCTACTTCATCTCCGCCCTGTTTTATCCAAGATACATCAAGGCTAGTCTTGTCACGAGTTATTATTTCATCACAAGTATATTTACGCCAACGCCCATTCGGATTATCCTCAGCATTATATGTTTCTACACGAGCATTTATATCCTCCGTATGATAACACGAAACGAAATCATCAAGATGATGCCTTTGCATTGGATTAGTAGCCAATGTATGCTTTACATCCGTACGATAATCATAAAACCAAATATCCTTCGTACCACTACCTTTTGTAAAGAATAATACATTAGCTTTTACACCTTGAGCATAAAATATACCAGTCGGCAAACGCAAAATAGTATGTAAATTAAATTCTGAAAGTAGTTTCTTACGAATCACTTCTCCAGCGCCCCCTTCAAACAGTACGTTATCAGGCAAAACAACCGCTGCACGTCCGCCTGTTTTGAGCGAAAGCATTATATGTTGTAAGAAATTCAATTGGTTATTTTTCGTCTCAACATAAAAATCACTTCGATTAATGTCGACAGAGCCAGAAGGGCGGGTTCCAAAAGGCGGATTAGCAAGAATGACATTCACTAGTATATCAGGTTCCTTTTCTAATGAATCCTGACATATAATAGGACTTCGGTCAGTACCAACACCATGAAGATACAAGTTCATCGAAGCTAATGTAACAACCAAAGGAGTATTATCCGAACCATGCAGAGCTTTATTCCGCAAAAAATCCCGTTTGCCTTTGTCTTGTGATTGTTTTTTCATGTAGTCATAAGCTGCCAAAAGAAAGCCACCAGTTCCACAAGCCGGGTCACAAACCGTTTCCCCAATCTGAGGACGCGTTACATCAACCATTGCCGATATAAGAGAACGAGGAGTAAAATACTGACCTGCACCACTCTTTTTATCTTGCCCATTCTTCTCTAAAATACTTTCATAAATAGCCCCCTTAACATCACCATCCATTATAAGCCATTGCTCCTCATTAATCATTGTTATGACCTTCTTCAAATATACAGGCTTATCTATTTTATTTTGAGCTTTCGTATAGATAGTACCAATTAGATTATCCTGCTCACTCAGTATTTTCAATGTATTTTCATACTGGCCTATCAAATCAAGACCATCTAATTCTATCAAGTTTTCCCAACGATATCCTTCAGGTATGGCTGATTCTTCGTCAAGCAATTTAACGTTTTCATCATCCATTTTCAGAAATAACAAATAAGTCAGTTGGGTTATATAATCGGTAAATCCAATACCTTGACCCGCTAACGTAGTGGCAAGTGTCCAGACCTTTTTAGTCAGACCTTGCTCATTCGAATTTGATTTTGCCATATTAATTTTATGCTACTTTTCTATTATAAATTAAAAACTGAGATAATGAAACAATAGCCTCATTCACCGCTGCTATAGTACCAAACTTACGTATCATCTGAAGCGCTATTGTTTTATCATCTTCCTTTATTTCTTTTATTGTACAAGAACCATTCGCTACAATATAGTTCACAATCTGACGGATAGTATTCTTTTGAGCCTCAGTCATTGTACGCTGTATCTGCCCACACCACAATTCAAAACGTTGGGCAGCCATTGATGACAGGCTACGAAGCTCTGTCACCTGATGATAAGCATATCTGACTAACTGAATAATATTAGTCAAAGCTTCTTTTTCTTCTTTCGTCCCAAAATGTACTACACTGGAAGGGTTAATAATAGAATATGTATTCCATAATTGGGAAGGATTAAACTTGTAATTCTCCATTTTCATCCGATTCTCCAAATCCTTAAGCATTGCATAAGTGATAGGTTCTCCGTTATTATTATAAATAATACGTAAAGCCTCTATCTCATCCCTGTGTTCATTTACATATTGTTCAAACGCCTGAGTCGTGTCATGAGCTTCCTCTATGGAAAATCCTTTCTCAATCAATGTATCTTCACCAGGCATTAAAATTGTGACAAATCCGGCGTTCAGAATACACAGATATTCACGGGCATCGGGATGAATAGCGAGAGGACGTACCAAGCCTTTCCGTTCGTAATTCGGTTCGTTTATATTCACATATTCCGGCAATAGATTATTATCCAAAGCTTCATATATATGAGATGCCATATCCCGCATATCTGTACCAGCCAATCTTATAAACTCATTCCTCTGTTCTTCATTTGCCTTATTATGTATTCTTGACAGACGGCTAGCCAACAATCGCAGATGTTCATCCAGCAGTTCACCATGAGAGATACGTTCTAAAAGTTGCCTTAAAGACAACAATGTTTCAGCATTGCTTCCCACTCCAGAAGTTGTTACATAATGCTCATGTTCTGTTACTCCCACTGCATCGACTAAGAAAAATAAATCTTTACTATGAGCATTTGGAGTAACATTACGAAGTTGCTCATCACCAATAGTACGTACTCCCCTACCTTTCATCTGAGTATAAAGAGAGTCAGACTCGACATCACGCATAAACATCACCACTTCCAAAGGCTTCACATCTGTTCCAGTAGCAACCAAAGTCACAGTTACAGCAATACGGAAGTCCTTATCATTACGAAAATGACGTATCAATTCATTACTATCTCCAGCCGAATAAGTGATTTTCTGCACAAACGTATCATCTTCACGTCCAAAGACCTCCTTCGCTATTTTAACAATATTACTTGCATGAGCATCATTCAAAGCAAATATTAATGTCTTAGGTAAATAGTCAAAATTAGGTTCTCTTTGGGGATCATTAAACATTTCTGTATAAACCGAATCTCTATATGTCTCTAAAATCAACTTTATTTGAGCAGGATTAATAATACTCCTATTCAGTTCCCGTCTTGTGTAAGTAGTCGTTTCCTGTGTTTCGATATTTTCAGTTTTACCTGTATAGCGGGTTATTTTACGTACTATATCCCCCTCGCGAATTGCACCGCCATCTTCGGTTACTTGTGTTTTAATACGGAACACCCTATAATCAACATTGACACCATCAACTATTGACTTTTCAAGAGTGTAGTTCACTATTAAGTTGTTATTAAAGAAGGCTAATGTTTCAACAGCAGGAGTAGCTGTTAACCCAATCATTTTTGCAGAACTAAAATATTCAAGCACACTTCGCCAACTACCATAAATAGAGCGATGGCACTCATCAATAATTATCAAATCAAAGTAATCCGGGGGCAAGTTAGGATGAACTGGCAAATTCATATTTCTAGTGCCGTCGACAACATAATCCGCTTCATTATCATCATCTATAAAATCGTCTCCGGACAATAAAGAAAATAAACGCTGTATAGTAGCGATAACAACATTGGCATCATTTGGGATTTTCGCGGTTTTCAATCTTTCTACCCCAAATATGGTATTAAACGGATCACCATTTTCTGTCAAACGGAATGTTCCAAATTCTCCTTCTGCCTGTTTTCCAAGATTATTACGGTCAACAAGAAACAAAACCCTCTTCATTGAAGTGAAAGCCAACAAACGATAGGCAGCCAAACATGCGGTATAAGTCTTTCCCGCTCCCGTAGCCAAAACCATCAATGCACGATCATGCCCGCTACGAAAACTATTTTCTAATTTTGTTATTGCTTCATACTGGCAATCCCTTAATCCTTTCCTTTTTAAAGTTGGAAGTCCTGCAAAATCATCTTTAAGTCCTAATAGTTTTACTATTTCTTTAGGAGAATGAATTTTATTCAAAGAAATATATTCAGAATCAACTTCACGGGTATCTCTGAATAACAGTTCCCTTCCATTTGACAAATAAACTAAAGGTAAAGGATTCATCCAAGCCTGACACCAATGAGGTACACCTCTAGTATATTTTTCAGCCTGGTCTGCCACAATTTCAGAATAAATTGACACAGATTCTTTCTTTGCTTCCAATACGCCAACAGCTTTACCATTTAAAAAAAGTAAATAGTCAGCTTCACGATTACCTTTCAGCAAGCCTTCTTCGACTGCTATAGCAGATACTTCAGGAGAATAATGATTTCTATCAACTACTTCCCAACCCGCATCATTAAGCATACGGTCAATTATTATTCGAGCCTTTTCTTCCGGTTTCATGTGTGTGTCTTTTTTGTAACTTCCGATAAGGCTATATTATCGGAAGTTACAAAAATAGGTAAAAATATAGAATATGAGAAAGAAATAGAGATTTTTTGATACATCACAACACAATTTCTCTATAAAAGATTCTTTGCATATTAGTAATATTTGCCCAAACACTTCCCATTCCCAAAATAAAGCCCTACTTTTGCGAAGAATATTTTCCCGTATATTAACATATAAACAACAGTATCTCACAAATAAAATAAACCCTACAAGATGAAAGAAGAATCCGACAGCCCGTCTGTCCCCTACAATTTCTCCCGGTGTTTCAACGACCAATGTCCACAAGCCTCGAAATGCTTGCGCCACGTAGTTACGCAAGATAAAATAGCCGACTATCTTTATATCTCCATCGTTAATCCGGCACGTTATCCTGCGGATGGAAACCAATGCGAATGTTTCAAGACTGCTGTCAAAGTTCATGTGGCGTGGGGACTAAAACGGTTGCTTGACAGAATCCCTTATGAAGATGCGGTCAGTATCAGAATACAAATGGTCGGACACTATGGAAAAACGGGATATTATCGGTTCTATCGTGGAGAACGGGGGCTTATGCCTAAAGACCAAGCCTACATCAAACAGCTATTCCGTAATAAAGGAATAAAAGAAGAACCAACTTACCAACGTTACACAGAAGAATATATTTGGTAAGTTGCTGTCATCTGTCACAGATTAGGAGTTAATAGTTTAGTAATGAACCGATAAGACTGTGACAGCAAGAGGTGACAGCAGGGTGATGGTATTTTTGCCGTCACCTGGTTATTAGTCTTACAACATGATAGAGTGTACCGCTACGCGTATGTTTGGAAGGTATTTCTTGCTTTTTCAGTATTCTTCCGAAGGAATTAACCCTCTTGACAGACATCGGGATTGAACTGCCTTTTTGAATATCTTCCATAATCTCCGCTGGAGACAACCACTCCCCTTCTTCAGGCTGTGCGGCACGGAAATAACGGAAGAAAAGTTGCTCTTCCGGCGGGACTTGTTCAAATTCACGGTTGTTTTCCACCATGATCTTTTCTTCCTCCTGGTCGAACCAGTAACGTTCGCCATGTTCCAATTCGTACATAGCTTGTGCGTAAAGCTGCTCATAGTCTATCGGACGGTTGGTGTCAATCACTCCGGTCACTTCGATGCAAATAAAACGACGGCTGCCGGAAGGGTCGGTCAACAAGTCTTTCTGGTTACTTGTAGCTATGAATGAGGCGTACCGACGCATTTCAAGCACGGCACTGCCATGAGGTTTCTTCACATTCAGTACAGGCTTTTGCAAAATATGTTTCAGAAAGCCTTGTTGTGTCGAACTCACCTGGTCAAATTCATCGATATTGATAAGCGCAAAACGATTGAGGTAAAGTTCGGCATCTTTCTTTCGGGAGAAATCAATGCTGTCAGTATAGTAGGAACGCTCGGAAGGAGGCATTATGCTCCGGCAAAAGGTGGATTTACGTGTCCCTTGCGGTCCGACAAGTAAGGGCGAAACACTATTCGCATACTTTTTATTGCTTCCTTTCCAATGAGAAACCATATTGAGGAACCAACGGTGGAATAAATCCATCCAATACGGATTCTTACAAGGAACGGTGGCTGCCAATGCACGAATACGGTCTTTACCGTCCCAAGCAGGAAGCCGGTAGAGAAAATCTTCCAACGGATTGAATACAGGCACGCGGTTGGAGTAAATATAACGACTAATATCCCTATCCCACAACGGGATACCTTCCATTTGCGCATCCAAAGCAATGCTGTTCAGCGCACGTTTGTCGAGAGGATTGAAGCGGAAACGGAAAGAAAGCCTTTCACGATATTCTACCTCACCAATTTGGGTGTTATGGCGGAATTCATAGCGGCGTTTCATAAATTCTTCAGTCTGCAAGGCGAGTTGCTGCTCTTTGCTTAGGCTGATATTCTTGCCGAAGCCTTTGCACTCGGTATATATATTGCCAATCATTTGCCGGATAAGCTCTTCTTGTTTATACATATAGAAGTGGAAAACAGTACGTCTCACGACTTCTTCTTGTGGAAGTCCCGAAGCAAAACAGTTTTTAGCCAGTTGAACAACTAAAGGATGCCATGTGTCTTCGCTCAATTCGAGCCCCGCTTCCCGGAGATCGGCATAAGCTTTCCGAAAAGCGGCTTCGAAAAGCATCAGGAAGGCATTTTCCGCATCATATCCCGGTACGGCACGAGTCAATGGAGATTTCTCCGCCTGAACCGCTTCACGGAAAGTGGTTTCTTCGGGCATTGATGATGGTTGAGAGAGATAAAACTGGACTGAACCCGGACGATATATGATGTCCGGATCGTGGGATAATCGCGAATATTGTTCAAGGGTCGGTTCTTTGGGAAGTATATCGAACGGGATTTGGGGTTGATAACACTTTACAGCCAGTCGATAGGCGTGGGCGTGGAATAGTTCCGCTTCTTCCCGTGTTTTGGGAAGGGAGTTGTCCGGTCGGGTAAAGGTAGTCCATATTTTCACTGTTTTACCACTTGAACCCATAAAAACACAACGGGTTTGTGGTTGCTCACAGGCTTTTTGTTTCACTAAAGCGATTTCCGACTTATTGGATAAAGGGCCGATGGTCAGTTCTACAATACCGTTGTAGTTTTTCATCTGTTTCTGACCGTTTACTTTACGGAATTCAGCGGAAGGAATTATCTTGGGCAGTTTATCGGCAAACATACACCGTTCATCGGAAAGGGTATATCGCAGATGTTCTCTGAATGTAGAAACAGGACGGGATTTTATTTCTGTCTTTATCTTATTTACCAGTATATCAAGATCCATTACGCTGAGCGCTATCGTATCTTCATTCTTACGAAATTGAGTAATTTTCATTAATTTGATAATAAATTGTTTTGTCAGCGCCTTTGTGATCGTTGAGACTGCTAAATTAGTCATAATATCCGAAACCGGCAAAGAAAACAAGTTTTTAATACAGAAAATTATTGATATATCAAGCATCTCTTTAGCTGAAAGAAACGGGATTGTCACCACCTAATTACGGGGCAAATTAGTTTTCTCCGCTTGAAACTACAGTTCCAGCTAAAGGAAACTATAGTTTCATCGGTGAGAAACCAATGGTTTCAAGTAATTGAAACTAGAGTTTCAAGCGTATGAAACTAAAGTTTCAAACCGCAGAACCAACAGTTTCGCACCTTGAAACTGTTGGTTTCAAGGCAGGACACAATTCATAAGTACGGGGGTAATAAAATGAACAACTTATCCATTTATGGCTAATACTATTCATTTTCGAACAGCGTTTTTATTTTGTATTTGTTTTTTTAGGTGACAGCATTATTGCTATCACACTGCTGTCACCTTGTGCTGTCACAGCATTAAGTACTTATACTCTGCAAGTTAGATTATAATCTGTGACAGATGACAGATATATTTTGTTTTTCATTTCATAGAGAGCCTAAGCCTGAGTTCAAGTTATAAATGCGACAGTTGAGTAAGAAGATAGTGTAGAAAAATATTTTTAGAGAGAAGCGGATGAAAAAACTCTTCATCTTGCTTCTCCCTTGGAATAAAGTTTCTATCTTGCTCCCTCAATCTCCTACCAAATCAGTCACATGATGAAACAATTAACCGAAGGACAAAGATACGAATTACAAGCGTATCTGCAAGCAGGAATTAAAAAAGATGAAATAGCCCATTTGCTAGGTATTCATCGTAGTACCCTTTATCGTGAGTTATGTCGCAATAAATGGAATCCCACAGACTCTTATGATGCTGACTATGCACAGTATCGTTACGAACGTCGTAAAGAGCAACGTATTCGTCCGCAGAAACTCACAATGTGTGTCAAAGCTAGAGCTGAAGCCATGCTGGTTCAGTTGAATTATAGTCCGGAGCAGATAGTAGGTAGATGTAAGGGTCTAGGCTTCCCAATGGTTTCTGTGGAGAGGCTTTATCAGTGGATCTGGGAGGATAAACGAAAAGGCGGAGACTTATATCGGTCACTTAGAAGAAAGGGGCGGAAGCATGGAAAGAGAGGTTCCGCGCATAATAGTAGAGGATGTATTCCCAATCGCAAGGATATTTCAGAAAGACCTGCTATTGTGGAGAAAAGAAAGCGATGGGGAGATTTGGAAATGGATACTATTATTGGAAAGAACAATAAAGGGGCTATTCTTACAATTAATGAAAGGAAAACTGGATGGCTATGGACATACAAGTTGCCAAGTAAGGAAGCTAAATATGTGGCGGCAGCAACCGTGCAACTATTGAGACCCTATAAAGGACGAATACATACAATTACATCAGACAATGGATCCGAATTTGCAGACCACCAATATATTGCTAAAGAATTAGGGATCGATTTTTACTTTGCAAAACCACATCACCCATGGGAAAGAGGGGCTAATGAAAACTTAAATGGATTAATTAGACAATATATACCGAAAGGAATTTCGTTCGAATATATTACACACCAATATATAGAGGAAATGACATTGGAAATAAATCAAAGACCAAGAAAAAGACTGGGATTTTTATCCCCCAAAGAGGCACAAACTTTTAGAAAGATGAAGCAACTCAAGAAAAAATTGAACTTATAAAATAAGGAGGTGTCGCATTTACAACTTGAATTCAGCAAGTTCAAGTTATAAATGCGACACCGACTTATTTCACAGGGAGCAATTATTCAGGCATTGTATCATATTCCGCAATCTTCTCCTTACACAAGCGTTCAGTAATATCTTTCAGAATATCTATGCGGGCAATAAGGTATTCCAGTTGTTCTTTTGAGATACTGAAATCTTTGTTATAACGAGCCTCGATATACGAACGGCATAATAAATCAAAACATTCTTTCTCTTCATCCGTATTTTGAGGAAAGACTGTGGTCAATTCCTGTGAGAAACGTTTTACCATCCCACTAAGCTCTTTAATTTTATGAGTTTTTGGAAGATAATTCGTAAAAACCATCAGGATAGTATAGTATAATTTTTCACAAGTCTGATGAAGCATGAAAGCTGATAAGTTATATTGTTCTTTAGGCATGAAATATTCCTTCACAACACCCAAAAAGTCACACGCATAAGGATACAACCTATCAAATTCACTCTGCGCAATATCCCGAATCTCTCTAAAACTCAACTTTCGCGGTTTTGCCAATTCGTGTTTGCCACTATTATAAAGCATAACACCCTCCTTTACTATATCCGTAAAGAAATATTGGCTGATTTCCAGATTACGGTTTACGGTATTAATATGTTCTACAACAAATTGTGGAAAAGCATGACGACGACCAGCAAACAAATCATGATATTGATTCGTAATACGGTGCAATTTTCTTTCCACATATTTAGTCTGTCCGGTCACGACGACAAGAATATCGTAATCACTCTGATAGGAAGTATGAACACCAAATTCGATATTACTGTCCCATAAAACATAGTTTCCCCTTGCATAACTCCCGAACAGGATAACCATCTGACAATTCTCGATGTTTTTACACACTAAATCCAGCAAGACTGTCAATTCTTCCTGTGTACGTTTGGGTAAACGTTTTATAGACTTCTTCATTATCATTCTTATTTGTAACTTTACAAAGGTACGAACTTTGTCATCCCCAAACAACAGAGATACAAAAAAACTTATAACTAAGTATTTTAAAACCTCGTCAATACTTCCATCATTGCCGGACGACGTTTATATTTTATCCGGAACTCTGCAACCAACGTTTTCACTGCCGCCTGTCCCCCATTAAGTTTCTTTGCACACAACAACGCTTGTGCTATCAATTCATAATGAGTCCGCCCCACATTTTGTTCTGCGTAATCATTCAACAAAGAGGTATATATAGCAATCAATTGCTCCGAATGAGTGTCTTTCAGATAATAAGAATACTTCATCAATGCTTCCAGTTGATGATACCTGGTTGATGATAGCAATTTGAACAAACGCTCATTATCCCTTTCATTCACATAAATTTCAGCCTCATCATTCGCACCAAAAGAAAAATATTCACTAAAATGAGTTTCTTCCATCATTGCATCCAGAAAGCTCTTCCATTCTTCTTTCGGAACAAGAGTTTTAAGTTTCCTATAATATTCTAACTTATCCCCACCTGACACAAACAATAAACGACATGTATTAATGACTTCAGAAGTTTGATGAGTCATCTCGTAAATCCTCAATTTAGTTTTCAACCATTCCTCTATGGTTCCGATATGTTCTTCTTTTTCCGCAATCTCTATTCCTTCATTCAGCAAACGGATAGCTTCATCATATTGACAACTGGCAATCAATTTATCCACCTCCATTTCTCGAATTTCAGTTAAATAAAGGTATTGACGAATCGTATCAGCTGCTTTTTGCTCTTCATGCAGTTCGGTTAACAGATTGACTTTCCGAAGAACGATTTGATATAAGTCGTAAGTATCTTTTCTTTCTTCCAAGAGTTTGTCAATCAATTCCAACGCTTTTTCTGCCGGTTGAATGGAAAGATTTATTTGCATCAGCAATTCGTCTATATCATAAAGGTCATAATCACGATAAGTAGATAGTTTAGCCAGCTGACCTAGTTCCTGAAGAATCGCTGTCTTTTGCTTTTGGGTGGTCTTAGGGTGCTCAATTACTTTTATCAGCAAATCTCCTGCCTGCTCACAATAATCAGAAGGATAGAGATCATTATTATACAAAAGTTCATCCTCATAATTCTCACCGATTGAACGAAGAGTTTGAAGAGCTATATCAATAGCAGTATCTATGTTTCCCACATTCAAAAAGAAGTCTGCTTTCTCCAAAAAAGTGTCCATCCGATTGAAAACAGTTTCCCAATCACAGTCAAAATCATCATAACGATTATGATAACGAGGCTTTTTGTTATAATAAGAGTCATTAAACACTTTCTGAATCTCTACTCTGTAATCCTTTTCTTTTGATGTTGCAGACAACTCTTTAGCCATAAAACGATTCAAAAGGGCTGTTTTAAACTCAGGATGCATAGTGGCATATTCATATATAAATTGTGAAAGTTCTTGTGGGTTAACGAATGACAGCAATTGTTGTATGTCCACAGTTTCATCTATAACGACGGCTTCCTCTACCTCTACTTTCATCTTGGAAAAGGCACTGCGATTCACCTTTTTCTCATTATCACGAATTGCCAGTAAGGTGGCTATTACATGTTTACAAATCTCCCCATCATACGGACAATCACAGTACCAAGACTCTATTTCTTTTCCGTCCATAGATATCTCTACGTTATAATTCTCCGTACCCTCTACTGTCGCAGTCCATTCACCGGGCGAATCTTCTTCCAATTCAGAAACAGCCCCTGTTTCATAATACTCTTCTCCGCGCACTAATATTCTATATGGCACACAGCTCTCAAAATTATCTAATGTAATCATAATGAATATTTTACTCTTTTATATAACCCTCTTGTTCGTATCTCCTTCTGTATTTATGTTACATGCTGAAACAATGTCGACTGACATTTTAACATAGCATCTATTCACTTATCAATTTATTCACAAAAGTAGGAATTTCTTATCCGACATCACTATTTTTGAATGAGAATTTGCAAAGGCAATTACTATTTATACCTTTGTGACTTCAACAGAAAATATGATTTCAATAGAGAATTAGTAACCCGTTAAAAGAGAAATTGATTATGCGTTCATTCATAGTATTTCTTTGTTTGGTCCCCACCCTCCTGTTTGCTCGACAAACTCAACTTGAGACACAGTTGAAAGAAGCCATCAAAGGAAAGAAGGCCGAAATAGGAATAGCCGTCATCATTGATGGAAAAGATACGGTAACTGTCAATAATGATATTCACTATCCACTGATGAGCGTATTCAAGTTTCATCAAGCATTAGCATTGGCCGATTATATGGGAAAACAGAGGCAATCGCTGGAAACCCAGTTACCCATTAAAAAATCGGATTTAAAGCCGGATACTTACAGTCCGCTGCGGGATAAATATCCGCAGGGCGGAATTGAAATGAGTATTGCCGACCTGCTAAAATATACACTCCAACAGAGTGACAACAATGCCTGCGATATTCTTTTTGATTATCAGGGAGGTCCGGATGCCGTAAACAAGTATATCCATTCACTAGGAATTCGGGAATGTGCCATTGCCGGTACGGAAACTGCCATGCACGAAGACTTGAACCTATGTTATGAAAACTGGACTACTCCGTTAGCCGCAGCCGAATTAGTGGAAATATTCCGTAAGAAGCCATTGTTTCCCAAAGTGTACAAAGACTTCATATTTCAAACAATGGTGGAGTGTCAAACCGGACAAGACCGTCTGGTTGCTCCGTTGCTCGACAAAAAAGTAACCGTAGGCCATAAAACCGGAACGGGAGATCTTAATGCGAAAGGACAACAAATCGGTTGTAATGACATCGGTTTCGTTCTTTTGCCCGGTGGACGTACTTATAGTATAGCTGTCTTCGTGAAGGATTCTGAAGAAAATAATCAAGCGAACAGTAAAATTATCGCTGATATTTCCCGTATCGTTTACGAATATGTAATGCAGCATTAAGATGGAGACAAAGACATTCGGTACGAATGAAGATTGAAACAAAGTAATAGAAATTAGAAAATTCATTTATATGAAACTACATCATATCGCTATCTGGACTTTTCGTCTGGAAGAACTAAAAGAGTTCTATGTCCGCTTCTTCGGAGGAAAAAGCAACGAAAAATATATCAATCCCAAGAAAGGATTCGAGTCCTATTTTATCTCCTTTGGAGAGGGAACAGACTTGGAACTGATGAGCCGTACAGATGTACTGAATACTCCCATTGAAGAAAACAGGGTTGGACTGACACACTTTGCTTTCACCTTCCCCAGCCAGGAAGAAGTATTACGCTTCACCGAACAAATGCGTTCGGAAGGATATACCATCGCCGGCGAACCGCGTACTTCGGGAGACGGATACTTTGAAAGTGTAGTCCTCGATCCTGACGGAAACCGGATTGAGTGCGTATATCGGAAAACAGCAAACGAATCGAAAAACAAAGCAAGACAGGAAACTGAAATAGAAAGTATTCCCCCCGTGACGCTCCATACAGAACGTTTATTTCTCCGCCCTTTCGAAGAAAGAGATGCAGAAACATTTTTCGCTTGTTGCCAAAACCCGAATTTGGGGAACAATGCCGGATGGCCGCCCCATCGTACATTGGATGAATCCCGCCGGATACTTCATTCCACATTTATCAACCAAGAGGGAATATGGGCAGTGATACTAAAAGATACGAAACAGCTAATTGGTTCCGTAGGAATTATCCCCGATCCTAAACGCGAAAATCCGCAAGTGAGAATGTTGGGTTACTGGCTCGACGAATCTTATTGGGGCAAAGGATACATGACCGAAGCAGTGCAGAGTGTCCTCAACTATGGCTTTGAAGAATTGCGGCTTAGCCTCATCACAGCTACCTGTTATCCGCACAACAAACGTTCGCAGAAAGTACTGAAAAAGAACGGTTTTATCTACGAAGGTACACTCCATCAGGCAGAACTGACTTATAACGGAAACATCTACGACCACCAATGCTACTACCTGCCCGGCATCTCCCAACCTACTCCGGAAGACTATGATGAAATCCTCCATGTATGGGAAATGTCCGTTCGCCACACGCATGATTTCCTGACGGAAGAACATATCCAGTTCTATAAACCACTGGTGCGGAAGCATTATCTACCCGCTGTTGAACTTTTTGTTATCCGGAATGCCAACGGAAAGATTGCCGCCTTCATGGGATTGAGCGACGAACTGATCGAAATGTTATTCGTACACCCCGACGAACAGGGAAAAGGATATGGCAAACGATTAATGGAATATGCAAGAGACAAAAAACATATGGATAAGGTGGACGTAAACGAGCAGAATGAAAAAGCACTCCAGTTCTATCTCCATTTGGGATTCCAAGTCATCGGCAGAGATGAAACGGACAGCATGGGCAAACCTTTCCCCATTCTTCATTTACAACTACCGGAAGCGAATACCGGTGACAGAAATTAATATCAAACAAACATCAGTTGAGTAAGTGCCCCCAAGCAATTGTTGAGCTAATTTAATGATAAAAGAAAAAAAACATGAACCTACGTGCCAGATTATCCGAACGTGTACACATTGAAGATATCAGAGAAGTACTTCATTTCATACAGGACGACAAGCGTCTTAGAGAAGAAATCTACCAGCTGATATTCGACGAAGACCACATTGTTTCCTATCAGGCACTGTGGGTATGTACTCATTTCTCCAAAGCAGATGTAGAATGGTTGAGCCGGCGACAGAACGAGTTGATTGACACTGCCATGACCTGCCCACATTCGGGAAAACGGAGAATGATCCTGAACCTGATATGCCAGCAACCTGCCGCCGACCCGCCACGAGTGGATTTCCTTGATTTCTGCATGGAACACATGATATCACGTGAAGAACCAGCCGGTGTGCAATCTCTCTGCATGAAACTGGCTTATCAACTGACGCGCTCCATCCCGGAACTGCAACAGGAATTACGTACCATGCTGGAAATTATGGAACCGGACTTACTGGTTCCTGCCATCCGCTCTGTACGAAGAAACACCCTAAAGGCTATGAAAGCAAAGAAAAATTGATTATTTTTATCACTTTCATTTCAATAAGTACAAATACGTATTTAGCTGTCAAATAAGAATATGCCTATCAATCAGAGTATATTCAGATGGAATATTTGAGATATACCCGTCACTGAAATCTGAATACCGATACAGAAAGTAAAAAAGGCTACGAGCTTATTAATGATTTGATTTCCCACAGGTCCCAATTTCTGAATGAACCTCTGTCCTTGCGAAAGAAACACATAGAAGATGGCCGCCATACAGATAATGACAAGCGCAATGACCAAATAATTAATTCCGGTTTGCAATAGTTTGCCTTTGACACTGGCGGACGCCATCAAAGTAAAGATAACCGATATGCTGCCCGGTCCGATGCTGATAGGAAACGTGATGGGATAAAAAATCTTCTGCTCTATATTCTTCCATCTGAAACCATCCACATTCTGACTGGCTTCTCCTTTATCAGAAGAACCCGAATCGCCCAACAACTCCATTGCCGTCTTACAGATCAGTATTCCGCCTCCCAACTGAATAACGGGAATAGCCAAACCGAAAATCAATAGAAACAGATGCCCTATCACCAACGTCCCTACACCAATCATTATAAAATTGAACGTCAGTTTCTGAATAGCCGCTTTCCGTTGTTGAGGATCGAGGTCTGTAAAAAATCCATTAACAACAAAACCGTTTCCCAGAGGATTTATCACCGGAAAAAGCGCCATAAACGATGACGAAAATATGATGAGAAGATTACTTAATGACATAATTCCTGTTTTTTGATACTTTATTAATATCTGATACTTATCTAAAACATAAATGGAACGTTATTGTTTTGAGAATATGCTTTTGCGAGATGAATCCGCATCCGTTGGATTCCCTGTAAAAGCAGCTTATAATAAACCTTTAACTAGAAATTAAAATTATGTGTACAAGAGTCGTTTATTCGGGAAAGAATGGAATGGTGGCAACCGGCCGGTCTATGGACTGGAAAACAGAAATGCACAGCAATCTTTGGGTATTTCCCAAAGGTATGGAAAGAAATGGAGAAACGGGAGCCAACTCCCTGAAATGGACGTCCAAGTATGGCAGCGTGGTAACTTCGGCTTTCGAGATTGCCAGTACAGACGGGATGAATGAAAAAGGGTTGGTTGCCAATCTGTTATGGTTGCCCGAAACGGAGTATCCGGTCAGAGATCAAAGTAAACCGGGACTTGCCATTACTGCATGGGTGCAATATATGCTGGATAACTTCGCCACCGTAGACGAGGCTGTCGCTTTCATTGATGAAAACACTTTCCAAGTGGTATCGGACCTGATGCCGGATGGTTCCCGCCTGGCAACCTTGCATTTATCTATTTCCGACGCAACGGGCGATTGTGCGATATTCGAATATACGGGTGGAAAGCTGACTGTTTACCACAGCAAGGAGTACAAAGTAATGACCAACTCCCCTACCTACAACAAGCAACTGGCACTAAACGAATACTGGAAATCAATAGGAGGATTGAGCTTCCTGCCCGGAACCAACCGTCCGTCCGACCGTTTTGCAAGAGCCAGTTTTTATATCAATGCCCTGCCCCAAACAGATGATGTGAGAATAGCCATAGCAAGCGTATTCAGCGTTATCCGTAATACTTCTGTTCCTTATGGCATATCCACTCCCGAATTTCCGGAAATTTCCACCACACAATGGAGAACGGTATCGGATAGTAAGAATTTGCTCTACTTCTTCGAATCAAGTCTGACACCTAATACATTCTGGGTAAACTTACGGGAAACAGACTTGTCGGAAGGAGCTCCGGTACTCAAATTATCTATCGCCAACGGTGAAACTTATCATGGAAATGCAACGAAAGAGTTTAAACCGGCACAGCCGTTCAGATTTATGGGAGTAAAAGGATAAAATTATCCCCGGAAACGATCCATCTGAAGCACATCCCAAAAGTTTTTGTATCTAACTTTTGAGACGTATTTCGATCATTTCCGGGGATAAAATCTGTTTCTTTAACAGCTTGCCATTAATTGAAATAATAAAGGAACACAGCAATTCCTTCAAGTGCTTTTTTCGGTTGGTCTTTTATTTCGATAGCAAACTTGATTTCCGCTTTTGCCACACCACGCAGATTAGTCAGCGAGTGCAAAGTAGTCACCAGACGGATGCTCTGCCCTGACAATACAGCCTGACCGAATTTCATTTTGTCCATACCGTAGTTAATCATCATTTTCAGGTTATTCATCTGGATAATCTGATTCCACAAATAAGGAAGCATAGACAATGTCAGGTAGCCGTGAGCAATCGTGCTATGATAAGGGCTGTCTACTTTAGCACGTTCCGTATCTACATGAATCCATTGATGATCCAGCGTTGCATCAGCAAAAAGATTGATACGTTCCTGCGAGAGTTCCACATAATCGGAAACACCTATCTGTTGGCCTACTAGTTTTTCGAATTCTTCGTACGAATTGATAATTACTTTTTCCATAAGTCTTATCGTTTTTATGGGGGTTATTTACTATTAAATTGGGGACAAAAATAGGAAAAATAAACTGATATGCCACCAAATTTATAAATAAAAGCAAGGAATGAAGTATTTAGGTATGTTTTACAAACCGGAAGCCTGTTTCAGTGCTTCTGTCAGAATACTGTACCCCTTACCATTCAAATGTAAATCGTCGAGAGTCAACTCCAGATTCAGCCTGCCATCCTGCAATAAACGATTGAATACGTCCAGATAGACAATATCTGTTCCCTGCAATTTTTCGTGTATCTTCCGGTTAAGGATCTGGATAAATTTATTCACAGCCGTACTGTAATCATCGTAATCATTACGCGGAAAAATACAGAAAAGATATGTTTTCAGTGAAGGAACGGCAAGAACCGCTTTTACATAACGCTCTACATATTCATCTATATTTTCATCGTTCAACTGATAAATATCATTGGTTCCGAATTGAACAACGACCTGGCAATCGGAAGTGTCTACCGCAAAAGACTCCACATAGGCCAGCCCTTCACCGGGAGCACCATAGTTCAGACATTCCCATTGCGGGAAATAGATATCCAGTGCCCAAAAAGCCATGTGACTGTTGCCAAGAAAGGCAAATTTTGGTTTTTCTTCTATCCTATCCATACAATTTCATTCAAACGTCCACGTTATCTCACTCAAACTCTCAAACAAATATAGAATAAAATTCGCGGATTTACGTTACTTTTGCAAAGGTAATCACATTCATTCATATATATAAACCGATGATACATTTTTTCAAGAAACCCGTTTCTTACCTTGCGTTGCCGGAGAAATTCACTTATCCTTTCCATTATACACCTCATCCATTGTGTGTGTTGGCTGCGGAAGAAGTGAAAGCATATATTGCAAGCCGGAAAGAATGGCAAGAGGAATTGGCTTCCGGAAAGATGTTTGGAGTGTTGATTGTGCAAACGGACAACAGAATAACAAACAACGAAGAAAATCAGATTGGTTATCTTGCAGCTTTCTCCGGCAATCTGGGCGGAAAGAATCTGCATCCTTATTTCGTTCCTCCTGTTTATGACCTATTACAACCGGAGGGATTCTTCAAAATTGAAGAAGAACAGATTTCTGCCATTAATATCCGTATTCGTGAATTGGAAAACAGTAGTTCTTATCTCAATTCAAAAGAGAAATGGAAGATAGAAACGGAACAGGCTAAAGCTGTTTTGAATCAAGCAAAAGCGGAGCTTAAAATGGCAAAGGAGGCGAGAGAGATTCGCCGCCAGTCATCTCCGGAGCTTTCCGAAGAAGAACAAGCCTCCCTGATTCGGGAAAGCCAATACCAAAAGGCGGAATACAAACGACTGGAAAAGGAATGGAAGAAACGATTGGAAGAGCTCGAAACGGAAGTCAGGCACTTCGATATTGAAATAGAACGACTGAAAACCGAACGAAAAGAACGTTCGGCAGCTTTACAAAGAAAATTATTCGAGCAGTTCCGGATGCTAAACGCCCAAGGAGAGGTGAAAGACTTATATACTATTTTTGAGCAAACGGTTCAGAAAGTTCCTCCTGCCGGTGCGGGTGAATGTGCTTTGCCTAAGTTATTGCAATATGCGTATCTTCATCAATTAAAGCCATTGGCTATGGCTGAATTCTGGTGGGGCGACTCTCCTAAAAACGAAATCCGGCATCACGGATATTATTATCCTTCCTGCAAAGGAAAGTGCGAACCGATCCTGCAACACATGTTGCAAGGATTGGAGGTAGACGAAAATCCACTGCTGAATCCTGTTCATGAAGAGGAAGAACTGGAAATCGTGTTTGAAGATGAATGGTTGCTGGTAGTCAATAAACCGGCAGGGATGTTGTCCGTTCCGGGAAAAGCAGAGGACAGAGATTCAGTCTATCATCGTTTGAAGAAAAAATATCCCGAAGCTACCGGCCCCATGATTGTACACCGGCTCGATATGGCTACTTCAGGATTATTGCTCGTTGCCAAAACAAAAGAGGTACATCAGGATTTACAGGCACAATTTGCAAACAGAAGTATCAAGAAACGCTATGTGGCTGTGCTGGATGGGGCGATAATAAAAACAGAGAAGGAGACAAAGCCAATAACAGAGAAAGCTATATTAATAGCAAAGGAAACTGTATCAACAAAAAAAACAGCAAAAGCAGAAAGAACAGGAAATACAGGAAGAATCGAACTCCCTCTTTGTCTGAATCCTCTCGACCGTCCTCGACAAATGGTTAGTAGCGAACACGGGAAAGAAGCGATTACAGAATATCAGATCATCAGTGAGTCTGAAAGAATTACCAGTGAATCTGAAAACACTTTCAACGAATCAAACAGGATTGATGAATCAGAAAAGAGTATCAATGAGTCAAGAAAATACACCCGGATTATCTTCTATCCATTGACCGGACGCACACATCAGTTACGGGTACACGCTGCTCATCCGGAAGGCTTGGGATGCCCCATACTTGGAGACGAACTCTACGGAAAGAAAGCAGACAGACTATACCTCCATGCCGAATATATAGAGTTCCGCCATCCCATATACGGAGACATTCTCTGCATACAGAAAGAGGCCGATTTCCATAAAAAATATGATTAAGCCATGAACCAAATTCTTTTTGAAATGTATATAGGGGTAATTACTAATTTTCAAAAAGAACCTGACTATGGACATCAAATTCCGCATTACAAAGTATTTAGCCGTATCTGCTTTAGCAATGCTGCTACTGGGAGCCTGCTCCAAAAACAATATCTACATCAACTATCCTGACGAAGAAAACAACGGAGGTCCATCCGGCTCCGGCAATGATGACAACAACGGCAACCCGGCCAAAGAGAATGCGCTGATTACTTTCAGTGCTTCCGTAGAAGGACGAAACATCACACGAGCCATGTCCCCCATGGGAAAAGGACTTCAAAGCTGGCTGTGTGCCTATACAGCCAACACATCGAACAATATCACAGGCGCTCCCGTTGCTCAAGGCAACTATGTCACCTCCTCCCCCGGTGTACTGACAGGAAATCTAGGATATAAAATGTATTTGAGCAATGCTATCTATAGCTTTTATGCCGTATCATGCAATTCCACCAGCCCGGCGCCTACTTTCACCAACGGACTATCCGAACCTTTATCCAACGGAGTAGATTATCTTTGGTGGCACGCAGTTCATCAGGACATCGCCAGTTCACAGATAAATATCCCCATAACCTACCAACACGCAGCCACGCAAGTAGTTGTAGCGATCGCCGGAGGAGAAAATATCACTTTAAACAAGATACTTTCCGCTACCATCACCCCACCGAAACCAGGCGCAATCATGGATTTGTCAACAGGTATCATCACTTCGGAAGTCAGCTATGACAAAGCAGCCGATATGGGAATCAACGACTTCACCGTACAATATATCATGTTACCCGTAAAGAGCTCCTCTCCCATGACTTTGACACTGGAGCTGATGGTAAACGGAGAAAGCTTTTCACGTACCTACACCACTCCGCTCACTCCACCCAACAACCTCCTGTCAGCCGGAAATTCATACCTTTTCCGGGCAGTTATCAATGAAAACTCCATCTCATTCGCCAATGTCAGTGTGAAAGAATGGACAGAGGTAGACGAAAGCGGAAACCCGCTATACCCTGTACAAGATTAAAATATCCGAAATAAAATCAAAGCAAACCAGGTTACGCAAGCCACAAACCGGGTTATGCAAACTGCAAGTCGGGTTACGCAAGCCACCAACCGGCAATCATGCCACCGTTTGCGTAACTTGGCTATTTGTAAACACCTGCTTCTTCAACCTGCGATAAACGTAGATAAAGGCCGGCACGAGGAATAAGTCTGCCGCTATCCAAGCCATCGGATCACCGTAGCAGACAGCTATAAAACCGAATACCGGTACGGCATAAAGACTGACAAGAATACGAGCAATCATCTCCGCCACTCCGGAGAACATGGCAAGATTGGTAAAGCCCACTCCCTGAATGGTATAACGCAAGATGCACAACAAACCAAGCATTGGGAAGAACATACAGGAGACATGCAGGAACAACTCCGTATCCAGCAGAATTTCCGTTTCCGACGGGTCTACGAAGATCAACGCGAAATATTTAGCCCCTACCATCAGAAGAAGGAACGTGAAAGCCGCATAAATAATCATCATCAGAGCACTAGCCTTGATTCCCAACCAAATACGTTCCGGTTTACCCGCTCCGTAATTCTGTCCGCTATATGTAGCCATCGCAATGCCCAAACTCTCAAACGTACAGATAAAGAACATCTTGATGCGCATAGCAGACGTAAAGGCTGCCACACACGCCGTTCCCAAGGCATTATTCGCACTCTGAAGCATGATGCTGCCGATAGCCGTGATAGAAAACTGCAATCCCATAGGCACACCGATGTAGAGCAGCGTCTTAGCCAGTTTCGACTGGAACCGGCGTTCTTTCGGAGTACCCTGCAATATTTCAAACTTCCGGTACATATAAATGTAGCAGAGAACAGCCGACAATCCTTGCGAAAAGACAGTAGCAATAGCAGCTCCCGCCACTCCCCAGTCAAGTACCAGAATACAGAACAAGTCGAGAATGATATTCAGAACAGCAGCAAACAGCAGAAACCAGAAAGGCGTCTTACTGTCTCCCAACGCACGGATAATGCTCGAAAGAAGATTGTAGAAGAAAGTACACGGCACACCAATAAACGTGACAAGCAAATAAGCATACGCCCCTTCGAAAATATTCTCCGGCGTACGCATGATCCGAAGAATATCCTCACATAAAATACAGGTGAGAAGAGCAATCACCACAGACATTCCCGCAGCCAGTTTCAGACTGACGGCCACATAACTGCGCATCGTACTGTAATCCCGCGCCCCAAACTTCTGCGCAACGGGTATTCCGAAACCTCCGCAACATCCATTGCAGAACCCGAGAATAAGAAACACCACCGATGTGCTAGCTCCAACAGAAGCTAACGCGTTAATTCCTAAAAACTTTCCTACAATTGCAGCATCAACAAGCGAATACGTTTGTTGCAACAGATTGCCGAGTAAAAGCGGCAGCGTAAACTTTAAAATGAGAGGTAATGCCGGCCCTGCCGTCATTTCTTTAGAAGTTGCCATACGTCTATGTTCTAAAATCGGATGCAAAGATACGGAAAATTCAATGAATTAGTTCTTGATTTGCGTTCCTCTTTTAGTTGACATAAAGCAAAAAAATCAGAATGAGAGCATGAATGCCCCCGGTCTATCGTTTCACCAACCGCTTAGGTGAACCATGCCACGAGCATCCCAGGCAGAAGACTTCTGTCAAATCGAACCCCTCCATCGAATCTTCCGGATATTTGGGAACGACTTCACCATCTTCGAGCACATAAACCAGCAGCCTGTCACCCTGTTCATTCTTCACATACATAGCTGCAATCTTGCATTGCGGACACAATAACTTTTTCATGCTGCAAAGATACAGATTGTTTCCGTCAACCACAAACCCTTCCAACGATGTTTCAGAAGTCCGTTCATGATTTACAGTTTATCTATTCTTCCAGAATCCCGGATAAAACAACAGGAGTACACTAAACAATTCCAGACGTCCCACCAGCATCAGAAAAGAAAGTATCCACTTTGCCAGATCAGGTAAAGAATTCCACGAATATGCAGGCCCGCAAGTTCCCAATCCCGGACCGACATTGCCTATACTCGAAATAACCGTACTGACGGACTCGGAAAAGCCAACTCCCAAAAACAAAAGAGCCGTCCACCCAATCAGGATCAGAACCAGATAAAAAGCAAAGAAAATCAATACGGTAGTTACGATAGAAGAAGACACCGTCTGCTTATTGATACGTACGGGAAGCACGGCATTCGGGTGGAGCAGATGTTTGAACTCATTCCGGATGGCACGCGCCACAATCAGCAACCGCATATTCTTGATACCTCCACTGGTAGAACCCGTACACCCTCCCGAAAGCATCGCAATAAACAACAGTAACCACGTGAAAGGAGGCCACATATTATAATCATCCGTAGCAAAACCGCAGGAAGTATGCACCGTAGACACCTGGAACAATGCTTTCCGGAAAGCCAGTTCCCAGTCATAATGATTTTGAAAGACGAGCGCCAACGTGATAAGAAAAGTCAAGATACCCACTGACGCCAGAAACCAGTGTAACTCTTCATCTTTGAATAAACGACCGACTTTTCCTTTCAAACACATCAGAAACAAAGAGAAGTTGATACTGGAAACAATCATAAAGATAGCCACCACATATTCTATATACGGAGAATTCCAGTAAGATATACTGTTCTGCTTGGTAGAATATCCGCCCGTAGCAGTAGTGGCAAACGACTGGCAAATGGCATCAAACAAGCTCATGCCCCCAAACATCAATAAGACAGTTTCCGAAACTGTCAATACCAGATAAATTGTCCACAACCACTTGGCCATGACATTGATTTTCGGATGGGTACGGTCGTGCGTCACTCCCGTAGATTCAGCAGAGAAGAGTTGCACTCCTCCCGTGGTAAAGATAGGAAGAATGGCAATCGTGAAAAACACAATCCCCAAACCACCGATCCACTGCGTCAGGCTTCGCCAGAAAAGCATACCGTGGGAAAGGGATTCAATATCATCGAGAATAGTAGCTCCTGTAGTGGTAAACCCGGACATGGTTTCGAAAAAGGCATTGGTTATCGTATCAATGCTTCCGCTAAAATAAAAAGGAAGCATGCCGAAAAAGGTAAAAAACACCCATGAAAGAGTGACCACACAATATCCGTCTCTCCGGCTCATCTTATTCTCCGCTCCCCGTCCGTAGAGCAGTAACAATCCGCCTACCACAGCATTGATGATACAGGTGTAAAGAAAGTATTTATAATCACTTTCCCCGTAACCAGCCGACACTCCGGCACAAAGTAAGAACATCCCCAATTCGATGAATAGCAACATACCCAGCACGCGCCCTATCATCTTCCGGTTAATCATGCTATTATTCTTACTCCGAATATACAGACTGTTATCTGAAATGTACTCTTCCATAACTCATGAATTATTTTGTATGTTCCCCTCATAGCCAAGAGTATGCCAAAATGAAAAGGATTCTGATAATTAGCTTGTAATCAATGCAATATTTTTTTCATTTTGAAAAAGTAATCTCTAAACACCCTACCAAAATGAAAGGGTGCTTTTCAAAATAGAAAAAAGAAGAAGGTGTATTTTAACAGAATACGCCTGCATTTCTGCATAATCTTCGCTATCTTTGTCATTCCAAAGTGTAAAAAAGAAAGAGATGAAAGCATCACGCATTGCGCACGAAAAGAAAACGGTAGAGTTGATGATCCGCCTCTATTGCCGGAAAAAAGAAAAAAATACAATTCTTTGTGCCGACTGTGAAGAGTTGCTCCGCTATGCCCACGCACGTCTCGACCATTGTCCGTTTGGAGAGAAGAAGAGTGCATGCAAGGAATGCACCGTACATTGTTACAAACCCGTCATGCGCGAACGAATGCGACAGGTGATGCGTTTCTCCGGACCGAGGATGTTGCTTTATGCACCCTGGCAGGCCATACGACATTTATTGAACCTATAACTTACTAAAAAAATCAGTAATGAAAAAAGCCATTATCATTGGCGCTACCTCCGGCATCGGACAAGAAGTTGCAAAATGTCTGTTACTGGATGGATGGCAAATCGGAGTAGCCGGCAGACGGCAATCTGCTCTCGAAAACCTGCAACGGGCAGCACCGGATCAGATTCAAATTCAAACGTTGGACGTAACCCAGGAAGATGCAGGCGAGAAATTGAATATGCTCATCGACAAGGTGGGCGGCATGGATTTGTTTCTTCTTAGCTCGGGCATCGGTTTCCAGAATACGAATCTGAACATGGAGGTGGAGCTGAACACAGCATACACGAATGTAGAGGGATTTATCCGCATGGTGGATACCGCTTTCATCTATTTCAGGAAAAGCGGAGGCGGTCACCTGGCAGTCATCAGCTCCATCGCGGGAACGAAAGGACTTGGAGTGGCTCCTGCCTACTCTGCCACCAAACGCTTCCAGAACACTTACATAGATGCTCTCGAACAACTTTCATATTTACAAAAACTGAATATCCGTTTTACTGATATCCGTCCCGGATTTGTTGCCACCGACTTGCTCAACGACGGGAAACATTATCCGCTATTGATGGATGCAGCGAAAGTGGGACGTCACATCGCCTGGTCACTGGAGCGGAAACAACGGATAGTAGTGATCGACTGGCGCTACCGGATACTGGTCTTTTTCTGGAAAATGATTCCCCGTTGGATGTGGAAACGGCTGCCCGTGAAAACCAATTAACACCAAAAGCAAACCAGGAAAGAAATAAATGAATAAATAGCAAGACCGGATTACTTCTTTTCCAATATTTCTACTTACATTTGTCTTGTAACATAAACTTATAATCTAACAAAAAAAGATGGAACAAAAATTTTGTCAAAGTTGCGGTATGCCGATAGACGACTCAACTTTTGGAAAAGAAGCGGACGGTAGCAAGAACGAAGATTATTGCCACTATTGCTATGCGGACGGACATTTCACGAAAGAGTGTACCATGGACGAGATGATCGAGCTTAATCTGAATTATCTGGATGAGTTCAATAAAGACTCGGAAGTGAAATACACAGTGGAGGAAGCACGGAAAACGATGAAGGAGTACTTTCCACAGTTGAAGAGGTGGAAACAGTAATTGAGAAATAAAAGGAGCTTTCAGGCATGAATACATATTCAGACCTGAAAGCTTATCTACTTATTTTCTTTTATAAAATCCGTAAAGTTCGACCAGTCTTCTACACGAAACGCACGAAGATCACGAACTGACGCCTGAAACCAAGGAATACGTTTCAAAGCGTCAATTGCACGAAAAAGATTTGCCATATCAGTTTTCTCTGTTAGATATACACTACCCTGCGTATTATAAAACTCATACTGACGCAACACTTTATTTATTTCAAAATAGCATTGTTATAAGGCTCTCCATAATTGGCACGTAGGTCTGTAATGACCATATCAAAGGCTATTGCATACATACATTATCCTCATTTACAGGAATAAAATATTTCTGCTCACCAAAGAAAATACGGTTAAATTTATCACGAATCGCTATAACTAAGCCTTTGAACGGATTATGTTCAATATCAATTACTGTACCCTCTATCCATTCATCGAGTCCCGTTAATCTAGGATCCACTTTTACCTTTTCACCTTCTTTTATCATAACACTATTTTTCTTCATTGATTTCCAATTACAAAGATAATATTATTTCCTTTTCCGACGAATCAAAAGCGAGTATTTAACCATTTATTTCCGGGTGTCTTTCCAACCACTTCACTGCATAAGAGCACGTTGCTTTCGGCTTCATCCCGTTAGCTAATGCATAGGCGTAAGCAGCTTTTACCAAAGCAGCGGCAATCCCCCGCCCTTCAATGGGTTGTGGCACAATTGTGTGGATAATATCAAGAGAATCACCTATCAGGCGATATTGTACAAAGGCGGTGCGACCGTCTACTTCTGTCTTGAACAATTTTTGTTCGGGCTGATGAATAATTTCGTAATCCATAATTTCTGTTGTTTTAAAGTTGGTTTATCGTCCGTTAAATACTTTCGCTAAACAATCTTATATTATTTATTAGGTGCGGATTGCATAAACTGATATATGTATATGCCTGCGATCAGAGTTGCTCGATCCACTTCAACTGGCTCGTATCGTATCCACGACGTTCGGCAGCGGTGACGAGTTTCTTCTTGATTTCTTCCGGCAGTTGGGGTGTACGGCTTAGTATCCAGAGATATTTATCAGTACTGCTGCCTACCAGGGCATAATTGTAATTCTCTTCATCCAGTTCCAAGACATAATAATCAGAATAGAAACTAAGGAAGAAAGACACTTTCAGTTTGCCCGGCTGTGTGGGATCGGGTATTTTGGCGTGTCCGTTGGCAGTCTTGCAGATGTCGTAAGGAGAATTACGTTTGCATCCCCGGTTCTCCACACGAATCATGCCGTCGGGACGGAGCGTGTAAGTAGCCGTGACGTCTACAAGTCCGTATTCAAAACGATTCTCGTAGCGGGCTATTTCATACCAAAGTCCCATATACCGGTGCAAATCAAGAGAGGTAACCGTACTATGGTCCGTACCTCTGAAAAGACGTCCGACATTGGGAATGGAGAAATGAAATCCCGCCTCCGTAAGACGCGTTGAGCGAACTCTCTGGCCAGCAGTCAGGAAAGATGCCGCTTCACCATATAAGATACGGAAAATTCGTTGCGGAGCTACCATCGTTGTCCATGCCCGATAAGCCTTTCCCATCGCACGGGTGAAAGCATATTGCGAGATCTGCTGCGGAGCAACCAGGTTATATACCCCATGTGTCTCTTCGTGAGTGATAAAGAACTCCATTGCACGGCAAAGATCCCGTATCGATATCCACGGAAAAACCTGTGTACCGGGACCGATGGCGGTGGCTATCTTGGTGGCTTGCAAAGGGCGAAGCATCTGCTGCATCGCTCCCCCGTCCGGAGAAAGCACTACGCCGAAGCGTGTAATAACGAGCCTTGTAGGTTCGGGACAGTGTTTCGCCTCTTTTTCCCACGCATAGCAAAGATCGGACAGAAAACCTTCTCCACGGGTACGGGTATATTCGTCCACCTCCGCTTCCGAAGGATAATAACCTACGGCAGAAGCCGAAATCATCAGTTTCGGTTTCGTTTTGACTGCGTTCAAAGCGCGGATAATACGATTGGTTACAACAATACGACTGTTGAAAAGCTCCTGTTTATATTCCGGTGTCCAACGTTTATTGATAGGTGCACCTGCCAGGTTGATGACAACATCACAATGGGTCAGTGTCTGAATCAAATAACCGGACATACCTTCGCGAAACATCGACCTTCCTAGAGGAATGATCCGATGTCCGCCCTTTTCTGTAAGATAATTAGAAAGATGTTTACCTATATATCCGGTAGCTCCGGTCATTGCTATATTCATCTTGATTCGTTGTTTATTTTAACTCTATTAGAAAAACGTATAAAATGCAAGAAAAGTTCTTTGAAAAAAGCAAAATGAGGTTATCTTTGCAAGATAGACGTAAACATTGAAGCATCCAAAAAGGTTATAAAATGAAAAGACAAATGAAAATCAACTATATTCTTACACTTATATTAGTATTTTGCATCGGTGCTTCCATCCCAATATTGACAGGCAGCAGCCAAGTGAACGAACAACATTCCGCCAAATCGGAAGTGCCTTATTGTGTCACTCCGCCTACTGTTCCCGCACAGGTCACCTTCGACGGGGAAACGATCGACCTCCGGCGCTATGACCGCCGCGAACGGATGGACCGCGAGATGATGGCCTTCACCTATATGCACTCCACCACCATGCTATTAATCAAGCGCGCCAACCGTTACTTCCCCATCATCGAACCGATACTGAAAGCAAACGGTATCCCCGACGACTTCAAATACCTGATGGTCATCGAGAGCAATCTGAATAACATCGCACGCTCTCCGGCAGGAGCAGCAGGTCTATGGCAATTTATGCCTGCCACCGGACGGGAATTCGGGCTGGAAGTGAACGATAACGTAGACGAACGCTATCATATTGAAAAAGCAACCGTTGCCGCCTGCAAATACTTCAAACAGGCGTATGCCAAATATGGCGATTGGATGGCTGTCTCCGCCGCCTATAACGCCGGACAGGGACGTATCTCCTCCCAACTTGAAAAGCAGTTGGCAAGTCATGCCATGGACTTATGGCTGGTAGAGGAAACTTCCCGCTACATGTTCCGCCTGCTGGCAGCCAAAGAGATATTCAATAACCCGCAACGTTACGGATTCCTCTTGAAACGGGAACATCTGTATCCGCCTATTCCTTATAAAGAGGTAACCGTCAACACTTCTATCGACGATCTGAACGACTACGCAAAATCACAGGGAATCACCTATGCCCAACTTCGTGATGCCAACCCCTGGCTGCGCGACACTTCATTGAAAAACAAGACCGGAAAGACATACATTCTCTATATTCCTACACAAGAGGGAATGTATTACAACCCGCAAAAGACCGTTGCCTACAATAAACAGTGGGTCATCGACTAAAAAGGCTTTTTCTTTAATTCCGGCCAAACACTATTGATATGAAACTGAAAGAAAGAATCCATCGTTTTTTGCATGACGAGAAACTGAAACGAAAGTTATACGTCATCATCTTCGAATCGGACACCCCTGCCGGGAAATTGTTCGACGTGATTCTTATCGCCTGTATTCTGGTCAGCGTATTGCTCGTCATCATCGAAAGCCTGAAAGGACTTCCCACCTATCTGACGACTCCGTTCGTCATTATGGAATTCCTTTTCACCGGCTTCTTTACTTTCGAATACCTGACGAGAATCTACTGTTCACCCCGTCCCCGGAAATACATATTCAGCTTTTTCGGTATCGTAGACTTACTGGCCACATTGCCTCTTTACATCGGTCTGCTCTTTCCGGGCGCCCGCTATCTACTCATCATCCGTGCCTTCCGCCTGATACGTGTGTTCCGCGTCTTCAAGCTTTTCAACTTTCTGAATGAGGGGGAACGGCTGCTCACTGCCTTGCGTGAAAGTAGTAAGAAGATTGCAGTGTTCTTCCTGTTTGTCGTCATTCTGGTGACTTCCATCGGAACGCTAATGTATATGATTGAAGGAACGCAACCCAACTCCCAGTTCAACAATATCCCGAACAGCATCTATTGGGCTATCGTCACCATGACTACCGTAGGTTATGGAGATATTACTCCCGCCACCGGCCTCGGAAAATTCCTTTCCGCCTGTGTCATGCTGATCGGTTACACGATTATTGCCGTACCCACAGGTATCGTATCTGCCTCCATGATGAAAGAGTATAAACGCAGGAGAGACAAAGAATGTCCCAACTGCCATCGCTCCGGACACGAAGATAATGCAGAGTTTTGCAAATATTGCGGCCACAGCCTAAACCCATCCGAAACCAAAGCGGAAGAGAAATAAATCCTCTACGATCTACGCCGGACGAAATGCTCGAATAAGACAATGAAAACGCATCCCACAGCATAGCAGGCAATATCTCCCCAATCGAACGTAGAACCCAGCACAATTCGGGCTACGCGGTTCGTGACACCCAATGTTTCCACCAGCTGGAAGTATTGCAAGACTTCTACAAAACAGGCAAAAAGAAAGACATAAAACGGCATCCGCGGAATCCCCGTCGGCAGAAAGATACGTACAAAGCTATATACCAGCACTACAACCAGCATATCTCCGACATAGGGACGTATGAAACGGTCGCGCACATACAAAGCTATCAACACCTCCATACAGAAGATCACCAGAAAGCTGATTATATAAAAAATTCTTTTCTTCATTATTTGCTCGGTCGCGGGATTAAACATTTATTTGAATCTGCGAATATACGATAAAATGAATTGGATACGTTCAAATATTACTAAATGATTGATACAAAAAGGGGAAATAATTGTATATTTATGGTCCTAAGCATTTTTCCACAAACAATAAAAAACAGAAAGGAGATTGAACACATGATGTTGAATATGGATTTTGTAATCCGTTTATTGGTCGCCGGAATACTGGGAACCATCATTGGACTGGATCGTGAATACCGTGCCAAAGAAGCCGGATACCGCACTCATTTTCTCGTGTCGCTAGGTAGTGCTTTGATTATGATTGTTTCCCAATACGGATTTCAGGAAATTATAAAAGAAAGTAGTGTCACACTCGATCCCAGTCGGGTGGCGGCACAGGTTGTCAGCGGTATCGGATTTATCGGTGCAGGAACCATCATCTTTCAAAAACAGATTGTACGCGGATTGACTACCGCCGCAGGAATCTGGGCAACAGCAGGTATCGGCTTGGCGGTAGGTGCAGGAATGTACACCATCGGTATTGCCGCCACGGTGTTAACCCTCGTCGGACTGGAACTACTTAGCTATCTATTTAAAAGCATCGGAATGAAAAGCTCGATGGTTTCTTTCTCAACTCCCAACAAAGACATACTGAAACAGATAGCGGACAGATTCAACTCTAAAGACTACCTGATAGTCTCTTACGAGATGGAAACGCAACACACGGGTGAAACAGAATATTATCAGGTTACGATGGTTATCAAGTCGAAACGAAATAATGATGAAGGGCATCTGCTTTCGCTGATACAGGAATTTCCGGATGTAACGGTGCAGCGAATTGAATAGTCAGACTTTCGCTCCTCTCCCAAAATGGAAATCTACTTTTGCTTTTCCGTCAGATACTTCCAATAACGTACAGGCATATCCTGCCTGTGCTTCCTCGGATTCATGCGTTCTTTGATACAAATGGCCTTGAAATATGTCTTCCAAAGTTGTTGGAAAAGCTTCTCATCCTTGTCCATCAGACTTTCGTCCAGCATCCCCGTAATCAAATGGGATTCACGACTGTCATCATCAAACGAGATAGTCGTCACCTCCTGCAAGTCATAATAAAATCCGTAACGGCGTTTCATGTCGTAAATAATCCACTTCTGATCGGCAAAACGGTCTTTGAAATGGTGAACCGTCAGCGGGAGCGCATTATACTGCGGTTCGAAAGCGGCAAAGAATGTACCGTCGGCAGCTTTCTGGAAACGGACAAACTGCATCAGGTGCACACGTTCGCCATCCACCTTCTTCCATATTTGCACCAATTGCAAAACGTCCGGATCACCAAAATTGGTTTCAATGGACCGGGGCGCGTCGATCGCTTTACGGATATAACGAAAAATAAGCATCCCTACTTCCGGAAGTTCCGACAGCCAACTTTGCGTGAGGCACCCCAAAGCGGAAGAGGAAACTTTCTTCTGTAATCCCCGCCACACACGCCCGGCCTTTTCTTCATCGGTCACTACCGTATGCAGCTCATCACAAAATAAAGGCAAAGCATCTCCTTCCGACAGCAAAGCATCGGGGAAAGTCTTGCGGAAATAGGCGTCGAACACAGCCGTCAGCAGACCATCAAAGGTTTTATCGTAAATATAAACACTAAACATATTTACTATTAGACAATTTACGATTTACTATTTAAGTTACTATTAGACAATTTACAATTGAATTTACTATTAGACGATTTACGCTTGGTATCACTTTTGAATAGTAAATTGTCTAATCGTAAATTATTCTTATTCGCCAAAATCAAGCAACAACTGGCGTTCATCCACTTTCTTTTTTGGTTTCGGCAACAATAAGCTGCGCACTCGTTGCGGAGAAAGTTCGTTCACCGTCTGCATCTGAAGAGGCAGTTCTTTGCAAGTGATGAAATATTGCGCTTTCTTCATCACCACTCCTATCTTCTTCAGTTCATAAAATCCCAGCCGCGAAAAACGACGGGAAGCAACAATCAGTTTCGCCGACTTCACCCCTACTCCCGGCACACGGAGCAACATTTCGTAGTCTGCCTTATTGATGTCAACAGGAAACTGTTCGGGATGGCGCAAAGCCCACGAAAGTTTCGGGTCTATTTCGAGATCGAGATCCGGATAGGAATCATCCACAATTTCATCTACCTTGAATTGATAAAAACGCAATAACCAGTCAGCCTGATAGAGCCGGTTTTCACGTACCAGAGGCGGCTGTTTCAATGCCGGAAGGCGCTTATCATACGTATTCACGGAAACGTAGCCCGAGTAATAGACACGTTTCATGGTGGGGCGCCCATAAAGTGCCGACGAAAGAAAAAGAATATCTTTATCCGATTCGGAGGTAGCTCCCACAATCACCTGGGTACTTTGTCCCGCAGGTGCGAAACGCGGTGCGTGGCGAAACTTCTGCCGTTCTTCTTTACTCTCCAACACGCCTTGTTGAATGTATTTCATCGGAGCAAATACGCTTTTATGGTCTTTTTCCGGTGCAAGCAGTTTCAAATTTTCTTCTTTGGGAATTTCGACGTTGACGCTAAGACGATCGGCATACAATCCGGCTTCATTCACTAATTCGCGACTGGCTCCGGGAATACTCTTGAGATGGATATAACCGTTAAAACGGTACACTTGCCGCAAATCTTTGGCTACACGCACAAGTCTCTCCATTGTATAGTCCGGATTACGGACCACTCCGGAGCTAAGAAACAGCCCTTCGATATAGTTACGACGGTAGAATTCCATTGTCAGCTCCACCAATTCCGAAACGGAAAAGGTAGCGCGGGGAAGATCGTTGCTACGACGGTTGACGCAATAGGCACAATCGTAAATGCAATAATTGGTAAGCATGATTTTCAATAGCGAGATACATCGACCGTCCTCGGCAAAACTGTGGCATATCCCCCATCCTCCCACAGTGTTTCCCAGCGTTCCCGGCTTATTGGAACGCACCGTACCACTGGAAGAACAGGAAACATCGTACTTGGCAGATTCTGCAAGTATCTTCAGTTTAGCTAAGACGTTTTCGTTCATCATTCCCGATCTTGATTCTTTTCGCAAATATACGATTTAATTTGAGATGCGTATAGAAGAAAAAAGTTTGCCCCCTACAAATTGCAAATAAATCATTTAAAAGAACCACAAAAATATAAAAAGCCCGGACTTACATCTTGGGAGACATCTCTTTTCTAAAAAAGCGATTCACCCAAACGAACCGCTTTTTATGCTATAAATAATTGCCACTATCCGTACTAAAACAATAAAAAGTCATTCCGCATTAAAACAAAAAGAGGGCATATCGCTTCACGATATGCCCTCTTTTTCAATATCCTAGTAGTCTTCTAAATTATTTTTTAGAAGCTTCCAAAGATGCTTTACGGAATTCTTTCATTGCTTTTTCGATTTCCAAAGAAGCTTTACGAGCGCGAGTTCCTGCTGCTTTGTTACCGTTTTCGATCTGTGCGTTAGCATCTTTTGAGAAGTCAGCATAAAGAGCTGCTACCTTTTCTACCAATTCTTTCATAATCCTTTTATTTTTTTCGTTAATAATGTGCCGCAAAAATACACTGTTTCCCGAAATAAAAGCATAAAATCAATATTTTTTTTGAAATAATCTTCGAAAAATATCTAAAAAAGGGGCTTTTTACCTTTTTTACCTACCTTTGTAGCCATGAAACTGCTTACAGATACCGATTATATACATGCACTGATTGCTGAAGGAGAGCACCAGCAACAGGACTTTAAATTCGAAATTTCCGACGCACGCAAAATAGCCAAAACACTTTCGGCCTTTGCCAACACGGACGGAGGACGATTACTTATTGGCGTTAAAGACAATGGTAAAATCGCAGGAGTACGCTCCGAAGAAGAAAAATATATGATTGAAGCCGCCGCACAACTTTATTGCGTGCCGGAAGTGGAATATTCTCTGCAAACATACATAGTGGAAGGACGGCAAGTGTTAGTGGCAACCATCGAAGAAACTCCACATAAACCGGTTTACGCCAAGGACGAAACCGGAAAACCCCTAGCCTATCTCCGCATCAAGGACGAAAATATTCTGGCAACTCCCATACATCTCCGTGTATGGCAACAGAGCGATAGCCCCCGTGGAGAACTCATCCGCTACACCGAACGTGAACAGCTCCTGCTCGATCAACTGGAGCACGGAACTTTACTCTCACTCAACCGTTACTGTCGACAAACCGGACTTTCACGACGTGCCGCTGAACATCTGCTCGCCAAATTTGTTCGTTATGATATTGTGGAACCTGTATTCGAAAATCATAAATTTTACTTCCGAATAAAAGACGAATAACCACAAACAATGCTTTATACTTAATACTTAACTATGACTTTTATCAACGAGATTAATGACATACTTTGGACGTATATTCTAATTATTATGTTATTAGGATGTGCTGTCTGGTTCAGCATACGGACACGCTTTGTACAATTTCGCATGATCCGGGAAATGATCGTGCTGTTAAGCGAATCCGCCGGCAAAGGAAAACAGGGAGAGAAACATGTATCTTCTTTTCAGGCATTCGCTATTTCTATCGCCAGCCGTGTGGGTACGGGGAATCTTGCGGGAGTGGCTACTGCCATTGCCATCGGAGGTCCCGGGGCTATTTTCTGGATGTGGGTCATCGCACTGTTAGGGGCTTCGAGTGCTTTCATAGAGTCTACTTTGGGACAATTATACAAAATACGCGGAAAGGATTCGTTCATCGGAGGACCTGCTTATTATATGAAGAAAGGGTTGAAACAACCGTGGATGGGAATGCTTTTTGCCGTATTAATAAGCATTACTTTCGGGTTTGCTTTCAATTCTGTACAGAGTAATACGATCTGTGCTGCGGCAGAGCATGCTTTTGGGTTCAATCATATTATATTGGGAGGTGTGCTGACTTTGCTGACATTGCTTATCATCTTTGGAGGTATTCAACGCATTGCCCGCGTCAGCAGTATTATCGTGCCTGTTATGGCTTTGGGATATGTAGGGCTGGCACTGGTTATTGTTGCACTCAATATCACTCATTTACCGGGTGTTATCGCACTGATTGTCAGCCATGCTTTCGGTTGGGAGCAGGCATTGGCAGGAGGAGTTGGTATGGCATTAATGCAGGGCATCAAGAGAGGACTTTTCAGCAATGAGGCCGGTATGGGTTCGGCCCCGAATGCGGCTGCCACGGCTCATGTCAGCCATCCCGTAAAACAAGGGTTGATACAGACTTTGGCGGTATTTACAGATACATTATTGATATGTACCTGTACGGCTTTTATCATCCTCTTTAGTGGGGCTCCTCTGGATGGTTCGGCTAATGGAGTGCAGCTGACTCAACAGGCGTTGACAAACGAAATAGGTTCTTCGGGCAGTATCTTCGTTGCCGTAGCTCTTTTCTTTTTTGCTTTCAGCAGTATTCTGGGGAATTATTATTATGGTGAGGCTAATATCCGTTTTATCACTCACCGGAAATGGGTACTTCATGGTTACAGGATATTGGTGGGTGGTATGGTACTCTTCGGTTCACTTGCCACATTGGATATGGTATGGAGCCTGGCAGATGTCACGATGGCGTTAATGGCTATCTGTAATCTGATCGCTATCCTTTTCCTCGGAAAATATGCTATCCGTCTGCTAAATGATTACCGCGCGCAAAAGAAAGCTGGCATCCAAAGCCCTGTTTTTAAGAAAGAGACAATGCCGGACATCGAAAAGGACTTGGAATGTTGGTGAAAACCAACTGTTTTTGTACCTTTGCACGCAAATTGACAGATGGTAGTTATGTTATATACCTTCCACACGCTCAAATAGTAAATTGTAAATAATAAAATTGTAGAGATAACAATGGGCTTATTTGGTTTATTCAAGAAAAAATCCGATGAAACGAAAGTCGGCAATGTAGAAGATTTCATATCACTGACACGGGTGTATTTCCAGTCAGTTATCGCCACAAACCTCGGTATCACTAATATCCGCTTCTTGCCGGACGTAGCTAACTTCAAACGTTTGTTTAAAGTTCCTACTCAAAACGGTAAACTGGGATTGGCCGAAAAATCTGCTGCGCGCAAAATGCTGATGCAGGATTATGGGTTGAACGAGAACTTCTTTAAGGAAATCGACTCTTCCGTGAAACGTAACTGCCGCACTCAAAATGATATTCAATCTTATTTGTTCATGTATCAGGGATTTTCCAATGATCTGATGATGTTGATGGGAAATCTGATGCAGTGGAAGTTTCGTATGCCGTCGATCTTTAAGAAGGCTTTGTATGGTATGACACAGAAAACGGTACACGATGTTTGTACCAAGACAGTGTGGAAGGCTGATGATGTGCATAAAACGGCTGCGACTGTTCGCCAGTACAAAGAGCGTTTGGGATACTCTGAACAGTGGATGACGGATTATGTGTATAATATTGTTCTTCTTGCCAAGAAGGAGCCGAAACGGAAGAACGACGACACGGAAACGAAAAAATAAGTCGCTTTAAATGTTAGAAAATCGTAAAGATTAATAGGATAGAAAAAGCGGGGGTTTTGTACCTCCGCTTTTTTTGTTATCTTTATGTACTTTTTTCTTTTGTCTTGATACAAAAGAAAAGTACCCAAAGAAAAATCAAGGCTGCGCCTGCCCGGCTACTCCGGTTTCATTCCCGTCTAAAGGGTAGAAACTCGCTTCGCTCAAACAGTCTGCCCTTCTTAACGCCGGTAATAAAACCTTCGCTTGACGCCGTGCAGACGAGGCCGGAGGAGGACCATGCGGTATGGTAGTATATTATAATAATTAAAAAATAGAGAGATTGCTTATGAAACAAAAGAAAATGCTTGCGCTTACTTTTTCACAGTTGAAACAAATCTATAATCAAGAAATTCCGGAAGTGGTGGAGATAGCTGATAAGAGCTCTTCTGTGGAAGAGTTCAAGGCTGGGATGCTGCGTTTTTTGGAAATTTGCAGGATAGAAAATGAGGCTGCGGAGGAGGCGAGGGAGCAAATTCGACTCTTACTCGATTATGATGGACAGAATGTCCATGAACTGTCTACTGGACAGGATATGTCAGTACAGACGATTCGGTTGCTTTATGAGTTTCTGACGGGAACGTTGGAAAATATGGAGATACCGACGGATTTGTTTATTGAAATTTTCCAGATGTTTAAACGGTTGAAGGGAGAGGTTGTGCCTTTACCATCGCCACAGCGTATCAAAAGTAGGAATGACCGGTGGGAAACGGGATTGGATGAAGAGGTACGTGAAGTGCGGGATGAGAATAAGGAGCGGATGTTGCACTTGTTGATTCAGAAGATTGAAAACAGGAAGTCGAAGCCTTCGGTGCGTTTTCACTTTGAGGAGGGAATGAGTTATGAAGAAAAATACAGGTTGGTCAATGAGTGGTGGAACGATTTCCGCTTTCATTTGGCAATGGCTGTGAAAAGTCCGGGCGAGTTGAATCGATTCCTGGGAAATTCACTTTCGTCAGAGACTATGTATTTGCTTTATCGTGCCCGGAAGAAGGGTATGCCGTTCTTTGCAACTCCTTATTATTTATCGTTGCTTAATGTAACGGGATATGGGTATAATGACGAGGCTATTCGGAGTTATATTCTGTATTCTCCACGTTTGGTGGAGACGTATGGAAATATTCGCGCGTGGGAGAAAGAGGATATTGTAGAAGCCGGGAAGCCTAATGCTGCGGGATGGCTTTTGCCGGACGGGCATAACATTCATCGGCGGTATCCGGAGGTGGCTATTCTCATTCCTGACACTATGGGACGGGCTTGCGGAGGACTTTGTGCTTCTTGTCAGCGTATGTATGATTTTCAGAGCGAGCGGTTGAATTTCGAATTTGAGTCTTTACGCCCGAAGGAATCATGGGATCGTAAGTTGCGTCGGTTAATGGCTTATTTTGAAGAGGATACGCAATTGCGGGATATTCTTATTACAGGAGGCGATGCGCTGATGAGTCAAAATAAAACGCTTCAGAATATTCTGGATGCGGTGTATCGGATGGCGGCACGCAAACAAAGGGCGAATCTTGAACGCAAGGATGGAGAGAAATATGCGGAATTGCAACGGGTACGGTTGGGGTCACGTCTGTTGGCTTATTTGCCGATGCGTATCAACGACGGGCTGGTTGATGTTCTGCGGGAATTCAAGGAGAAAGCATCGGCTATCGGTGTGAAACAGTTTATTATACAGACTCATTTCCAGACACCGCTGGAGGTTACTCCTGAAGCTAAAGAAGCGATCCGGAAGATTCTTTCTGCGGGATGGATTATTACGAATCAGTTGGTATATACGGTGGCTGCTTCACGTAGAGGGCATACGACCCGGCTTCGTCAGGTGCTCAATTCGTTGGGGGTGGTATGTTATTACACTTTCTCGGTAAAGGGATTCAATGAGAATTATGCAGTATTTGCACCCAACAGTCGTTCAATGCAGGAGCAACAGGAGGAAAAGATTTATGGCCGTATGACACCGGAACAGGCGGAGGAGTTATATAAGATATTAGAGACGAAAGTAGGAACAGAAGAGGAGCCTAAAGAGGATGTTGCCAAGCAATTAAGACGCTTCATGAGAAAGCATCATTTACCTTTCCTTGCCACTGATCGCAGCGTATTGAATTTACCGGCTATCGGTAAAAGCATGACTTTCCAGTTGGTGGGACTAACTGAAGAAGGAAAACGAATTCTACGCTTCGAACATGACGGTACTCGTCATCATAGCCCGATTATCGATCAGATGGGGCAGATTTATATTGTAGAGAATAAATCGCTAGCTGCTTACCTGCGCCAGTTAGCCAAGATGGGAGAAGATCCGGAAGACTATGCTTCTATCTGGAATTATACGAAAGGAGAAACCGAACCTCGTTTCAGTCTTTACGAGTATCCTGATTTCCCCTTCCGCACAACAGATAAAATGAGTAATTTAAGTATTAAGAATTAGGTATTAAGTATTAATCGACAAGCATCAACTAACAAGTATTAATCAACGCCTATCAAGTATAAACCAGCGGCTTCGGTAATACTTATTACTTAATACTTGTTTCTACTACTTGTTTCCTACTCTTTTACCCGTATTACTATATTTGCAATAATTGCAGTTAGGCCTCCGGTGGTAATCCCTGAAGAGAAGATACTTCGAATTGCTTCCGGGGCTTGTTGTAATACGTCCGGCATTAGTTCTACCCCTAAGCCTAAGGAGAGGCTGACTGCTAATACCAAAGTTTCTTTACGGCCTATTTCTTGTGAGGAGACAATACGGATTCCCGCCGCTGCTACTGTGCCGAACATTAGTAAGGTTGCACCGCCCAGTACAGGATCGGGCATTAAGGAAAATACGGCACCTACGATGGGAAATAAACCCAAAAGGACGAGCATTGCTGCGATATAATAACCAACATAACGGCTGGCTACTCCGGTCAGTTGGATAATACCGTTGTTTTGTGCAAAGATGGAGTTTGGAAAAGAGTTGAATACACCGGCGAGAAAGGAGTTGAATCCATCTGCCATTACTCCACCGGAAACCCGTTTCAAATAGGAATCTCCTTCAATGGGAAGTCCGGAAATCATAGAGTTGGCAGTTACATCACCTGTTGCTTCAATGGCAGTTATCAAGTAAACCAGACCAATGGCTATAAAAGAAGACACATTGAAATCAACACCATATTTAAAAGGCTGGGGAATATTAAAACTCATCAGCATTTCCACATTCAACGCACTCATATCCACTTTTCCCAGAGCAAATGCCAAACCATAGCCAAGGCAAAGTCCGAGTACAATGGAACTCATACGCAGGTATTTGTTCCCGCAACGGTTGAAAAACAAGACGCTAAGAAGTACCAGTGCTGCAATAGACAGGTTTTCCCACGTAGCAAACGTACCATTATCCATAGCTGCATATCCGCCTCCGCAAGATACGATACCTACCTTTATCAGACTCAATCCGATAAGCAGCACGACAATACCGGAAACCAGCGGAGTGATAATATTACGCAGATATTTGAATGTGCGGCTGACAATCATTTCGATAGGCGCAGCAGCCATACAGGAACCGAAAATTAACGGTAATCCGCCTACCATCCCTGTGGCAATGATAGGGCCGATAAAAGAAAAACTGGTTCCCTGGATGCAGAGCAGTCTTGCTCCTATCACACCAAAGCGGCGGCATTGTATAAAGGTAGATACTCCCGAAGCAAAAAGAGACATGGAAACCAGAAAGCTTGTCTTTTCTACATCAAGTTTCAAGGCACTTGCGATGATAAGCGGAGGTGTAATGATCGCTACGAAAATAGCCAAAAGATGTTGTAAAGCCGCAAACAAGGCGTCTTTAAAAGGGGGACGGTCTTCTACGCCGTAGATTAAATCAGTTTTCATTTAACAGGGTTTCTATATATTTTTTTAAGTTCCGCAGAGGGATAAACAGAGATTATTCTGAAGTCCGGCTTCTTTTAGTCCGACTTTTTTTAATTCTATTTCTTATAATCCGTTTTTTAGTTCAGCGTCCATTTCAGAGCGAGTGTCGGGATAACATAAAAGCCATCACGACCGCCGAAGTTATTACTCAATTCGACTTCGGAGCCAACACTAAGATTGAAATTTTTATTTACTCCTTTGATTTTGTTTAGGTTTACCCAGAATTGTGGTTCGGAGAGAAAGATAGTCTTTCCATAGTTGGTTTCTTCGCGCCACCAGTCGGCAAAGCCGGAGAAAGTGAGCAGATTGCGGCAGAAATTCACGTACCACGTACCTGTCAGCTGGAAGTTGTTGGGCGATTGGTGTTTCTGAATATACTTATACATAGCAGTCAGCGTAAAGCCTTTGGAAAAGGAAGCATTATTAAAAGTGTAGGTAGCTCCTGCCAGATAAGCATTTTTATAAGACATGCCTTTCGATAATCCACCGTTATATTCAAGATGTGCAGAGAAAGGACCTTTCCAGAATTTTAGTTCACGGGCTATTTCCCAATAAGCGGAAGCGACACCCTCGGAAGTGTAATCCATATCAACAAAGAAATAAGTGCTTCCCCAAGTATCAGGATGAAACTTCTCCACAGTGGAGGTGAACAGCGGGCGACCTTGCAAATCTTTATCATACAAAGAACGTCCGAAATCATAATGTAGCTGAATGTTTTGCGCCTGCAATCTCGGTACGCCAGAGAGCAACATACAAAGGAAAAGAGCAGAGATAATCTGTTTCATAAGTAAATGTGTTTAAATGAAGATGCAAAAATAGTTAAAGCTACACATATAAGCACATTACTTCTGTCTTTTTTTATTCCAGGTTATTATTTCCCGTATCCCACCAGAGTCTTGTACCTCCATGGTCATCTCCGCCTAAAGCCTCGACAAGAGCAGAATATTGCTCCGGGTCTTCTGTCTGCAATGTACCTGGGAAATTAAGACGGCGCACCATGATCTCCGTGTCGATGCATCCGCTCCTACTATGATTGAATCGAACGGGAAATAAACGGGGATATCCCGTTCGTCTTTGTTCGGCCCAAGCTTCGCAACCTTCCGGGAACATGGCAATCCACTTCTGCGTGATAATCTTCTCCAGTTTTGTCTCCTTATCATCCTGCGGATTCCATTTGGGAGTGACTTTACAACGCGCTTCTATATTATTTTCTTCATCATAAGTGTCTATAAAGTCGGAAGCTGTCAGCTCACTTTTCAGGTAATCCTCCACCCCATAAATTCCCCATTGATGAAAAGAGGTAGTTACGCCGTTCCGGTAACAAGCTTCTTCATCTTCATCGGTCCACCCGCGCAAAGCGGCTTCGGCACGCAGAAACCAGACTTCCGAAGCAGTCATCAGAGGCGCATCGGTGCTTTGCAGGACAAACAGCTTCGACAATCCGGAATAATGACTATGAGCAAAACATGTCCCTTGACGAATTCCACGATATTGTCCTTTCAAAGCTTCATCCGTACAGTGTTCGAAATAAGCTCCAAGACGAGGATCATCATATCCGACCAAGATTGATTCCATGTTAGCACTCATGTAAGTTTCATTCCACACACGGTTAAGTTCTCCCAATGGATTGGTATATCCGGATTTGGTAGAAACGATTGCTCCGCCTGTTTCCGCTTCAAAGAAGCCATAATCGTTTTCTTTTATTTTCTGTATTTCAGCACAAGCCTTATCGGGAGCAACAGAGGCAATACGCATTGCCAACCGCAAACGCAACGAATTGGCAAACTTCACCCAGGAAGCGTATTTCCCATCCAACAAAATATCAAAACGTGCAAATCCATTGGATTCCGGTTTCTCATCTATATAGTTGGTGAGAGCAACTACAGCAGAATCGAGTTCATTGAAAAACTCATAATAGACATCCTCTTGTTTATCCGGACGGTAATGTTTTTCGGCATTAGCAAAATTCTTATAAATGATAGGACCATAATAATCCGTCACACGATGCATCGCTTCCACCTTTAATATTTTCGTTATCCCGAACAGAGCAGGATGTGTATTTCGGGTAGCATTCTCCGACTGATATATCTGTGGGAAAATATAAGAATACATGTGTGTCCACATGGCGCTATTCCAGCCGTCCTGCATATTATAATCGGAATTATGCGAGCCCCCGTTCAGAGGTTTGCCGTCATGCATATACCCACTGAACATGTCCGCGTTCAGATTCTGTATCAGTTGGAAAGACCAGTTCTTTCCTTTTCCGTAGTCGTAATTAAAATAAATACCTTGCTGAATAATTCCCAAACGGATTCCATAGCCATTGTCATCAATAATCAAGTCATCATCCGTGATACCGGACAAATCGGTATTGTAATCACGGAAATTACCGGTACAAGCTACAGAGAACAGCAATAACCCCAACAAATATAGATATACATATTTTCTCTTCATTTCTCTCTCCTGCCTTTAAAATTCACATTTCAGAGTAAAGCCCAGACTACGGGTCGTAGGCATTCCGAACACTTCAATTCCTTGATTATCATTTCCGGTAGAAAGTACCAGATCCGGATCAAAAGGAGCTTTCTTATACAAGAAACATAGATTGCGAGCTACAAACGAAAGCTGAACATCTTTCAGTACCTTCGTTTTCTGTATCCACTTCTTGGAGAAATTATAGCTCAATGATACTTCACGCAACCGTAAATTCGTAGCATCATACATATAATATTCCGTCACCCCGGCACGCCCGCCTACTATTTTATAGAATCCTTTCACATTGTCTATACGCTGACCGTCGAGCATTACATATCCCCTGTCACGCGCATCGGCCGTTATTTCAGATACTCCATAAAGATCCATTTCCGCCTGTGTCTGCGAAAGGACTTCACCTCCGTAGCGCCAATCAAGCAGAAAATAAAGGGTGAAGCCTTTGTAAGAGAATGTATGATCCCATCCCATCATAAAGACAGGGTTGGCATTTCCTACTTTCACCGTATTCCCATCGCCCTCCACCAATGGAAGTCCTTTATTATCACCCTCTGTTTCGTAAACGATATTGCCTGCATCATCACGCACAAAAGCCTTACCATATATATCACCGATAGAACCGCCTTTAATAAGTTTCATGGCATAGCTGGAAGAAAAACTGGTAGGCCCGTAAATCATTTCTTTCAGATCTTCGTGCAACTTCACTATCTTATTCTTATTGGTAGAGAAGTTTACAGAAGTTTTCCAGTTGAAATCAGGAGTTAATACGGGAGTTCCATTCAGTGTCAATTCCCATCCCCGATTCTGGATATTTCCGGCATTTACATATCGGTAAGCATACTTATCACCTGCAAGTGCGGGAAGTTTGAAGAATTGATTATAAGTATTGGTACGATAATAAGTCAGATTAACCCCTAAACGGTGTTGAAAGAATCGCCATTCAGTTCCAAATTCGATGGCATGAGTCATTTCCGGCTCCATTTCCTTGAAAGGTGCGGCGTCATTCGCCTGTATCTCGCCACCGGCATTGATCTGCGAAGAGGGATTAGTGATAAATGGAGGAATATCATTCCCTACTTTACTATAAGCGCCACGCAATTTTGCGAAAGAAACCCATTCGGGTAACTTCACCCATTTATCAAGTAGCATGGAAAGCCCTACAGAAGGATAAGCGAATCCGGATTTTTCATGGCTGGTATAAGACAAGGTTGACGCCCAGTCATTACGGGCCGTCAAATCAAGAAACAATTTTTCCTTATAACCGATCTGTGCCGTACCGAATATAGATTGCAACTGACGGCGTTGATCTATTCGCTGGTCAATACTGGCAGAACTGTTCATGACGATATTGGCAATATTAAACACATTAGCAAACTTCAAAGATGCATTTTTCGAATCATATCGGGTAGAATTAACGACTTTATCATTTATACTACCACCAATCGCCGCATCCAGTGTAAAATCCCCCCAGGTTTTCTTCACCATCGCCATGACATCACCATACATCTGGGTTTCCTGATAATCCATCTCGATATATCGTCCGTTCGCTCCACACAGGGCGGTGGCAGTAGACGCATAGAATTTCTGGCGTAACTTGTCCGCCCAATAATCCATGTTTCCACGGGCTTGAATCGTCAGCCAATCATTTACCTTAAAGTTTGCTGAAAGAGAAAGGATAATGCGTGTACGTGTTTCTTTACTTTGTATGCGGTTCGTTATCCAGTATGGATTCTGTTCGAAGTCTTCGGTAAACGTATGCCAATTCTGCACACCCAGTTTCCGTTCTTCGTCATAGGTTTCAAAATGATCTTTATAATAAGACAAATCCTCCCCACGAGGAAAACGATAGAGCCCTACCAACGGATTCATATAGAAACCTCCCGACACCGGCTTATTCTCGACGGTCTGTTTCATCACATTCACACTACCGTCCAGTTTCAGACGTTTGTCGAACATGGTAGCCGTCTCACGCAAGTTTATATTATGCTTTTTCAGTTTATTCTTGTCGATAATCCCCTTTCCGGTAGTATTGGCATAGGAGAAATAAGTTTGCAGGTTTTCATTTCCATAACTGATAGATACGGAAGTCATCGATGTCAATCCGGTACGGAAAAAATCATCCAGATTATCATAAGCCATCAGATTCTCTTTCTCTCCCCAGCTGTCTACCACATCACTGACACCATAACGATTCTGCATTTTAGGCATACTGAATGCTTTCTCGAAAGTGAGTCCTGTAGAGAAATTAATATTCCTTTGTCCGACAGAGTTGCCTTTTTTAGTCGTGATAAGAATCACTCCGTTAGCAGCCATGCTACCATATAAAGCCGCAGCAGGAGCACCTTTCAGAATACTGATGCTTTCTACATCTTCCGGATTCAGATTAGAGATTCCGTCTCCTCCATCACGATTCCCTGCATTCGCCGTACCACCAATAGCCGAATAAGCCTGTTCGGAAGAGGTATTCGACATCGGCACTCCATCTATTACATAAAGCGGTTGATTATCACCGGATACCGAACGGATTCCCCGGAGACTGACTTTTGCGGAACCGCCCATACCGGAAGAGTTTTTGTTGATTTGCACACCGGCAGCTTTTCCCGCCAGAGCAGCAATCATATTTACTTCTTTGACACGGTTCAGTTCTTCTCCCTTGATTTTTTGCACAGAATAGGCCAATGTAGCTTCATCCTTTTCAAGTCCCAAGGCCGTTACGATGACATGTTCAAGCATCACCGCATCTTCCTGAAGACGTATTTCAAGCACATTCCGACCTGCCACATTGACTTCTACAGTCTTATAACCCACAAAAGAAACTTGTAAGACAGCACTATCCGGCACAGACAAAAAGAATTTTCCATCAATATCGGTCACAGTACCATTGGCTCCCCCCTTTTCGCGTATTGTAGCACCGATCAGTGGTTCACCATAGATATCAATTACACGCCCTCTCACGGTATTATGATCAGAAGGAACTTCTATCGTCCCTCTTAACGCTTGTTGCTCCGAAGCATAACAATTTCCTCCCTCCAGAAAAAACAGGCCTATTAAGAAGCAACTCACAAAAACTTCTTTTTTCAATGATATAATAAAATATTGTTTGTTCATCACGCCGCAAAAATAACTAATTATTTTAAATCTAGCATTTTTTCTCATTGATTTTGAAGGAAATAAACATTATCACTATTTTTGTACGAAATTAAAATGAAAGAAATTATGGAAATCGAAATACATCCGTTAGAACCGTTTCTCCCAGCGAAATCAAAATTACTTATGCTGGGAAGTTTTCCGCCACAGAAAAAACGTTGGTCTATGGAGTTTTACTACCCGAACCTAAACAACGACATGTGGCGTATATATGGAATCTTATTCTTTAATGATAAGAATCACTTTCTGAATTCGACACTAAAATCGTTCTGCCGCGAGCAAATCATAGACTTTTTAAACGAAAAGGGGATTGCCCTATTTGATACCGCTTCATCCATTCGTCGGTTGCAGGATAATGCATCGGACAAGTTTCTTGAAGTAGTGGAAGCCACCGATGTTGCAGCATTACTGCGGCAGCTTCCCGAATGCAAAGCAATCGTCACTACGGGCCAAAAAGCAACGGACACTCTCCGACAGCAATTCGACATAGAAGAACCCAAAGTAGGTGATTACTCCGAATTTGTTTTCGAAGGTCGTGCCTTGCGACTATACCGGATGCCCTCATCATCAAGGGCGTATCCATTAGCATTGGACAAGAAAGCAGCCGCTTACCGGATTATGTTTCAGGATTTACAGATATTGAAGTGAAGTTCAAGTATTAAGTATTAAATATCAAGTATTAAATTATAAATGAATATGGCAACATTATTTTTGCAGTACCCGGCATGCAGCACATGCCAAAAAGCCAAGAAATGGTTAACAGAAAATAACATTGAGTTTACCAACCGCTTAATCGTAGAAGAAAATCCTACGGTGGAAGAATTAAAGGCATGGATTCCGCGCAGCGGTCTGCCGGTGAAGAAATTCTTCAACACGAGCGGATTAGTATATAAAGAGCTGAAACTAAGCGAGAAGCTACCTGCAATGAGTGAGGAAGAACAGATAGCACTATTGGCAACCAACGGTAAATTGGTGAAACGCCCATTGGTAGTGACAGACAGCTTCGTTCTGGTCGGTTTTAAGCCCGATGAGTGGGAAAAATTAAAATAATTCAAAACTTATTTACCCGAATGTTTGGAGATTCAGAAGTTTCTACTACCTTTGCAGCCGCAAACGCGGGAGTAGCTCAGTTGGTAGAGCACCGGTCTCCAAAACCGGGTGTCGGGAGTTCGAGCCTCTCCTCCCGTGCAGAGTTAAATAGCTGTAAGTAAACAACTTATGGCTATTTTCCGTTTATAGGTCGGACAAGTACCGGACACTTTATTTAATATGAATGTTTAATTGTACTACGTTTCTGTTTACAAAAACGTAGAAAAAAATGTGTTCAACGAAAAGACAGGGTGCCTCATTAAATAGTATAATACCCTACACTTTGCCCAAACTTCACACCGGGAAAAATTGGTATATTGATTTCAAAGCTTACGATCCTTTGGAACAAAAAATGAAACGAAAAAAATACATGCTGGATAGCATAGATAAAATTAGTGTCCGGAAAAAGAGGGCCACGGAATTAATCGCAAATATAAGCCGGCAACTCCTATCCGGTTGGAATCCATGGGCAGATACTTCAAATTCCCGCCAATATACATTATTCGATGATGTTGTGGAATTATACAATAAATATCTAGTTAAATTCCATAAGTCCAAAGTGTTTAAAGAAAGTACTTTTACGGACTATAAAAAAAGAATTAGGGTATTATCAGAATACAACAAAAAGCGTTTCAATCCTATAATATATATTTATCAGTTTGATAAGACTTATGCAAGTGATTTCTTGGATTACATTCTTATTGATCGTGATTCGTCAGCTCGCACAAGGAATAATTATCGCACCTGGTTATCATCTTTTGGTAGCTGGTTGTTAGAAAAACAGTATATAGACAAAAATCCCGTAGAAAATATCAAATCATTATCGGAAGACAAAAAGAAACGAGACGCATTGTCCGCTAATGATCTACAAAAGCTTAGAACATATTTAGAGAAAAATAATCCGTACTTTCTCCTACTTTGCCAGTTTGCATATTACACCCTTATTCGTCCAGATGAGCTGTCAAATATTCAATTATCCGATATCTATATTAAGGATCAAAAAGTATTTATTCCTTCAAGTATATCTAAAAACCGCAAAGACGGTATGGTAGGATTAAACGATATTTTAATAAAATCTATGCTCGAACTCAAAATATTCAATTATAGCAATGATTGTTACTTATTCGGGAAAGATTTCAAACCCTCAAAAGAGAAATCGACACCACGTACTTACAGGACTTATTTCAATAAAGTACGTACGTTACTTAAGTTCCCTGATTCTTACCAATTTTATTCCCTAAAAGATACTGGTATTCGTGATTTGGCAAATTCAGCCGGGATCGTCATTGCACGCGATCAAGCAAGACATTCGGATATTTCTACCACAAACAAATATCTAAAAGGAGAAGCGTTGCCAGTGCATGAAGAAACAAAACATTTTGAAGGACTTTTCTAAGAACAATAATTCTATCATAACCTCCCGCTAGTAACTTGATCTTTACTCTATGACTTGCTTTTCCAATAAAAAATCTATATCTTTGTAAAAGTTGTATATAGGGTATATTCCGATGAGATGCCTGAACATACCCTATATTTATGGTTTTATGGTTGCATCTTCTGTCGTGATGATAGGAGATGCTTTTTATTTACATAAGCGAACAAACCTGAAGAAGCCCGGTACAAATTATCCGGTTATTTGTTTTTCTGATAAGAATATGTATATTTGCATGAATTGCTTACCATAGGATTCAAACAAGAGTCTTTATTTAACTTATGTTTGTTATTATGTTTGTAAAAAGCATCTTCAGTCAGTGATGATAGAAGATGCCTTTTTGTATACCTTCCCGAAATGTCCATATTGGATTGCTTCCGGACATACATATCAAGGTAGTTTTGTAAGTTCGATTAAATTCATTCCCGGCCTGTAACCCTGAACGGGTGCTCCTTCCTGCCATGCCGCAAAATCTATGTCTCCTTTAGTGGAAACGGTAAACTCAAATTCATTATTATACTGGTTATTTCCTTTACCTGTGAAACCTACTGTTCCGACATTTGCCTTTGCCAACTGTATTTCCCCGGCAAATACGCCATAATAGGAATTGACCCTGTATTTCTCCTCCAACAAGAAATTATTAGCGGGGGAATAGAGAATTCTTGCCTTATAGTTCCCGGCCGGAAGGTTCAAGGAAATCCTTAACTTCCTGCTGCCATCAGTAACATTATTCATGGATGACTGACATCTCAGAAATGTCTGTGCAGGGTATATTCCGTCATCATCAGCCGTAGTATCGCAACTATAGTTATTCGCACTGTTATCAGCGAAAACACCATTGGCCACGTATTTACCAGAATTGTAATTTATATACCACGGCAGGAGGTTCCCCTGGCTATCTTTCAGTTGTCCGGCTTCATAGCCATGATATATGGCCATTACCGTCTGGTTAATGGTGTCCCCGTTGACAACAGGATAATCCACATTATTGTTAGTCGTGCCGTTAAAGGCTATCAATGCTTTAACCGGGGGGGCCGTCAGGCTGATGGAATCCTGTACGACACCCGATTCTGAAACCGTGTTCTTCATCTGCGCATAAAGCGTCTTACTGCCCACTGAAGCAAATTTATAAGTAACACCTTCTTTCCATGCCAGCCAATTTGCAGACGTTAACTCTGCTGCTGTTTCCGCCAACCTGTAATGTGTTGGAGTCCCCTGACTGACTTCAAATGAGACAGGCACGGTATAGCCGGCAAAAGCTTCTTTTCCATCCGCCAGTGTTATGCCTGCCAGGACAACAGGCTGTACCACCAAAATCGAATCAGACTTGATTGAAGATTCCGTAGTCTCATTTCCGACCTGCGCATATACCGTTAAATTGCCATCCGCTATTTTTGAGTCATATTGAACTGTCGAACCAGCCCACACAATCCACTCTGCACAATCAGACAAATCCGCCTGCCTGCCGATCTTGTATTTAGTGATGGCATTCAGCGTCTCAAACTTAACCGATACAATACCGGAGTCCGTGCTGGCATCACCATTGTTGATAGTAATACTGTTCAACCGTGCCGTAACAGTATCTATCAACTCGATGGCGGCTGATCTGGATACCGTTTCAGTAGTGACATTTTTCAATTTTGCATACAGTATTTTGTTGCCATAGGATGCGGATAGTTGCACTATCGGATTTTCAGTGAATTCCACCCATGTAGCACCTGTAAATGATGGACTTTCAGAAATCATATAATGAGTCGGGTATCCGACATAACCAAATGCCACATTCACATTCCTTTGTATCGTAGAGGCGGCCCCGTCATTAATAGTGATGCCGTTAAGGGTCAGTGTCGGCTCAAGCAGCGTTATTCCGTCGGATAACGTTCCGGTTTCCCCGTATACGTTCTTCAACTTGACATAAACCGTTTTCGCGTTGAATCCTTCTGACAACTCAAATGTCGGATTCGCGGCATATTCAACCCATGACGCTCCGACAAAACCGGCATTCTCGCTGGCCATATAATGCGATGGAGCCTGTCCACTGTATGTTATGTTCAGTGTCACATTCTTCTCTTGAGTGAATTCCTGCCCGGAGTTGATCACAAACGAGTCGAGTACAGGTGGTGACACCCATTTATTGATTCTCGCCAGATAAGGTTCTTTCAAACCGTCCTTCAGCATCTGTACAAAATAATAGGCGTCGTCATAAGCGTATTCCGCATTATAATCAGCTTCAAAAGCTTCCACATATTTGTTCACACGTTCCATCAGCAACGGGTTGAAGTCGAGGTTGACCAGCAGCTTGCCGTCATTCATAGCGAATGAGGTTCCATACACATTGTCACCGGATGTTACAGACACTCCCTCCAAAGAAGAAATTCCTGATATGAGCACGGACAAATCCCTGAAAAAGAAATTAGCCCCTTTAGGCACATACATCCTATAACGTACCCCCGTTTCCGTTACACTCTTTACAGACAGCGTGTTTTCCCTCATATACCAGTATTCGAAGAACTCCTCCAATGTCGGGAACCAGAGGGAGTCATTCCCGATGTCCCCGTAAAGTTCATGTATCTTCTTTATCAGTACGGATTCCCAGTGTGAACTGCGGTGGGCCGAACCGATGAGCCAGTATATAGTGTTCCGATCCGCTGTGGTATTGACCCCGGAAAGGATATCCAGCAGGTCCTGTGCATACTTCGGATTGTCATTATCCGAAGTCATGTCATTCCCATAGGCGAACAGACGTTCTACGGTCACATCCTCCTTAGACAATGAAAAATCCGGCTTGAAAGGATACACCTTCCTTATGCTCGGGTCGCCCGCCTGGGCTGTGATCATCTGCACGGTGTCATTGCCACGGCAGAATCTGATATACTTATGATCCCCGTTCGGTTCAACCATCAGTTTGGGCACACGTCCGACATATTCCCTGAACAACGCCACGGTATCCGACATACACTTGTCAAACTCCTCCTGCGTGTTTACCGTATCAATCTCATAGCCAATCAGGTCATGGTAGGCGCACATGAACCCGAAATCGAAATAGAACTTGAACTCCTTCTCGGAGGTCCACGGCCAGTGCATCCCGACATCCTGACCGATATACTGGTCTTTCAGCTTGTCAGCCCAGGCGGAGACGGTCGTGGCGTACCGGCGTTTCACGCCGGCACCGTCCGTGCACTGGGCAAAATGTTCCGGATAATAGCCGCCTGAAACATAGCGGTCAAATTCGGGATTTCCCTGCATCCCCAAATGATAACTCAAAACACGTCCGTCAGGAAGTTTGAATTCTTTAGCAACCAACCGTTTATTGATGGCAGAGAAAATATACTGATAAATGGCGTAACTGTCATCCGTGATGTAGCTGAATGCCATTTTCTTGTTGAACTTCAAAGGGGGGATTTCCAGAGATACGGCCGACTTATCCACAGAGCCCGGGAGTACTATGTCAAATTCCACCACGTCTCCAAAAAACTTGCAATACTGGACATGAAGCAGGCCGGACACCTCCTCGCTCACATCATCCTTGCATCTGACAGCCACACAGGACTGTAGCTGCGCGTTTATGTAGTACCGCGTAATCTCATAACTGAAGTTGAAGAATTCCCGATTCACACCCTTTCCCGATGAAATGACAAAAGAGTCAATATTGGCGTAAATGCCGAATCCAAGCGGTTCATCCGCTATCACATACTCTTTTGTCACACCCGAGATACGAGGCAACTCCTGGAGCCTGACGCTTCTTTCATATATGTCTATCTTGTCACCCCCCATATTATATACGCCGGCCTTGTGCTCGGAAGGCGATATTGTCAGCGGTTTGGAGGTCTTTTCATTGACAGCCTGTTCCACCTTTTCATCGATACGGCCGGTAGCGAGCGCCAGCTCCAGTTTCATCCCGTCACGGTCTATCTGCAATGTGCTTATATCCTCGGAACAGCTGGAAATATCCTGGGACAGACTTTTCAGTTCCCCCCAAACGGAACCGTCCTCACTCTGTGAGCCATCCTCCCTGCCGATACGGGCGTTGATATCAGCCAGCAATGCGGCCAACGAATCACTGTCTTTAAGCCCGTTCAGAAAATTAAGAATTTCGTTAAAATTGTCGATTGCCTGGGAAGCATTATTACCGACAAGTCGGTCGATACGTAAAGAAACGGCATCTATAGCCTTCTGCAATGCTGCATCGGCGGCAATGCGGGAGGCTTCCTCCGCCTGGATTTCTTTACTTTCGGAAACCTTTTTCAAGTTCACGTTCAAGTGATCAAGAACCGCCGCCACCATTTGGTTAGTAACGCTTTCCGCGTCCTCCGCGGTTTCAATGACTATAATAAGATCATCGATATACTCCTGTGTTGCCATATAGATACATTAATTAAATTGTTTGCTGAACTCTTTGGAATGAACCCGCGGTTTCCGGTAGCCGCTTTCCGTGATTTCTCCCGTCCAGTTGGACTCCTTGTCGGCAAACGTGAGCTTTAACGTCACGTTCTGCGGCGCGTCCGGACGGACACGGTAAGAAAACTCTTCCACCGAAGGAATTACTTTGATCTCTTCCCGGCCGTAACCTGCCAGGTAGACATCATCGGAGGAAAGCAGGTCAAGAAGAAAGCGTATTTCCTGCGGGCGTCTGAATCCCGTCTTAATCGTTACGACTTCCTGTATCTCCGTCCGTATGCGATCCGAATAATAATCATCGGTAATTTCATCGTAACGCCGGAAAACAGCGTCTTCGTCTTCATCCATGCCGGGAGTTACGCTCGCCTCGCCTTCCAGGGAAAACACCTCGTAAACCCCGTAACTGTTCAGGAACCGGAGCCGGTAATGCTCGCGGACCGTCGGGCTTTGCTCGATCCCGATCCGGCAGGCGAACGTTTCACCGCTATACACGTCAAAAAGGTTGCCCAGTACCCCGTAATCGGTAAAGAATTTAAGTCTTACGGCCTCCAGGTTCAAGGCGCAAAAGTTCTCTACCCGGCCTGGCACTGCAAGGCTTTGCCCGGTAAGAAGTTCCGTTATTTTCAGCTCATGCTCCGGATAGATGAAACAGAGCGGGTAAAGCTCCGTCTCGCGCATCGTTATACGCCAGTCGTTGCTCCGGGTGGTAAAGAAGAAATTACAGGATTCATTCAGAAACTTCAAGGAAAAGATATTATTACCCTCTTCATGCAGCTTCTTAAAAGCCCGTTTGCCGATACCTCCACGCCAGGCGGCTAAAACCAGGGTTTCCGTTTCCGCTTCTTCATTCTGCATGATAATCATGATAGTAGCCTTGTTGTACCAGCCGGAGGAAAGGTTTATCAATATATCACTACTTCCACTTAAAACGGGGATATCCTCAAACACTGTTTCCAGAACTTCGGCAATATTTACCTTGAAACTTCCGTTACCGTTGCCGGTAAATAAAGACCTCCGGTATTCAAAGTTTAAACAGTGCATAATATTATACGTCACCATAGAAGTAGTTTCTACCGAAAGATAGACTGGATTTCTGGTAAAGGCGTTTTCCGTCGGGTCGATGCTTGCTGTCAAACTCATAATTCAAAGGTGTTAACGATGAATATTCCGTTAAACTCACTCTTATTTTCAAGCCCGGAGAGGAAACGGTCGCGCTGATCCGTGGGAGACGTCAGGAACTTGTAAAAGTCCGAGAGCCGCCCCGCATGGTTTTCCCTCCAAAGCTTATAAAGCTCCGTCACCTGTGAAGAAGACGGGGCAAGGATGATGTTATTCTGCTTTTCCATGGTGCAAAAGTTGGGTTTATCAAAGGAAGAATAAAGGACGGGATTAACCGGAATAGACAACAGAAACAAAAGTATCTGTATATTCAAATTCGGATTCATACGTAACATCCCGATATGTACCGGGAGTAAAACTTCCAGGCTCGTAGTAAATACTTATTATTGCTGTCGCTTTACATTTATAGTTCCTTTGTAATGTAATTCCCGCTTCCTGGGGATAGTTTTCAACCAAGTATTTATCATCATTACGAGTTGTATATCCGTCAAGCGAGTAAGTTATTGATTTCATTTCGTTCACAGCGGTCGGCCTTTTGTTCCATTCATCCCTCGCCTGTTGTAAAATCCTGTTCCTTTCATTTTCTTTGGCTGTTTCTATATTTGAACTTATAAATTCCCACGTAAAAAGCCTGGAACCAAAAACGGGTGTTTCCTGTTCCTTATCCAAATCGTACGGACCAATCAACCGGAGTGTTCTTAATGTCAGATCAACGGGTACAATCTTATTTGCCGGAAGAGAATAAGAAAGCCCGTCAAAAAGTAAATATTGTCCTCGAAGTATTACCGGTGTTAAGATATCCATACCCGTAAGCCGGTGAACCGGTAACAAAACGTTTGCCTCTATCTTATTGAATGAATGTCTTAATATAGCGTCGTATTTCCTCCAGAAGTTAAAAAACAGGCCATTATCATATTGAAAAAATAGCGACATTGTATGCTTGCTTCCGTCTCTTAATATAACCTCTTCGGCGTCAGAGGTGTAAGGTAACACAGAACCGAAAGGATATTTACTATTTTGGGAAGACGTAAACGCAAACACGAAGGATAACGGTGTTTCCACCTTCTCCGAGTCTTCATCGTTATTATTAGAGGAAGTTTTAAGATACGTGTAACGGTGCACGTAATCAGCAAGATATTGAGGGGAAAGAATATCATTCGGGGCAAAATCCATTGGAACGCATTCGTCGTCGCTGGTTAATTCGTTATCTTCGATATTGTCGGTTTTCCGATCCCAGGAAAAGAAACTCGATGAAGAATAAGTAAGGCGGTTATTATCTTCATCCCATTTAAACCACCGTCCTGTTGTTTCCTCATAATTTAGATGTATCACCCTTTTAGATACATCAACTTTAGTTAACCTTGCGACTTTCTGATCTTTCAAGTAATCTTCAAGTCTTTCAACAGAGGGGGCCGCACCGGTAAAGGAAGTTTTGGCCGATAACTTCATTTGCCGGGCCGTTTCATAAGTTATTAAAGGTTCGTCTGTCAGGCTACGGGATAAATCAATGTCCGGAACATCATCCACAATATCCCGGATCAGTCTTAAAGTGGCCGTTTTCGTATCGGAAGAAACATTATAAACCAGTCCGAAACGCACATAAAGGGCGTTTAAAAAGTCCTCGACCGTACAATCCGGCATCAAATCCGCGTAAGAAAGTTTTCCTTTAACACAACAGTCGGCCGCATTATTCAGGATTACCAAGTTATAAAGTTGTTTATCTGTTTTAAAAGGATTTTCCATTATTGTATATCCAAATTCGGAAAAAACAAGTTCCAGTACACGCCATACATATAAAAAGGCTGTCACGCCGTAACCTTCCGGAAGTGTTACTGCAGTCGGAGTTCCATTTACTAAAAAAGTTTCTGTTCTTGCTTGATAACGTAACCGATAAACTTTGCTTCCTTCTGATACAGGTGTGATATAGTTCAAGTATTTAGGGTAAAACTGATTATCTTTCGAATCGTTACCGGTCATAATCTGAAATACGGCATAATCAGTCTGATAACCTCCTAAAACTTGTTGCAAATGTGCGCAAAGAGAATTAACGCTGCTATACTCCTTCACTGGTAATGTAATAGCATTTAATTTTTTTGCTTTCCATGCGCTGTAGGCTTCCGAATTGTCAAAGCCGATGTTAAGGGTAATACCTTCTTTTTTACCGGCGGAAACAATATTTATCTTCCCGGTACGTTTATATGCTCCGTCCAATACCGTACATGCCTGATCTTCATTCATCGGCTTTATACCCATGTCGAGACGGTGAGCAAAACCGGTTATTTTAGCATTGTTGCCGGTACATGGAACCGTGACCGGTACGGTTTGCGATCCCCGGTCGTTCATGACGGGGGATTTCTCGTCAATCTGTACGGTAAAGTCACCCCCTAAATCCAGATAACCTTTGTTCGTCTTAATCTTTAGCATAATGATTACTTATTTTCCGCGTGTAAAGGTGTCGCGGGCGTTATCTATAGTTTCTTTGGCCTTCTCCAAATCCTGGTAAACGATATAGGCCTTTATCAATTTGATAGCCTCACAGGAGGCGCGAAGCTCCTTTGCCGCTTCCAGGAACTCCCGGTAGAAAGAATCACCTGCAGGGGAAGTGACGTAACCGCCTTCATAATATTCACCCGGATTCTGTGGTAACGGGTTGGCATTGGTACGCTGCCGCCTGATCGCTTCGATAGTGCTAACGGCGTCGATTACTTTAGGATTATTCATTTCCGGCTGTGGTACCACATATTCCCCCTTATGAACCACGCCGGCCACTTCATAACGCCCGCCGGGACCGGTGTAACCGCCTTCATAATACCCACCACCGGAAGAACCGGAAACAACACGTTCAGCCGTGGCGGTCTTGCTGCCGGTGGTGTTTTTCAAGGACATATTTTTGATCCTGTCCCGTTCTGCCTTGGCCGATGCAAGCTGGGCCACACCGGTAGCCGCAAGCATTACTGCAGCAACGGTTCCGGCAATCGGCCCGAGGTCCGCGTACGCCTTCATAATCGAAACGGCTGTATCTGCTATGATCTGGGAACACTTGATAGCAAAGTTTACATCCGCGTACTTCTTTTGAATCTCCAGTTTCTTGTTTTCCTTCTCTTCTTCCAGGGCGGCAGTATCTTCCCCGTTGTTCTCGGCTTCCTGTATGAGAACATCGTATTTTGCTTCCACCTGGTCGATTTCGGCCTGCTGAATGGCTTCCACCATGGAAGAGGAAAGACCGGAATAATAGTCAAAGAATTTTTTAGCGTTATTCATCTGCATTTGCAGCTTTTTACGCTGGTATGTCTTTTCATCTATTAATTCCTGATCGTGCAGATTCTTTAACAGGGCCAGTTCATTCTGGTATTCCTGTGCCCATGATACGCCGATCTGGGATTGAATCTGGTATAAACTATTCTGGTATTCAAATTCAAGCTGGCTAATTTCCTGCTGTTTCTGTTTCTCCAAACCAACGGTAGAAATTCCCGCCTGCCTCGCTATCTCAATTATAGCATTATAAGTCGTTTCTACATCCTGAACCTGCTTCCGGTGTGCTTCCTGCATACCGGTTATTCCTACCGGAACGGAAGTTATTTCACGTACTTTTTGGGCAATGGCCGCCCGATCACGCAATAACTTCATTTCAGACTCACGCACGGCGTCGGCCGCTTCCGTCGCTGTTTCTATACGTTTCTGTTTGCCGGTAATTTCCAAAGCGGCAATATCATTCTGGTAAGTACGGTTTATCTCCAGAAGTTCTGCGGCGTGCTCCGCTTCAACTTCCAGCATATAGGCGTCGGCGGCTTCCTGCGTTATTCTCTGGTTTAATACCGCTTTTTCCATGGTGTCCTTCTGGACGTTGTAATAGGCAGTTTCGATCTTTAACCGTTCATCCCGTTTCTCCTGTGCCAGTTTTATACGGGCGTCCTCCTGCTTGCCGGTTTCCGTAAAAATGGCCGTCTGCGCTTCCGTTTCGAGCTTGTGGATTTCATCGAGTAACTTCTTCTTTTGGGCCGGCGTTTTTGCTTCCAGCTTCTGGAGGGCGTCAATACGTTCCCGGTAATAGCGAAGGTTTTCCGCCGTCCCTTCAAGAATATACTGGGCTTCCGTCTTATTTTCCTTTTCCCGGTTCTCTTTGATTAGAAGCATACGTTTTTCGTGCTCGATCTCCAGAGGCTTTAATGTGGCGGCCGTTTCCGTATTTTTGTACTCCCCGGCTTCCACTTTCTTTTTGACCTTCCCCAGTTCGTTTAAACGTTTTATTTCGGCGTCGATACGTTCTATTTCCTTGTTTTTCTTGGCGATATTCGCTTCGCTGTCTTCCGCCCATTGCTCCTGAACCTTTTTCTTTTCGGCCTCCAGTTTCTTTATAAGGGATGTTTCAGTATTTATATTTTCTTTATTGGTCCCGGTTAATGAAGTGGCCGTCGCCTCTGTTTTTAAGATATCATTATTGATCTGGGCGATTGCTGATTCTATACCGGCCAAATCCTTCTGTGTCGTCTGTAGGGCTTTCAACTGGTTAGCCTCTTTTTCCGTACCAAATAAACGGCTTATTTTAGCGGTAAGACTGTTCCGGTTATATCCTGACAATGTATTTTGCTGGCGGGTGTCCCAGTAAGCGTCGCTTTGCTCTGATTCCTGGCTTTCAAGATTCCTTTTTTTCTTGTACAATTCTTCCAGTTCCTCCTGGTAAGCTTTCAACTTGATTTGTTTTTCCAAGGAAACTAAATATTGATCTATAGCCTCCTTGTTGTTGTTTATGAGCCTGCCTTCTTCATTCAATTCCGCATTATAATCCGGTATCAGTTCTTTTAATTCAGCGAGCCTTTGTTTACGGGTGTAGTTGGAAAGGTTCTCGTCATTGATAGCAGCTACAAGAGTTTTTATTTTTGCTTCCTGGCTGGCATATTCTTCATTCACTTTCTTTACGACTTCCTGGTGGGCCTTCATCGCCGCCGAAGCCTGTTCCGTCTTCTTTGCAAGCTGGTAGATAGCAACACCGGCTGCCACGAGTAACGCGAGCAGGGCCGTATATGGATTCTTCAAAAGTTCGATCCTCATTAACCGAAGGGCGGCGGTACATCTTTTAATATTCAGGTGCAGCAATGCCTGGGCCGCCGCATAAGCCAGAGTAGCCGCCCGGCTGATATAAAGCTGTACGGCGTGCGCTTTCTCTGCAACGACCGAAGCAAGGGTCGCCGTTTTAAAACGGGCGTGCCACATGGTAGCGATTTTCAGTCCTCCATAGTAGGAAACCAAATAAGCGGTAACGGTATAAGTGACAACACCCCATTTATTAAACATGTCGATCATACCACCCACACCTTCCACCATAAGCGTAACAAGGTCTATTAAATCCCGGAGAATACCCTTTGATTCATAGAAACGTAAAACTACCCCTTCAATAGTTGAACTTAGCCGGTTTAATGCACCCTGAACGTTATCACCCATTTCTTCGGACATAGCATTAAAGGCGTCTTCCGCACCTGTTACCGCATCGCAAAGTGCCAGCACGGTATCGGTACCGTTAAGGAAAGTGTTAAACGCTGCAACGGAACGTTTATCGGTCAGTTCAAGGGCCTTGTTCAAGTCTATTCCTTCGCTGTTTAGTTTTTTAAGTCCCTTTACCAGATCATCCAGGTTGTTAACCGGACCGCCAAGAGCAAGCGCGAGTTTGCCGCTACTGTCAGCCAGGTTAAGCAAAATATTACGTGTTGCCGTCGCTGCCGATGAAGCGTCGAAACCGCTGTTTGCCAAAGCTCCCAAAAGGGCGGTCGTTTCCTCGATTGTGAATCCGAAAGAATTAGCAACCGGGCCGACGGTAGACATTGCACTATTCAGGTATTCAAAATTCAGGGCCGAAGACGTTGTACCTATTGCCATAGTAGAAAGTGCCCGTTCCGTATCTTCCGCATCAAGGTTGAAAATACGCAATGTTGCACCGGCAAGCGTAGCAGCCGAGGCAAGATCAGTGTCCACAGCCTTAGCGAATTTCAGCACGGAAGGCGTCATCGCTTTAATATCCTCTTTAAAAAATCCCAGCTTGGCAAGCTCTATCTGAAGTTCCGTTACCTGTGCGGCCGTATAAGAAGTAGTAGCACCCAGCCGGCGCGCTTCATCTGTTAAATCCTTGATACTCTTTTTCGTGGTTCCCAGAATAGCGGCCAAAGTACTGTTTTTCTTCTCGAACTCTATAATAGTACTGATCGCATCCCTTAGCCCGCCGACAATCTGTCCGGTTATCATTGCGCCGATAGTGACAAACACACCGGCCAGAACCGTTTTTATCTTATTCAGGGAAAGAAGGGAACCGCCGAAACCTTCCGCCTTTTTCGTGGCCTGCCCGTATGCTTTCTCAACTTCTTTCAGTTCCTTCTCCAGGGCGGCATATTTTTCCGGCTGCAAGGATTTCACCGTATCGCGAAGCTCTTTCCGCAAGGCGTTTGCCTTCCTTGCCAGCTGGTTGGCACTCATGGTGGTTTTATCCAGCCGTTTCTCACATTCGGCAATCTTCTTGTTATTCTCGCCGATCGTCTTATTATTTTCTTTCAGTTGCTCATCAAGCCTTTTCCATTGTTTACCGCCAGCTTTCCCGGTGGCGATTAAATCGGTCATAGCCTTTTTTATCTCCTTATTGCTATCCCGGAGCTCCTTGTTCTTTTCTGAAAGATTATGTATTTCCTTCTGCGCATCGGAGGCGTTCAGGGTTAACACCCATTCGATATAGTCAGGTTTTAATTTTGCCATAAGAGTAAATTTTATAAGGCAAAATTATCCTGGTGTAAAGTGGCGGAAAAGGACACAAAAAAAGCCCGTAGAACCATTCTACAGGCTTATTATACTAAGAAGAAAGTATTTTATCTCTTAAAGGTAAAATCCGAAGGATCAAAACATTCTTTATCCTTAATTGTTGCCCGATCTATCATCCAGCAAATGTACCAGGTTAGAGGAACCGATATAAGAGGCGTCACGATAAAGGAAAGAAAGGCAAAAGCAAGCCACCCGGATAAAGTAGCCGGTTTATGCTTACATCCTACGAAAAAAAATATTACCAGGAAAAAGCCGATCAAAAATAAAATATCTTCGTATGTCATACAATCATCGTTAGTTCTTTACCGATATCTTTAATAGTATTTACTATTAGGGCCTCCCGTTCTTGTGAGGGCTTTTTTATTCCACTTATATATTGAGACATAAGGCTTTGACTTATTCCCATACGTCGAGCCACCGCAGAAGCATTTAGTTCCGGGTGAGAAATAAAAATCCGATATAAGAAAGTTTCTTCCTTCTTATCTTGAATAGCTAAACAATCATTCATAGGGTCTAAAAATATGCAGCTATACCAATTTCATATAAAAACTCCGGTGCAAGGTCGGCACCATTGGCCCATTCAATAGTAGCACGGGTTAAACCATATTGAACAAATTTTTCCTTATCCAATAACTCCCCGAAAACCTCACCTGTAAGATAAGGTTCCAAATTTACGATCTTTTTACTCCCGTCGCTGAAAGTAACAAGAAGCTCGTAATTCCTAATATAATCCACATCTATAACCCGTAACATAAGCGTTTATTTTAATGGTTCAATTTTATCTATTTTTTCCCCTTTTTGGGCCTTTTCCCAAAGAGAAAGTATTTCTGCCTCGTGCAAGTTAATCCACTCATTTACTTTTGCAATAACTTTAGCTGGAGCCTGACCGTCTACAATCCGATCCAATACGCTAATAGAACATTCATAATCACCATAAGTAAAATGAATATGTGGCGGATTATGATCTTTCCAATAGAGGAATATAATAATACCGAAGAATCTACAAATTTCAGGCATAAACTTTGTTTTATTGGTTACTGAAACAAAGATAGGTAATAAAATCATTACCTACAAATATTTAGGTATTAATTTTATTACCTATTTTAGCGAACTGGCAAACATTTCTTTTATCCTTTCCCTTACATAATCCTGATATTCATATTTAATCTTCCCGAGTGTGTCATGATATAGAATCCCGTATATCTGCCGGTTATAAATCTGGTAATTACCGTGTTTCTTCATATCCAGGAAGCGGGTATATAATGGAAGGTTAGAATGTGCGATTACCCCTTCGCCGTCCGGAATGACCGAATAATTCGGGTTCTGTAGTGCGGCCATTAATGCACCGGATCGCCCTTGTATGATCTCCCCGGTTCCCTGTACTTTCTTACGTTCACGGCCTTTCTGATAAATCCGTTTGGTAGCGATATCCAGTTGGGCTTGAAATATGTCCTGTATTCCACGCCCGATCCGGTTGGTAAAAAAATCCGTTTTAAAATTTTCGGTCATAAGCAATTTGTATTTGTTTTCTATAAAATGTCTGAACTTAGATTTCGCTCAAATTAAAAAGGCGGTAAATGTTAAATTACCGCCTAATTTCAAGATTAAAACTAAAATCTTAAATTATTTCTTAACACTTCCTGTCGGTTTGTCTTTAGTATCATTATTCTTATAAAAAATAGAAGCAACTGATATAATTGTACCTGCACCCATAAATCCAGCAAACCAAGGTTTATCTAGATAAAGAGCATATCCGACAAGAGCTGTCATTACAACAATAGAAAGAAATGCAAAAAACATGCCCCACCAATTTATCCTTCCTTCCCTCCTATCAGCCTTTTTAAGAATATTCAACTTATTATTATCCATTCTATGTCGATGGTCCTGTTCCTTTACAGAAGCTTCAATAAGATAATCGACAATTCTAGGATCAATAGCTTTATATGCAGCCAATTCTTGCGCAGATGGCAAACAATTATCATCGACAGTATAAGTTTGCTCCAATTGTTTACCTATTCCATTACCCGTTGCTACTTGTGTCTCGCGTTGTTTTATTTCTTGCTTACCCATTGTTTAGTACTATTTCATCAAAAGATTTACGAACATCTCCTTCAATTTTCCTTCTGTCTTCCATAAGATTTTTCTTATCATCACTCCTGGTTCCATTCTTTTCCATAATTTCTTTTCTAATTTCAGAAATAGTTCCAGAGTTCTGTTTATAATTTCCTTGGGAAGCATTACGGAATGTTGAAGCACCATTTTTTATAAAACGTCCTACCTCTTTCAAAATACACATACTTACCTCCATTTTTTTATATTGCAAATATAGAAATAAAACATCAATCAAAAGATTTTGTTTCAATAAAATGCAAATAATTAACCAAATTCCCCGTTATTAACTAAAATTTGAGCAGAAAAATCAGCACATCAAAGAACAATCATCATAATAGAAAGCTTGTTTTGCTCATCCTATTATGTTTTAAATGAGAAAGCCAGGCTCCACCCTGCAAACGTCCGGTAAAATCCGGATTCCGGAAGAGTGGAAAGGCTGGTTAAATCCAGTTCCTTAGTGACAGGGCAACCGGTGGCAGAATCTTCTATCAGCATTTGTTTGATACGCTCCATAACCGGCTGCACCTCTTCGATAGTCTCATAAGCCCCTTTACGTTGGGGATCGTACTTGCTCATAAGGAAAATAACGCATAAATTATTTTCCCTCACATTGTCAGCCGAAAGGCTGGCACCCGTTCCCGACGGGATCAGAATAAAGAGCACCGGACATTCTTCTTTAGATAGTCCCTGTATCGTCTTACTCATTTCCTCGTCAATGGTAACGGGCAGCACCTTCTTTATTTCAGGAATACGTTTTTGCACGCCTTCCCAGTATTCACGGTAAACCTTTATATCTATCATATCGTCAATCCCTGATAACGTTTCGCCTCCCATTCACGGCGGATGACAAGCCCCGGAAGAATCTTACCGCCTCCGTATATCCACTTTTTAAACTCTGCCGGTATGGATGAATCATACGCATCTGCTCTGATCTTCTTATAAAGCGTTGATTTCTTTAATTTTCCGATACCTACATTAAAGCAAAAGCTTACTACCGCGTCAAACTGGTACTGTCCCAAATCAAGGGGAAGCGCGTTTACCTGGTTTTCTACCGCCCTGATATCCGATTCAAAGAAAGCGTCGGCCTGGGCCTCGGTGATAACATCACCCGGTTTTACACCGGTCGTATGACCGTAACCGATCGTACATACTCCCGCGGCACATACATACGCTTTCAGGCGTAGCCCTTCAAATTTCTTGATCTTGTTTTTTGTTCCTGTTGTTGTTCTCATTTCTTGTTACGTTTTTGGTGTAAATACTCAAACTTACATTTATACAGATAAAGCAATACATCCCAAAAGGGCGTATCGTCCACCTCCTTCTTATTACCGAACACACCGGAAGCCGCCACTTCAAAGACTATTCCGGTCCAACCGGTTTTATCGTCCGCCTTCCGGTCCTCGGATGCCAGCTTCTGAAACAATATCCGAAAGTCGATAGCTTCACCACCGATATAAACCGGTCCGGAAAGAACCATTTCCCAAACAGCGGAAAAGAAGTTTACCGCATGAATGGCAAGCAAGGAAGGAACGGCCGGCATCTTCTCCGGGTCCTTGTACCGGTAAAGCTTTAACGTAATATCCTGGAAGATTTCATTTATAGCCGGATCGTCTTTTTCTGCTGCCGCCTGCTTGCTTTGCTGCAACAAATCCAGGCAATCACAAAAGTTACCGAAAGTAAGACCGTTCAGCATGTCACCGACACCATGCCAGCCCCCGAAATCCTGCATCAGGTTACGACCGGTTTTCAGAATGGGCGTAACGATCCGCTCGCCCTCCTTACCGGTTGTATAAGAGAAAAAGCCGTCCAGCTTTTCCAGTTGGCCGTCCAGCTCCCGGATGATCTCACGCCGGTACATGGTGTAATCCGCTTTCATGCCCAGAAGGAAAGAAAGCCATTTTACGCGGAACTGTCCGGGGTTGATCGTACCGCGGTTCATCAGTACCGACAATATAAGAAACTGCCGGTACTGCTCACTGTTGACTTCATCCAGGCAGGAAGGCACCTCTACCGTCTTACTATTATATGTAAACTTCTCCATGTCCGGACATTAAAAAGTTATTCCTTTGGATTGTACGGTAACACCCGGTATATAATAATCCACCGTTTCCGACTGCGCATCCAGTTCCCTAATGATATCCTGCAATACATCCAGATAAGCCGCCGCGTCCTGCTCCAGACTGTTAGCAACCGATTGCCGGGCCTCTTTTTCCGCCCGCAATTTATCCCGTACGGTTGTGCTCTGCTGTACTTGTACGATTCCACTTGGCAGAACTTCCACCGGTAAACGTTCAACGGCCTTTTTTATAGTGAGAAGTGCAAGCGGGCGGCGTACATACTCCAGCAATTTCTCCGTTAAAACGGTATCGCCTTCAATCAGTTTATTATAACGGTTCCGGGTGATAACAGGTATTATCTGCCCGTCCTGAACTTCCCGGATCATAGGAATAAGCACCAGGAAAAGCCGGTGACTACCGATATTGTAATATTCATCGAACGTTTCCTTATTCTGGATTAGAAGCCGGTTTATAGCCTTTTTCTTAATGCCGTTCATCCAGAAATCAAACTTTTCGCGGTCCATTAGCTCCACCAACGCGTCTACAGCTTCATAAGCCAGGTTCCGGATATTCTCTTCATCCTTGAACTCCTGTAAAGCGGTCATGCCCGTTTCATTCTCTCCCAAGTGTTTGCCACGTCCGGCCGTTCCGTGTTGTGCGTCCAAAGTGGGAATGACCTTTAACCAGGTAAACATCGCCACCGCTTGCTGCATCAGCCGCAAAGTTTCCGCCATACCGTCCGGTTCCGTAACGTCCGCATGATCTTCACGGTAATACTTATCTACCGCGTCTATGGGTTCCGTTCCGATGATAGCCTGTAAATCTCGAATCCCCAGCGGTATAATAGGTTCCCACTTGGTAAAATCAAGATCATTATCGATCAGGCCCAGGACACGGACTATTTCACCGGCCCCGTCACTACCTTTATTAAATAACTTCGTCATTTGCTCGATCTCTTTTTAGGGTATATGGTTTCCAATTATCAAAATCCTTTGTGAAATTGTTTATTTCATCGTAGAACTCCTTATAAAAGCGAGCCAGCCCGGTATCTATCGTTATACAGGTCTGCTCCGTGTGCGGATTGGTGTTCACATTGGCCGAGCTTTCTATTACAAAATCAAAAGCGTTACCAAAACCGGCCATTACTTTAGCATGGTTACGGAAGATGCAGACACGTGATCCGAAACGTTCCGCCACCTTCTTTAGGTATAAATAAACATCCGCGTAGGAACCTTGAAAGATTTCACCTACATAAAAATCTGCGTGCCCTATGTCTTTTCTCTCCAGCCATTTCTCCACCTCCTTAACATCGGTAATTGCCATACACCAGGTAGAAATCAGAACATATTCCACCGGCTGCTGCTTCACGATCACACGAAGATAAGTAAGGCTGTCAACGTCCCCATGACTGATACAGTGATAAGACGCCCCTTTCTCAAAATGCCAGGGCAAACACTCTTCCAGGTGCAGCTCCGATTTTATCCGCCGGTCAAAATGAACGTTTTTCGTCCGGCGTGCCTTTATATGCTTGTCCGAGATGTTGTCGGCACGGTTCTCTTCCGGTTGCCGGTCGCTTACCGGTTCTTCCGGTACATCTTCCGCTTTCGGTGTGAAAAACAGACTACGCATTTTCTTTCATACGGTTAGAGGGTGAAATATTCTGTTCCGCTTCCACTATGGTACGATAAAGCCCTACTTTCGTTACGGTACCCGGAAAGTTGGCATTAATATACTGCTGTAACGGTTTACAAAGGATCATGTCCGGAATAGCCGTTTCGGAAGCGTTATACACTTTCAGGCTATATAATTTTTCCGATCCGGAAGAAAGCTTGTTTTCTATAATCAGGTTTGAAAGTACCGGATCAAGACCGAAGCCGGAGGTGGCGGCCGCGTCCGCCTTATTTGATATCTTAATTTGGGCGTCCACATAATCCTTTATCTTCTTATCCAGCGGTTCCACCGTCCAGCCCTCAAAGTTATTCGCTTCCGGATTCCAGAATTTGGTCGTGTGCATGTATTTCCCGGCGTTCTGCCTTCCGGTAATGTTGGAGGCGAATTTCTCCATAGCTTCGTCCTTGAAATCTTCCAGCATCTGGGCCATGTATTTCTCGCCCGTACGCTCGCAAACCTGTTTTATACGTGCTTCCGCGCGGTCCCAGTAAGACTGCGGCGATTCGATATGCAGGGAAATGGCCGAAGCGTTTTCGTTATAGGCGATCAGGATAGCGGCCAGACCGCCGGCAAGCTCCAGCCAGTCAAGCGCACCCAGAAAACGCGGCGTACTCATGAAATCCTTGCAAAAGGAATAGATATTATAGTATTTCACGGAAACCGGATATTTGAACGGGTGGCCCGGATCAAAGACCGGGTAACGGTAAGTATAAGCCGGATCAGGATAAGGAAAGTCGCCCACAAGTACTTCCTGCGGTTCATCCTCACCGTCGGGAGGATATACCAGGCGGGCCTTCTGGTAGGGAATATGTTCCAGCCGTACCAAACGCCCGGGATTGCCCACACGTGGCGCACGGTTCCGGACAAACTTTATAAAAAAGCCCTGCATGTGTGTTAAGTCTACGAGTGAGCGGTGAAGAACCGTCGTGTAATCCCACGACTCCAGGTCGGCGGTTATTTCCGGATCGAGTTTCCAACGCCGGTAAAAACGGTTATTCTCTTCGTCGATTGCATCCTCATACAGCCGCGGGCCTTCTCCCCACTGCAAACCGGCTATTTTACCCATAATGCCTTCACCGGCGTAGAATTTATCCAGTAAACGCATGACCTCGCCCGGCATGTCGTTATTGTCACCTATGGGAACGATAAAGGTACCGTTTACGCTGATCTTACGCGAAAAGAAAGCCCCCCGCCGGTTTAACTGGATGCTGGAAGGTTCCCAACCTTTACCGCGTCCACCGATAGAAAAGGAGATCAACCCCTTGTCAGTGCCGGTATCTATAATTCCAAAGTTACCACTTCGTCTTATTTCCATAATCTTAAATCGTTATTCTTTTCCCGTTGAACTCCATTACCAGACATTCCCAGCAATTCATCGGCCGGCCCGTTGCGGTGTCCGTCAGGAATAGTTTATAGCTTGAATTTTCGATGCTTTCATCCGTCGCCTTTTTCCTCAAACGGGCGGCCGTGAGTATCACCATGTCGCCGCCGTCCCGCGTCTGACGGTTCCATTTCCGGAACTTGATAGAAAAGGTCCCCCCGGAAATGGTAATCCGCTTCATCTGTTCTACCGCTACATAAAGGTTCATTTTTTCCATAGCCGGCGGACAAAGTTTTTAATACTGCTCCAGTTATCATGTACTAGGCAGAAGGATAGAAAGAAAAACATGAATTTTAGGAACGTCCATAGGCTACACCCGTTTGTAGTCTTTTCTTTTTCCTGGCTTTGTTGCTTAACGTCGAATTTACGGGTAACGGCTGTTTCCGCCTGACTGGTAGTTTCCTTATGATCCCGGAGGGAACTGCTTTGATTCTTTCCAGTTCTTTTTTCAGTTTTTCGGTTACTGAAATCAATTTCTTTAATTCTTCCGAGGCTGTCGTAGTCGATACGGATATGCGTACTATCTTCCCGGTAAACGTTAAGTACGTGCTCCTCATGGCTCGAATCTCTCCGCGCAAGTTCAATAACTCCGTCAGTAGTTGTTTGTTTTTCTTCTCCAGTTGCTTCTGTAACCGTTTTTCGTGTAACAGAGCGAGGAGAACGACAACTGTAAAAACAAGCTGCAAAACAAATAAAAATAAGTAGGTGTACGATTCCATGTCTCATGTTTATTAGGTCGTTAATTATTATTAGTGTCAAAAGTGATAGATTTACGATTCTGACAATTCTTCACCCCGCAAAGGAACGGTTTCATGATATCCATTACACGGGCGTTCTGCCTGATATCCTTTTCCATTTCGTTACATTTCTGCTGGAGTTCCCGGTACTGGCTCTCTACATCGTCGATCCGCTGTTTCAGTTCCTTACGGTCATTCTTCATATCCTCGATCAGTCCCTGGTAAACCTCCTGTACTGACTTCATGGCGTCAGCTTCCGCCTGTTTACGGGTATATCGGAGAGTGAATAGCCATGTCAGGCCACCCGTGCAAAGAGCCGTAATAATCGCTGTAATTATCGTTTCCGTCATATTGGTAGAGTTAAAATGTTACATTATAGTCCGGACGATACATACATGCGTCAAATAACCCGCCACGATCCCGGCCAGGTCTGCCAGAATATCCTTCCAGTCCCATTTATTACAAGGGGACATTTCATCCCCGTATTCCTTACCCAGTGAAGCGCCCAGGGCAAAGGGAACACCATAATTACCCAACAGGGCACATATAGCGTAATTAATTCCGAAATGCTTCCATTTGTCAGTTCCTATTTTCATAATTTGAATCATTGGTTACTGCAAAGGTGGGAAGAACGGAAACGGACGAAAAGGACATAAAAAAGAGTGCCGGGAACCACCCCGGCACAAACAAACCCTAACCTGGGACTTAAACCCAACGGCTGCCTTTTCAGCCGGTATGCTAAATTATTAATATTAAGGATTAGACAGCTTTTCGATGTCTTTTTTCATCATACGTAAAGTTCTGATTCTTTCTACTATTTTTTCAGCGGAAAGAGGTTCGCCCCCTTCATCGGTCAAATCGTCGATCGTTTCCTCTATTACTCGTATGTAACAAGCGGAAACCGGCTCCGTCTTAACTTGCCACTGCTTCAATATTTCGGCACTTTCATCTGTTATATGTGCGCCGTTTACTTCTATGTCTTTCATAACAAATCTTTCTTTAAACGTTTTTAATCGGTGTAGTCTCTAAGGTAGTGAAATCAATTATTCCGGCCTGCCGGTATATCCCGAGGGCGACTTTTCTAAACCGTTCATAATTACGTCTATCAATGGGCGATAACTGCCACCTCTTCATGTCTTTCATCAAATCCGGTATATTATTAGCACTATTATACATACAGTTGTTTTTACCGTACTCGTGATGAAGTGATACAGACTGAAAATCACCGGAAAAAACAACCAACCGTAAACGTTCAAGTTCGAGGAAAGCAAACTCATTGTTAACCTTCTCCACCTTGTATGCTCTTAGTTCAATGGAAGGCGCACCGTATTCACGTCTAACGAAAAATAGGATATCAGAATTATTTGTATTCATTTGGCACCTCCTTTTAAGTCTTCTAATTTAATATGTGAAATACTTGTTATACTTTCCAGTACCCCGTCGCATATACTTTTAACCCTTAATCCGCGGGAACCGTCTTTTTTGGGTAAATTCAGGTGATAATACGGGCGATTCCTCCAGAATGTAATCCGGAAAATCCAGCCACGAACTTTAAAAGTAGCATTACTTATTTTATAATCAACCTGTACCAGATCACCCGGTTTAAATTTACTTTCTTGTAGAAACATCCCCTGTATTTCTTCCTGTTCCTTCTTTATTTCCTCAATTCTTTTATCATTGTTTTGTAATTGGGTAAGTAACACTTGCTGATATTCAGTATATATCATTCGGCACCTCCTTTCTTTTCTATCTGGGGACGCTCTGAAAACCTATATATTCTTTTAACCCGGTAAATAAAAAAATAGGCTACAGGCTTGTCACAGCCGTTATTATGTGTTTTAGTGTCCTGATCTATGTGAATAAATCCGATGCCGGAAGATATTTTCAACGGCATTGTTTTAGGGTATTTCTCGTTCAGCTCCTTTACCTTTGCTTCCAGTTCAGTTTTAAAAGCATCGAAGGAAATTTCGTCAGGGCAAAGCGTATTACCAAACTGGTTTGCAAACTCTGCCATTTCAGCACATTTTCGATTCTGTGGCTTATACTCGTTAAGCTCTATAAAATAGGATGTCATTTTCGGCCTCCTTTCTGTACCTTCTTTGCCCGGTACACACAAACAACTGCACCGATAACAGCCGGCGGAAAGATAAAGGTTAGACAGAACCAGGCAATAGCAGATAAATAATAAGCATCGGAAGCCGAGTTTACGGAACAATCTTTTTCCAATTCCTGAAAATAACGATGTTGGATCGTGTTTACGTCCGTGCTACCAGTACGGAACGAAGGCACGTAGCTTGTG
>NZ_EQ973358.1:373189-462226 GCF_000157055.1 Bacteroides sp. 2_2_4 | reverse complement strand
TTTAAAAGTAATAGGGAAAGGCAACCGCCTTATATATCTAAAATAGATAAATACCGAGCATAAAAAAAGCCCGTTGTTTATTCGAGCCAATAACCGAGACTCACCGGACCGCACCAGCGGTAGCAATTTTGACAGGGGCAAATGTCGGCATTAAATTCTGAACAAAAAAAAAACGTTAATAAAAGTTTATCAGGAAAGGAAATTTATCGACTCTACAATTCGTTACTTTGTAACAAAAACGCCCGCCAAAATTGGCGAGCGTTACATTTTCATAACTATCTTTATTTCTCTAATGCGACAATGAATTTATCGACAATTTCAAAATCAAAATCTATATTCAGGATGTCAAAATAGGGTTTGAAAGTCCTTTTTAATACAGTTCTTTGAGCTGAATTATTTCCATTGTAAGTAAAAGATGCAATATATTCATTTTGCTTCATTATCTCGTGGAATAATAGTTCTTTTGCTTTTTCATATTCTCCTAATGATATATACATAGAAAAAGCGGCATTTATGTCTTTATCTACGACAAATTGCTTTTTTATTTTAGAGACATTATAACAAAGCACAAAAAAACAAATTAACGTCACCAAATTAAGTATAATTCCTAAATAAATTATTACTTCAATAGCTTCATAGTTTACAGTATCCATAATTACTATATTATTTAATGGACAGTATGCAGTATTGTTTTTGACGACTGCAAAAATAATCAAAATATATATTTATACAAAAGCCCTACCAAAATAATCTGATAGGGCTTTATTATGCGAACACTCAACCAATTAATTTTCAGCAATAAAAGCATATCCGTTTTTAGGCCTGCTTGCTTCTTTCAAATTACAGCCGAAATGCAAATAATCATTATCCGGCAATCCGTACAATGAAATAACACCTTTATCATCATTTAGCCTGGCTGTGAAATTCAAAACATCAGGAAATAAACTTCCACGGCATTCTATAATTGTACATAACAATTTTTCCCCGTTTCTTTCCGTAGAAAACACATCACCTACTTTAATGTCTTTTACCGTTTTCATTTCTTCATTATTTTAAGTATTAGGATTTTATATTTATTGTTTTTCCTATCTTTGCAAAAACTTCAAAGAAACCGACCATGAGCCAGATACAAGAAGATATCGAACAGTTGCAAAGGGAAGTAACACTTATATGTATTTGCCTTTTAAAGATTAAGCGGTTGATAATAACCACGCTAATATTCTTTTTATTTGGTCTGCTGTTAGGACTCCTACTATAAACCCCACAATACTACATATTGCGCTGGTAGCGTTTAGATAATTTGAAAGTATCGTTGATTTCTTTACTTTTGAATCCAGTTGTTTTTCCTTCTCTTTATCAATCCGCCGCTTTTCCAATGCATTAAGATATTCACGATAATTACCGTAATTTTGAATGATCTTATACCCTTTAGAAGTTAAAGAAATATCCCCAGATTTTTCCTTTACCAGTTCTTCCAATAATAACTGATTAAGTGCTATTTTCCCAAATTCAACCGGATAACCCGTTGCTAAAGCTTCTACAATGCCCGTTTCCAAGGAAATAGGATCAAGACAACAATATAAACAGGCCATAATAGAACTTTTTATATTATCTATCGGTTTTTTCGTTTTGTTCCATAACATTAAATTGAAAATCCCCGGTATGGTTCAAATACCGGGGAAACTTGTTGAATTAAAAATCAAACCTTAATATGAAATATTGAGCGAACCAATCTTTTTAGAAATGTCCTGTAATGCCTTATTAAAAATATCTATTTCTTCATCGGTAAACCGACAGGGCTTTCCGTGTACAACATTTCCGTTAATACGCTGATGAAGCCAGGATGCAGATTTCCCGAAATAGACCTCCGCAAACTTTGATATGGAAATAAAGGGTAATACCTCCTCCAACCGTTTACGCACCTCAATACGATGCGACAAATTCTTGCAGTCTTCAATTTTCTGATGAATTTTAGAAAAATCTTCATCAACAGCTTCGGCTATTAATTTCTTATCCTTTTCCGTCAATGAATCAAAAAAAGCTTGCATTTCCACATCTGCCTTTTCTCTTGCTTCTCCCTTAGAGTTCATCCACTGCTCCTTCAATCTGATAAATTCCTTTTTCACGTCCATAACTTTTCATTTTTAAGAGCGAAAATAATGAAGAAGAAAGAGACCTGCCGGTCGCGATTCCGGCAGATCCTTTCTTTCTACTGTTTGCTTAACCTCTTGATTTCTTCTTTCAAGGATTCAATTTCAGCATCCAGTATCGCTTTCCTATAACCGATCACAACCAAACGGTTATAATTGCGAAGATAGTAGTTGAGATTTTCAATCAACTCATCTATCCGCGCTTTTAGCGCTTCTTCATCAGTCATTCAAAGAGCTCTTTTTTGATGACGGAACAAAGATAACAATTCTTTTATCAATATCAAAAAATATACGATAATAAATTCTTTATCAAAATAAAAAAGGTCAGATAATCCACTCAAAAAATGAAGGCAACCGCCCAAAAATACACGGTAATTCATGAAAAACGCCAAAAAAATGAAGCAAAAACGCATAAAAAACACGATTTTTCGCGTAAAATTTTGGTCTAAATGCAGATAAACGACTGAAAAACAGTCAAAAACCGGAGAAAATTTCAGAAACTTAAAAAATGACACCTTCCGAAGACCGAGCCGCTCAGAAGTCGGAAAGCAGTTGCCCTCCCCCTAAAAGGTGAAATATGACCTCTCCCGGAGGGGTACCCGTAACCTGGTAACACAAAAAACGCCGGAAAACCGATTTTCCAGCGTTACAAGGCAATTACCTTTTATGCCTGTTCTCTATCCATTGATCCACAAACGAGTCGGCCTGCAGCGTCCGCTTGCCTCGTACTAAAGCTATCCAGCCGGGGCGCATCAGTAAGTATTTGAAAGCGTCGGAGAAATTGGTGGATAACATCGGTAGTTTTTTCGGTGCCAGCTTTTCGGACTTCTTCACCTTGAACACTACCTTAGAATTACCCCGGTATTTGATTTCAGCCTTTGCCTTTTCTACGGAACTAACCATTTCTTTACAGTTCATCGCATCAACCAGCAAGATAGGCAGGTTCTTGTTGGTACCGCCCATAATCTCCTGCATAAAGTCGTATTCCGTATCCTGCCGGATAACTGCCTGTTTGCGGCTCTTTAGGTTTACGATCCAGCCGGTACGGTTTCCGCTACCGTCTTTTTCTATGGCGTCTTTGATCTTACCCGCGTAATCCTCCTTCTGTTTCTCAAAGTTATTACCTGCACGGTCATAGTACAAATCCAGTTCTTTATATTCGTGGTTCTGGAAGAAAGTGAGGAACTGGTCGGCGATCTCCCGGAACCAGCCCGGCGGTATCTCAAAAAAGTTCTTATGTACCCGGTAATAAGCACCGTCCGGCTGACCGATCACCAAAGAAAGCATATTACCGAAGTCCATACCACCTTCAATCGCTTTATCATGGTGCAGGTACCGGAGCTCCCGCGAGCTGTAAGCGGCTTCTCCGGACATGGTACCGTTATAATACTTATGTCCTTCACCAAACAACACATAGAAACGTAAATCCCTGCGAAGACCGGGACGCATACCCACCACCGACTTTTTAAATTCGTGAAGCTCCAGCGTACCATTATACAACCGCTTTAAATAATCAATCGTAAGTATCTCAACATTAGCGAATGAAGAAGCGTTAAGAAAGAACGTTTGTCCTTTTCTCAACTTCAACAAAGCCCGGTCGTAATATTCAATATCCCGTTTCAAACGTTTCAGTTTCAAAGGGGAAGGCTTATTTTTTCTTTCTTCTTTTAATAGAGAAATTACCAGGTCATTACGCATACTTGCCGCCTGTACTATTTTAATGATCCGTTCCGGGTCCATTTGCTTGACATACCGGAAAAACCAGTCGTACTCGTTTTCGTCGATATCCGGCATATCGGTAGTAATGGTTATCCCCAGGAATAAATGGGAATGTCCGTAAGTGATCGCATCACCGCGAAGAATAGGCATAGCGCGGTTTACTTTCATTTCCTTGTCGTACTTCGCTTCATCATAAAACAGATGTATTACAGACTTTCCGGCAAGCAGCGAAGGGTTATCCAGTGATCCCATGAAAATAACACATCCGTTCCAGAAGCTGTAAACATGCTTGTAATCATCCACGATAACCGAACATTTACGCCGCCAGGATTCAGGCGGGCGGGTATCTTTTACATAGTGTACCCCTTCGATCAGGCCCATAAGCTGCCAGCCCTTCTGTACGGCCGGCATTATATTATCTTCCAGGTTACTGTAGGTATTGGCAACAAAAGCGAACGCACCGCCGGGCATTTCTTCCACACAACGGGCGGAACGCCTGGCTTGTATAACGGTCGATTTGGCCGTACCGCGCCCGTCAACAGATACAAGGATAGTAGTATCGATCCAGTCCGTCAGAACCTGGATTATATGGCCGTATTTGATTTCCACATCATCGGCGTTACTCACCTTCGTTATCTTCCCCGAACTCTTTGATATCATACAACATACGTTTTTTCAGGTCAAAAGCTTTAATACGCGCGTCCTCTTTTATATTATCACGTACAATAACAGGAATTTCCGGGATCGCGTCGATAAACTCTTCCAGTTCCTTACGGTCGATTTCAGGAACACCCAGATCCTTACGGCTGGTAGTATAAATAACCGTGCTTTTCTGTGAAAGCAGTTCCTCCGGTATTTCGGCCTGTTGATCCTTATAACATCCGCGAAGTTCCGCCGCCAGTTTCAGCAGGTTCTTAGCCTCCTTCACATTTCCCATAAGAAAGACGGTATTCGCCCAGTTTTCGGCCTTTTCCGCATACAAGTTAGCGAAAGCCTGCGGGCGTACGTTATCCTGCGTATAAAAGAAATTGAGACTGTCAGCGTACACCTGGCGGGCCATCCAGTCCGAAAGGCCGTAAGGTTCCGACTTCAAAAGGCGGATGATGCCGGCCTTTGTCACCAGCTTACCATTTATACGCATACGGGCACGAAGGCCCCGTACCATTTCCATAAGGCTGTAATATTCCCTTTCATCGGGCGCGAGGGCTTCCAGCGTACCGGTAGAAAGAATCCTTTGAATCTGGTTGATATCCACCTTGTCAAAGTCTATTCGTGAGGGCTTAATTAAATTCGTCGTCATCCATTTGTTCGATTAAACGTTCAAAAGTATGTCTTTTCCGTACGGCCTCCAGCTGTTTTATAGCTTCCACGTTTCCGCCTTCCGCCGCTTCATGGAGTTTTATTTCAGGCGCGGCACGTGCTACCAGAATCCCTTCCCGGATCAAGAAGTTAACGGAAGTTCCTACCGTTTCCGCATCCCGGACAAAAAGCCCGGCATCCTCCAAAGAAAGCCCCAGGGAAACGGCTATGTCTTTCGGCGAATACCCTAAAGAAGACAAACGCCGTACATCCTCCTTTTGCTGCGCATCCAGGTAAATACTATCCACCACCGTTAAATCGTTCATACGCATCTTTTATTCGTTTCTGTGCCGTGAAATAATAAATTTCGTCCTGTTCCATTAATACAAAGTTCCGGCCGCTTTCAATGGCTGCCACGGCCGTAGTACCGGAACCGCCGAAAGTGTCCAGGATCAGATCGCCGGGCTTTGTACTGTCTTCAATCAGTTTACGGATCAACGCCACCGGTTTCTGTGTGGGATGAATCTTTTCACCTTCTACCAGTTTCGCACCGGAAGCAAAAGACCGGATATTATCTATTATGTTTGTGGCACCGATAGAAACACCCTTTCCGCAATGAAACAAAATAAGCTCATGTATAAAGGCGTAATGATTACCCGGGCCCGACTGTTTGTTCCAGACGATCATGTTTGACGCACCTAAATACAAGTCAAACAACGGATAATAAAAAGCATACCCGCGCCAGTCCGTAAAAAAGTACACACAAGCACCGGGTTTCTTCACCCGGTTAAACTCCAGGAACAAATCCCGGTAAAAGGGTTTACAGATAGACAAATCTTTAAAACTGCCTTTCTGCCCGTTGTGTGTCATTCCCAGGAAATAAGGCGGATCGGTTATTATACAATCTACGGAATTGTCCGGAACACGTTTCAACGCCTCCAGGCAATCCTCGTTATATATTTGGTTTGTAATCATTGGAAAGTTGTTTAAGCCGGCTTTCTTCTTTTTCTATCCGGAGGGTTAATGTCTTGAGCTGGTGCCCCAGCTCCGAGCGGTCGCAAGGGTGAGAGAAACGGCCCAGGTTCTTTGTGATCCGTTGCCGTTTCCCTGTCAGACTGGCAATAAGTTCAATTACTTTTTTTTTCGCGCCTCAATTTCTTCCTCTATGGCCTTCTGTGTAGTTTCCCACTTTTGGATCAATGCAAGGGCACTCGCTTTCTTCTTCTCATCATCCCCGGCCTGTTCCAGTTTCGCCTTATTCTTTGAAAGGTTGGCGCGGGCGTTATTCAGTGCCTTTTGTATGTCGATATCCGAAAGGTTCTCGACGCCCTTACGGACGGACAAACTTTTTACCTTCTCACATTTACCCAGAATCTTTCCGTTCTCCCGGTAATATTCCAGTTCATCCCACATCTCGCGGTTAGCGATGAAGTTTTCCACAACCGCCTGCGCTTCCTGTGCTGTAGAAAGTGAACTGACATCATCCGGCGTAGCTTCCAGGCGGGCGAAAGCTTCCTTATACTTCCCGTATGCGGTGAACATGTCGGAAACAAGTATTTTCAGAATGTCGGGACAATCCGGAGAATTCAGGAAGGTAAATTTCTCGCGGAAACGTATCATTTTGGTTACGGTTTCCGGGGCTGCTTTGTATCGTTTCTCCGCCTCTTCCAGTTCCTCTTCCAGCTCTTCCACACGGTCGGCATTTTCATCCATGGAAAGAACCTTATCCCGGAAATCGGACGAAACGAGTTCTTCCACACTGACGCCGAAAGATTCGGCAAGTTCCAGCAGCAAATCATCGCTGTATTTTACCGGCGTTTTGGATGTTTCCTCCCGGGCGGGTTCCATTTTTACCGCGGTCAGCTGTTTGGAGTTTCGCCGGATCGTCTTAAATTCACGTTCAGAAAGCCCGGCCAACTTCCGTAGTTCCTCTAAAAGAATGGCCTTCATCGTTTCCGTTTCTCCCTGCCGGCGGAATGACTTCTTTAACATACGGTTGATACCGTATTTCTCGTACAGTTCCACGCCCTGAATAAAGTTACGCGGACCGGCCAGATAGGTAATAATTTCCTGTTTCATACTATATAAAATTTGATGATACAAAGGAAAAAAGGGGCAATTACCCTAAAAAGGACAAAGGGTGGCCGGGCATGTGCTGCCGGTCACCCTTTGAATTACATGAAAGCCGTTTACTTACGCCTCATAACGGCTTTGTTCAATCCATTTCATAGCCTCCGAACCGTCGTTAAACGCCCGCAACGTCAGTTGGGAACCTTCGGAAGCGGTAAACGTCTTACCACCTTTCAGAAGGAAATTACCGCCCGCTTCCACCGTAGGCGCAACACCCGAACATCCCATAAGGGTAATTACCGAGCCGTGACTTCCACCGGTAACACCGGCTATCTTAGCCGCACCCGCGGAAAGCTGGTACTGCCCGTCCGTCTGGTAATCTATATCCGTGGCTCCGGCTTCCACCACGGCCACCGGTTCTTCCAGAGTGTCGGTACCCCGGTAAATGGCGATATCATCCCCTTTGCTGATCTGGGTGAAAGTAAGTTCGTTCGTATTCGATTCATTGGAACCGGTATAAGAAACGGATAACTTACACGGGTTACAGGGCGTTCCGATCAGATCGGCAGGCTTTCCGCTACAATAACGGAGCACAACGATACATTTCTTGGATAGCCAGTTTGTCTTAAACTCGCGAATTTCCTGTTCGTTACCGGGATGATTGAACTTAACGGAAGGCGTATAACCTTCGGCGTCCGTTTCCCCGTCACTGTTGGAACTGATTTCAGCGGTACCGGGTGTCAGGTAAATACCGATCGCGTAACGTCCCGCCTTCATTACGATATCATCCTCGATAACCACGCCGGCATCGTTTCTCTGCGGGAAGGAAAGAATATCGTCAACGTCGTAAATTACGAGCTGATCCTTGGGCTGAATACCGTTACCGGGATTGCCGGCCGGCCTTCTTACGCTTGCTTTTACGTATGTCATAACTTAATGATTTATAAGGTTATAAAATGGAAGGGATAAAGTATCCCTTCCGCCAAAAATTAGCCTCTTGCCACTTCGTAGAATTTACCGTCGGCGGCTTTCGCCAGCTTGATAAACTTGCCTTCGGAAAGCGTCATAGCTTCGGTTAAGACAAAGTTTCCGCCGGCTGCAATGGTGGAAGCAAATTCAGAACCGCTTCCGTAGATCGTGTAAACGACACCGGCTTCCGCATCGGTAAAGTTAGTGATTGCCGTTGCCTTTGTATTCTCACCGGTTACGAATACTTCACCGTCAAGCAAAGAAGGATCCGTTTCATCCGGCGCAAACTGCAACGCATCGGAAGAAGCGTTTTCGCGGCCGATCTCGATAAATTTACCGTCGGCACGTTTCATCAGTTTGATAACATCCCCCTTACCCGGCTGCCAGGTAGCGGAAATAAGGTCAAATTTTCCGCTTTTCTCAATCTTAACGCCTTTATCCACGCTTCCGCATTTCAGAGAAATAACCGTACCTACCGGTGCATCTTCAATATCGGTAATAGCAAATTCGGCTGTATTGGCTACGGTAACAATGGAGGTATGAAGCTTGGCCGACGGGTTCTTGTCCTTGTCAGCGTCCACAAAGTAAGACGCCGGGCGGTCATACTCATTACAGAAGATCATCTGGCGCGTATAGTCCATATCTTCTTTCTTGGTGTACTTGAAGCCCACGGCAATAGCCCAGATACTTTCACGCCAGTTACTCCATACTTTCAGGCTCCAGTCTTCCTGTTCCAGGTTGAAAGCCGTCATTTCGCCTGGTTTGTCCTCGTAGGTTTTAATGTTGCCTTCAAATGTCCAGAAGATACGGTGGTGGTTGTCAGCATTGGGAACCGGGATAATCTTCACCGCCGGATATTCCTTTACATACATGATATTAGCCTTGTAATCCTGGTTCTGTCCGTAATGCAGTTCATTGTATTTATGATACAATACAATAAAGTGCGAAGGCATATAAAGTGCCAGGTTACCGCTGTCACGAAGAACCGCCGGGATCATGGAAGTACCCTTGTACACCTTCTCACCGATGTTTGCTTCGGTAAGTTCTCCCAGCTCGAACGGCTTGATCTGGTAAACGAACTTTCCGTTATTGATATCGGTATGTCCGTTCACCTTCTTGTTCAGGAACTCATACAGACCGTCAGCTGCAGCAAGTGCTTTGCCCGGTTCGTTCAGATTCGGGTCCTTACGGATTCCGTTAATACGGCGTTGTTCACGCTCGTTATGCAACTTCTTGGCGGTTTCGGCCAGGATGTACTCGATAAAAGACCACTTGATAGGGTTTGAACCTTCCTTGTTCAAAGTGCCGATCCAGGTTTTCTCCAGGGCCTTTAAATTTTTGAAACGGTGTGCAAACATCACGTTGAACATGCGCAGGGTTTCATCGTCGAACTCGTAGGAACCTTTAGTCACCTTGTCGAAGTCGGATTCCTCATTGCCGGCCTGTGAGAACTCACCCAGCCAGATGTTTACCAGCGTAGCCAAATCCTGATAACCGGATTCAAGCGGGAAAATACTTTCAATGGAAGGAAGTTCCATTAAAAACGACTGCAAACGCTGTTGCCAGGGAATACGGTAAAAAGCCCCGAGATCTTCCTTCAAACGGCTGTAGTCAAGGGAACTGGCTTTTGGAAGAGCGATCATTTCAAAACCGGCAGCCTCCATTAACGCAGCTTTGGCGCGAAGGTTATACGGGCGGTCCAGCGAGAACATTTCACCCTGCAAGCCTCCCAGCTGCTTTTCATCCCGGAGATTGAAAGCCCCTTTACCGTCCGCCTGGGCGTTGTACTGCTTCCCTTTGCCCGGATCATCTTCCGCAGCGGCTGAAAGTTGGGCGATAATACCGGAAAGCTTCGTTATCTCGGCATCCTTCTTGGCAATCAGTGCGGTGTTGTTCCGGTTTTCGTCACGCTGTTGTGTCTGCAAGGCTTCAAGCTGTTCCTGTGCCTGTGCCAGACGGGCCGCAGTATCACCCAACAAACCGCGAAGGAAAGCGGTAGTGGTTTCTTCGGTTCTCTCTCCCTCATTCCCGGTTCCGGCTTCGTCCTGGAAATCGTTTTCGAGGGATGCTTTAAACGCCGTGAGGAACTTATCAGAAAAACCGTAATTTTTCAGTTTAGCCATTTCCTCGGCCGTGATAGAGTTCTTATCCTCTACCTTGCTCCATTCCGACAGGCCCAACACACCCAGAATGACAGCGGATAAACTCTTAAAATCCAATTTCATATATACAAAATTTTAAAGTTAATACTATATGTTATACATCTCGTTTACTTTTCTGACGGTGGCCTGTGCCAGTACCCACTTTACCGCGTCTTCCAGCGTACCGAACTGGTCGATATAGCCGTTTGCCACGGCCACGTCGCCAGTGAATATCTGTCCCCGGAAAAGGGGAAGTTCCGGATCATAGGCAATACCCAGATTCCGACTGATCGCATCGCAGAAAATACGGTGCATGACGGCCAGACGCTGCTTTATAGGCTCTTCGTTGTTCTCCTTTTCAATCACGCGGGTTTCATAGTTTTTCAGATCGGCACTATCCGGATAGATTTCCCGGTAATCAATGCCCTGTTTCCTGAAATATTCCTTAAAGGATTGGTAAGTAAGCATGATACCGACGGAACCGACTTCACACATAGGGGAAGCGATAAAGGTTCTACCGGCGGCGGTGCCCAGCCAGAAATGGGCACTACCCATGGTACCGGCCACGTAGGTGGCTATAGGTTTGGAAGATTCGGCAATCATTTTAGCCGCCAGGTCCACATGTGCGACCATACCGCCTGGACCGTTGATCCACAGGACCGCGCCGCAAATCTTAGGATTATCGGAAATATCACGGAGCTGCTTTTCCAGGCGGTAAGTCTCCCAGGAATACAAGGTGCCTTCCAGGATAATGACGGCCACGCTGTCAGCCGGCAGGGTGTCATCATCCAGTTCCCACCGGTTGGCAAGGTAAGGCGTAGTAGCGTAGGCGGTTATTTTATTATTGTCGAGCCGTTTTTCGATCGCATCCAGGTTGCCGGCTGCAACACACGGCACAAGTAAGGAAAGCAACCGGTAATAATCATTATCAGCGATTGCCCAAGGTGCTGTAAAAATCTCCTGTATTTTGTCCACGTTCTCTTTTTTACGACAAAGAAAACGCCTATATCATAGGTAGAGAAGGACTGAAAGGAACCTACAGGAACGCATCAACGCCCGGACCCGTACCGGACAGGGTGCAGTTATACAGGCCCCCGCCGATCTCAAAAGAAAAGGTAAGCGGGTAATCGGGAGAACCGGAAACACGGGTGTTACCCGTTTCGTCAGTATAGAGGGCGACAAAAGGCGTCGCTTTCAGATTTTCCAGGTAAAGCGTCTTATTTTGCGACACGTCGGCAAGCTTGAAGGTATGTTTTTTAGTATAGACGTCTTCATTTTTGCTGTCACCCGGTTTTAAGGTTCCCGGTACGATCATAAGAATATCAGGTTTTCCGATAGAGCGGATAACGACTTTCGAACGCACGACGCCAAAATGGATAATGTTGTAAACGGGAACCAGTTGCAGGCTATGGGCGGCGGATATTAACTTTCTTGACATAATTACAGATATAAAGTATTGATAATCAAACATTCAGCATTTTTCGGACGTTTTTCAGCCAAAAACCGGACAAAAAAGGACAAACAGATACAGTTGGTAGGTAAAAAATAACTTGCTTTTTTACACTTTTTTTCGGTTATAGGCCCTTTTCTTCTTGCGCCTGAAACTGTCCCGCCACCGCTGGTAGTTTTTCAGCAGTCCGTCTTCCTGAATGGAAGAGATATCATACTTTTTCAGGAAGGTAAAAACGGTTTCCTTAAACTCGATTCCGTGCAGGTGCTTGTTTTCGTCCATGAGTTCGTGCAGCTCGGCCCACATCAGGGCACGCAGACGCTTTTCAAGAATGGCGGTACCGCGTACGGAAATGTAATTGAACTGTTCCGGAGACTTGCCGCCGGCAAAATTGGCCTCCCGGCGGTCAGGCAGCATAAACTCCAGGTTGCCACGGTCAGCCGGACAATTTACCGGCCGTTTCTCCATGAGGTCGTAAACGGTCACATAAATATCGGACGAGGAAGGAAAACGGACGGTACCGACCGTTTCGTCGTAATATTTGCCCCGGACGTATTCGGCCAGGTAGGATTCGATCTGTATTCGGGTGGTAATCATAGCAATAACATTCCTTTTTAAAGGCAAAGATATTCCTTTATCGGCTGTTGGTCTGCCATTTACGGGAAAATGTAGGCATTCGACCGCCATTTTGATAAATATACTCCGGGAGAATAATTATAATACACTTTTTCATGCCGCCACACGCCCGGAATTTTCTCCGCCAGGCTGTGCTGATATAATCCGGTACTAAATTTTTGTAATTTCGTAACCGGGCAACCGGCAAAGATAAATTCCTGTATCTTAGCAACTTAGTAACGTTACTAATTTCCGTTACAAAAAAATGGCCGGAAAACAGTTTGTAACCGGGCTTACCGGTAGAAGATAAAAAGGCCGGTGTTACAAACCGGAAAAATTCGTAACCGTTTTGTAACTGCAACTTCGTAACCTTTATTTCCTATTTATTTATTTGATTTTCAGACTTTTTTCTTTCAAGCAAACAAAGGTTACAAGGTTACTAAAATTTTGTATGAAATAGAGGTGGGGTATGGGGAGGGAAGCCGGGCGGGGCGCATCTGTTTCCATACGAAAAGAGGGACCGACACATTCGTATCTGGTCCCTCTTTTCGTATTTTATACCGGCTCCGATCCGTCTTATACGCGATGTTTGCACCTGCTTAAAATCCATTCCTTTACGTCCGGGGGTATATAGCGGTGCACGACGGCCGTATAGTCTTCGTTAAATTCATACTCCAGGTAGTTGTCGCCTTCCAGGATAAAAACACAGGCCGTTTTGATGATCCATTCGAGCTGCTCGCCCGAATAGCGTTCCAGTGCCAGGACGGTACCGGGTTTCATACGTTCCAGATAGCGGTAGACCTGTTCGGCGAATTTCCGGAACCTCTCGCCGCTGTTCCAGAGCGCGGTAAACTCGGACATGCTGTTTAATTTCAAATGCGCGTTATTCATTCATCCGGTCGTTCATCAGGTACAAACATGAGTGTCGGATCGGCCGGTTCCGTTCCACCACCGGCAGCCGTTTCCGCCGTGCCGCATGAACGCAGATAGATCATGTCGGCGGCCTTGCCGTCGTTATCCTTGCGTACGATACGCCCCTGGGAGTTGCAAAGGTCCTTCGGGTTGAGTTCGTCAATGTAGGGGCAAAGGGCCACAAAACCTTTGAGGGCCTTTGTAAAACGCTGCATCGTGATTTTATTCACACCGGAAAAGCTTTTGTAATCGGCGAAGGCCTTTTCACGGACGATAAAACAGTCCAGGTGCTCGCTGTCCGGAGAGAAATAAGAGTTCGCCCAGTCCTCAAAGTTATTGCCCATATCGGCCTTGTATTTACGCCTGATAATGTTTTCCATGGGCGGAAGCAATTTTATAGATTCCTCGCAAAGGGAAAGGTAAAAACGGCAGCACTGCAAGAAGAAATTTATATCGGCGTTCCACTCGTTCTCGCTGTAAGTCTTGGAAAACAAATCCTTACCGAAATCGTCCCGGATAGAACGCGTTTCCCGGTAGTCGTTATCTTCCGTACGCTGGTGGTAGTAGTCGGAGAATACCAGGTACAGCAAACGGGCTTCCGTAGACGGATCAAAATCAATAGGAACGTAATTAGTTGTAAATCCCAGCTTGGCCGATTCCTCGAAAGGTATAGTAAACGACTGGTTGTTCTTCGGGTTCACGGTCATATCTGACGTGATGATGTCGTAAAACAGGCCCGTATTAAGATACCGGTCGCAATCATCCACCAGAATAAAGTCGGTATGCTGGTTCACCTGGTCGAACACATGCGGGTTATCCATTAACTTAGGATTACGGCCGGAAAGCTTGACGCTCTTCATAAAGTAGGAAAGGGCCTTGAACATGAATGATTTGCCCGAACGTCCGTTACATTCACCGTCTTCACCGATCTTGTTATCCATGGCCTGTGGTGCCCAGGCACGCGAAGGGGATTTGTACCGATGCAGCATATAACCGATAGTAAATATCTTATTGATAAGGTTCTTTTTCTGTTCGACCACTTCTTCCTCCGTGAGGCCTTCCCCCTCGATATCGAATTTATGTTTCTCCCGGTAGGATTCCGCTTCCCCCACGCTCTTGTCGTCGAAATTATATTCCAGTTCCTTACGCCAGTAAACGCGGCTCGAATTGATTACATAGCCGAAAAAGTTAGACGGGACGGCATTTATCCGGATATCAAATACATCGTTGCCCTCTATGTCTTTTTTACGGGAAATGGTAAACATGTCTTCCATAAGACGGACTTTGTGTTTCAGTACGTTTTCTTCCCAAACGTAGTGGGACAATGTGCTGCCGTTGGCCGGATGTTCCTTTATACCGGTACCGCTTACCTCCATGCTGCAACCGGGAAAGAAGAACATCTGCGTATTATGGGTATAATTGGTAAAATCCAGTTCGATCTCCTGCAAGTTGTCCAGGGCCGTATCTGAAAGTTTGGGGCTGTTCAAAATTAAATTTCTGATATCACGGGATAAAAAACTGTCCTGGGCCCAACCGCGGATAAACTTCCGGATATCCTTTGCCTTTATCAGTTTTACGATATTGCCGGTAATACGGATGTATTTCGTTGAACTGGAATTTTCATCATGAAGCGAATAGAAACCGTTAAGACGTAAGAAGTAGTGAAGGCAGTCCGCGTCTATGTTGTGATCCCATTGCCGGGATTTCTCGTTAAACTTGGAATACCAGAATTTGGCGGGCATGGCAAGCGTCATAAGGTTACGGAAATCCTCGTTCTTGCTTCGTAATTCCATAAAGTCCCGGAAGTCCTTACGGGGTTTGCCCCGCTGGTCCCGGTAAGTGGTAAGCCAGGCCGGTAGCCAGATCGTATGGATATCGATAAAACGCAATGCAAGTTCCGTACCCTTCACCCTGCCCGTCGTGTCGATATCAGGTATGTTATACAGGACTTCAACGTATTTCATGATCTCCTTGTAGTCCTGTTCGGAAAGTTTATACGTTTCCGAATTAAACCAGATCGGGGAAAAACCCAGCGACTTGACGCACAGGGCGTCGCGCTCTCCGGAACATATAAACGCCTCCTGCAGCTTCTGCTCCTTATAGGGCTTTTCCGCATTGGCCGGATTCTTTTTAAAGGCGGCTTCCTCCCTGGAATTAAATTCCCGGTATAAGGCTTTCAGTTCGGAAAGGCCGTTTATATAGTCTTTCGGCTTGACACCTTCCGGGGTGTAGGAAAAACGCCACTGTTTGTCCGGATTCAGGGGCTCGTATATTTTATAGAACTTCACTTCGGGCGTGTCGCCTTCGGCCGGTTTTACCAGACATTCGCGCATAAAGATAGGGTATGTCGTAGTCGCGTATTTATAGGTTACCTCGCGATTTTTTACATACCCTATATATTTGGCCGAATACCAGTGCAGGGCCTCGGCGTTCTCCCGGGTGACACGGGGGCCGAGTATGCGTAACTGATCCGGGGTGAGATGATCGGCAAGCTCGAAAATTTTAGTACCGTCTTTCTGATCCTGGGAGGCCTGAACTTTACGGATATCCGGCTTGTTTACGTTACGGTTGAGTTCATCGGTTACGTTGTACATGGATGCAAGTTTAAGGATAGCCTCGTTAAACCGGAGGCCTTCCTCATACATGCAGATATCGACGGGGCTTTGAGCCGTTCCGGTATCGCCGAAATCCGTTACCTTATAAACCTGCTGGGAACCTTCCTTACCGAACAATTTGATACAGGCCGACGCGTCGTCTTCTGACGGCCGGCGTTTGAAATGGCGGTTGGTTCCGACACAATCCCGGGCTTGCGGATAATAATGTAGAATTATATCCAGCCCGTTGTTGGTTACTTTGTAGATGTCTTCTGCCTTTATCATCGTTATAAAGTTACATGGTTACTTATTCTTCGTTGTCTTCTTTCCGTCCCGGGCACATCTCCGTCCAAGGTTGATACAGGAAAACGAATAATAACAGCCAAAGAAAAGCGGTTTTACCCGTATAATAAATGACAAAGGCAATCAGTCCCATAAAGGCAACCACGATAATAGCGTGGGCGATGTATTTTAAATTTTTATCTTTCATTGTTCAAACATGTTATACTGAATTGAAAAACCGAATTTGCTTAATCTCCTTTCCTGGAGAAGGGAACGTTTGTCATGTGAAGGCATAATGGCCACCAGGTTCTTTGTATCGAACTGGTAACCTTTCTTCCGCATCTGATAACGTAGGTTTCTTAGGCGTCTGTCTTCTTTCATGGCATTTCGTTAAGATCGTCTTAGTTTATAGAAGGCATGGCACACTATCGCAAAGGATAGCGTTTAAATCCTCCTGTATGGTTTCCTGCTGCTCCCTGTTCAAGTGTACCAGGAAATAACCTTTTCCGCCGGAAAGATTCTTAATCTCCGCCAGATTATACTTCCTGTCTACCGCATCCACGAACGCAGGGGATTCCATGGGGCGGAAGCTACTGAATATTTTATAAGTTCCACTGCTGCCTTCTATTCGTAGCGTGGTTAATTCATCGGGGGTGATAATAGTTACTTTCATTACATTTAATTTTTAATTATTCGATTTGTTCCCCACCTTCACGTATCAAAGTAAAAGGTAATCTGGTACCACAATTCACACAATAAGCTAATTTACCCTTGTTTAAGGAAACTCCGTCGGAATATTCCCCACCGGAATATGTGCCGTCGGCAGTATGCACACTCGTATAACTCATTCTAAACAGATCACTATACTGATAGCCGTAAAAGCCACCGCAATAAGGACAAGGAAGTGGTTGTGCTTCAGTTATTTTTATGGAGACTTTTTTGCTCATTTCTATATTGTTATTAGTTAATCCTCAATGGCATACAATGCCTGCATACACTCAAAGGGGAAAAATGAGTTTAAAGCGTCGTATACTTCTTCCGGTATATTATCCTCGCTCTCAAAATTACCCTCAACACTTTCAGAGCCAAATGCTGTTGCAACGTGTTTCTCTTTATACTCCCTACCATTAATGGCTACGGTTGTTTCCCACCCGCCAGAAGTTATTTCAATTACTATCTTATTCATTTCTACTTGTGTTCTTTATACTTCCTCAAAGTTCACCATAGCAAACAAAGCGTCGTCGTACTTCATTTGATTCATAAAACGTTCACTTGCCATAAACTCAACCCTTTGCCCGTCAAAGCTAAAAGGTTTGCGTGTAGCAACGAGGTAACTTGCCAGCCGTCCTACACATTCCGAGGTTCTATATGTCTTCATTGCTTGTAGCTACTTTTATTGGTGCCGGAGGATAGCATCGAACTACCAATAACACCCGCTTTCGCCCTTCGGGGTTATCTCCACACTCCGGCGGTTATTATATGGAGCGGCAAAAGCCGCCCCGGGTATTTATTACCTGCATCTAAATCAATCATCCATTTCACTGGAAACAAAAGGTAAATCCAACTGGCAATTATTAGCCCGCCAGTCATCGATCGTTATTTTCATTACCTGGTTTAATTCCGTCTTAGCTTCGTTCATCAACTTCTGGGCGTCTTTAAAACGACGCTGGCACTCCTGGTACTCCGTCACTTTCTGCTCGATAACAGTTTGTTTTTGTTTCAGGAAGGTTTGCGGCTCCGTGAAATGTGTAAACAAAGCCTTATAACATGCAAGTTTATATTCCAGAACCGATGCTTTTACGTTTTCATTTACTTTTGAGATGTCAATAGAAAACAACCAGCCGAAAACATAACAGTAAGGAATAGCATACATTTCACGATCTTTTCCGTCACCGGCAACCGCCTTTATCATACAGGCGGTTGGACCGAGTATTTCATCCCGTTCTATCCGCTGCCGCTGTCCTTCCGGATCAATACCCAACGCTTCACAAATGGGTCTGATTGCCACAAATTGTTCGTCACTCGTAGACAAGATATCTACACCATTCACTCTCGCAATGATCTTTGTATTCATAACATTTAAGTTTTAAAAAGTTATTTAGTCTACATGGAAAATTTTCACGCCTGTGACTTCCTCGATCTTATCCTTGGCAAGTTCGGGAATACGACATAATCCGGCACGCCAATTATGGACGGTATGTAGTGGCACTTTACATGCTTCCGCCAATTTTACCACCATTTTAGAAGAATCTTTCAGCGGCAAACCAATTAAATACATTCTTAACTTCTCGCCGTCTTCATTTCTTTTTAAAGTTTTTTTTGCCATAACATCACATTAAATCTATTATTTATCTATATATTTATACCACAAATATAGTTTTATTTCACATATTATGTGGAATAATTCCTGTTAATTATTGTAAACATTACATTGGATTATGGCTAATTTATTGCTTATAAGAAATTTATGCGAAAGAAATAAAATCAAAATCAGGGAATTGGCTTCCCGAATTGGTAAGGATGAGAGTAGTATTCAATCCATGATTAGAACTGGATCAACTAATACTAAAACTCTTGAAGCCATTGCAGAAGTATTTAATGTTTCGCCTGGTATTTTCTTTGATACCCCCTCGGAAAGTAATGCAGAAAAGAGTATTAGTAAAGAAGCGGAAATCACTTATTTAAAAAAGATTATTGAAGAGAAAGAACGTTTGATACAAGTTTTATTAAACAAAAAATAACTATCTAAAACGCATCAATTCTGCAATATTCTTAGCTTTTTATCTATAATTCAAAAATAAAAGTATATAACGGAGAAAAAATAGATAAATATTACATGTCTGCGGACATATTCCGGACAAATCAACAACTAATAATAATACTTAACCAGAAACATAGCTATTTGACATTCAACAAAAGAGGACGCAAAAAATGTCATTAGAGTTCGAGCCTCTCCTCCCGTGCAGAGTTAAATAGCTGTAAACAATAAGTTTACGGCTATTTTTCGTTTCAGGTCGGACGAAATTCGGACGAAATAAATGATAGTGACGCTATCCGACAAAGATAGTGACGGTATACAACAGCGATAGCGTCACTATCCCGAACATATACCGTCACTATCATTTTCTACGATTATCCATCTGGAATTCTACGTTCATTCATATCTGCGAATCTTACGCATAGTCATATAGCGTACACTCACAATGACTCCCGCCCGATTTCCTAGTTCTTATTCGTTCTTTCCAATCCTTTGGCAGCCTCAACCAAACGGATGAATTCTCTTCTATATCCTTTATCATCATTATTCAGTCCCTGTTTGGCCAGATTAATCACTTTATCGTAACTGGCATTTCCTTTGAAGTCAGAGTCCCGAAGCAACTGTCCGAACATAGCCACTGCAGAAGCAAAGCGGAAATCAGAAGAAACATTATTACCTTTATTATCAACGAAAGGAAGTTCCATTTTCTTGCTGACATCTTTATCCGGAGCTTTATAACGCAGTTTCACAGTCAGGAGATCATTAGAGCCTGTCGGTTTCACTGTCACTTTCTCTTTCTTCTGATATTTCAGATCGTCTATTTTACCCACATATTCATTCTTTATACCTGTAGGAATCACTTCGTAAAAAGCAGTTACCGTATGTCCCGCACCCATATCTCCGGCATCTTTAGCATCATTATTAAAGTCTTCGTCTTTCAACAGACGGCTTTCGTAACCAATCAAACGATACGCCTGCACTTGGGAAGGATTAAATTCCACTTGCAGTTTGACGTCTTTCGCCACTGTATGCAATGTAGCGCCGAATTCGCCTACTAAAACACGATTGGCTTCCTGCAAGTTATCTATATAAGCATGATTACCGTTTCCCTTTTCTGCCAACACCTGAATCTTCTTATCTTTATAATTACCCATGCCATAACCTAATACGGTAAGGAACACTCCACTCTTACGTTCTTTTTCAATCAATTGTTCCAATCCTTCGGCGGAAGAAACACCCACATTAAAATCACCGTCGGAGCAAAGTATGATACGGTTGTTACCATTAGAGATAAAATTCTTCTTGGCTATTTTATACGCCAACAGGATACCCGCACCACCTGCCGTAGAACCACCTGCCGTCAATTCATCTATCGCTTCACGAATCTTCTGTTTGTCACTACCCAGAGTGGCCTCCAGTTTCACACCGGCACTGCCTGCATAAGTCACGATAGCTACTTTATCTTTATCCCGTAAGTTGTTTACCAACAATTTGAGAGATGATTTCACCAAATCCAACCGGTTGGCTCCCCACATAGAGCCGGAGACGTCAATCAGAAACACCAGGTTAGATGCAGGCAAATTATCCGTCGGAATTTCTCTAGCTTTCAAGCCAATACGCACAAGACGGTGAACCGCATTCCAGGGACATGCTCCGGCTTCCATCGTGATTTTCACAGGATCACTTCCTGTCGGTTTCGGATAATCATAGGAAAAGTAGTTCACTAATTCTTCCGTACGGATAGCATCTACAGGAGGCAATTCACCTTTATTGATAAAACGACGCATATTACTATAAGAAGCAGCATCTACATCAATAGAGAAAGTAGAAAGCGGAGCATCCGACACACTCTTAAATCCATTCTCCTGAATCTGCCCGTATTCTTCCGCATTTACAGCATCATACATGATTCCCGGTGTCGGACATACCGCCATATAAGCAGCAGACACCGATTTAGTAGCCTTTAGCTCATGCCCGTATCCTACCACTACACATTCTTCCAATACCACATCATCAGCTTTCATCTTCACATCCAGCGTAGCCGATTTCACCACCCTTCTCTCTTGCTTATACCCGATATACTGGAACAACAACGTCTCCCCCTTCTTGGCCTGAATGGTGTACTGGCCCTTCATATTCGTTATTGCACCCTTCGAAGTACCCTTGATCTGTACCGAACAACCTACAAGCGGATTTCCATCCTTTGCATCCGTCACCGTACCCGACACAGTAATAACTTGCGCATTCATCCTACCTAAAGAAATAACCGCCATTAGCAGTACGAGCATCATCGCTCTGAATTGATTTGTTTTCATAACTTCTTATTTTAAAATGTTACTATTAGTTCGCTTTTATTATAGAGATGCACATTTCACACAGATTCCATAAATTGCCTGAACTTTTTTTTATCCGGCAGAAAAAAGAGTCATTTCAAAATTCTCACTCATTCCTTTGCAACTCTTAAGATGATGTGTATATTTGCCGATCATAAACATATTATAAATATGAAAAACGAAGTCGACGGAAGGCGGGAAATAGCCTCACGAAACACAGCCTGGGCTACTATTATTGCCCGCAAACTAACTCGTTGGGGTGTCACTCCCAATCAAATTTCCATGATGAGCGTATTCTTCGCTATGGTGGGGTGCCTTCTGTTGATCGGCACAGTCATTGATCCCGGTTTTAACAAGTATGTAGCCTACATTCTGTTCATCGTTTGCATGCAGTCGCGGTTACTCTGCAACCTGTTCGATGGGATGGTAGCTATTGAAGGAGGGAAGAAAAGTGCCAACGGAGATCTCTACAATGATATGCCCGACCGCTTTGCTGATGCTTTGTTCATCATTCCCATCGGATATATAGCAGGTGGATTCGGTATTGAACTGGGATGGCTAGCGGCCCTTCTTGCCGTTATGACAGCTTATTTCCGCTGGATAGGAGCCTACAAAACGCACCAGCATTTCTTTAACGGTCCGATGGCCAAGCAACACCGCATGGCATTGCTCACGCTTGCCTTTGTAGTAGCCACCTGCACCATTCACGCAGGATACGACCGGATGGTATGTCTCATAGCTCTGATAATAATCAACGTCGGCCTTGTCGCAACACTGATACACCGTCTGTACCTCATGTCACACACAACAAACAATGAAATAAAATGAAAGAACTACTGGATATCATATTTCCTACGCTAAGCGATGAATTGATTATCGTCATTTCGCTCATCATCGGACTGCTTGTTACGGCAAGCCTTATTCTTTTTCTCGTAAAGAAGATCTCTCCAAAAACAAATATCAGCGAACTCTCCGCCCGCACGCGTTCATGGTGGATCATGGCGGGCATGTTTATCGGCGCTGTATTTATCAGCTATAACATTTCTTACTTCTTCCTTGCCTTTCTCTCTTTCATCGCTTTCAGAGAACTGTATTCGGTGTTGGGATTCAGAGAGGCAGATCGCGGAGCATTGTTTTGGGGGATATTGGCCATTCCCATTCAATATTACCTTGCTTACCTTGCCTGGTATGGAGCATTCATCATCTTCATTCCGGTAGTTATGTTTCTCGTATTACCCTTACGACTTGTTTTAAAGGGAGACACCCACGGAATTACCAAGTCGATGGCTCTGTTGCAGTGGATTCTGATGCTTTCAGTATTCGGTATCAGCCACCTCGCTTATCTCCTGTCGCTTCCTGAACTTCCGGGATTCAATGCAGGAGGACGAGGTCTGCTATTATTCCTTGTATTCCTTACGGAAATCAACGATGTTATGCAATTTATCTGGGGCAAACTTCTCGGACGACATAAGATACTCCCGAAAGTAAGTCCGAACAAAACGTGGGAAGGATTTCTGGGCGGTGTAATCAGTACTACCGTCATTGGTTACTTCCTCGGTTTCCTGACTCCCCTCTCCGCTCCCAACGTTATCCTGGTAAGTGCTCTCGTTGCGATTGCCGGATTCTCGGGAGACGTAGTCATCTCCGCCATCAAGAGAGATAAAGGAATTAAGGACATGGGGAACAGTATTCCCGGTCATGGAGGAGTATTCGACCGGATAGATTCTCTGGCCTACACGGCTCCTGTATTTTTTCATTTAGTTTATTACATTGCATATTAAACGGAGGGAATGGAAAAAAGATTCATGCAAGCTGCTGCCATGCAGATTATATATAAAGGTGTATTCCAATGGTTTCTGAAATTGGTTGTAGGAGTTCAGTTCACCGATTGCCAGTTCCTCAAAAAGGAAAAGCAATTCATCATCCTTGCCAACCATAACAGCCATCTGGACACCCTAAGCTTGTTATCTTCCCTGCCCGGAGGACTTTTATGGAAAGTCAAACCCGTAGCAGCAGAAGATTATTTCGGGAAAACCCGCTTTCAGGCTTCCATCAGCAACTTTTTCATCAACACACTGCTAATCAGAAGAAAAGGAGAAAAAGATTCGGAGCATGATCCGATCCGTAAGATGCTTGAAGCCATCGACGCCGGATATTCACTGATTCTTTTTCCGGAAGGAACCAGAGGAAAGCCGGAACAGATGGGAAAAATTAAATCCGGCATAGCCCGCATCCTGTCTCTGCGACCCGAAGTGAAATATATTCCCGTATTCATGACCGGTATGGGACGTTCTCTGCCCAAAGGAAAAATGATATTGTTGCCATATAAAGCATCTATCTATTACGGTATGCCCGCATTGGTAAAGAGTACGGATACGCATGAAATATTAGACCAGATTACAGGTGATTTTGAAGCAATGAAAGAAAAATATCAAGTCATTATTGACGAAGAAGAGGAATAGATGTTGTTTTTCAAAAGAAAAATATCAAAACTATCGGACGAGGAATTACTAATACATTACACGAAGTCCGGTGATACGGAATATTTCGGCGAATTATATAACCGATATATCCCGTTACTATACGGACTTTGCCTAAAATATCTGCATGATGAAGACCGGGCACAGGAGGCGGTCATGCAGTTGTTTGAAGATTTATTGCCTAAATTGGGAAATTATGAGATAAAAGTGTTCAAGCCATGGCTCTACCGGGTGGCAAAGAATCATTGCTTGCAACTTTTACGAAAGGAAAATAAAGAAATTACGTTAGATTATACCGTTAATGTTATGGAATCCGACGAATTTCTGCATCTATTAAGTGAGGAGGAAAGTTCAGAGGAACAACTAAAGGCATTACATCACTGTCTCGAAAAGTTGCCCGAAGAACAACGGACCAGCATTACGCGTTTCTTTTTAGAGGAAATGTCGTATGCCGACATTGTGGAACAGACCGGATTTACTCTGAACAATGTGAAAAGCTATATCCAAAACGGAAAGCGAAACTTAAAAATTTGTATTAAGAAACAAGCCCTATGAAACTATTGGACTACATACGAGGACTCCGCAAAGGAAAAGAGGCACACCGGCTGGAAAAAGAGTCGATGCAAGACCCTTTCCTGGCCGATGCTATGGATGGATACAACCAGGTGGAGGGAAATCACGAACAACGGATCGAGAAACTGCGGATGCAGGTTTCTGCTCATTCGGCAAAGAAAAAGAACACTTATGCTATCACCTGGAGCATCGCTGCGTGTCTGATTATCGGATTCGGTATCAGCAGTTATTTCCTGTTCCTGAAAAAGAGCATGACAGATGAAGTGTTCATTGCGGAAGAGAGTGTTTCCACAAAGTTGGCTGAACCCGCAGCTCCACCAACTCCGGCAATTCCTGCCACTCCAACAGTTCCCGCAACTCCGCAAAAGGAAATCGCATTAGCTACTACAAAGGTAAAAACGGATTCCACTCCTATTTCCGAAATTACTGCGAGACAAGCGGATAAGAAAGATATGATTGCCAAAATCCAAACGACTTCGCAACCACAAGGTGCGCCTGTGGCAGCTGTGCCGATGATGGAAGAAGTCTCGGAAGAGACTGCTGCATTGCAAGAAGTAGTAGCAACGATAGATACTTTCGAATCTGAATCAGATAAGAAAATGAAGATGGCTAAGGTAGCGACTATCCTTCCTCAAAATAACATGATTAAAGGGAGAGTGACCGACGAAAAAGGAGAACCGCTTATCGGAGCCAGTGTGACATATAAAGGAACGAATATCGGAACCATCACAAATATGAATGGAGAATTTTCGTTAGTCAAAAAGGATGATAAGAAACGATTGACAGCTGAATATATCGGATATGATCCGGTAGAAATCCGGGTAGATACCAGCCGGACGATGCTCATTGCCATGAACGAAAACAAACAGACACTCAATGAAGTGGTGGTAGTGGGATATGGCGCTAAGAAAAATAAGAAGTCAACAACCCTCGGAAGTGTTGTGAAGGTTGAGGAACAGGCAGAGAAAGAGATCACTCCACAACCTGTCATCGGTAAACGTAGCTATCAGAAATACCTGAAGGAGAATCTCGTTCGTCCGGCGGATGAAAAGTGCGCACAAGTGAAAGGAAAAGTTGTATTAACTTTCCTTGTTAATAAAGAAGGGCGTCCCTTCTACATCAAAGTAAAAGAGAGCCTTTGCGAGTCTGCTGATAAGGAAGCAATCCGCCTGATCCAGGAGGGACCGGACTGGATTTACGGCAACAAACTTGCAGAAGTAACTGTCAAATTCGAATAGTGGGAAGTCACTAAATCCAAGTACCCTTACGCCATAAGAATTCGAGTGGTCCCTGTTTATGACGGGCAAGCCACCAACGGCTGAATATCAGCTGAACAGTAAAGATGAGCAATGCAATCAGCAGACTTGCCGTTGCTCCGGCATATTTGTACATAGCTAATCCGAATCCATAATAGATGATTACCCCCATAATAGATTGGGAAATGTAATTTGTCAGACTCATACGACCGTAAGGAATCAGCAGACTTTGCCAGCCATATCCTTTCTCTTTCTTAAACCAAAGCAAGGTGAAGATAGAAACTAGGATAATCATAAACGCAAAATTGGCATAGGATGGAACGGCAATCTTATAAGGAATTTGTACGGACGGATTGGTGAGTAAGTCCGGCACAAAGGTTTTGAGGCAATAGAGAGGAATGAATGCGAGGACGGCACCTTTCAACATCTTCTTCCAAAAGCGTACAGACTCTTCGCTCTTTATTAAATATTTCCGGCGTCCCAGCAACATTCCGAACATGAACAGAGCAGCCGTCTGAAACAAACGACCATTTTCTACTTGCCAGATATTGCTGTATAATTGTCCGTCGGAGATGTTGGAACAGAGTACTTCGAAGAAATTACCATTGGCAGTTACCTCCTGCGCACGTATGGCATAAGGCATATAATGACCGGTTGCTACTACGTAGTCGGGATTTATCATCGCATAAATGGCACGACCCCACTCATAAGGCTGAAGAAGCAGAATCAGGGCAATCCAAAAGACCGTTTTGTCCTTTAGCTTACACACGGGTATCAATGCAAAACCCACTACCGCATAGAGTAAAAGAATATCCCCGTTATAGAACAGGGCATGCAACTGCGCAAACAGAAAAAGCAAACACATCCGCCAGGCAAATCGTCCGCGAAAGTCTATACCACGTTTCTCCGCGTTATGAAACTGAATGTAAAAACTAAAACCAAACAACAAGGAGAAAGTAGCATACGCCTTTCCCGCAAACAGGAAAAACAGGATGTCCCATGCATATTTATCAATTGTTTGCAACCATGCAGGCACATTCTCCGGTACTAAGAACAGATTATAATGCTCCAGATTATGTAATAATACAATTGCCAAAAGGGCAAATCCGCGCAGAGCATCTACTACTCCAAGACGTTCGGACGTTTTTAGTGTTTGAGTCATTAGTCAGATATAATTATTCCATTTTTTAATGCCGGTAAAATTAATGGAAATATTTGAAACACAAAAGCTTGTAAATGTTAAAGGAGTTGCCCCTTATTCTTTATCTTTACAGTGTGTGTGTGTTTCTTATCTGTGGAGACTCTTTATCTTTTATATTAATTCATAACTAGCCATCTGTATTGGCATATCCAAATTATGAAGCACTTTCTCCAATAGAATACCCTCGCGGTTATCATATTCATACCCGAAAGTGGCACGGATACCTTGCAGGATAAACTGTGTGGCACGGTCCAATGCCATCGGCAGACTGTCTCCCTGCATCAAAGAGCCGGTAATGACACTGGTGAAAGTATCTCCCGTGCCGGGATAATGTGCAGGCAGATAAGGGCAGGTCACTTTCCAGTAGCGGTTTCCCTGACGGTTATATGCATAGACAGATGTTTTATGAGGCTCATCATGTACAGGAACACTGGTGATGATAACCACTTGCGGACCTTTGTCGGACAAAAGACGAAGATATTCTTTCAGCTCTTCATCCGTGTTATCTGCTTTATAGGGTTTATCCAATAAATAAAACAGTTCCGTCAGATTGGGGGTAATCACATCTGCTTTCGTGATTAAGTGACGCATCTCTTTTATCATCTCTCCATCAAAGTTGGTGTATAATCGTCCGTTATCTCCCAACACCGGATCGGCAACGATCAGGCTGTCCGGCCGACGAAAGTCCCTGATAAAATCAGAAACAATCTGAATTTGTCTCGGAGAACCCAAGTATCCGGTATAGATAGCGTCGAACTCTACCTCCAGTTTCTTCCATTGGGCAATAATCTTCGGCATTTCGTCCGTCAGGTCGAGGAAGGAGAAACCGGGATATTGCGTATGATTGGATAATACAGCCGTAGGAAGCGGACAGACCTGAAAACCCATGGATGAAAGAATAGGAATGACGACGGTCAGAGATACGCGCCCCATTCCCGAAAGGTCATGGACGGCGGCTATTTTCTTTACTTTATTGGCATACATATAATTTATAATTAAACGTTTTACTACTCTTATCCTACAAATTCATTTATCTACTATGGACAAACAGAAACAGATATCCTATTTACATCAAAAGAGATTCGACTATATTCTCCCAAAGACTCTATTACATCCGATGGAAGCCGGACTTTATCCAAACAGAGCCTCTATTTACATCAAACGGAAGCTCTGTTTATATGAAACAAAGGCTCTATTTCTTATCAATAGAGCCTCTGTTTTTACAGCGTCAACGGAGTCTCCATTTCGTTTGCACTAACAAATATAAAACTCCATTGTTTTGAAACCAAATTTATTTTAGAATAATCAACACGGAAACATTAGGTTAATATCACTAACACGTCTCGTGCCCCATGTGCTCCCATCACCAATGCCTGCTCAATATCAGCAGTCTTTGACGGACCGGAGATGAACGTTCCGAACTGATATTCCTGTCCGTCCAGTTCGCGGTAGGCGTCATACATGGTATCTACAATTTTATTCCGGTCGAGCAGAATGACCAACTTCTCCGAGATAAAATAGATTGCTTTATATTTCACCGTCTGCGGTATCCAGATGGCTCCGTTTTCGGCTACTCCGATTTCTCCTTTCACTACGGCAACATCTGTGCCGTCCAACTCTTTCGGATCATCCAAATTATCGGGATTGAACGTAGCACAGGAAATATCCGGCAATACGGAAGCAATGCGCATAGCGTCCGGATAAGTCCGGCGTATGACCGCATTCACATCTTCCCCTTCGCCCAACACAACTGCCGCACCACCCACCACACGGCTGATTGCACAGAACTGCTCTATCCTGTCAGGATATGACAATCGTTTCATATCCGCAATATCCGGTTTATCATAACGCGTCTGCGTATGCTGGCGAATGCTGGCGAATATATCTTCTCTACTGCTCATTTGGATTCCTCCTTTCCTTGTACTTTATTTTTCTTCCACATTTCATTGAACGACTCGCTGGCAAATTCCGGCAGTTCACGCCCCTTTCCCCAATCGTCGAGATCGTTGTATTTCATGAAACGGGGCAGGCCATTTACCACCGGGGCTGCCCACAAGGCTGCGTTGAACAATGCCGGACGCTCCATCAGGAACTTCATACCGCCGGACATGATCTTCTTTCCCGTATTGGCTTTCCCAAATCCGGCCAAGTCCTGACGCCATTTGTAAATCTGCTCGGCCAAATCTACTTTCACCGGACAGACATCGGAACAGGACATACACAGAGAACAGGCTGAAAGATTATCGTAATACTTCTCCGGAGCGTGAGCCATACCCAAGTTGATGCCAATAGGTCCGGGGATGAAGTACGTATAAGAGTAGCCTCCACTCCGGCGATACACCGGACAGGTATTCATGCACGCACCACAACGAATACAGTTCAGTGTCTTGATATGGTCGGGCTTGGACAGTAAGGCACTCCGGCCGTTGTCTACGATGATAATATGATATTCACCGCCTTCGCGGGGACGGCGGTAATGAGAAGTATATGTTGTCACCGGTTGTCCGGTGGCCGAACGAGCGAGTAATCGGGTGAACACACCCAATGCGTCCAGATCCGGGACGATCTTTTCCATACCGAAAGCGGCAATGTTCAGTTTCGGGTAGGAAGTACCCATATCGGCATTTCCTTCATTGGTGCAGACCACAATGTCACCGGTTGAAGCGACGGCAAAGTTGGCGCCTGTCATGGCGGCTTCGGCATTGAGGAAGAGATGGCGCAGGTTCTTACGTGCGGCATGAGTCAGGTAGGTAGGATCAAAGTTTCCCTTTTTCGTGCCCATCTCCTTTTCGAATAGTTCGCCTACCTGTTCCCGTTTGATGTGGATGGCAGGCAATACAATGTGGCTTGGTTCGAGATGCATCAGTTGCAGGATGCGTTCGCCCAAATCGGACTCTACGACATCGATGCCCCGCTCCATCAGGAAAGGATTCAATCCACACTCTTCGGCGAGCATGGATTTGCTCTTGATGAAATGGTGGACGTTATGCTCATTCAGTATTTCGTAGACGATGGCGCAGTATTCATCGGCATCTTTTGCCCAATGTACGATGGCGCCGTTGGCGGTAGCATTCTTCTCAAACTCCAGCAGAAGTTCTTCGAGGTGGCTGTTGGAGTATAGTTTCAACTCGCAAGCCTTGTTGCGCAACTCTTCCCATTCGGGAACTTCCTTGCTCATCTTGTCCCTTTTGGCACGGACCATCCAAAGGGTTTCGTTATGCCATGCTGCCATCTTGCTGTCCTGCAAGAACTTTTCGGCAGCCTTTGAATGTTTTGTACTCATGATTGCGACGCTAGAATTTCTACAATATGGATAATCTGAATAGGCAGATGCTCCCGTTTGATGACACCTTGCATGTGCATCAGGCAGGAACTGTCCGCTCCGACAATATACTCGGCTCCGGTAGCGATGTGATCTTTTACCTTATCACGCCCCATGCAGACGGAGACTGCCTGCTCTTCCACCGCAAACATTCCGCCAAAGCCGCAACACTCGTCAATATGGCTGGGCTCGAATACTTCGATGCCTTCTACCAGATTGAGCAGGTCACGCAATTTATTGTAATAAGGGATGTTCAGTTCGGTGGGAGCGGAAATCAACAGTTCGCGCACCCCATGACAGCTATTGTGAATACTGACTTTATGAGGAAAGCGTGCAGGAATTTTGGAAGGTTTCAAGACATCGTGAATGAACTCACAAATATCATAAATCTTTCCCGCACTCTGACAAACATGTCCTTCTTTCTCCAAGATGCCCGGATGATTCTCTTTCACAAATGCCACACAACTGGCGGAAGGGCCGACGATGTAATCGTATTCCCGGAACAGATCGTCAAAACGGAGTGCCAATTTCATCGATTCATCTTCAAAACCGGCATTTGCCATCGGTTGTCCGCAACAAGTCTGATCCAACGGATAATCGACGTCTACTCCCAAACTTTTCAATAGTCTATACGATGCCACTCCCACATTGGGGTAAATAGCATTGATATAACAAGGAATAAACAAACCTACTTTCATACTATATTTTGTAATAATTTAAGCTTCTTCCGCATCACCCGTCTATTTTGTTCAACGGATGTCGATTAATTTGTGTGTTTGCAGGCTGAGTCTCCATTTGGGATGTCGCATTACACAGTCCACTGTTGAAGCAGTGTTATTACAAGAACAAGGCTGAAGGAAAAAATGTTCGGCCGGAAGGAGTTCAAAAATACTTATATCTTGTCCTTCATAGACCACTTTCACTTCATCCATCCGGTCGATGGCAAGTTTCCCCCCTTGTTTGGGGGAGCAGGTCACCCAGTCGATAGCTGCCGGCAAGGGGCGTGTACCGTTGGTTTCGATGGTCACATATTTGCCTGCCTCATGCAAACGGTCGATCAATTCATCGTCTATCCATAAGGAAGGTTCGCCGCCCGTAAGGACAACAGTGACGGCAGGATATTTTTTCACTTCGGCGATAATTTCATCGTCAGTCATCATTTTTCCTTCTTCGTGTTGTGTGTCGCAAAAGTCACATTTCAGGTTGCAACCGGAAAAACGGACGAAGATGGCCGGAGTTCCGGTATGGTAGCCTTCGCCCTGCAAGCTGTAAAAGATTTCATTAATCTTTCTCATCATCAAAATTTGTTTGGTTTGCTATTCTTGTCCTTCTGCGCCGCTGGGTTCTTTCTCGTAGATGACAATGTTTCCTTCCGATTCCTGCACTTCTACTTTATAGCATTGAGGAATCTGTTTGCATACCCACCGGGCGATATTCTCCGCTGTGGGGTTAAATGGGAGTACTTCGTTCAGATTTTGATGGTCGAGTTTCTCCATGACCACTTCTTTGATGCGGGTGAAATCTACCACCATTCCTTCGGAGTTGAGCCGCGCGGAACGGCAATAGACGGTGATAATCCAGTTGTGACCGTGTAAACTGGCGCATTTACTGCGATACGGGAGTACCAGCTTATGAGAAGCCGAAATCTCCATGCGTTTGATTACTGTAAACATGAGTGTATGTATTTTAATAGTTACACGCATCTAATGTCACCTCGATGCAACGGCAAAGGTAATATAAAATAGAGTTTTCATCCAGCAAAGAGTGTTATTTTTTCCCTTTTTTTGCACTATCTTTGCCGCATGAAAACTCTATATATTGTTTTAGGTAGTATTTCCCTTGCGCTCGGCATTCTCGGCATCTTTCTGCCGCTACTGCCCACTACCCCTTTTCTATTGCTCACCGCCGCCCTTTATTTCAAAGGGTCGCCCCGATTATATAACTGGCTGCTCAACCATCGGCACTTCGGTCCTTACATCCGCAATTTCCGCGAGAACAAGGCGATTCCTCTCCGTGCCAAAATAATTTCTCTCGTATTAATGTGGGGAACGATGCTTTATTGCATTTTCTTCCTGATTCCTTTTATATGGGTAAAGATTCTCCTGGGATTGATAGCCGCAGGAGTCACTTATCATATTCTTTCTTTCAAGACGTTAAAGTAATGCGATAGTCCCTGCCGTGCATCGGCAAGTTTATCTTCCCAATGTTTCACGGAGTTCTGGCCAATAATGTCAGTCACGTACTTCACGGAAATAAACGGGATTTCTTTTGAACGGCAGACAAATGCCTGTGCGTATGCTTCCATATCTACAACATCTCCGCTAACGTGAGTCAACTCGGTGAGGAAGCCATCTCCCGTATTACAGATCCCATGTTCCGTCCAATGCGTGCAATAACCTTTTTCTTCGAGCAAAGCTGATGAATCGATCTCACACTCCAATCCGAACTCTTTCATTTTCTGCATATCACGGTCTATGAACTTGCGACATACAAAAATATCTCCTACCTGATGATTGACTGTTCCAGCACTTCCGATATTGAGCACCAAGTCCGGTTGTACCTGACGGATTGCCTCTGCCAAATGAAAGGCTGATTTAACTTTACCAATACCTGTACGAACGTAGTAAGGTTCTATATCCGGCCATTTAAGTTCTACAAATTCGCCTTGTACGGCGTAGGTTACTAATATTTTCAACATGGGTTCCTTTATTTCGTAAAAATTACTATTCAAATCCAATTGTACTCAACCGCTCCACGAGATAGACTATAGCCCTATTTATCCAGGCTATTTCATCTGACAAACTTTTGATGTTCCATCTGAATGAACTCCAATTTTCTATTTCATGGATAAACATACCATCAGTTATTTCTGCAAAAATAACTATTTAACTGGAGTTATCTATAAAATGCGGCCAAAAGAGGTATGCTAAGCCGCAAATTCTGCGGTTAACTAACGGAATTAAACTGCAATCAACAAGAACAAGGCATATCCACCACGCTTGGTTTGAAGAATCATTCAAACCAAGTACGAAACTTCCTTATGTGGAGTACCCAATATTACTTTTTACTATCCGGCAACGGATTAATAGCCCCCCTTTGTGTACAAGTATATGCCGATACATCTACCGCTTTGCGGTGTGATTCAGCGACCGACGCCCCTCTAAGTATGTTCACAACAAAGGTAGCAGTAAACGAGTCGCCTGCACCTACAGTATCGGCCACCTCAACTTTAGGTGTATCTATGGATGAAATTTCCCCACTTACATCATATATGCCACTACGTACTGCCCCCTGTGTGAATATAACATATTTGAGCGAGAAACGAGCAATGAGTTCTGCGATAGCTTCCACAAAATCAGTCGAAAGAGAAAGGAGAGAGATCAATAATGGCAATTCGTCTTCATTCAATTTGAGGACATTTGCCTTTTGCAAGGACTCCACAATCAAGTCTGTCGAATAAAAATGTTGCCTGATATTAATATCAAACACCTTCAAAGAGGTATCCGGCACGGCATCTATGAGTCTCAAGATTGCAGCACGTGACTTTTCGCTTCGCTGTGCCAAAGAGCCCCAACAAACAGCATCTGCATCGCCGACAAGTTTCATGGTCGCAGGACTACACTCGATAGTATCCCAAGCAACATTCTCAACAATGTCATATTGCGGTACACCGGCCTCATTCAACGACACAAGCACTTTACCTGTCGGCAAAATATTACGGGAAATATATCCTAAATCAAGTCCGGTCTCTTTAAGCACTGTAAACGTTTCATCGCCGAGTTCGTCCTCACCTATTGCCGTAACGGGATATGATTCTGCTCCCAACTCCTTTGCAAAAAAACAGAAATTGATAGGCGCTCCGCCAAGTCTCTTACCTTCCGGGAAGCAATCCCAAACAACTTCTCCTATACCTATTATTTTCATGGTTTTATAGTTTAATAATTATTTTCATGGATGTTGCACTATGCTCGTCTATAAATTTATATGCCTCGTCATACTGCTCGAACGGGAAATGATTCGAAATAAGCGGTTCGAGACGGATAGCTCCCGAACTTACCTGATCGATAGCCGTAAGATAATCTTCATGGCGATACATCATCGTTCCGTTCACCTTCAGTTCGTGCTCTCCCAAATAGAACATATTAAGCGACGGATCCTTGCCAAATACCGCCACTACAACGATGGTACTCCCTTTTTCAATACACTCCATAAGCGAACGAATACTCGACTCAACTCCGGCAACCTCAAACGCAGCTTGAAAATCTTCATCCCCGAAAAGCCTCTTCGCTCCTTCTTTGAGCGGCGTCTTAGCTACATTGAGCGTATCTATTATGCCACATTTACGAGCGATTTCAAGTCTGAAATCACTCACATCGGTAATAAGAACCCGTTTGGCTCCTCTTGCCTTAGCGAACTGCGCCACGAGGTTACCGATTGTTCCGGCACCCGATACAACCACATTCTTACCTTTCAAGTCCCCGCCACGCATGGTTGCATGCGCAGCTACTGCCACCGGTTCTATCATAGCCCCATAATCAAGTGACATACCTTCAGGCAACACCGCAACCCTGTCATCATCAACCACAAAAAAGTCTTGCGCAGCTCCATTTGCCTGAAAAGCCTGCACTCTTAGCTCTTCACAAATATTATACTCTCCCCGCTGACAAGGCTTGCACTTCCCACACGCGAGTTGCGGACGTGCGGTGACAACGTCACCCGCCTTGCAGATCGTAACCGCCGCCCCCGTAGCGACTACCACTGCCGAATATTCATGCCCCTGAACTACCGGATAGAAAGTTGCCGGATGACATCCGTGATAAGAATGTATCTCACTTCCACAAATACCAATTCTCTTAATATTCAGAAGTACCTGATGTTCTTTCAGGTCCGACGCCTTAGGCGCCTCAACCTCACGAAATTCAATATGTTTTGGTTCTACTAATACCGCTTGTCTCATTTTATACCATATTTACTTAAAATTTCTATTACCGGAGTCTCTATCGACTTCGCCCAAAGTGCATATCCATAACTACTTGGATGAGTTCCGTCGACCGATGTCTCATGCGCATCGGAAGCATCAGGCGTAATCAGATAAACGTCTTTATATTTCGGGTTCGTGCGGATTTTTGCAAACAACTCCTCTACGGTTGCCGCCTTAGCCCGTTCTTTCGCATCAAGAACTGTATCAAATGAACGTCGTTCACGATAGATCGTACGCTGAAATATCAACGGAGTAGCCGGATGTGCCGCTATAAGCCGATCGATAAACGGCATCAGGCGCTCTCTTATCAGTTCTGCGTCAGGATTTGAAAAAGTATCGAATATAAAGGCATCAGCCTTGACTTCCGCAAGAACGTCGAGCATGTAAGGTTGCATCAGGCAACGTCCGCTTGTTGCGAGCGACACGACTTGAAGACCTGTATTACGCATAAATTGCATGGGATAACTCATACCGGATCGATCCGTGCTCACTCCCTGCGTAAACGAAGAGCCATATACCGCTATCCTGTGACGAAAATCGGACTTCAACGGTTCGATAACAGCATCGTCATCTATCCCTATCTTACAAGAAATGACCTCCGAATACATCGGCATATACATCATACATTCGTGCATCGTACCATCCATATTCTCAATGAGCGTGAATGTCTCGGTTTTCTCGCCCTTATACGCTTTCAATGAACCGCTTGCCGCATACTGCCATTGACCGTCTGCATTTTTGATATAAAGATCATATCCTTTATAAGAGATCGGCATGGTTGAATGGCTCGAATATACATATCCCCACTTTGTCGTAATCTGTATATTACGCGTGTTCGTTTTAAACAACACAGCCATACCGGCAGAGCAACGGAGTTGTCGATTCTCCGTCCTGTTAAAACCTTTATAAACCAATGTATCGACTCTATGATACGGATTGGGAGTCGATTCAAACGGCTGACCTATCAGGTTAAGCGTTGACGCCTCCGTCTGTTTTTGTGCCGAAACCGACAATACGCACGAAAGCGACAGAACAACCGTTATGAAAAACTTCTTCATTGCCTTGTATTTTTTAGTTGTTTACTGTAATAAGACCTTCAACCCTTCTGCTACCTGCATAGCATAAAACTGCTCATACTTTTCCATAAACACAGGGTATTTGTCCAGTCCCAATGACACAAAAGGTGATATCTTCAAGAACTCGGCCGGCGATCCTCCCGAAATCAACTTCCTGTCCGCCGGGGTGATGTGAGGTTCGGAGATAGCTATATTTTCACCGGACTCGGTGCGCGCACCTATCAGGTATTTGCAATAAACAGCTATCAGGAAAGCCTCTATCGAAATATCCTTCCCATCCTGCAACATCTGTTTGAGTATGGGTACCACATAAACCGCAAACTTAGCAATGCCATCGCCGCAAAGCCGTGATACCTGATCGCTGATCGCCTTGTTTGAAAATCGTTCGATAAGCTGGTCTTTATACGCTTCAAGGTCAACGCCTTCGGGAACCGGAACATAAGGAGTAACGTCCCTGTTCATAAACAGCTTTATCATTGCACGATACCTCTCGTCTGCCATTACAGCATCGACCTTCCTGAATCCTTCCATATAGGCAGGATAAGAAAGAAGAGTATGTGACGCATTGAGAAGACTTAATTTCATGATTTCATACGGGGTCACATCATGGGTGAATGTAACTCCCACCTTCTCCCATGCAGGACGGCCTGCAATGAAATTATCTTCAATCACCCATTGTATAAAGTCTTCACAACACACATCTGTACCCTTACCCGGTTTTGTTACGGGAGTGATTCGATCCACCATCGAATTCGGGAACGTCACTTTCTTTTTCGCCCACGCTGCCACCTCGGGATATTTCTCTTCGAAGTATGACATAAACGCACATTTGGCGACATTGCCGTTCATCTGCATGTTGTCACACGAAAGAATCGTAATCGGCAAATCTTTCTCCATCCGGCGTTTAAGTCCTTCGGCTACATACCAGAACACACTGCGCGATTGGTTAAAATCAACCTTATATCCCCCTTCGGTAATGGTGAGAGAGATGATTTTTATCTCCTCCGATGCTATTTTAGCGATGATAGGCTCACTATCTATTTCCCCCCATGCCAGTTCTACAAGCGAACCAATCAGCATACTATCCTGTTCGCCGGAAGGGCTGCATGTCGTCAACTGATATATGCCGTCGTCTTTCTTGAGGGCGTTGAACAATACCCCGTCCGTAGGCATAATCATGGCTCCGAATACCCCCCAGCATCTTTGTGACGGATCTTCAAGTAATAGATTTGTGTAAGCTTCGAGATGTGCACGATGGAAGTTTCCAACGCCGAAATGTACTATTCCGGCCTTTATTTCAGCACGATTATAATTAAAAGTCTTCATACGATAATTTCAATGTTTCGGCAAGTGATTTTTCCACCTTGTCGCAATGTTCTATATAGAATTTATAAACCTCATTCCATTTGTAATAAGATGCTTCAACCGCTTCCAACGGCAACCGGAGGTCTTTTTCATTCAGCATAAACTTAACTAAAACGTCCGGATTGCCTTCCGATTGGTAAAAGATCATCTGAAGGTTCGCCCCCATCGGAATATCCCAGTACTTCCAACTCTGCAACGCTTCTTTGGAATTACTAGCCTCCCGCGCCCACGTCCCGGCTTGCAGATTAGTCAAGATGGCCATCAGAACGCCATCGTGGCCGAAGTTGAGATTGATGCCATGACGCTTGCGAACCAGATCTTCGGCAGATTCGTCTAACAAATGGCGTAACGTGCGGGATGCAAGTCCCCAACTACGCCCGTGAGATACCGGTTCAGGACCTTTCTGCGCAAAATACTTATAGTTCTCGATTTCCGCCCAAACCAATATTTCCTCTTCTGTAAAAATATCCCATATAGGCACTTGACGGTCGAGACATTGCATCAGTGACGCCATTAACCAGAAACGATGAATCAGGTCGTACTTGTCATACTCACTTTCTACTTGTGTTACGTCTATAAACAGTCTTCTAAAAAAAGCATCCACATCCAACTTTTCATCTATATATGAACGATATTTTTTATACCAACAGTTTTCCTTACCGAGTATATACTTATCAAGCGGACTCCTGCCGGGACATACGTTACCGTATGGATTCAGTGTGGTAAGGAACGAACGGGAGTTGTCTATCTCCGCCCATTCAAGCCCGGGGCGCAGTGACAAAATGCCCGAATTTACAGATTGCATGGTGGCCGCCACCCGAAGCACATTCGTTGCGTTAGTCTTCAAATAGGGATGGCCTTCAAATACTTCCGGATAGTTTTGTACCATCCTCCGGCCTATCTCCCTTGTCTGACGATAACCGATTTGTGTCAGATCGCCTTCTTTGTAAAACACATTCTTCTTGAACGGTTCAAGACGTTCGTACAGGGCTTTCCCAAAATCGGTAAGGTTGTTTGTGGCATGAGCTTTCTCCAATACGCCGTATATGGCAGGATAAGTCACCTCATCGTCTATCTGACGCGCTCCGTGACGGAAATAGCCGTTTATATAAAAAGGCGTATATCCTTTGGGTGCCGGCGTAACCGGATGTGAAAGATCGGTCACATAATACACGCCGCCCGCACGTTCCGGGTCCCTGCGTATCTCGTCGAGAGGATTTTCGGCCACCGGCTTTTCTTTCGGAAGAGAGAGCTTGAATATGCAAGGAAGATCAGACGTCTTTTTCGCATTCGTATTGGTATTGACATACATAACCCCGTCTTTAACCACAATATCTTCCGGTTCGTAAATAACCTGTTCCTGCACATTGTATCGGGCAGTAATCGTCCGCCTATCCGTATCGTACACCCGGATGCAGGAAGGACGGCTGTCATCCTGTTTCCCAACTCCGAAGCAGAAATAGATTTTACCATCATGCATACAGCCCGCTTGTGTGAACCATACCTCATAGGGGAACACCACCTGATCGAGAATGTCATTTTCGTCGAGGCGCACCTTTGCCCCCTCACTCAACGACGGTATGCGGAATTTGGTGGCGACATACTGGTTTTCCCATGCATGCTTTGTCACCTTCGCCACAGTACGTTTACGCGCCGAGAATATCCATATAAAGCCCCGTTCCCGATCGACCAGCCAGCTTGGCGCACCAAAGATGGAGACATACCCTTTCTCCGCCCACTTCGAGCCATCGAGTTCAATTGTCTGTGCGATTTCGCTGCTAAAACGTTTCCCACGACGGGTGATGCTCTCCACAAAACACAACCATTCCAACTCGCTTCCTACCTTCCCGTTTGTGATATACAAGAGAGGAAACGATGCTCCGCGTTTTGTCTCGACGCCAAAGCATACATTATTTACATGGTTGTCCGGATGGGAGGACGCCAACTCAAAGCCTGCCACAGGTTTCGGATCGGCACTTTTGAAATCATAGATATTCACGTGCCCTCCATCCTCGCACGAGAATATGTAATCATCCCATATTTCAAGTCCTTGCTGTGCCCGCCCCCGTCCTTCCTTTGCCAGGAAGACAGAGCACTCCACCTCTTTCTCCGGCTCTACATACAACTGGGCGATAAGGGGAATAGAGATCAGTAAGCACACGACAGACAAATATATCTTTTTCATAAGTATGCTCTATAAATTTAAAGTATGATTATGTTCTACGTTAATCGAACAGCTCTACGCCTAACGACTCAAGCCGTTTCTGCAACTCTCCTACATCGAGAGCCCGCGGAGTACAGTGCTGTGACGCACTCATGGCAGCAGCAATACCAACTGCCTCTCCCATCGCCATGCAAATACTCATGACACGATATGAAGCGTGAGCTCTGTGAGTACCCGATATACACCGTCCCGCCACCAGAAGCCCTTCCAAGCCCAACGGGAGAAAACAACGATACGGCAAATCGTATGGTTTGCAATATTGGATGGTTGGTTCCGCCTGTCCGGCTCCGTCAGGATTATGTATATCGACAATGAACAATGCTTTATGTACCACCACATCGGCAAAACGGCAGCCTTCCGCCATTTCATCGGCATCGATCACATAGTCGCCCATCACCCTGCGGCTTTCGCGCACTCCGGTTGTTGTACCACTTCCGATCACTCTACAGTTTTCGTAACCCGGCAAATTTTCTTTCAAGAATTGAGTCAGGAGGCGTATCTGTTGCCTAAGTTCAAGATCGGCGGCGAAAATAGAGCTTACCGAAGTAATATCCACTCTATTGACTTGTGTCGTATTTACCTGACGGCAACCCGGTCTGACCGACGGATGCAAACGCACGGCAGCAAGCATCCGGGGAAGTTTGCCCTCATCGGCTTTCTTTTTACACCAATCAAGAAAACACTCGCCATTCAGTTGAACATTGTCTACATCTCCAATGCAGATAATTCCTTTCGATTCATCTACGCCGTCAATGGTGTATTCAAGGGTTACAGGCTGCATGAGTCCGTCAGCACGTCCTTTTTCTATTTTTGCACCGGCAAGAAAAGATACTATGGCATCACCGGTACAATCAATTGTAACCGCGGCTTCAAAACAGAGCGTCCCCTCGTTACTTGCACACTTAATGCCTTTTACCACCTTTCCGTCACGAATAACATCCGACACGCAACATTGCAAAAAGACATCGACGTTCTTTTCCCTGGCGACAAATTCTGCCAATGTAAGTTTTGCCTCTTCGAAATCGTGAGCATTTCCATGTTCGCCAATCCAGTCATTGTCTTTGACGCCAAGAATAGCACAAACCTCATCGCGCATCGTGTTCTTGCTTACACTACCGAGAATAGGGCCGACATACCCGGCGGTCAGGTTACCTCCGATGACTCCGTATCTTTCGATAAGGGCAACACGTGCTCCTTGCCGGGCGGCGGCTACAGCCGCACATATCCCGGCAGGACCTGCACCTGCTACTATTACATCATAATATTTTGTATTCATTATCTGCTTGTATATGGACCGGAAATAGTCTTAACAGTCATTGCCCCGTCAGAATCTGTGATTGTCACAACTCTGTATTTGTTTCCCCCATCGGTCACACGAACTACAATATGTCCATCATATCCCTTTACTCTCGCAGCCTCTTCCGCCGTAACCCGGTCGTCTACTCCGCTGGGGCGATCGCCCTGCCAGAAGTTAGTGATAAACATGTCACACGCAGGGAGTGTTGTCTCCATCGAATTCAGTATATCGGTACGGGGATGACAATCTACCCACGAATTGACAACAATCGTTTGTGGATTGAGTGCTTTCAGAGCATCTACTTGATTGGTGTTGGTTACACCGTGATGGTTAGCTTTCAAGAGTTCCACCTGACCTACTGCTTTTGCACAGGGCAGTTCGGCATCTTTCCACGCATGACTCGAACGTCCGTTATACTGAAGGTCACCACCGGCAAAGAAATCAAAGTTGCCATACGAAACTTTCATCACACAACTGGTTATATTCTCCGGCGGACAATTGTCACTGGAGGTAATGTTCTTACTGTTTTCGTATGTAATCTCCGAGAGTTCAGGGAATGTCTTCTTTGTGGTAGTGCCCGAACCTGTCCAGATCTCTCCATTCACTGCCACGTTTTGCACCTTTGCAGTAGGATACTTTGCAGGATTATACTTCTGAACGATCTGATCATTCGCCCCTGCTTTGAATATCGCAGCATCGAACTTTTGATTGGCGACATGCCATTTCACTGCATTGATATAGTTGCTGCAACTTGGAGCATTGTCTGCCATTGTCGCCATATTGAACGGATAGTTATAATCGGGATAGCCACGATCGAGAAGCGTACCAATCTTGAAATTATCGAAAATCTCGGCAAAACCTATCAACGAATAAGTACTGGAATTAGCTGATTTTGGCAAAGAAGAAGTATAACCGCCAAAGTGGTCATTATGGAAGTGGGTAAGTACGGCATAATCAATCGTACTGTTACCTGTCCATACCATACACTTACGAATGTAATCAGTTATAATCTGTGAACCACGGGTAGAAGTCAGAGTCGGATCCCAACGACTACGGATACCGGTGTTGGTCGTATTGCTATTAGAGTTGGTCGTAACACTCGAACTTGCGGCATCAATAAGCATTTGCGTACCATCCGGGAATATTACAAACATGCTTTCACCGGTAGTTGTATTGATGAAATGAATATCCATCACACCCTCCTGCCAGGCAGGAATCGTTTTACCTATCTCTATTTCAGTGGCAGCATCTTCCCCACCTCCATCCGGACGAATCAAAAATGAGTGAGACTCATTGGAGCTGCATCCTACAATCGCAAGAATGAACAGACTAAGTATAAATATTAACCTTTGCATGCTATATGAAGATTTAAAAACATCTCTCCGCCTTCAATGCTGACGGCAAGACGAATATAATTACCAAAATTTGAATTTACCTTTATAATATGTTGGCCAAGTCCTTTGAAGATTACAGGATCACTACCGTCGTCAGCCCAATGTATACCGTCTTGCGATAGTTGCACACGACCTTCGAATACGGGATCTCCTTCTATTTTCTCAACCATAACAAAGAATATAGCCTCATCTGCCCAACCAGCCTCGTAAGGATGAGTGAAGAAAGTACCTTTAAAGAACTTCTTTACCTCAAGATGGGAATCATTAAACATTTTCATATATTACATTCCTCCTTTTATTCTTGTGAAACAACAACAGAATCTATATAAAAGAATACACGACGATTGGTATCAGTACCCACCCAGAAAAGAGGATTGATAAGATTGTCGATGCGTCCATATCCGTCAACGGTATCGGCTGCAATGCCACGCATATCCCAAATTTTGTCCTGACATTGGAACTCTACATATTCACGAAGCTCTGTGTCAAGTTTCAGACGCATGTATTGCCAATTGAGTTTACAGTCGGTCTCATTGTAAATGAGTTTCTGATGACCATCTTTCAAATCCTTGAATCCATCGTGGTCGCCATTAGGATAACGGCGGCCGAACCACCAGGGATCGACTCCCCTCTTACACCAGTCTCCGTCAAGTCCATAAGCCCAATCGCGGTCGGTTATGTCTTCATTGGAATGTTCATACTGCCACTTCTGCATTAATTTGCCATCTACTGCATTGAGATAACGAATTCCTACATGGTAACGTTTTCCACCCTCCTGTACATCGAATCCCATACCAAAATCGCGGATGGAACTCTCATGTAAACCCGGTTGCGGACGGTCACCGCCATCCACCACATCCTGTTCCGCCGTGTATGTAAACCAACATTCTATCTGCAAATATTTGCAGCCCGGACGAGAGAACGAAAGCCGCTTAATGGCATGTCCCAGACAACCTTCCGCCGGAATCTCCGTATAAGGAGCGGCAACAGGTCTTGTCGAAAGTTTAAGAGAGTAAGTGCCGGACATAGCTCCGTGAGTGCCCGGATACCTGAAAGTAGCGGAACTAAGCATGACCGGTGGCCACTGGTCTTTATTGACCAATGTCTTGGGAACATCAAAATCGGGATATTCCGTAAAGTTAGGCATCAATGTCATCCAGCCGTTAAAGCCGGTGTTGAATACATCATAGCTCAACACCCTTTTCAATGGTTGATAGCGACTGCGCAATAAAATTTCTCCAATGCTCATAATATCATTTATTTAATAAAGTTAGTACCCTGGATTTTGAACAAGTTTGCCATTCATTATCAATACATCATCACTTGGCAATGGCCATAAATAAATCTTCTCATCATACTTACGTTCACCATGCTGGACGATATAGGTTCCGTCGGCCATCGCTTCAAAAGAAGGAAATCCGTCTTTGTCAAATGTCGGAGTCTCCGGCCAAAACCAGTTGCCTGCCGCAAAGTATTCCTTTGCCCTGTTGGCTGTACGGGTAAATCCGTACATATTGTGTCCGAAAGCATTCTCAAACTGATGCCAACGAAGCAAGTCGAAATAGCGCAGATTTTCCCATGCAAACTCCACACGACGCTCACGGCGGAGCACTTTGCGCAATGCCGTCTGATCGGTTGTCGTGATGGACGGATAGTCGTTGGTTTGTGTACGGGTGGTGCCATAAGCACGGGCACGGACATCGTTGATGCAAGCAAGGACAGTAGCGTCAATCTCCCCCAGTTCAATCTTAGCTTCGGCATACATCAACAAAACATCGGCATAACGCATGAGAATAACGGGGTTGTCGTTATACAAAGTAGTACGCCATGATTCTTGCGCGCCTTTGCGCAGGCAACAACCATTGTAAGCACAGTTGGAAGCATCCGAACCGCCTTTGGAATCTTTGTTTGTAATCATACGATTTTGCGTATAGTCCATTACTTCGAGTGCGTTTGGCGCAGGGTTCCACTCAATACCATAGATACGGCTGCCGGGAGCAGCAAATGTTTCCAGGCAACGGGGATCACGGTTGGCAAATGGAGCGTGAGGATCAAAGCCACTGCCCGGTTCATCAATCGTCTTGCCATTCGTCATTTCGTAGACAGCAAGAAGTTCCCACGAAGGTTGTGCATTATGTGTACCGCCTGCCGAACGGGCAATAAAGGAACCGATAGCCTGTGTAGTAGGTTTACCGTTTTCATCCAACTCAAGGTCGCTTGAGTGAGCAACAGAGAAGATAACTTCTTTGCTTCCTCTTGTCTTGTCGCGGAAAAGTTCTCCATAATCAGGGGCCAAGTCATATACTTCCAGATCCATACAGTCTTGCGCAGCGTTTGCGGCAGTCCCATAGTCGTGTTGATAGAGAGCGGTACGAGCCTTGTAAGCATAAGCCGTTCCTTTGTCCACACGGGTGGCGCCGCTATTATTATTTGCGACCGGCAAATTTTCTGCGGCATAGTCATAATCTTCATAAATTTGTTTCAGAACGACAGCTTTGTCGGTACGCCCCATCTCAAATGCTTCCTCCGGAGTAATCGAAGTCACGTAGAAAGGAACATCTCCCCAAAGAGTAATCAAACGTGAATAAGCAAATGCCCTGAAAAAACGGGCTTCGGCACGAAGCGTATTCAGTTCAGTGGTGGAATATTTGCCTTCAAGTTTGTCGAGTGCCTCCAAAATTCGGTTGGCACGACTAATGTTCTTATACGTGTAACTCCAAACAGTCTTGATGTTAGGATTACTTGTAGAAGACGCATTCAGTGAACCTGCCGCAATGGTATAAATGTTGGTTCGTTGCGCCCAGTCATCCGTATTACGATCCAGCGTCCAACCTTCTTCTATAACAAAGAAGGTACTGCGATAAAAATCGTTCAATGAGATTCGAACTTCCTCCGGTGACGAGAACCAGTTTTCACTGGATGCGGCTGAAGGAGGATTCAGATCGAGGTTCACACAAGAAGTTACAGATAGAAGAGCTATCATGCAAATCAATACATGTATTTTTTTCATATTATGTAATTTTTTCATACTCCATTAGAATTTGATATCCACTCCAAATGTATAAGTGCGTGTGATATAGGTAGAAGCGCCTGCTTCAGGGTCCCATCCCGAAAGATAACTATCAAAGCAGTATGGATCATCGATATTGACGTACACCCGAAGTCCCTTGATTCCGACTTTAGAGACGATTTTTTTAGGAACTGTATAGCCAACGTTGATATTCTTTATACGCATATAGGCACTACTCTTGAGCCAGTAATCCGACATTTTGTAGTTGTTGTATTCACCGCCCTGATGGCTCAAACGGGGATAGCTGGCTGCCGCGTTCTGCTCTGCAGTGTTATACACACTCCAATAATTACGGCTGCCATTGTCGTTCAGAAGGACTGACGGAGCCGGAAGCCATTGTCCCTGCATGGGGCGAATCATACTTTCGGTGAGGCGTGAAAGTTGTTTCCCGACACCATTGAAGAGTAAGGAGAAGGAGAGACCTTTCCAGCCCAAACTAATAGAACCTCCATATAGATAGTGTGGCAATGAGCTGCCAAGCACTACACGGTCGTATGTCTCATTGATAATTCCGTCAGGAGTGCCGTCCGGACCGCTGACATCTACATATTTCACATCACCCGGTTTGGTAGAAGCCGAAAGCAGAGCGCTTTCACTGACTTCCTCTGCGGTCTGGAATAAACCAGCAGTCTTATATCCATACCAGGAGTTATATTCTGCGCCTTCGGTAATAATGGTACCATCGCTGTTAAACTGCTGCCTGCCATTAAGATTATCTATTATAGACTTGTAATCAGAGATATTAAAACTTACTGCATAAGTTACATCTCCGATACGATCAGACCAGCCGAGTTTCACCTCCCAACCACGGGTGTGCATTTTACCTACGTTCCTGTCAGGTGCCGAATAACCTGTAAACGACGGGATTGCCACCGACAAGAGCATATCTGTTGTCTTCTTATAATAATAGTCTGCGCTAAAGTCTAGACGATTGTTAAAGAAAGCGGCATCCACACCTATATCCCAGCTCTGTGTTTTCTCCCAATGGATATTCTCATACGCATAATCCTGTTGAGCGGCAGACATCGAAGATTGGGGCGTAGAACCTGCACTGTCATACATAATGGCATTATTGAACGAAATGTATGTCTGATAAGGATAATTTCCAATCCGCTCGTTACCGAGAGTACCGATAGAGGCACGGAACTTCAGATAGTTTATCGGGGTTATGTTTTGCATGAATTTCTCGTTAGAGATGACCCAACCCACCGATGCGGACGGGAAGAATCCCCAACGGTGATCCTTGTGAAAACGTGAAGATCCGTCTTCACGAGCATTGAGCTGGAGGTAGTAACGGCTGTCGTAATTATACATGACACGGCCAAAAAATGAACGGTATGCATTCTGATAAGAATTACCGGCTACGGCAAGAGCATTCTTATTCGCCAAATCAAGATAAGGGAAAGAAGACAAAGACATATCGTTTGTCGATCCCGACATCGTTTCATACGTATAACTATAATCTTCATAACCGACCATGGCATTGAAGTTATGTACCTTGCTGAAGGTCTTGTCGTATGTAGCGATGAATTGTTTCTCCAATGATTTGATGTTACGACGTTCTTCACTTAGCGAATTGGAAGTATATCCTGAAACATATCCCAGCATAACATCGGTTTCGTATGCATCGTAAACAGGTATGGCTTTCTTCATCTCCTTGATCGAAACAGTTCCGACGGTAGGAGTCAGGTTGGCAGTAAGGGTCAAATCTTTTATGGGCTTATAGCTCAACGAGAATTTACCGGTCATTGTGTTGGATACGGTCTTCTTCTCTCCGCCTTCCAATAAGGCGGCAAGCGTATTGCTAAGACTGCCGTCTTTACCGGGACCTACACGGCCGTCCGGATAAAGTCCCAAATAAATGGAAGGATACATATAAGCTGCACGAATCGGACTACCGGAAGTCGGGTCATTTTTCGTGGCATAACGTACCGAGAAATCGATAGAACCGGAGAGCTTATCGCTAATCTTGAGATTATTACGCGAACGGATAGAGATTCTTTCGTGGTTTGAACCTTTATAGATAGCGTCGGCATTTTCGTAGGTAGCGGAAGTGTGGCTCTTGATTACCTTGTTGCCATACGTCATGGTCAAGTTGTGCTTATGGCGCATAGCGGTATTCGAAAGAATAGCGTCTTTCCAATCATAGATAGGATATTGAATGGGATCATACCTGTTGTTGGTAGCATAGTTGTCGATGTAGTCCTGTGAATAGTTGGCAAACTCGCCTCCCGCAGGATTACCGGCATCGTTCCACGACCATTCGTTATACATTGTCATGTAGTGATAAGGGTCTGTCAGGAATTTCGGAAATTCGGTAGGAGAAGACAACGAAATCTCTCCGTTATAACCGATCGAAAGCTGTCCCTCGGTTGCCTCCTTAGTCGTTATCAAGATAACACCGGCAGCAGCACGGGCACCATAGATGGATGCAGAAGCTGCATCTTTAAGTACAGTAATCTGCTGTACGTCTTCGCTTGCTATATTGTCGAGGCTACTGACCATCATACCATCGACAAGGATAAGCGGACTCGAATCAGACATTGTTGTCACACCACGCACCTGAACCGTAGCACTCGCTCCCGGCATACTGCTCGAACGGGTAACCGTCAGTCCCGGAATCAGTCCTTGCAAAGATTGTGAAAGTTGAGACGTGCTCTGTTTCTCGATAAGCGAACTGTTGATTACACCGACCGCACCTGTAAGATCTTTCTTCTTTACAGATCCATAGCCGATAACAACCGTCTCTTCAAGTTGTACAGCATCCTCTTTAAGTTTTATATTTACTACACTTTTACCATCCCATACCACAGTCTCGGTCACATAACCAAGATAACGGAATTCTATTGTATGGCCTGATTCAGCGCCATTGAGCGCATACTTTCCCGACATATCGGAGGTAGTACCTTTTGCATTGTCTTTATCGTGGATCACCACTCCGACAAGAGGACCATTGGCATCGCTAACGACACCCTTCATTACATTCTGTGCAAAAGCCAGATTGATTTGCAGGAAACATGCCAATAACAGGCTTAATATACTTTTTTTCATACTCTTTATTCTACGATTTCAAGCAATACATGTTGGTTATACTCTTTGATTGCCGCACCTGTTTCAGGATTACTCGGATGTTGCGCTGAAAAACGTGTCTGGCCGCTTGCATGTGTCCAGTCGATATATTTTCCGGCATATCTGGCACCACTAAGACATAAACGGCCTGCCTGTCCGAATCTTAGCACAATCTCATCCATATCCTTAGTCGTGGTAAATATTCCTTCGGCAGGGATATATGCGCCATTGTTACTGCTATCGAGCAACATTCCCGCAAAGTTGTAGGTAATAGTCGCCGAGTAATTGATAGGTGCACCCGACAGTGTCTCTGTCGCACTTTCCTGAAGAGTCGAAGTCGGAAGAGCCGGTTTCCATTCTTCTCCATCCTTGAACTCGATCATCCAGTAGTTGGAACACATCGTTCCTAATTTGGTCACAAAATAGAAGTGTATCTTGGTACCGGCAGGAATGGTCGTACCTTTCATATCCCCATAGACATACCAATAATCACCCGGAATAGCTCCTGATACATACGGGTCACCATTAGCACCCACGGCACGGCTGCATACGACTTTCTGCGCTACATAACCTGTCCGGTCACATGCCCAATACTCAATCTTACCACTTCCGGCACTCGGAGCAATATACTTGCCATTGGTTCCCGGGAATACCGATTGTGCCTCATCATCAGCAAATGTTCCACTTGTGTTGGCAGTTAAACTATTCAAGTCCCAATCAGCCAAAATGCCCGAGAAAGCATCTTGTACAAGAGTATAGGTATAGTCTGTATCATCCTGGATGGTTACCGTTACTTTAATTGTCCTTTTGGTAAATGTCTTGTTCTCCGGGAAAGTAAGTTTAATATCACATTCGCCTACCCCATTTGCAGGAGAAACGGTCACATCCGCATCTGTACACACAGCCTTCCACTCTTTATCTCCAAAGACTTTGAACGAAGATTCTGTTGTAGTTGCGTCAATCGATTCGGTGGTAGGACTGATACCTTTCGGAACAATCATCTTTTGGGTAATAACCAGCTTTAGAGGAGTTACATCATCGCCAATGAAACGAATGGCACCGACACGTGAACTAGTCGATGAATTTTCAGAGACTTTGATTGTAAACTTAGTAATCTCACCTTGTGTCTCATGCGAATCAACAACTGCCCAATGGCTATCGCTTCCATCAGTCTGACAGTCGTTATTGACTCTGTAATAGACATTAGATGAAAGGTCAACAGTGAAAAGCCCACCTTCTGCTTCTACATCAAGTGTCTTTGTCGCGAGTGTCATATACGGATCATCCGAGTTATGACAAGATGCAAAAAGCACAAGCGACACACTTGCAAACAATAACATCTTTAGATTCATTTGATTAGTATTTAGGGTTATTAATAATTGACTAGCTAGACATTTTCAGACGTCTTGCATATATAATTCTGTATATCACATAAGCAAGTATCATGGCAATCATCAGTACGATACTTCCTATCACAATTCCTTTGACCGCAAGGGTCTTCGGATCGCCGGCAATAAGCAGACCTATCAGTAAGAGCGCAACGACACCAATGGTAATACAGAAGCAGTTAACAGCCAAATGCGAATAGATTAATACCGCTTTCTTCTCCTTTAATGTCGGTTCGCGATCGGCTTCAGGATCAGTATATTCACAAATGGCTTGATAACCATTGTCTTCATACTTTTTACGTGCCGACCAAACTTCCATAATTGCAAGGATAAGTACAGGAAGTACACAACCGGCAACTGACTCTATAAGGCTTGGACTAATAACGGAGGCGGGAATTATGACGCGAGCCATAATACCAACGAGCCAGGTAAGAATCATTGCAGAAATAAGTTGGTTGCCTGTCAGCCGCTTCGAGAACAGTCCCCATATCGACGGAATATATAAAGGACACATCACCATAGTAAGAAGGGTTACTACCACCTTTTCGGCACCTCCGGCAAACGGGATGAGCATTGACAAAGCGATAATCACAAGTCCAAAGACAAATGTGAAGAGACGTCCTACCTTGATACGCTTTTTCTCATCTGCCTGACGGTTTTTCTCTTTGTGTCCCCAAATATCATAAGTATATACATTGGCATATACATTCAAAATGCCCGAAACATTACTCAATGTAGCCGATAGCATCGCTGCCAACATCATGCCGACCATTCCTTTCATGAGCACGAGTTTGCTCATATTCACATAAGCGTGTTCGCCGTTGAAAGTCATTGTGGTTGCATCCAAATCAAGCGCAAGTCCGGGTTCCATCACACGATAAATCATGGTAGGAAGATACCAGATGAGAGGAGTGACGATATAAAGAATTCCGATTAAATAAGTACTCTTTTTTGCGTCTCTTGTAGTAGGCACGCTTATGTATCGCTGTACAAACGGCCAGTCGCCGCCAATCATGGACACATTGAGAAATATCCACAGTAAAAGCCACCCCCATGTATAGGTCGGAGATGTGCCCGAGAAGAATCCCGGTATCTCACTGGCCTTATCAATAAATGCACTTACGCCTCCAACTGCATTAAATGAAAGAGGTATCATAAATACAACCACGGCCAGAAGTACTCCGAACTGAATTACATCAGTCATTAGTACCGCAAGAAATCCTCCGGCAATGGTATATCCAAGAGCGATGGCACCAAGGATGAGAAGCGCCCACCAGATACTTAGGTAACCCATCGGTGAATCGCCCATCATACCTGTACTTGCAAAAATACTGCCACCATCGACTTTGATTAATGCACACATCACAACCGCTACCGCATACAGAGACACTGCCGTATGTACCGCACGGGCTATAATTCCTGAAATCGTGTAAAAACTCACCGTGCGGTGTCCGAACCGGATAGTAAGGAACTCTCCCGGCGATTTAATACGTAGCTCCCGCCATTTGCCCGAGATCCATTTACCGACAATAAACGATGCTATGCCAAGACAAAGTGCAACAACTACCGCAACAAGTCCCGATTTATAAGCAACGCCTCCCCAAACGACAAAGGTACTTGCCGAGAAGATAGTCATGTAGGAAGAGACTCCCGACAGCCACCACGAAGAATTTCGCCCGGCAATAAACATATCTTCGGAGTTTTTGATTTTCCGGGACATCACAACACTCACGGCAATCAGTCCGAGAAAGTAGAGTAAAATAATAATATAATCTAACTGTTCCATATTCTGGTTCTTCTTTATATAATTGCTCCAAGTTTCTTCAATTCCTCTATGAGATTGTGAATATCAGCCTTTTGTACGGTCACACCTGCCTTTATACATTGTGCGGCTGCTACTCCTGCGGCTTGTCCTACCCCCATACAACTTGCCTGAACGCGAAGTGACGCAAAGGAAGTCTTATCAGCACTAATACAGCGCCCTGCTACGAGCAGATTCGGGAAATCTTCAGCTATAAGAGCGCGATAAGGTACATACGCCGCTTTTTTAAGGAAAGTTACGCTCTGTTCCGCACCTGCAGCGACATGGATATCTATAGGATGTGCGCCGCGTGATATGCTATCAGGATATTTATAAGCATTCACATATTCTTCTGCTGTAATGGTATGTACACCTTTGATACGACGTGTCTCACGAATACCGGCATGTACGGCGACGGTCGTCACATAACTGTTTTTAAACTCTTCAAAGTTCTCTTTAAAGATTCGTGCTATTTTAAATACGTCTTCCCGTAAGCGACATTCCGCTGCGGTAAAATTTCTATTATCGATGGCATTTCCTGCAGTACGGGTCATATTAACCGTTACTTCGCCCGGACGAAGAGTGGTGCAAAACCAAGGACCTCCGAATTCGGGGATGCCAAGTGCCTCTTTCATTGCTAAAAGTTTCTCACGAACTGCAATGCAATGACAATTCTGCCCTTGTTTATTATGGTGCATGGCATCGATTATCATGGGCGAATCTGTATCCACACCTCCTAATATAAAATAGGTGGAAAGAGGTTGCAGCGGTTTACATTCATCAGTTTGCATCGGAACACCCGCCATAGCGGCAAGGTCACCATCCCCAGTGCAGTCGATATACATATCGGCACTGATGGCTTCTGTCCCATTCTTATTCTCAAAGAGGATACAGGATATTTTGCCGTCTTTTGCCTGACAACCGCTTAAGTAAGAGTGCATATACATATCCACGCCGGCTTCCAGCATCATTTGCTGGCATAAAAGCTTGTAAAGCTCCGGATCAAAAGCTACATTGCCAAGAGGTTTCTCAATGATACAGCCTCCCATCTTCTCCAGCCGTTCGATAAATTCCCATGGAATACCGCCTATCACCTTTTCATTATTATAGGTGAAAACACTCAAAGGAGTAACAAGCCCCATTGTAGCCATTCCACCTAAAAACCCATATTGTTCCACAACAGCAGTTTTCGCACCACTGCGAGCAGCCGCAATGGCCGCTATGAAACCAGCTGGTCCGCCACCGCAGACAACTACATCATAGTTGCCCACAATTGGAACCCGTTTCGAAATTTCTATACTTCGTACTTTCTTGTCCATGACCGTTTTTTATCCTTTAATTATTACCAATTCAAATAGATGGTAAACTTTGATGTGCTTTCGACCGCACTTATAAGAAAAGAGGTGTGTTTTCATAGTTCTTTTTCTTTAGTTCGACATCATGTTGATGTAGCAAAGATAAAGAACAAGAGCTTGAAAAAAAGTTTTTTCCTAACTCTTTTGCCTGCAAACGATTGCGGGAACGTTCCCAAAATCTGCAAACGTTACAAAAGCATTACACAAAGGCAAATGGGATTCGTATTTTACTCCAATATTAGGATTTATTGTTTGAAATCAATATCTTTGCTTTGATTTAAACAATCATTCAGCATGAAGTATATAACCATAAAAGACATCGCTCGACATTTGTCAATATCCGTCTCCACTGTATCTCGTGCATTGGGAGATGACAAGAATATCCGTAAAGAAACGAAAGAAAAGGTGATAGAAGCAGCTAAAAGATTGGGATATAGACCCAACCCTGTAGCAATCAACCTTAAATACGGACATACCAATACCGTGGGGGTGATCGTTCCTGAAATGGTTACTCCGTTTGCTTCACGAGTAATAAACGGCATACAAGAAGTGCTTCACACCAAAAATATAAAGGTGATTATTGCAGAGTCGGGAGGAGACCCGGAAAAAGAAAAAGAGAACCTGCAACTGATGGAAGGATTCATGGTGGATGGCATCATCATCTGCCTTTGCAGTTATAAAAGGAATAAGGAGGAATATGCCCGTTTGCAGCAAGCGGGAATGCCTATGGTGTTCTATGATCGTATTCCCTATGGACTTGAAGTCCCGCAGGTAATAGTGGACGATTATATGAAGTCATTCTTTCTTGTAGAAAGTCTGATCCGAAGCGGACGCAAACAGATTGTTCATATACAGGGACCGGACGATATTTACAACTCCATAGAACGTGTCAGAGGATACAAAGATGCTTTGGCTAAATTCGGGATTCCTTTTGATAAGAATAATATGCTAATAAAAACCGGTATGACTTTTGAGGAAGGGAAAAAAGCTGCGGATATATTAGTGGAAAGAAATATTCCTTTCAATGCTATTTTCGCTTTTACGGAAACATTGGCCATTGGAGCTATGAACAGATTGAGGGAACTTGGAAAAAAAATACCCGAAGAAATCGCCGTAGCCAGTTTTTCAGGAACCGAACTTTCCAACATAGTCTATCCCAAATTGACTACAGTAGAACCGCCTTTGTACCAGATGGGGAAAAAAGCTGCCGAACTTATTTTAGAGAAAATCAAAGATCCGGCATCTCCCAATCATTCAATCGTGTTGGATGCGGAAATCAAAATGCGTGCATCGACGCCACGTTTGGAGGTATATTAATGACTTATCTATCAGATATTATATCTTAATACTTTCCTGAAAAACAGACCGAAGTTACAAAAGTTTACTGAATAGTATTTTTTACGATACCAACAAAAAAGAAGAATTCAGATTTATATAGTTTTGAATCATTCAATGCTCTTTCTCTATAATACGTCCAATTCTTCCAGCTCCTTCACTTTTCTTCTGTATGGCCGATAAACAAGCTGTTTGCAGGTGAATAGCCGCCCCTTCACCTGCTCTTCATCGTGAATCAAATCAAATTGCAGCCTCCAGATTCCACCATTGAGTAAAATTAGTAAAGCTATTTCGTAATTAGTTTCAACCTTGTTTGAAACTAAAAGTTTCAAGGCGGGAAACACTTTGTTTCAAGTAGCGAAACGAAGTGTTTCTCGGTGTGAAACAGATTGTTTCAAGCCTTGAAACTATTTTTGAAACTACTCGCTACAGGTGAAGAGATGGTGAAATTGTTACTCTTCACCCGCAAACTCCTTATTCATCGAAGAGACAGAGAAAAGGTGAAAGAAGAAATAGAAAGATTGAAAATAAATACCCAGTAGAAAAATTTAATCGATTTTGTAATGATTCAGAATCGTACAAAAATGAATGACAATTCATTTTCAATTACTAATTCGCATTAATTTAAAATATACCATAATATTATAAGCAGTCTGTATTTGCTTCCTATGCAATACTCTACTTTCCCCTCCGTTCATAGCTAATTTAGACGAAAAAGAACATTTTCTCCCGAAAAGTTTTTGTAATATCAGAGTTAATCGTATTTTTGTGTACAATTTTGGTGTAGTGATGACAGAAGAAGAAAAAAAGTTATTGAATTCCTTTGAAACGCAACTACGGCATTTGATTTATTTGCACGATGAACTTAAGCGTGAAAATGCCGAGTTGAAGAAGCTTCTCGAAAATGAAAAGCTGAAAAACGAGAAGGTACAAGCTCAATACGATGAATTGGAAGTCAGCTATACAAACCTAAAAACAGCTACGGCAATCAGCCTTAACGGCAGCGACGTAAAAGAGACGAAGCTGCGATTGTCAAAATTAGTGCGTGAAGTCGATAAATGCATCGCTTTGTTGAATGAATAAGAAGAAGATGTATGAACGATAAAATAAAGATAAACCTGCAGATAGCAGACTCAAACTACCCGTTAACCATCAACCGTGAGGAAGAACAAATGGTACGGGAAGCCGCCAAGCAGGTAAATATCAGGCTTAATAAGTATCGGGAAGTCTATAAAAATCTGGAACCCGAAAAAATTATTGCCATGGTAGCCTATCAGTTCTCGTTAGAGAGACTGCAATTGATGCAACGTAATGATACCAGCCCCTATGTGGAGAAGGTAAAAGAACTGACAGAATTGCTGGAGGATTATTTTAAGGAAGAATAAATCCCGACCGGCTATTCGCTGATAAGAGATAAAACAACCACGCACTGCACAATATCCAAGCAAAAATAATTGCTTTGATATTTGGCGGTGCGTTTTTATTTATATACTTAAATTAAATGTAGAATGATAGCAATAATAGCAACAGCAATTGCTTGCTTCATCGTAGGAGGAGTCCTTTCATATATACTATTCCGGTATGTACTGAAATCCAAATACGATAATGTCCTGAAAGAAGCGGAGACGGAAGCGGAAGTAATTAAGAAAAACAAGCTGCTGGAAGTGAAGGAGAAATTCCTGAATAAGAAAGCGGATCTTGAAAAGGAGGTAGCATTGCGGAATCAGAAGATTCAGCAAGCGGAAAACAAGTTGAAGCAACGTGAAATGGTACTTAGCCAGCGTCAGGAAGAAATCCAACGTAAAAAGATGGAAGCCGAAGCGGTAAAAGAGAATCTGGAAGCGCAACTTGTGATTGTTGACAAGAAAAAAGAAGAACTCGATAAACTGCAACAGCAGGAAATCGATAAACTGGAAGCAATCTCCGGATTGTCTGCCGAAGAGGCCAAAGAACGCCTGGTAGAATCACTGAAGGAAGAAGCTAAAACGCAGGCACAATCATTCATCAACGACATTATGGATGATGCTAAATTAACTGCCAGCAAAGAAGCCAAACGTATCGTTATCCAGTCTATCCAACGGGTGGCTACGGAAACTGCCATTGAAAACTCTGTTACAGTATTCCATATCGAATCGGATGAAATCAAGGGACGTATTATCGGACGTGAAGGACGTAATATCCGTGCTCTGGAAGCTGCTACCGGTGTTGAAATCGTTGTAGACGATACCCCGGAAGCAATCGTTCTTTCTGCCTTCGACCCGGTTCGCCGTGAAATTGCCCGTTTGGCCCTGCATCAGCTTGTGACTGACGGACGTATCCATCCGGCCCGTATCGAAGAGGTGGTAGCTAAAGTACGCAAACAGGTGGAAGAAGAAATTATCGAAACGGGTAAACGTACTACCATCGACTTGGGTATCCACGGTCTGCATCCTGAATTGATCCGTATCATCGGTAAGATGAAATATCGTTCTTCATACGGTCAGAACTTGTTGCAGCATGCACGCGAAACAGCCAATCTTTGTGCTGTGATGGCATCAGAACTGGGACTGAACCCGAAGAAAGCAAAACGTGCAGGTTTGCTGCATGATATTGGTAAAGTGCCTGATGAAGAACCGGAATTGCCACACGCATTGCTGGGTATGAAACTTGCCGAGAAATACAAAGAAAAACCGGATATCTGCAACGCTATCGGTGCTCACCATGACGAAACAGAAATGACCAGTCTGCTGGCTCCTATCGTACAAGTATGTGATGCCATCTCCGGTGCACGTCCGGGGGCACGCCGCGAAATCGTAGAGGCTTATATCAAGCGTCTGAACGATCTCGAACAGCTGGCAATGGCTTATCCGGGTGTAACAAAGACGTATGCTATCCAGGCAGGACGCGAACTCCGCGTTATCGTTGGTGCAGATAAGATTGACGACAAGCAGACAGAAAGCCTGTCAGGTGAAATCGCCAAGAAGATCCAGGATGAAATGACTTATCCGGGACAAGTGAAGATTACCGTCATCCGTGAAACACGTGCGGTAAGTTTCGCTAAATAACGTAACGATTCAAAAGAAGATTCATATAAGGGCGAAGAAATTCGCCCTTTTTTAATACACGACTATGGGAAAGTATCAATTTGAGATTTGTACCAATTCAGTGGAAAGTTGCCTGGCCGCACAGAAAGGTGGTGCAGACCGTGTGGAACTGTGTGTCGGAATACCGGAAGGTGGAACAACGCCCTCCTATGGTGAGATCGCCATCGCAAGGGAAGTACTGACTCATACCCGCCTGCACGTTATTATCCGGCCTCGTGGAGGAGATTTTCTGTATTCGGATATCGAAATCCGGACAATGCTGAAAGATATTGAAATGGCACAGAAATTAGGGGCAGACGGAGTGGTATTCGGTTGCCTGACAGCAGAGGGTGAAGTAGACTTGCCAGCAATGCAGAAACTAATGGAAGCAGCTCAAGGGCTATCTGTGACTTTTCACCGGGCATTTGATGTATGCCGTAACCCGCAGAGAGCATTGGAACAGATCATCAAACTGGGGTGCAACCGTATTCTGACTTCCGGCCAGCAACTTACGGCTGAACAGGGAATCCCCCTTTTAGAAGAGTTACAGAAACAGGCTGTCGGAAGAATCACATTACTTGCCGGATGCGGAGTAAATGAAAATAATATCGCACGCATTGCCGCAGAAACCGGAATCAACGAGTTTCATTTCTCGGCACGCGAAAACATTCAAAGTGAGATGAAATTCAGAAATGAAGCCGTCTCTATGGGAGGCACGGTACACATCAACGAATACGAACGAAATGTAACTTCCATACGAAGAGTAAAAGAAACGATTGATGCCGCTTTACATGGATAAATATGGCAGCAAGGGATGAGATATCGTCTCATAATAGTACTAATACAAGACAGAAATGGTGAACATACAGCCTTCAAGCCTTTTGTTCACCATTTCTTTTTTGCATCATTACCAACAGTATCTCAAAAAACTGCTATACTTTTATTTATAAATATGGAATTATCGTAATATAAATACCAGTAATAATAGCCGAAGTAATTACTCCCGAGATATTAGCTCCCAAAGCATCTCCCAGAACAAATGAGTCCGGATTATCTTTGCTTACAATCTTTTGTGCAACCTTCGCGGTAGTGGGTACACAGCTAACAGCTGCAATACCGATTACCGGATTGTAATTACCCCGTTTAATAATATACATGATATATCCTCCGATTATTCCTCCGATACCGGAAAGTAATAATGCTACAATACCTAATACTAATAGTTTCAAGATCTTCGGATCGAGCAACAGATGTGCATCACAAAGTACACCCAGCAGTACGCCCAACATAAAAGTGGAGCCATAAAGCAACGGACCACTCACAAAATCATAGATATGTTTCATACCCGACTCACGAACAGCAACACCCAGGAACAAAGAGAAAAACAAAGGAGAAGCTACCGGGAACAAGAAACAGAGAATAGCACAAAGAACAGCAGAGAAAGCCAGTTTCACTTTAGCGTCGTAATTCTTCGGAGCTTTCTTTGTCACCATCTTAATAGCGCGGAAGCGTTTGGGAACCAACAGTTTTACCAAGTAAGGATAGCCTCCATACGTCAAGCCCAAATAAAGATAGGCAACCACCGTAATAGGGACAAAGAGATGCTTTGCCAATGCCAACGAAGTAAACAACACCATTGGTCCGTCGGCTCCACCCACCATAGCCACAGATGCACTTTCTTTCAGAGTCAGACCAAGAGCAGAAGCAATAGGTACTGTCAGGAAAGTGCCCAGCTCTGCGCACAAAGCCAGGAATATACTTGCAAATGGTTTCTGAAGCAGGAAGCCGACATCTAGAAGCGTCCCGATACCCATAAAGACAAAACAAGCTATCAGCCCGTTACTAAACGTCAGGGTATAAACAGGTTGCAGGAAATCTATCTGCATAGTATTCATTAATTGGTCCGTATCTGAAAGCATCGGATCGAGAAAGAGATTACCCAGTGTACCGTCGGGCATAATGAGGGTTCCGCAGTTGATAGCTACCATTCCCAGTCCCATCGGAATCATTACCATCGGTTCGAGTATACCTTTCCAGCCTAAATAGATCAGTAACAAACCGAGAAGTACTAAAAAAACTCTTGCAGAAGCAAGCACCCATCCGCTTGCCATCATTGTACCAATACCTTGAAACAAGGTAGCAAAATCTATATTTTCCATAAATTAGTTTTCTTTTATTGTTTGTTGTTAGTAAGTTTCTTTGAGTTCTTCTTATTGACATGTGCCTGCTCTTCTTCCCGAAGAAAGAATTCGCGGGTATCCTGTGAATAATAATAATTCATCAGATTATTTTCAGAAGCTCCCGGACTCACGCCATGATAATAGCCGGAATAGCCAGTAAAGTTTCTGTCGATCCCCTTACTGTAATCTTCACGGAAATCTCCCAAAGCATCTTCATCTGCAATGGGAATCTGTCGGACTAATCTCTCCACCTTTTGCCGATGCTGACGCCAGCGTCGCAAACGGAGTAGCTCCAAACGGTGAGAACTATAAAAATCAAATGAATCGGCCGCATAGGCAATCAACTTAATGACCGTAGCGACAAAAAAACCGATGAGGAACGTAAGCCCCATCATCGCAAGAGTAGATAGTAATAAATGAATCATAGTAATATAAAAAATTAGGTTGTATAATCTTATTCAAAAAAAGAAGAGGCGCCCAATGGTAAAACCATTACAAAATTTAGACACACATGAAAGTTAATCCCATTGGGCCTTCCTCATCACCATATAGAAGCAATCGGCGGATAACACTTGCCTGAAACCACTTCGGTATATATCCTTGCTTTTATACGACGTAACTCCCGTTTCACAACGGGAACACAATATTTTAATCCTTAAAGACAGGCACATCAATATCCGTCCTTTGTTCCAAGTCATAGGAAATACATTCTTTGTTTTCCATGTTAACATGAATAAAACTAAGATAATAAATAAAGGAAATGATGGTAGATGGAGGAGCTGAATAGGCACCTCACCTTACCCAAAGATAAGAATATAGTCTAAATGAGAATATGCGCCAATGTATAGACGTAATACTTACACGAATATTTAGTGTAATTGACATCAAGGCCGGTATGCCCCAAACGATTCTCCGGAAGCATAACATTCAGAGAGCTCAATATCTGTATAATGACAGTATTGGTATTGAACTTCAGGTTCTTGAAAGGAACAATGCTCCTCGGAAAAGAGATATTGTCAAAAATGCAGTCACTAACTTTGCAATTGGATGTCTCGTCAACAAACTGCGAATGAGAATCTTTACCTGGCTTGTCGAAGCCGGCAGAAGAAACGCAACAGCATGACACTGCTTCATATCGCATGTCATTAGACGAGGTCTCAGTTTTTTTCTGAAATCCCTGCAATTCTTTATTGGAAACATTACTAAATCCCAATACCAGAAATGCACATGCTAATATGCAAAAAATGTACTTAGTCATAATTTGCTGCAAACGTAATCATTCTTTTCCGAAAAAACGCATTAAGGGCAAGAATTAACGATTATTGCATACCTCCTCTTTTCTACAACCCATGTACAACTTTCATCAATTGCTCACCCAAACCGATTGTATATCCTTGAGAAACAAAGACTACCCTATTAAATGTATCTGCAATGATAAACACCGGCAGAATAGAATTGTTTAAATTCATAGCCTGTACAATTTCTTTGCGGATGCTATCATCGACATCAATACCGTAGGTGATGGTAGACGGAAGTCCTTTAAATTCGTCGGCATTAAATTTCTTGTATTGTTCTTCCGAAGGGAAAAGAAAGACCATCTTACGCCCCCATTGTTCGAAATCATTGCCCAAAGCGGCTATATCTCTTAGCGCATGATTGGTAGGTTCCTGCCCTACTCCAAGCACAGCTACTACAAAATAACCACGTCCACAGGTTTGCAGAATACTCCGCTGTTCAGTGCTGTCAACCGGACGATAGGTCGCTTCCGAATTAAAATTGCCGATCACTTGCACCTGATCTTTGCTTTCACGCATCACAAGGTCAACGGTGGTTGTCTTACCGGGTTCTATAGTAAAAAATGTACTGTTGGAAAGCACCGCACCACTTGCCAACCGAGTTCCGGTCACCATCATATAATAGCCTTCATCAAGCTCTCTCCCATATTTTAATAAATTACGCCAGGTAGTTCCATCCCCCATATCCGTCTCTCCTTCGTCATAATTAAGTAACTGGAATGTGCCGTTTTTAAACTTGGAAAGAGTGAAATGCGAATAATATTTAGGATCTTCCACAGAACGGATAGGCGTGTAAGTCGCTTGTAACACTCCCTTTCGAGACTGTGCAGCTTCTGCCGTATCGAAGTTGACATCTTCCTTTGCAAATTCTTCATTTAGAATCTGCACCTTTCCGGTCACTTCATCAATCCAGGCAGCGGACGCCCATCCCATGCTCCGGTAAGCTGCCACAAAGAATATATCACGCGACTTTTCATCAGCCACCCGTGCTTTCCATACTCCCATCGGAGAGATAGGAATCTGTTGGGAATTCAGTTCATTATTGATTTTAATCTCTTTTCTGCACCATTCTATTAATACTTTGGGATCACGTTTCATGCTATCGGGCACAGACTGGTACACTGTTTTTTCAATGGCTTCACGAAGTACCTTTTTATAAGGAGTCAACATTTCATTAGCTATACGAGGAGGATTGAGGTACATTCTTTTAAATAAATCAGTCTCTATCTTCTCCCAATCCGAGATATTAGTCAGCAGATGATCATTCAATACATCCAGAGTTACATCGCGGAGATCTTTAGCCGAAAGACTCTCTAATATCCATATAGCCCGTATTTCTTCCCATGAAACAGCGTCTTTCTCTTTTCGGATAGCTGAAAGGAAGTCTTTCAAGGTTTGGTGGTTTCCTCGCGAAGCAACCAGGAAGTTTACTAATTTTTCTTTCTTTTCCGATTGTAAGGTATTTCCATATAGTTGATCTATCCACTCTTTGGCCTGTTTTTCCGTCATCATTGTTGCTACATACGCATTGCGGATTGAATCTTCCTGCGCCATCCGCCGATCATTTTCCGCCCGTTGTTCGGGAGTGACTTCGGGAATATTCGCTCCTTCCACCGGAGGTACAAGATCCATTGGCAAGGAATAGGCTTCACCTTCTTTCCTATTTAAAGAGAGTTGCAATGCATCATCTTTTCCAAATGAGATTTTGGCATAACCAAATTGTCCGTTGCGGGATGCCCAAACCAACATATCTCCTTTACCGGCAGTCAGGCTGGCTTTCCCCTCTGCATCTGTATATTTCGTGGCTACTGTATAAAACTCCGCATAATTGTATATCTTAAATTCGACTTTGGCATCTGCTACCGGTTGACCGTCGGCATCCGTCACCGTTACGATAGCTTTGGCAGTAGGGGCATAATTATCAATCACATTGATTTCTGTATAATTCGGCGTCTCAAGCATAATCTCTTCCGGACCGTTGTAACGTCCGAAAACCTTGGTATGCATCAACATTCCCCGACTGGCAGGGGAATTAAACCATCCCAGGTTCAAAACCGGTTCCGGTTCACAAGCTCCAAAGAAGTACCAATGTCCATCCGCCCATGCTTCCACCCAAGCATGGTTATCATCCGTATGCGCCCAGCGGGGCGTATACACTTGCCGTGCCGGAATACCGACTGCCCGGAGCGCAGCCACCGTAAATGTAGACTCTTCGCCACAACGTCCATACGCTGTTTTGACAGATGCCAATGGTGAGCTGGTGCGCGCATCACTCGGACGATAGACCACTTTCTCGTGACACCAGTGGTTCACCTCTAATATCGCGTCTTTCATCGGCAGCCCCTTCACCCTGTCTTTTAGTTCACCATAAAACACACGACGGGAATCATCCAGATTCTCGTTATTCACCCGGATCGGCAGAACAAAATGACGGAACACTTCATCGGGAATCTCTTTGCCCCAAGGCATCTCGTCACGTGTCTGCTTCGACAGCCGGACATTCTCCAAGTAATAATCTCCCGGATAGTCCGTCACATCCCCTATCGGCATATAAGCGTAGAGAAACATCAATGCTTCGCGCTCGTACACTGACAGAGCGGAATCACCAAAGATCGCAAATAAATCTCCATGAGGAAGTGCCTGTTTTTTCTGCTCAAAGTCTTGAGCTACTTGATTCCGGTAGGATTCTTCTTTGAGGAAGTGAGCATTGTTACAAGCAAACAGTACAATCGACAAAATCAGGACGCACAAAAGATGGGTGAATGTTTTCATATAAGTGTTTGGTTTATTCTATTAATAAGGTTGCTGACTGACAAAAATAGAAGAATATTTTCTGAATACCTAGATAAGTACATAAAAATGTGATAGATAAGAATAATATTGTCATTGATGGGAAAATCCGGGAATTTTGTAACAGGTTTGTAATATAGACCGTGTTCGAACCCTTATAAAAAGAAAATTCAAAAGAAAAAGAAGATTTTTATGTTTTACAGCATATAATTCGAAAACAATTTGTATCTTTGCAGTGTTATTAGAGAAAACAAGATGTAAAACCGCTCTTCAAAACGTGGAGGGCAAAAAAAGAGGAAACAAATTATGAAAAAGAATGCAAATGAAAAAATTATGATGTTACAGTACCGTATTAAACGCTATCAAGCAATGGGAAATGGTGCCATGTGCCAAACATTAAACGGTAAACTTCAAAAACTGCTGTCACAGCAGGTTGCCATGTAAATAAACACACTAATTATAATAAATAGAGCGAGGAACTTTCGAGTATCCTCGCTTTTTTTATACATTTGCAGAAGAAAGATAATAAAACACATTATGAAAAAGCTATTTATGTCGGTTGCGCTCCTCATATTGGTCGTAACCTCTTTTGCACAAACACCCGGTTATGAGTTCACAACCGTTGTATCTCACCAAGCAACGCCTGTCAAAGATCAGGGTTCCACAGGAACCTGTTGGTGCTTTGCCACCGCTTCTTTCATGGAGTCGGAACTGCTCCGAATGGGAAAAGGAGAATATGATCTCTCGGAAATGTTTATCGTCCGCCAAAAGTACATGAATCAGATGGAGGACAATTATCTCCGTCGTGGTAAAGGAAGTATCGGTGAAGGAAGTTTGGCACACACTTTCAAAAACGCTTATAAGAAAGCGGGAATCGTTCCGGAAGAAGTGTACACCGGATTGCCGGGCGATAAGAAAGACCACAATCACGGTGCATTGTCACGCTACCTCAAAGCATTGGTAGACGCAAATATTGAATCTAAAAAGCGTACTCCGCAATTTGATGCGCTTATTAATAATCTGTTCGATATTTATCTGGGTAAGATTCCCGAAAAGTTCACTTATAAAGGAAAAGAATATACTCCTCAATCTTTCACAGAAAGTCTGGGATTGAATATGGATGATTACGTTGAGCTGACTAGTTTCACTCACAAGCCTTATTATGAGACATTCTCACCTGAAGTTCCCGACAACTGGGAAAACCAGCCGATGTATAATCTTCCGTTGGACGAACTGATCGGGGCTATCGACTATGCACTGAACAAAGGGTATACCGTATGTTGGGATGGTGACGTTAGCGAACAGGGTTTCTCTTTCAAGAACGGAATCGCCATCAACCCGCAAGTGGAGGATGTGAAAGATTACTCGACCACCGACCGTGCCCGTTTTGAAAAAATGCCTAAATACGAACGAATGGACGAAGTGTTCAAGTTTGAGCATCCTTATCCGGAAATCAACGTAACACCGGAAATCCGTCAGGATGGTTACGAGAAGTTTGTGACAACTGACGACCACCTGATGCACATCACCGGCATTGTGAAAGATCAGAATGGTACTAAATATTATATCACCAAGAATTCCTGGGGAGCGGATAGCAACAAATCCGGAGGTTATCTGAATATGTCTGAAAGCTATGTACGTGCTAAAACAATCTGTGTGATGGTACACAAAGATTCTCTGCCTAAGGAACTGAAGAAGAAACTCGGTATTCAATAAATCGCATGAAATCAGTCCCGAAGGGAGATTGGCTGTTTCATACATTTATTTATTCGGAACTCTCCATTATATTCATATAACAAAAGAAATAGGGCAACGAAGTATCACTACTTCACTGCCCTATTTTTTTGTTAACCTACTATATTAAATCCTTTGCTCTTTATTTCTTTTTCAATGTCACGTCGCTGATTTCTACAACACCGCCTTTGTTCTGGGAAAGAATAGCCACATAACAATCTTTCAGAATAGCAGCATCATCGTCTGTATCAGACACTTCCAAGTTAGCATTTGCTTTCTTGCTGCTAATAGCATTTACCACTTGTCCCATATCATAATAAACCACTACTTTAGTCCATTTACCGGCCTCTTTAATTTTAAAATTGTATTGTGCACCCGAAGCATTCGGTTGAGCATCCGCGTCATAGTCTCTACGCATGAAGAAAGTGGTATTGTACTTGCCATTATCATTCTTTTCCTCATTGGTCTGTTTGATGTATACACTGACCGGAGTTCCTGCTTCTTTAGCTTTTGCATAGAAAGTAAGAACATAGATACCTTTGTCCAAACCATCGGTAATACGTTGTCCCAGGAAAGCTTTATACCAAGAGAGATTCTTTTCAGCACCGGAGTTATCCAATTTCATTGCATTCGGATATTTGGCATCTCCTGTTTCTTCCCAGGCAATAGTAGTTACTCCGTCAGCTTCATTATTCATGATAAACCACTCTCCTGCGGTAGCTTTGTTGGCATTAGTCACTTTAGTCTTTACTTCAGTGGCGAATTTTTCGTTTTTTATCAGGTTCTGCGCACTTACGCTTACTCCTGCTAGGACCAAAAGGCCGGCAAATAATACTTTTTTCATCTTACTGTGATTTAATTGTTTATACTTTATTTTTTCTAGCTTTAAAAATCTATTTCATCCTACTTCACTTGTTGAATAACAAATCCATATTTACCAGTCACTTTCTTTTCTTCAGTCTTTAGTGTGATGCGGTAAATCTCTTTGCCCCATACGTTAGACAGGCGCGGATCATCCAGTTTGATTGTTTCCAGTTCGGCTTTAAACTGCGGCGGATAGTTCATTTCCACCTTTTGTCCCTTTACTTCGATGCGGATTTTTCCGGCTGATGGGAAAGTCACATTGCCCCAAGTTAAAAAATTCATTTGATTAGGAGCAATAGCTTCATCCAACGTATAAATATCACCAATAATGAGTTTTTTATCATCAAGAGCATAAGAGCGAACCCAGCTTTTCACTTTCGCTTCTGCCGGATAAGCAGTAGCTATATCCGTAGAGAACATCCGTTTCTTCTCATTGCAAACGGTATTGGTAGCTTTATACTCCTGCCCGAATTTCTGCGGTACTCCGTTAATCATCGGCAAGTTATGATAGTTGCTCTGCATGGTCCAGATGGTATAGCGGTCCTTGCCGAACGTCTGTTTGGTATATGTACCTACACCGGCATCAATAATCACAGGAATTGTATTTACATATAAAGAGAAGGTTCCTACATCGTTGTGGTTATGGCTTTCGTTATTAAATCCGCCTTTAGCGGCAACAAACATACCGTTCTTGTTCTTCATATAACAAAATTCCGTTTCGGGATACCAGGTCACATCCGGCATATCATGTTTCGGAGTTGCTTTTGCCAGCTCATTACAGCAAAGTAGAGATTGAAGCGAACGAAAAGCATCGTTGCCCATGGTAGCATACGGTTTTCTTCCATTCAACAGGTATGCGGCAAAGTGCATCATTTCATCGCTGTTTACAGCTTTACCGAAGCGATAGATTAACAAAGGATCGCCCCCGCCTTGTGCCGATGCATCAGCAAAATTCACCACCCAGCCATTGCCCACGTATGAGCGGGACATATATTCTCCCATCCGGCGAATCATCGGTTCATTGAACAGAGACAGTTTACCGCCTGTGCCATCAGAGAGTATCTGCAAATAGTCGTAGAGCTTTCCGGCAGCATGTCCCCAGTAAGAGGTTCCCTCCTCACAGGCACCATCGGATTTCACGAAGTTGATAAACTTATCGACTGACTGCATGGAGCGATAAACAGCTTTCGCCAACTTATCCTTATTGTTCTCCATCAGTAAGAAACATTGCAGGGCATTGGAGTTACACCAGGGATTCCAGTTGTTGATGATTTCTCCCGGTTTCCAGTTAAAAGCCATCCACCACATTTCGTCGTCGTTCATATACGGATCGAGAATACGTTCTTTGATTGCTTTACGCATTTGCAAGGATACCACAGGATTGATTTTGTCGAATGGTTTGCGGAAGAAATAGTGTACCCAGGCCATTAAAGCTCCGTATCCGCCTGAACCGAGGTCGATAATCTGTTCGCGGAAGTCGGGAAGTGAACGTTTGCTACTCTGGCGGGGCAAGTGTGCGGATAGAACCCATGAATTCATTTCACAGCTCATATATGCTCCGTTCAGTAATTGGTCGATAAAACGTCCTTTCCCTTCGGCCAGTTCGGCGAGCATCAGGGTGTTGAGTGCCTGGCGGTTGGCGTCATAAGGAACTTCCATCACTTTGCGGTTACCGCTACGTTCGTATTCCAGATAGGCAGTGGCAGGTATCAGTTGCCATTTGTAGTCGAGAAGTTTTTCACCGGCTTCGATGAGACGTTGTTTGTTGGGTCCCATCAAGGAATCCCAGGCGGCACGATCGGTATAAGCAGGATAAGGCACCCAAGCCTGTTTCATTATTAACACGTTTTTCAACGTAGTCTCGTCAGCCGCTTTTTGCAGCATATTGCGTTCGGTATAAGCGTTTGCCTTGAAAGAGAAACTCCCCAAAGCTGCTACCAGAAAAACACAAAGCAAATGTTTCATTCGAGTCATGGTATTTTCATTCATTTAAGTATTGCAAAGATAGTGTATCTGAAGAAAAATGAGGTGAGTAAATCATACGAACCTGATGACAAAAAAGTACAGACGACAAAAATAGTACTCATAATTGCTATATTTTAGGCTTTTAAGTCATAGTAAGAACGATTTAAGCCATACAGAAACCGGGGACTCATTTCGGAAAAACAAAGGTACAGTTTTAAAAAAAACAGAAGCTCCGTTTGGGGAAAATAGAGGTTCTGTTTACTTCAAATAGAGGCTCTGTTTAGTGCAAATAGAGGCTCTGTTTTGACATTCTATTCTCTTCCTTTTTTCATTCGTTGATTCCCATTTTTTCATCCCCTACTCTTTCCTGTTCATCCCTCTATTTCTTCCTCCTCTTCGCCCTCAATCCCAATCGCTAAATTCAAAGCTCAACTGTTCCCAAACACCGTGTTGTTCATCGGCTTCCTCTCTTGGATTGGAGACAGAAAGGCCGATGAGCCGGATTGGATGTTGCTCGTATTCCACGCTTTTAAGTAGTTCCTTTGCCAATGGAAGTATTCGGTCTAAAGTCGTTAATTCCTGCGATTGAGTCAAACTTCGGGTTATCTGACTAAAATCATGAAACTTGATTTTCAAGGTAAGTGTATTCCCTTTGAAGTCTTTTCGCTGAAGACGCTCAATCAGCTCTACTGCAACGTGATATAATTCGATTATAACTGATGAATGGGCTGAAATATCACGTTCCAATGTACGTTCGCAGCCGATGGATTTACGGATACGAATTGCTTCGACAGGGCGTTCGTCAATTCCCCGTGAACATTCGTAATACAACGCGCCGGCTTTTCCGAAATGGGCTGTCAGCATTTCAAGAGAGCATTTCCGTAATTGCAGTCCGTTGTGGATGCCAAGTAGATGCATCTTTTTCGCAGTCACCGGCCCCACTCCCCAAAAAGATTCGATAGGAAGACGGGCGATAAAATCAAGGGCTTGTTCCGGATGAATGGTACATAAGCCATCCGGTTTGCGATAGTCTGAAGCTATTTTAGCCAGAAACTTATTATAAGAAATTCCGGCAGACGCAACAAGGTTGAGTTGTTCCCTAATCTTCTGCTTTATTTCCTTTGCTATATCCACAGCCAGGGAAATATCTTTCTTATTTTCAGTGACATCCAGAAAAGCTTCATCCAGAGACAGAGGTTCGATGATATCCGTATATTCGTGGAAAATCTCATGTATCTGACGGGAAACGGATTTATAAACATCCATCCTGCCAGGTACAAAAATGAGTTGGGGACAAAGTCGCTTCGCCTTTTGCGAAGCCATAGCGGAACGGACACCGTAACGCCGGGCTTCATAGCTGGCAGCAGCCACAACTCCCCTCTCTTCTGCATGACCTACCGCTAAAGGCTTGCCACGAAGTTCTGGATTATCACGCTGCTCTACAGAGGCATAGAAGGCATCCATGTCGATATGTATAATCTTTCTCTGCGTCATTGTTTGGGATTAGCAGAGCAAACTTACTACAAATTCCCGAATAATTCCTGTTTATCGGTTCAAGAAATAATGCGCTTATGATTTTTATAGAGATAAATCAAAAAACATTCAATATCCTGTCAAATCTAGTTCTTATAATATTATATTTGCATATCGTCTATTCAAAATATAGAAGTAGTTGATAAGTTTGTGCCACCATACAACTCTTTAAGATTATGAAAAACACATTATTTTGCTTATTCATATTTTGCAGTGTTTCCACATTCGCTCAAAATGGAATCACTTTTAAGGTCGAAAAGCTTTCAAAGCCCGAAGAATTACTTAATCTACACTCCCCGAATGAAATTTATGAGAGTCTTATTTTATCGGATATGAACATAGAGCCTTATGAGATAAAAGAGAAGAATATCAAGGTTCCTTATCATATCATTGCAAAGAGCGAATCTCCCGACAGTCCCGTTTCTTTTGGCCCTAATTCTTTTTTCAATGGTATGTATCAGGCTTATGCGGATCACAGGCCATTCGTATTGTCTCCGGACATGATTTGGCTATTAATCAGCCAGGGATTTGCACGGCATATCAATGCCAATCAGGAATCTATGAGAAATGAACTTGTTGATTTCTCCGGCAAACTATCCTTAATTGTAAGAGAAGACAAAAAGCTGGAAGACCCTACTCTTTCGTGGGAGAAAATCTTTCCGCAATTTACAGAACAAATATCCCAATACGCCGGTAAGCATCTGACCGAACTGCTCACCTGCAATTTTTCAACGACTACCTCTTTAGAGAAAGTTGCTTCCGAAATAACAATCATGGAAGCTGTAAAACCTTACTTTGAGTTTATCATCATACGCATTGTCTGTGGAATACCTGAAATAACTCTCGAAGGAACACCGGAGGACTGGGAAAAACTACTGCACAAAGCCAGAGGGTTGAAAGAATACAAACTCGATTGGTGGATTTCAGAACTGGAACCTCTTTTGGAAGAATTTGTCAAAGCATCTAAAGGAGAAGTCAATAAGGACTTTTGGCGCAACATGTTTAAATATCATTCACAGAAACGATACGGAGCCCCAAACATTATTGATGGATGGATCGTGAAGTTTTTCCCTTATGATAAGGAAGGAAAAAGAAATAATCTGCAACAGCTTGAAGGCAGAAATTGTCTTCCTGATGAGATAGTGAAGGTAGATGTAAAGTATCAGGAAGTATATACCGATGGCGTCAAAGAAACTCCATTAGAATTTTGGGCGGGTTTCATCGGATTAGAGCAAAACAGCAAGACTTTTGCTCTACGACCGCAAATTGGTTGGATGGTCAGGAAGAAAGATGTTAATAAGGATGGATTAAAAAGTAAATTAAGTACTGATGCTCAAAAGGATGGCTGGGGAAGCGGCATCAATATCAGAGTAAAAGAATTTCCGGCTGTACTGTTAGAACTCAAAGAAATAAAAAGGTTGGATATCCAATTTATCGACACAATTGATATACCTGATGAAATATCAAAGATTAAAATCGGATCGTTGAGTTTATATGGAAAGATAACCAAAGAGGGAATAGAACGTATCAAAAGATTATTGCCTGATACTGATATAAAAATAAACAGTTCGCGAGAAGTAATAAAACTCCATTGATAGCTCCATAATAGTAAAGAACACTCAATGTTGCAAAAGCAGCAATGAGTGTTCTTTTTATATATACTAATTATTTAGAAATGGTTGATATACCAAACGACTTCTTATATTTCGTCCAAAAGCCAACTAGCTGGTGATTCCCAATTATAGCTCCGATTATAGAAGTATATAGACGCAATAACTAGTTTGCCCTATACACACAGCGTATACGATTTATATTCGTTCTTAATTGTTTACCCGGATCATCGACAGGAGTGACCGGATTAATCTCCTCACGAGGATTTCCCCAAGTAACTGCCTCAAATATCGATGGTCTTCTGAAATTGAATTTTATCAAATAATCACTCATACCGCTTTTTACAGTATTGTATACAGAACTCTGATAATCTATCTTGGTAGCTCTGGCACTATATAAATTGTCGTTGAAAAAGTTACCATCTCCCGAGTTGAGTCCTCCAAGCCCTCTATAATGATAGGTATAGTAATCATAAGCAGGTTGAGACGACCAGTAATACTTATTCTGAAAATCTGTAAAAGTGCCATAAGCCCCCATAACGATATCTTCTATTTCGTCTATGGCGGGAAGATACCATTTTATTTCGGATACTATCCCTGCAGCATTACGCTTGTTCTTGTTATAACAATATTCAACGGCACTTCCTGCTGTTTCATTCAGCTTTAAAGGTCCGATACCTGCCGTAGCAACAATGTCACTTGTAAATGCATGTCCGGCACGCTCGTTTATTGTAACTCCATTGGTTCCCACTGTCGCTTCATCACGAGGTGTATAAAAGTCATAAAGATAAAATTGTGGATCAAGTTCTCTCAATAAACTTTTTATATTATTGGTAATAGAGTTAGATAAGATACCATCATACTTGAAAGCATCTCTCCGGTGAGAAAGTTGCATGCCATCGAGGCCCCAAAACATTCCGTCCGTCTTATTATTGAAAGGATCGTTGGGGTCGAAGTTATGGAGATACTCTTCATGAAATTCGATGTAATAAGTATGTCCATTGTAAGCCACCTCAAACAGACCTTTCTGCAAGAAAGTATAGGTAAGCACTGTCTGGTCACCCGTTGCTGTCTCAATGTAGGTGAATATGATTTTACCTATTCTATCCGACGTAGAAGTATTCTCATCAAAATAGGCCCATACCCGAAAATCGGAAGTGAAAGGCCCATAACTTTTAGGCAAGGTTGAAATCAGGTTTGTAGTGAAATAATCCCGTTTGACAACCTTACCATCAGCTATTGTTTCCCTATCCAAGCCTATCCAGCTCTGTGCCGCAGGATCTATTGCAACATTCACCGTATAACCGGGAGTTATATAAATATCCAGCGGACGAACTTCATAATGGCAATCAAGCTGTGTATCCCGCTTGACCGAAACGACTACCGGGCCGGAATTTACTGTGACGCGGGCATCAAACGAAACAGTCGATTCATCATAGCCACTGTTACTGGTCACTCCTTTGATTGTTATATTATTGTTATACTGATTATCACGCAGGATATAGAAATCATCCACAGCGTTGGCGCCGAGATACAGCTTGTAAGTGGTCTCGTGCGTGACAAGCTGATGATCGACATATATTCCGTTGATAATCATATAGGCAGCATCCGTATCTTCGTTCACAAACTTTGGTTTGAAACGCTGTTTGGACATTTCGTCGATACCTTCCAGATAATTCACGGTGTTCAACTTATTGCGCTTGTGCTCCAACATATAAAAGGTATAGGACAGGGATTGGGAGACTCCCACCGGATTGGAACCGGAGTATAATCCCGAAGGGCTGGAAGGTATCTTATCACCATGCGAAGGTGCGGTTTCATCGGTAGCATCGGGCGCACCGAGAGTTGCATAGCGCGGAGCGTTCACGACCTCCCAGCTAATCATCCGAAAGCTCTGGTCGTTTCCGGACAAATGTTCCTCCGGACGTATTTGCAAATTCACAACGACTTTAGCATAGATGCTCACCATGAATATATCCTGAATATTATTACTTGTGGAAGGACGCTCCAAACTCAAGTCGACCTTTTCCTGTGTTTGTCCAATCATAACCAATCCCTTAAATGAAGGATCGGCATCCGGATGAATCGTTGTCGCTTCGACTTCGAAATTATAGAGTTCCGTAAGACTCCGTATACCGGCAAGATCTCCATTATTCAAATTACCCACCAAAAAAATATCACACTGTAGAAGCGCCTGTTGATCGTGATTGACAAAAGACGGACTATGTGTATCTATCAAGAAATCAGGCACACCACTGGCTATAAATTGCGGAACATCTACCAACTGCCCGTTGGCATCAAAGATGAGCATATATAAGGTAGAGAGTTTAGTCTCGAACTCATTCTTTCCCGAACGAGTCGAAACTTCCACTTCAGAGAATCCTTTGGGATACCCGTTTATACGTATATACCGGCTTTCGGCCTGTCTCTTCTGTTCCACAATATCGCTACTGCATCCAAACAGTACACCAACCGATAAAACGAGTATCAACAAGCGTGTATAGCTAATTATTCTTATCATTAAATCAAACCTTCCTTAATCAAATTCTATTTCACTATTATTATCATTCCACTCATTATTTCGAATGATTCTGAGATGAATGGCATCTCCTACGAAATAGAGCGTGAATGTATACCTATATCCTGCGCGATACTCCGTGTCGGGGTCGTTGAATTCAACCACTTTCGTAGTCGTTTGTCCGCCCTGAGTGACATCGAAAGAAATAGTCCCCTGCAAACCTCGCTGCGGAATCAGCATTAAGAACCGATCGGCATCCGTGATATTTATCGCCCCCGTTGCCGATGTATTGGATACATTCACGCTGCTTGCCATCAGGTAAGACGCATTGGTGATGGTTCCGCCAGTATCCGGTTCGCTTTTATCCATCTTTATCCTATATGTGCTGTATAAAGGGGATGTAAACCGACATATCACATTATCCAACCGGATGGCCTCATCACGATAATTATTCACTGCGATATTGATGCAGAAAAGTATATGCGAAAATTGCATCCTGACCTGACCGGTATTCAATGCCGTACAGTCGAATGTTGACGCAACCATGACATCCTGATGTTGCGTCGGGTCATTGGCCGACAGACGATACTCGATGTAAGGTGTCGATTCGTGATTTGCATCGGAAACAGTTACACCGAGGGTATTATACGGATAATAACCGAAAAATGTGTAGTATTTGTTATCCAGCCATGACTGGATAGGGGCATACGTACAGACTCCCGAATCACTACAGTCAATCCTCACATTATTCCAATCAGTGTCTGGCTTTGCATTATATCCTGCTGCAGCCCATAGGTTATCCAGTATATAAGCCTTCACACCAAAGCTCTCGCCACGCAATTGAGTGACAGGCAGAGCACGCGTAGCCGTCCCCAAACAGAAAGTGATGGAACGTTCGGGAATAATCTCTATTTCTTCATCCGGATTATCAGGGATTATATTACTGCCGTTACACGCCGCCAACAATATGGCAATCATGAAGTTACCGGATAATAACCATATATATTTTAAAATAATAGATTCTTTCATACTCCATAGTTTAATTTACAATGATGGTGCCACCTCCTGATGGACTGTCAATCCACGGTTCAACGATAGGTTCACCTATTTCAATATAATTTTCGGGTTTAAGTGTCAATACATAGGTTATTTGTTGACCGGGTTGCCAGTCTGCTCCCGGCAGAGTTATATTATCCTTATCATACGAATAGGTCAGGTCATTGTGCCGACGTGTATAACTCAAATATACTGTGATGCCGGAAATCTGTTGAGGTACCATCAAAGCACCATCCTCCCAGGCAATAATTCCTTCGTATGAAACTTCCTGTGGGTTTGTAAATCCTGTACTGTATCCAAAGGTATTTGTCGGGGCGGATGATGTGTCCCAAATGATCCGGTTGCCGTTATGGGTACAATTACCGGATGATTTCAGGTTATACATACGCAATACGTTTAAGTGAAGCGCATCAGTCAGGGAAGATTCTTTCTTTATTCTAAAATTAATTCTTGTCAGCGCCGGGTCGAATGTAAATACCACTGGGGACATATCCAAGCCACCTGCTCTTACCTCCCGGTCAACCGGATGCGAAAGCAAGAGAGATTCCTGATTGTCAACATTCTGACTTACCATGAAACCTGTTATCATCGGAAATCCTTCCGGATTGAATGAGAAATTCCGGGAGGAATTATAAGGAGCATAAGCTCCGAACTTGTGATCGGCTTGTGTATTCCAATATTTCAATGGGGAATAAACCCAGAGGGTACTCTCGTTATTATACTCTATCTTCTGATTATTGAAAACAACCGAAGTATTGCCGGCATCTGTTGCAGTTCCGTAAAGAGCAAAGGTACTCGATATAGTATTTAGGGATGCACGTGTCCGGGCACCGTCAAAAGAAATGGAAGCTTTTCCGGCAGGAGTGTCGGGAAGCTCCATAAAGCGGTCATCACTTCCACTATTGCAGGCGGTCAATAATGATATTAAACCTATAATGAAAGCTGTTTTTTTCATTATACTATCCATTCTTCTTTTCTATTGTTCAAATAATACATCTTAATCAGTATATAACGGAGTATCTGTCATTCTGGGCGTGGCCGAAGATTCTCATTTCCGTGTATTCATGCCAGAGAAGGAACCGCCCGGAAAGCACAGAATGACAGGGATTAATATTCTCTCATCATTAATTGATAGAAGGAACTTCTACATCCGGGATTGTTGTTGTCCAATCTTCTACTGTAGGATCACCGAATTCTATCGCATTGGCACTGATAATGAAATTATACGTTATTTTCTGGTTCTGTCCCCACGCAGCCGGATTGTATGTTCTGTCCGAAGCGTCATAACTAAGGTCGAGCGTCCTTGTAAACGGCTGTTCAGCTCCTGATTCACCAAGATTGTAAGTGACATCCACTTTCACACTGTTCGTATTCTGCGGAATGAACAGCATATCGTTAAACGTTACTGTTGTAGCAACATCAAGTACATTGTCATTTGCCAGGTTCTCCAGATTTGAATCGCTTGCTCCTACTAAATCAGTATCGGATATAGCCCATTCAGGTACCTGCGACTGAACAAAAGTACCTTTTTTACTCATCCCGTAAATCTTCACTGTCTTCAATGTAACCTTGGTTTCAGCAATGCCAACATCTTTCTTAAAGGAAAGATTGATATTCGACAGTAAATGATTAAAGTTAAAAGTAACCTGATTGACAGGAGCATTGGCCAATCGTGTCACTTTGTCTGCAAGCATCAAGTCTACGTGATTGGCAACTAAAGGTTCTACGGTGAAATCTGTAACGGTGATGTTTTTATTATCATCGATAGTCACTCCACTGGCTTTATAAGGATAATAAGCATAGAACTCATAGGACGAACGCGTATCCCAGTATTTCAAAGGCGAATATTCCCATGCACTTGTAGTTCCATTATACTTCACTTCCTGATTCAGGAATACATCAGTATCCACGGTTTCAAAAGTAGAATACCCCCAGACTCCGAATGCTTTCCCATCAGTCTTGAGCGTGCTACCCGTTTCAGCTGCACGTGTGTTCTTGTTGGCAAAAACAGAAAAGTCCAGCACTTTCTGCTCTGGCATTGCCACATCTTCGATATTGGTGCATGCGGTAAACGTCAATGCAACAACTGCTGTTAAAACAGCAAACAAATTGGTTTTTCTCATCATTCTTTCTTTTTTAAATGGATTCAATAATTAAATTAATTACTTATTTATATTTATGAGATGGGAATATCCACATCTACATTTTCTTCCCAATCGTTCACATCCCCGTCGAATCCGGAGCCGCCGGGTCTTTCTCCTTCTTCAGGAGTGACTACAATGCCATTGACAACAATGACTCCTCCCTGGGGTTGTCTGCTAACTTGATCAGTGACATCAAACTCCACCATTTTAACTTTACCACTCATCAGTTTCAATTCCAGCACAAGTTTATGCGTGGCGGCCGTCTCCGATCGCCCGAAAGAACGAGCAATGGTTTCGACGCCGTAATCACAGGTATAGCAATTGAGCAACAGGGTAACTGCTTTGTCGTTGTCGGTATGTCCATCTTTCAAAGAAACTTTCCCTGCCATCCCCGATAAGTAGGCACGGGCTTCGGAAACATACTCCCGGCCTGAAATGAATTCATATCTGATTAGGTAAGTCCATGTTCTAGGAGCCAGTTCAACCTTCATCCTCGCATAGGTTGTCTCTCCATCTTCATTTTTCACCAATTCCTGTTCGGACAGAAATGCGGCAAACAGCATATCCGGAACATTAGCGGTCAATTCATCGGGATACTTGTTCGAATAGGATGCCGAACGCGTTCGGGTACGTGTAGTTGCAACCGCTTCGTTTACCGCATGCATATTTTCAAAGATGATCCCTTCCGTATCATTATTGTACAATAGCATATCATAACGTCCGCTATTGATTGCCACACGACCGCCATGATGCTCGAAATTGTGACTTGAAATGGGAGTCTTATCGCCGTAGTCGAAAACATGGAGCCTGACACCTTCCGGTACCCGAGGCAGCATCCTATCCCAATCTACCGTCCACTCGGCAGGCCATTTCTCATTCCAGTTTTCATCACATGGCAAGTGCCAATCCAAGGAATAAGTGATCTCCAGATGCAAGTCTACCTCCTTGAAATGCTCGTAATATAAATCCTTTCTACAACTTATAAAAACAGTCAAAACAAGTATATAAAACCAATATTCATATCGTCTAGTCTTATTCATTATAAAAGATTAGTTCACCTTTTCTGATACAGAATATTCCATATCAGAGTGATACCCGCTTTTGTCACTCCCCAATAATGCGTCTTATGCCTCGATTGGTATACGTAGCGGTTATCTACAGGCAAATATTTATCATAATTCGTGAATATATATCCTCCACCAATAGTGAATTCCAATGACATCTTCCCATTCAAGTTAAGACTGTATCCGTAGGTGAGACTCGTTCCTATGAACTCACCATAATATCCCGTTTTCTTATTTTCAAGATCATAGATACCACCATGGATATTGGCTCCCAGAAAATGTTTCCTTCCGGCAGCCTTGCTGTTCAGCCAATATCGGCCTTCCACGAGGTATTGCCTGATCTGATAATACTGGTGTTTGGATTTCCTTTTCCACCAAGGCATAGTAAAGGTACCCGATATAGACCAATGACTGTCCGGGAAATAATACTCGGCAGTTACATTTGGTGCAAGTGCCGCCCAATATAGTAGATTAGTACCAATAGTAAGATATGCAGGCATATTGTTTATTGTTTTCGTTTCTTGTCCGACATTTTCCGAATAAGCTACCCTAACAGCAAGAACAAAAAGCATCATTACACATAGAAACTTCTTTACTTTAAAAATCTCTAATTTATATCGCCATTTGGCTATATTCATAATTCTCCCTCTAATATTTGATTTCTGGAGCTTCATATAATTAGTCTAAAATGTCCGTATTACAAAGAAAACAGTTACATTCGAACTGTATGATAGTATTTGAGACGTTTAATCTACTTTGTTTACGGAAACATAAAACATACACTAATAAATGACACAATAACTGGGATTATAATAAACAAGCGAAAAGAACCTATTTCACTTTTTGAAAAAACGGGAAATTATTGTTCAAATTATCGAACTAAACATTATTGCTGTCGTTTTATATTTAGATGCTTAATTTTCATATTTACAATATTTAATAATACATTGACTCATGACTATGAATTTAAATAAAATTGTTTTGACAAAGATTCTGGATATCATGCCGGAAAATTTAAAACCGGTCACTTTGCTTATGGATGTCTTAGACATTGGCAAAGAATCCGCTTACAGGAGACTGAGAGGTGAAAAGCCATTCTCTATGGAAGAGATTTATAAACTATCTCTGGTGTTAAACTTTTCACTGGATGAGATTATCAGTAATGATAAAAGTGATGCCGCTGCATTCAATCATATAGGTACAATCAGACAAAACCCAAGCAAAAATCTTCTGGAGTTTTTTCGCTACTATGAAAGCTACCTGCAACGCTTGATTGACTCGGAGAATTCCGAAATCACCTGCACACTAAATCATTTTCTGCACACCATGTTTATAAACTATGAACATTTATTCAAATTTATCTATTACCGATGGATGCATCAAATGACAGATGTACCACTGAACTATCTATATTCGGAGGTAGTCATTCCCAAAGAGATTAAAGAAAGCTGTGAAAGAATGAGCTTCTTGAATACTAAAATAAGAAAGCTGTCTCTCATAGTTGATAATAACCTGTTTCTTAATCTGATAAAGGAAATGCAATATTTCTATGTGAGAGGACTGTTGAACGAGATAGAATTGGATACGCTCAAGGTAGAGCTGCACAAATATTTGGATGATATAGAAACAACTATAAATAAAGGCATTAATACCACCGGAACTCAAATTGAAATTTATCTATCAGTGTTATACATCAATAGTACCACTACTTATGCGACATGGGATGACAGTAGTGAATCTGCTTTCTGGCATCACTATGGTTACCCGATATATACAAGGAATAAGGAAATCACAGCCAGACACAAATTGTGGATAGATTCTCTGAAGAAGTATTGCACCGTCATATCGCAGTCCAATGAACTCCTTCAGGCTGAATTCCTGAATAAGCAGCGAGAGTATATAGACAACATAGCAGTAAATATCCTGCTCTGACAGTTCCTTTCAGAGCGCAATGTCATGCAATAAATATTCTTGTTGACCTAAGAAAACATTCCATTGCTTATCATATAAAGCATTTTTCTTTCATTCAATCATTTACAAACAAAGAATCCTATAATTCAATTGATTACAGGATTCTTCTTTTCATTATAATGTTGTGGAGCTGGAGGGAATCGAACCCTCGTCCAAACGAGGAAATCATAAGCTTTCTACATGCTTATCTTTGCCTAAATTTTCGTGCAGGAACAGAACCAAAGCCATCAATTCCTGCCTTATCCTCTAAAGTTTCATCAAAAGTGCGAGGCCGCCTTTGACTATCCCCGATGTAACTGCACCACTGAACCGGAATGCTTCGGAGCAACAGCTTCCGAGTGATGTCTCGTCCTGGCACCTAGTGCCTGGATTAAGCTAATCTACTGTGATTCGATTAAGCAGCAAGAGCGTAATTAGTTTCGCCAGATAAAATTTTGATAACTGATATTTAAGTGGAAATTACCGACCCACTGCATGCTTACCTACCATTTCTGCCCGCTGTCAAATCCAGTCAACCCCAAATTTTTATTCGTACAGAATAGCGATTGTTTAGAACGCTTTCCAAGGGTGCAAAGATAGGAAATGTTTTCTAATTTACGAGAAGACGTTAGCAAATATTATATCAAAGCACTATCTTTACGGAGCTATTTTATATTTAAGGTGAAAAAGCATCATGAAAAATCAACCAATAATAAGCTACTTATGATTAAGACATATCTATCTAAAACATCTATATTCAAAGCATTTGCCGCTGTTTGCATATTCGGAATCAGTATCAGTGGCTGTACTTCTAAAAAAAAGACTCCTATGGAAACAACCGATACAACGAAAAACGAACTAACCATGTTGGTGGGTACTTACACATCAGGAACCAGTAAAGGGATATATAGCTACCGCTTCAACGAAGAAGACGGGACTGCTACTCCGTTAAGTGAAACGGAAATTGAAAATCCTTCTTATCTTGTTCCGTCTGCCGACGGAAAATTCGTCTATGCAGTCAGTGAATTCAATAATGAACAAGCTGCTGCCAATGCATTTGCTTTCAATAAAGAAAAAGGTACTTTGGAATTATTAAATTCACAGCAAACGGGAGGTGAAGATCCTTGCTATATCATTGCCAGTGAAAATAATGTGATAACTGCCAACTACAGTGGTGGCAGCATTTCTGTATTCCCTATCGCAAAAGATGGTTCACTCCTACCCACTTCCGATATTATACAATTCAAAGGCGCGGGAGTAGACAAGGAAAGACAAGAGAAACCGCATCTGCATTGTGTCCGTATCACTCCAGATGGTAAATACTTGTTTGCCGATGACTTGGGTACAGACCAAATACATAAGTTTATCATTAACCCCACTGCAAATACAGAGAATAAAGAAGCATTTCTGAAAGAAGGATCGCCTGCTGCCTTTAAAGTGAAAGCCGGTTCGGGTCCCCGTCATCTGACTTTCTCGCCAAACGGCCATTATGCTTATCTGATTAATGAGTTATCGGGCACAGTAATCGCCTTTGAATACAAAGACGGAGATTTAAAAGAGATGCAAACAATCGCTGCCGACACGGTAAACGCACAAGGAAGTGCTGACATTCATATCAGCCCGGATGGAAAATTCCTGTATGCCAGCAATCGTTTGAAAGCAGACGGTATTGCTATATTCAATATCCACCCGGATAACGGAATGTTGTCAAAAGCAGGCTACCAACTGACAGGAATTCATCCACGCAATTTCATCATTACACCTAATGGCAAATACTTATTGGTTGCTTGCAGAGACAGCAATGTGATACAAGTCTATGAAAGAGATGCAGATACAGGACTATTAACAGATGTACAGCAGGATATTAAAGTAGACAAGCCGGTCTGCATACGGTTTGTGCAATAAGTTATTTCTTACTCTGGACAATCCGGTTATCAGGAGTATGCGTCTTCACAACGATTTTACTCCCGTTCTTGGTACACTTGATACATTCTTTCCGCAATGTTCTCTCTTTTAAGTCAAAAATGAGATTCGGATTAAAATGTTGCCCGTTAATACGGGTTTCGAAGTGTACATGTTCGGTAGTGGCACGACCGGTACGTCCTGTCAGTCCGATGGCTTGTCCGGCTTTTACAACATCACCAGTTTTAACCAGATTCTTGAAATTGTGGCTATAAAGTGTTTCCAATCCGTTAGCGTGGCGAATTACAACGATATTTCCGTAGGCATAATAGGGTTTCGACATACGCACCACTCCATCAAAAGCAGCACGAATCGTATCTTTTGCACAGGTCTTAATGTCTGTTCCCGAATGTCCTCCGCGAGTTCCATAGGCAGAGATTACTTTTCCTCCGGGTAATGGGAATGCATATTCGTGGTCTTTCAGAGAATCCAAATGCAGATAGATATGATTGCTTTTAGCAAATAACCCGGGAGTAGCTACCCGTACATCAGCCATTTCGCGGGCAGAGAAGGAAGGTTTATCCTGCCCGTCGGCAGTCAGTGGCAATAATAAAACTGTCAGTAAGATAAGTATGTTTTTCATGTCTTTTTTCTTAGAGCACTCATTCTAATTATTCGAAGAATATGATTTCGCCTCCATCCGATTCTGTATAGTTTCTTAATAAGGTTTGTATCATTTCAACAGCTTCTTGCAAACCATCTTTCCCATTATAACCGTTGACTATCGCCAGGATATGAGTAGTTCCGAGATCCATCTTCGTACGTTCGTGATCGCTTGTCGGTGTTCCGATTCCTCCGAATGAATCGCGATATACGGGTAATCCTTCAATATTCAACACACCGCGACCGATACCTTCAAACGGTTCTCCAGCTTTGCCGATACCGAGTTCAAGGCGTGTACCTTGTATTTTATCCGCATCGAAACCACCAATAGAATGTCCCGTACGAAGAGACACGAGGTTAATCAGGTCTACCAGTGTATCAATCTGATATAAAGGGATTCCGCGCATCAGGCGGCGACGCAAAGCTTCGGCTGACGGACGATAACGTCCGGGGTCTTTGCCACAACGTTTATAAGCCTCACGGGTAGCAAAGATAACAGGTTGATGTTTGATGTCTTCCATCTGTGTAGTGGAAGTCAGTTGTTCGGTGAAAGCATTGATTTCACGCCAAAGACCTTCGCTGTAAGCAGTATTCTTCACTGCAGCATACACGGCGGCTCCGGCGAAAACCGGGCATGCGTCTTTTATTTCTTTAGATACTTTTATTTCAAACATAACTTATCATAAACCAATCATCAGCGTCCTGCAATTACGGACACCAATTATTACTTTCTAATCATTATTCCCGACAAGATACGACCGGAATCTATTCCCAGTCTACGTGCGGAGAAGAATTCATCATGATGAATATAGGTACAGATGCCAGCTACTTCTATCTGTTCTGCAGGCACTCCGGCATTCAGTAATTCAATCCGGTTGGCTTCCCACAAATCAATATGATATTTGCCCGTCTCCTTCTTCTTCATAGAAATAAGAGACATATCGAAACCGCTTTCTTTAAAAGCATCATACACCTCATCACCTACTTCAAATGATTCGAGCGAAATGCTCGGCCCGATGCAAGCTACCACATCTTCGCCTTGCGTCCCGAATTTCTGATTCAAGTGATCCATCACATGACTGACAATATGCTTCACAGTTCCTTTCCATCCGGCATGAACGGCAGCCACAACGTGTTGTTTTTTGTCGTACAGCAATACAGGAACACAATCCGCCGTCGTGACGCAAACGCAATACCCCGGCACATTAGTTATCAAGGCATCCATTCCTCGCAAAAGTAGCCGTCTCATTTCTAATGACTCTTTAAAAAATGATTCATTGATAATCAGACTGGCACAACCATGGCTCTGTTCAGGAATAAACAACTCCTTTATCTGATGATTCATGCACTGAAACAACCAGCTCTGATTGCGATTGACGTTCATGCATGAGTCGTTGGTATAAGGCGAACAGTTGAAAGAGCCGTAAGCTCCGGTGCTTATACCTTCGTGACGCGTTGTTACGAAATGAGCTACCTCGGGATATACATCCAGTGACTTATATCCCTTCAACTCATTATTTTTTGTAAGTGAAATCATTTTTCTTCCCAATCTTCTTCCTCGTATTCATAGTCGATATCATCGTCATCATCATCAACATTGTCATCATATTCATAAACGATGTCTTCATCTTCGCCCATGTCTTTGAGCTCCTGTTGCAGACGGGTTACGTCCTTCGGACGGTGAACGATGTCCTCTATCTTATTGCTTTCCTTATTCAGTTCTTCCCAAAGAATGTCTTTCAACACCGAGATACCCAAACCGGAAACAGAAGATATGAATACGTGGGGAATGCCTTCCGGCAATGTAGGTTCTATTTCGTCCATCAATTCCTGATCGAGCATATCGCTCTTGGTGACAGCCAACACACGTTGCTTGTCCAACATTTCAGGATTGAAAGTACGCAGTTCGTTCAGCAAGACTTCGTATTCCTTACGAATGTCGTCACTGTCTGCCGGAACCATAAACAGCAGTAATGAATTGCGCTCGATATGACGCAGGAAACGCAGTCCCAAGCCTTTACCCTGACTGGCTCCCTCGATAATACCCGGTATGTCCGCCATCACGAAAGACTTTCCACCGTGATAGGAAACGATACCCAAATTGGGTTCGAGCGTGGTAAACGGATAATCAGCAATTTTCGGTTTGGCAGCCGAAATAGAAGAAAGCAAAGTTGACTTACCCGCATTCGGGAAACCTACCAGACCAACATCGGCAAGCAGTTTCAGCTCCATGATAACGGTCATTTCCTGCATCGGTTCTCCCGGCTGTGCAAAACGCGGAGCCTGACGGGTTGCCGTCTTGAAATGCCAGTTACCCTGACCACCGCGACCGCCTTTGAGCAAGATCACTTCCTGTCCGTCTTCTGTTACGTCACAAAGATATTCCCCTGTCTCGGCATTATAAACGACCGTTCCGCAGGGCACTTCTATTACTTTATCCGCACCGTCTTTTCCGAAACTACGTCCTTTACTCCCCGATTCACCATGACCGGCCATTGCGTGACGGTCATACTTCAAGTGCAACAATGTCCAGTAATTACGGTTACCGCGCAAGATGATATGACCTCCTCTTCCACCATCGCCCCCATCGGGACCTCCGTTAGGACAATATTTCTCGCGCCTCATGTGCGTAGAGCCTCTTCCGCCCTTACCCGAGCGACAGTATATCTTTACGTAATCAACAAAATTCGATTCAGCCATATTCTTTTTAAGTAGTTAAAGTAGTCAGTAGTTAGAGTAGTTAAGTAAAATACTCCGGCTACTGACTGACTTATTCATTTATAATAGTGTATTGATAATTAGTAAGATTACTAAATTACAATTTATCTACTGCTTCGCAGATTTCAGCAAAGATACCTTCCATAGTACCCAAGCCGTTGATGTGTTGGTATTTCTTTTCGTTCTTGTACCAGTCGATCAGTGGGGCAGTCTGTGAATGATATACGTGCAGACGTTTTTTGATTGTCTCTTCGTTATCATCAGCACGACCGGAATCCTTACCACGTTTAATCAGACGTACCATCAGTTCTTCTTCCGGAACATCCAGGTCAACCATTACAGAAACATCCTGTCCTCTTTCTGCCAACATTTTCTTTAATGCTTCAGCTTGTGCAATCGTTCTTGGGAAACCGTCGAAAATTACACCTTTGCTATCTTTGAAGCTGTCGAATACGCTTGCCAGAATATCAATCATTAATTCATCAGGAATCAATTGACCTTGGTCGATGTAACCTTTAGCAGTTTTACCCAATTCTGTGCCATTCTTGATTTCAGCACGCAATACATCTCCTGTTGAGATGTGATTGATTCCATACTTTTCTACAATACGTTCGCTCTGTGTTCCTTTTCCTGAACCCGGAGCACCGAAAATTACGATGTTCAACATTTTGTTATTTACAATTTAACGATTTACTATTTACCATTTAAACTGGTACCTATTTAATATTAACTGTTTAATCTACTACTGTATAAATATCGGGATAGTTGCGTCCGAAACCATCATAATCCAGTCCGTAACCTACGATAAAGTCGTTCGGGATTTCCATTGCTACGTATTCGATGTTCAGATTGACCTTGAGTTTTTCAGGCTTCACTAGCAGAGAAGCAATATGGATTGCTTCAGGGTTGCGTGTACCCAATGTATCCAACAGGCGTTGCATGGTTAGCCCGGTATCCACAATATCTTCTACAATAACTACTGTACGTCCGGCAATGTCTTCATTCAGTCCGATCACTTCCTTAATCACTCCGGTGGAAGTCACTCCCTGATAAGAAGCCAGTTTCACAAACGAAATCTCGCAAGGGATGGTGATGTGCTTCAACAAGTCGGCAGTAAACATAAATGAACCGTTCAACACACTAAGGAAGAGCGGATTCTTACCTGCCAAGTCGTGGTTGATTTCGTTCGCTACGCGAATCACTTCTTTCTGAATATCCTGTTCCTTAATAGAAACAGTGAACTGTTTGTCTTTTATCTGAATGGTATCCATAACCGGTAATTTTAAAAATAACCTTGCAAAAATACGATTTTTTATTCTACCCCGTGCATCATCTTCTGTAATTTCTTCGAGAGAAGGAACAGAATCAATGAAGCAACACCGGACATGACAACGAATACCATAAAGAAATCGTACATGGTAGCAATCTGATAACCAAAGATTGATTTCACTTTTCCGGCTTCCGGATAAAGTCCACTCAACATGCCTGCAAATTTATTGGCTGTGGCAGTAGACAGATACCAGATTCCCATCATCAAAGAGGCGAAACGTAGCGGACTCAACTTATTTACCATTGAAAGTCCGATAGGTGACAAGGCTATTTCACCCATTGTATGAATAAAATAAAGTCCTGTCAGCCAAATCATACTTACCTTCACTCCGGGGATAGCATCTTTCACTCCGAAACAGATGAAAAGATAACCTAAAGAAAGAAGTAACAAGCCAATCGCTTGTTTGGTAGGAGAAGCAGGTTCCATCTTTCGTTTGTTGAGGAAGCTCCACACACCCGGCATTATATATGCCAGGACAACAACAAACAGAGGATTGAAGGATTGAAACCACGAAGCCGGCATTTCCCAACCTAAAATATCACGATTGGTCTGTTCGGAGGCAAAGAGAGTTAAAGAGGCTCCTGCCTGTTCGTAAGCCGCCCAGAAGAAAATGACAAAGAAAGCTACTATATAGATAACGAAAATACGACTACGTTCGATCTTGGTTAATGAACCATCCAATAGGATGAGAACAGGGAAAACAATGCAGGCGGTAAAAATACCGATGCTCACCCAGTCACCCTCAAAAGCGTAATTAAAGAAGGCTATTAAAGCAACTGTAAGAATAGTGATTACAAGGGTATTACGCAACTTGGTACGCTTATCCATCTTCGGGTGTGAGATATGCTCGGCTTTATCCTCTTTCTTTTCACGTTTGGCATCGGGGATAATACCGATTGGCTCTCCGGAAGGAGAGAAAAGATATTTATTCTTTTGAGTTTCAAAAAGTACAACAGTGAACAGTGTCATGATTCCGGCTGCAAGAAATCCCCATTTAAAATCGTGCGGGTCACCGGTATCACCCAGATAACCACAAATCAAAGGGGCGGCAAAAGAACCTACATTCACTCCCATATAGAAGATGGTATATGCAGCATCCAGCCGTCTGTCTCCCGGTTCGTAGAGTTGACCTACGAGAGAAGAAACGGTAGGTTTGAAACAACCATTTCCCAAGATCAGGAATCCGAGTCCGCCATACATCATCCAGTGAGCAAGTTCCGTATTATCTAAAGTAGAGGCACTCATAAACATCAGGAATTGTCCGACTGCCATCATCATTGCTCCCCAAAACACAGAGCGACGGATTCCCCAATATTTATCGGCAATGTATCCGCCAATCAAAGGAGTTAAATAGACTAACCCGGTATAACTACCGTAAATGGATGCTGCCGCTTCTTTGTCAAACAATAATGCCTGCGTCAGGAAAAGAATAAAGATCGCACGCATACCGTAGTAACTGAAACGTTCTGCCGTGCTTGTCGCGAAAATCAGATAAAGGCCTTTCGGATGCCCTTTCAATGCACTCATGAATTTATGTGTTTAGTAGTTTATGGGGTGCAAAAGTACGAAAAATAGATTAAATGCTTCAAAAAAAGAAAGTTCTTATCAAACGGGAATATAGGGGGAATAATAAAAATGGGCATAAAAAATCCTACTGATCCACTTCATTATTTTTTTAGCTGTGTAAATAACAAAGTGGAGATCCATCTTAAATATAGGTTAGCTACCACCTTAGCCAAAAGTAAATTCGACATTTTCGATACTGGCAAAAAGCATTCCTTCTCTTTTCCTCAAAAAGATTTTGTCTTCTCGGGCCAGCCAACCAATAGCAAGAGCTACGTCTTCAAACGTCAAACTTAATTCACGGCACAAATCGAACATTGAAAGTTCACCTTTTTCATTTAAGATGCGCCATACTTTCCCGGCATTCAAGCCAATTTTTGTCTTTTCCATCATGCAAACTTTAGAAGATTAAACAATCCGTTATTTAGATTCTAATTCATTGTGAGCACAGGAAATTAATGTGATGCACATTATCTATCTCCAAAGATAACATTTTTATCGGAAACGGCAAATAATCAAAGGCTTAATCAGGGGAACCGCATTAAAAATTTGTTTAAGAAGGTATGGAGATAAACTAAACACAATTTCCATCCGCCCCTCTACAGAAAAAGATTTTT
>NZ_EQ973358.1:334150-371355 GCF_000157055.1 Bacteroides sp. 2_2_4 | reverse complement strand
AGTTGCAATTATGGTTTTCTTCCCACAACAAACGGGAAAAGTCAGAAGAATCATGTACATTTGTAATCCGAAAACTAAAAGAACATCGCAATGAAAATATTTCCAAGCAGCAGTATCAAGAAATTGGACGCTTATACCATTGAGAACGAACCTATTGCATCAATCGATCTGATGGAACGTGCAGCAACCGTATTAACAAAAGCCATCACAGACAGATGGAATACGGAAACGCCGGTCACTATCTTTGCCGGACCGGGGAATAATGGCGGAGACGCTCTCGCCGTAGCCCGCATGATGGCTGAAAAAGGATATAAAATCGAGGTATTTCTCTTCAACACGAAAGGAGAACTTTCACCCGACTGCCAGACCAATAAAGAACTGGTAGAAATGATGGAAGAAGTAAAATTCCACGAGATCAGTACCCAATTCGTACCTCCCGCCCTGACGCCCGACCATCTGGTAATCGACGGATTATTCGGTTCAGGCCTGAACAAACCGTTGAGCGGCGGATTCGCTGCCGTAGTGAAATACATCAATTCCTCCCCTGCCATGGTAGTAGCCATCGACATTCCTTCCGGACTGATGGGAGAAGAAAACACATTCAACGTAAAAGCTAATATTATCCGTGCCGACGTAACTTTCAGTCTTCAACTGCCGAAGCTCGCCTTTCTTTTCGCAGAGAACACGGAATTTGTCGGAGAATGGGAAGTGCTGGATATCCAATTGAGCGAAGACGGTATTGAAGAAATGGAGACTAACTACGAAATGTTGGAAATAGAGCAAATCCGTTCACTCATCAAGCCACGCAAACAGTTTGCCCACAAGGGAAACTTCGGCCATGCACTATTGATTGCCGGTTCAAAAGGAATGGCAGGAGCCTCTGTTCTCGCTGCCCGCGCCTGCCTCCGTTCGGGAGTAGGATTACTGACTGTTCATGCACCAATGTGCAACAACGACATCTTGCAAACCTCCATACCCGAAGCAATCGTAGAAACCGACATCAACGAAACCTGTTTTGCCGTACCTACCGACACGGACGACTATCAAGCAGTCGGCATCGGTCCGGGACTGGGACGAAACGAGGAAACGGAAGCTGCCTTGTTGGAACAACTGGAACACTGCCAGACTCCTGTTGTGGTGGATGCCGACGCACTTAATATCCTTGCCAACCACCGCCATGCCCTTACCCACCTGCCGAAGGGTTCCATCCTCACCCCGCATCCGAAAGAACTGGAACGTCTGACCGGCAAATGCCAGGACTCTTACGAACGTCTGATGAAGGCTTGCGAACTGGCCCGTGCCGCCCATGTTCACATTATTTTAAAAGGAGCCTACTCCGCCATTATCACCCCCGAAGGTAAATGTTTCTTCAACCCAACCGGAAATCCGGGAATGGCAACCGGAGGTAGCGGTGACGTACTGACCGGAGTAATCCTGGCACTGCTTGCCCAAGGTTACCCCACCGAGGAAGCCGCTAAAATCGGCACTTACATTCACGGACTGGCGGGCGATGTCGCTCAAAAGAAGCAAGGAATGATCGGAATGATCGCAAGCGATATTATCACCTGTCTGCCGACAGCATGGCGACTTGTAAGCGAATAAAAGTTAAGAACTTACCCTTTTTTCAATAACTTCATTAACTTTGTTTTCAAAACCAGTTAAAAAGAACCGAATATGAAAAAGTTGATTATAGCAGCAGGACTACTTATGACAACGTCCGCCTATGCACAAACCGAAGTACTGACGGGGGTTACCCGAGGAAAAGACTATGGAGTGGTTTACAGTCTTCCCAAAACCCAAATAGAACTTGAAATAAAAGCCAACAAAGTCAACTATACTCCCGGAGAATTCAGCAAATATGCTGATCGTTACCTGCGACTGACCAACGTCTCCGCCGACCCTGAAGAGTATTGGGAACTAGCTAGCGTAAAAGTGAAATCCGTAGGTGTGCCCAACAGCGAAACTACGTATTTCGTAAAATTGAAGGATAAGACAGTAGCACCGCTCATGGAACTGACAGAGGATGGCATTGTGAAAACGATCAATGTTCCTTACAGCAATAGCAGTGCAGGCAAAAAAGCTGCTCCCGCCCCCGCAGTCCTCCAAAAGAAAGCGAATCCTCGCGAATTCCTGACCGAAGAGATTCTGATGGCTAGTTCTACCGCCAAGATGGCCGAGCTGGTGGCTAAAGAAATCTATAATATCCGCGAAAGCAAAAATGCCTTATTGCGCGGACAAGCTGATAATATGCCTTCAGATGGGGCACAGCTTAAAATTATGCTTGACAATCTGAATGCACAGGAAGAAGCCATGACACAAATGTTCTCCGGCACCTGCAACAAAGAAGAGAAAACATTCACTGTCCGCCTTACCCCTGACAAGGAATTCAACAATGAAGTTGCTTTCCGCTTCTCGAAGAAGTTAGGTGTAGTTGCCAACAATGATTTGGCAGGAACTCCGTTTTATATCAGTCTGAAAGACCTGAAATCGGTCAAGATACCACAGGAAGATGGTAAGAAGAAGAAAGATTTGGATGGAATCGCCTACAACGTACCCGGACAAGCTATGGTTACATTGACCGACGGCAAAAAGAAACTTTACGAAGGTGAACTTCCTATTACTCAATTTGGTGTGATAGAATATCTGGCTCCGGTTTTGTTCAACAAGAATTCTACCATCAAAGTTTATTTTGATCCGAATACGGGAGGATTGCTCAAAGTGGACAGAGAAGAAGGGAAATAGAAAAACGAGAAAGTGAACTTCTAAAAAACAAAGAATATGGTTGGTGAAGGACATGCATTCGACATGATACGCCGAATAAAAGAGGGACGGGAAGCTTCCCGCCTACGTCGTGAACGTGCTAACGACAAGTTGAAGCATTTAAACCGTGCAAACGAACCTTATCCACTACCCAATACCACTCCCGAAGAAATGGAACGTATCATCCACGACTCGGAGAAAAAGAAAGAGAAAGACAGCAATTATTTTGTTTGGGGAACGCTTATTATCATGGGAGTCCTGATAGCAATTGCCGTCATACTTTGGGCTGTATTTATCAAATAAATAATAATAAATTCACCACAGAGGACACGGAGGACACAGAGGTTTAATCTTTTTTATTCACTATAGAGTAACACAGAGTCTCACGTATTGAGAATCGTATTTATCGCTCTGTTTTACTTGCGGAAAGAGAGAGAAGAACTCTGTGTCCTCCGTGTCCTCTGTGGTGAAATATAAATTCCTATTTATGCGACTGGTATCACCAGTTTTATAAATCCATCTTTCTGCATTTGAGAAAGATAAGCCGATACACGCGACTCGTAGCCCTCTTCATTTTGAAAATGGTCTGCGAGTTTTTCTATAATCTCACGAACATTGCGTTTTCCATCTATCAGTTCCCATACAGCCGTACCGTGTTCTTCCAATTTCACATGAAGTTCTTTCGACATTCCTTTCGGCACAAGGAAGCGTTGCATCCACGGATATTTAAAACGGGGAAAGGAGAGCACAATTGTCTCCCCTTCCCTTTCTGCTGTAATATGTTCACTGCGACAGGGAATGACCTCTAACAGGTTGATTTTCTCTTTGGCAGCCATACTTCTTATTTTTTATTTCAGAGTATTCATACTGATACTCTTCTGTTTACACCTTGATACAAAATTCCTTTGTTACTTTAGGTATTGAATTTCCTAGTTACTTTTGGATATTCGCCTCTTCCAAACCGTATCCCTTCTTCTTGTTCTCTGCCTTCAACATCAAAGCCACAATCAGAGCAAGCACACCAAAGAGAGCAAAAATAGCCATCGGCAACGTGTAATCATAAGTCTGTGCACCGTCTACTACCGGACCTTTGCAATAAGTATTCAACACCCATCCGATCAACAAAGGAACACCCATCAATCCCCAGTTCTGTACCCAGAAAATCAATGCATATGCGGTACCCAACTGTTTTTCCGGAATAATCTTCGGAACAGACGGCCACATAGCTGAAGGCACCAACGAGAAGGCAAATCCCAATATAATCATGATGATAGTAGCAAACCACCATATATTCAGTATAGGCAGAGCAAACATCGTATGCACAAAAATAAGCATCACTGATCCGATTATCATCAATGTGGCTCCCTTACCAATACGGTCATAAAGCGAGCCGAACAACGGAGTCAGGATAATCGCACCAATCGGCAACAATCCGGGAATCGTTCCCGCCAACTTCGGATCTACGTTATACTTCTGCACCATCAAGTCGGCAGCATACTTGATAAAGGGGAATACAGCCGAGTAGAACAATACACATAGTAATGCAATCAGCCAGAATCCTTTATTGGTAATGATATACACAATATCTTTCATACGGAACGGCTCTTCCGGCTCCAATCCTTCTGCATCCAAAGAAGCATCCAACTTCTTATCATAGAAAGTATAAAGGAAGAAAGCAATCGTACCCACGCACAACATAATCAGACAAAACAAAATCGGAGCAGTAATATTGGTATGAAATGTGCCACTCTCATCCGTAGATCCGAAAAAGTCGGCCAAAGGAACCGTGAGCACCATTGCCAGAGTTGTTCCGATACGTGCCGTAGCCATTTCAAGTCCCATAGCCAATGCCATTTCCTTACCCTTGAACCATTTCACGATAATTTTGGAAACTGTGATACCGGCAATTTCCACACCTACACCGAAGATAGCATACCCCAATGCAGCCAGGGTTACCTGTGTTTTGAATCCGAAGAGCATGGCACCTTCCGGAAAAGTAGTAGAAATCGCATAGTATTTCAATCCACAACCAAACACCATCAATAAGCAAGCTCCCATTCCGGTAAAACGAACTCCCATCTTATCCAAAATGATACCACCGAAAATCAGCATCAATAGGAATACATTAAACCACCCGTAAGCACTTGTGAAGAAACCATAATCAAGACTGTCCCATAGTAGTTCTTTCTCAAGCATGGGTTTTAGAGGAGACATTACGTCGGTGAGGAAATAGCCGCATAGCATAGTAAATGCGACCAATGCTAGAACACTCCATCGGAGTACGGCGGAGTCATTCAATTTCTGTTTCAAATGTTCTGTCATTGTTATATTTAAAAATAGTAGTTAATAATCTTCATACGACCAACAAAGGTAGTTAAATCTCGTTTGTTTCTATCAAAAAGAGATTGTTTTTACAAGAAAAAGTTAAGTGCGGATTACACTGACCACGCGGAAGATTGAAAATCCGTGTAATCTGCGTAATCCGCACTTAAATATCAAAGAAATGCAGCATCCGTCTGCACCTTCCCATTAATGGTTTTACCCCAAAGTCTTACCTGACAACGGAGTGAATTACTCTGCTGCAGGAGCAGGAGTTTCAGTAGCCGGTGCCGGAGTTTCTGTAGCAGGTGCATTGGTAGCAGGAGCTTCAGTTTGCGGCGCAGCCGTACCTGCGGGTAAGTTATACGGGTTAGTCTGTTGTTCTTTCTGTGCCTGTTCCAACACTGCGTCTTTAGCAACAGCAGAGCGAGGAACTACATAAGCAGTAGCAATGCTCATTACCACCATGAAGATAGCTAAGCCCCATGTTGCTTTTTCCAGAAAATCTGTAGTCTTGCGCACGCCCATGATGGCGTTAGATGAAGAGAAACCAGAAGCAAGTCCGCCTCCTTTTGAGTTCTGAATCAGCACGATGAAACACATCAACAAGGCTGCAATAACCATTAAGATAACGAATAATAAGTACATTTTTAGTTATTTTGAATTAGCGTTAATAATCAATTTCTCCAAAAATCTGATTTGGTCTGCAAAGTAAGCATTTTTTTTTGGATATTTCAAGCTTAATTTTTTAATTATTTCAAGAGCTTTTGAATATCGTTGCTGTTTAACATAGATTTTTGCCAAAGTTTCCGTAAAACAGCTGTCATCTTCCTCTTCTTCCTTCATCGTTTCTTCTTCGGTAAGTTCGTCCGAAGAGGTTGGCGAAGATGGCATTTCTTCTCTTAAAGGTTTCTTGCAGAGGGGAGAGTCGCTCTCGCTCTTTTCTATAAAGTCGTCAATCAGTTCGTAGCCTTTGAGTTTGGGCGTTTCTTCGGCCGGCTGTTCCGTGGCCGGAGTCTCCTCCAAAAGATAAGAGGTGTAATCCATCGAATAGTCGAAGCTGGTGCGGGCAGTCACCTCTTCGGGTACTGTGGACAAGAAAGCGTCGATCAATGCTAATGTGCGGTCTACGGACGGTTCGTCTTTCAGCACCTCCGTGAGAGGTACTCCCTTTTTCCGTGCCTGCACATCATAGCGGTCACCTTCAATCAACCGGAACAACTGCCGTCTGTCTGCAATGTAAAGAACTGCTTTCCGCAGTTCTCCACCAAAACTAATATCATGGAGAATATACAGATTCTTCAGATACAGCAGACGAAGTGACTGAAAATACGGATACCTCGCAAGAAGATTGCGCAGTTCGTACAAAGTATCCCTATTCAGCGTCTCGGGATGCTGAATCCATTGTTGAAAGTTAACAGAAGTCATTTATATTACCAGTTTGCTACAGTTGCATTAAAAATTTGGTCGGTGATCTCTTTAGACATTTCAGCAATCAATCCGTCCTGTACGGCAGTCAGCAACTGGCTAGAGTCGTAGGTACGGAACGCAGAAAACTGTTGTTCAAAGTCTTCGGCATGATTGGTGTTGTTGACAAAACGTACATTAACGGTGATAGTCAACTTCGTCTCCGAAGAATAACCGTCGGCAGATACAGCCTGATTGTACTGATTGTAACCTGTGATTTCTCCGTCAATCTGCAAGTCGGCATTTTGACTCGGCTTGAGCAGTTGCAGACGGGTCTGCCGGATGAAGATATCTTTCAGGTCCTCATTAAACTTGGTTGCCAACGGAGCATACACATACTCCGACTTGATCGGGAAGTCGGCTATCGAAATGGTCTTTACCTTATCATAATTGATAGACGATCCGTTAAACTTATAGGAAACAGTGCACGCAATGACTACCAACGGCAAGCCGAACAGTAACAAAGGGCGTATTATTTTCTTAATCCAATTCATATTCTTTTATTTTTCTATAGAGTGTACGCTCGGAAATATTCAAGTCCTTGGCCGCACTCTTCCGCTTTCCATGATGCCTCTCAAGTGCTTTGCGTATCATTTCTTTCTCCACTTCGTCCAGTGACAAAGGAGATTCTTCTACATATTCTTCCGTGTCTTGTATGTCATCATCATCCTTGCAAACCGTGGGCTGCATGGTGTGAATGATAGCAGGTACCGAAGGCTGGTGTGTCGTCACTACCGGAGTAGTAACCACCGTTCCCACTTGTCCTACCTGCCCCACCTGTCCGGCACGTTCCGCCATCAGGTTGTGCACCATCTTCTTCAGCTCCGCCACTTCCTGGCGCATATCGAACAGAACAGAATAAAGAATCTCCCGTTCGCTCTCAAAGCCTTTACTCTCACGCGTTCCCATCAGCGCGGGAAGACGTTGCGTATTTTGTGCAGGAAGATAATTCTGCAAGATAGCAGCAGAGATCTCCCTGTTGGTTTCAATGATAGATATTTGCTCGGTGATGTTCTTCAACTGACGAACGTTGCCGGGCCACGGGTAAGCCAATAACTCTTTCTTCGCATCCTCCGTCAACTGGATAGCAGGCATCCGGTATTTCTCTGCAAAGTCTGCGGAAAACTTACGGAACAACAAAAGTACATCGTCACCACGTTCACGCAAAGGCGGTATTTGGATAGGCACCGTATTCAACCGGTAATATAAATCTTCACGGAAACGTCCTTCTGCAATCGCTTGTGTCAGATTGACATTGGTAGCTGCCACAATACGAACATCCGTCTTTTGCACTTTGGACGAACCTACTTTTATAAACTCGCCACTCTCCAACACACGGAGCAAACGCGCCTGGGTAGGCATCGGCAACTCCCCTACTTCATCAAGGAAAATAGTACCACCGTCGGCTTCGCCAAAGTACCCTTTCCGTTCGCCAATCGCACCGGTAAACGCACCCTTCTCATGCCCGAACAGTTCGGAATCAATCGTGCCCTCCGGAATAGCACCACAGTTGACAGCAATATACTGTCCATGCTTCCTCCGGCTATATTGATGAATAATCTGCGGAAAACTTTCTTTTCCGACTCCACTTTCTCCGGTAATCAGCACAGACAAATCGGTAGGAGCTACCTGAATGGCAACATCTATGGCGCGCGACAATGCTTCGGTATTTCCAATAATACCGAAACGCTGTTTCACTTGTTGTATCTCTGCTCTCGTCATCACTCGTTTTTAATCTTCGTCTACTGTATCCAGCTTCAGTTTATCACTATCGTCACGTTTCTCGTAATACTGTTTACGCAACGGATTGGCACGAGCCACTTTTTCCCGCTGACGATTACGGAACACATCGATGGCAACATAGATTGCCTGACGGAAAGAATCTTCACAAGCCACTCCCTTGCCTGCAATATCGTATGCCGTTCCATGAGCCGGAGAAGTACGTACTACCGGCAGGCCTGCCGTATAGTTCACCCCGTCTTCCATAGCCAAGGCCTTGAACGGAGCCAGCCCCTGATCGTGATACATCGCCAGGATACCGTCAAAATGAGTATAATTGCCCGAACCCATAAAGCCGTCGGCCGCATAAGGACCGTAGCAAAGGATTCCTTTCTCTTCCATTTCTTTCATGGCAGGGATAATCACTTCCTGCTCTTCCATTCCCAACAAACCACCGTCTCCGGCATGAGGATTGAGAGAGAGCACCGCAATACGCGGAGCGCCGATACCGAAATCCTGTTTCAGACAACGATGGAATATCATCAGTTTCTCCTGAATCAGTTCTTTGGTAATCGTAGTCGCGATCTCTCTGACAGGGATATGTGTCGTCACCAAAGCCACCCGGAAGTCATTCTTCATCAAAATCATCAATGACTTATCACCATTACCCAGACGTTCTTCGATATATTCCGTATGTCCGGGGAAGGAGAACTCTTCCGACTGAATCGTATGTTTGTTGATCGGAGCTGTTACGATAACGTCTATCAACCCTTCGCGATATTCTTCGATGGCACGTTCCAAAGCCCCCAGCGCAGCTTTACCGGCTTCGGGATCGGGTTTGGAAAATTCCACTTTCACCTCATCATCCGTACAGTTCACCACGCTCAAACGGTTGTACCCCGCTTCGGTAGCAGAGTTGACAATACTGAAATTGGTCTGTATATCCAGTGCTTTGCGATGATAAGCCGCTACTTTCGGTGAGCCATAAATGATCGGAGTACATAGTTCCAACATCGTAGGGTCGGAAAATGTCTTAAGAATCACCTCATAGCCCACCCCGTTAATATCTCCTTGGGTGATACCTATCCTTATCTTGTTATCTTCCATGTTTTTATTTATTAGTTTGTTCCGCTTCCTTAGATGCTTCTCCCAATGGAATCTGATTCTGCTGAACTTCATTCGGAAGTTTCAGTGTATACAGAGATGCTTCCATCTGGCGTACCAGGTTGCGTTTCATTTTATCAGGTGAATAAACAAATATTTCTGCTGTTATAATTCGTTGGTTTTTCTCGTCCAGACGAGTATGAGATACATACGGGCCACCCATAAAGTCGCCCTTCATACGCCACAGGCCACGTGCTTCCATTGTGTAGCTGTTCTGTACATTGATCGGACGGACATCGGTCAGCAAACTATCGGTTGACATATAAACGCCTTCCTTGAATCCGGGGATATTGGCTTTCATCACGGAGTCACGTTTGTGCACAAAATATTCTTTGGTAAACGTATCCTTGTCAGTGTACGGATAAGAGTACATCACAAAGTTACGGTCGGCACTACCTGTGTTGGTAGAAGCCCAAAAGAAATCATCCCCGGTCTTTGAATTAGCCAGTTCGGCATCCACCCAGATGTCGCATCCGAACAAACTGTCCACTTTCTGCGAAATGAAGTTACTATGCTTCCCTTCCAGGAACGTAATCTGACGGTTCATTTCCGCACGGGTAAAGAAGTCGACAATCGTCTTTTTGTTCTCTTCCACAAACTTCTCGAATTCTTCTTCGTTCGGAGCCTGGATAGTCAATATCATCTGCGGATTGGCATACACGTCCTTCGCATATTTGAACGAGGCTTTCGTATATATATCCTGTATATCTACAATAATAATGTTACGTATCAACTTCAGCGTAGAATCATAATCTTTCGGTGAAGTATACATAATCCGGAAAGAAGGTTCCGACTGCGGCAAACCGGGCATATCAGCATCGAGCGCATCATGTAAAGCCCTTCCGGCAGCACGATCCCAAACACCGTGATCTACTACAACCAAAAGCTCGTAAGCACGACCACTAGAGGTGTGATTTCCTTTCAGACCACAAGATGCAACGACAAAGGCTACCAAAGCGATGCATAAAATAAAAGAGTACTTTTTCATGATGTTCGGTTTTATATATTAACTTTCATTATTTTTCTCCTGTTTCGCTGTCGACAGCATACCGCAAGCGGCAAAAATATCTTCGCCCCTGGATGAACGGATAGTGGTGAAAAGTCCGTGTGACGTCAGATAATCACGAAAACGGGTCATCGTATCCATGTCCGCCCCCTCGAGATCTACCCCCGGTATGGCATGAAAACGAATCAGATTCACCCTGCAATCCAGCCCGCGAAGAAGTTTCAGCAACTCTTTGGCATAGACCTGCGAATCATTGAGCCCTTTAAAAACAATATATTCAAACGAAAGTCGACGTTGTTTACTAAAATCATAGTTTTTTAACAGTTCCACCATTTCGGTGATTGAAAACGCCTTTTCCGCCGGCATTAATTCAGCACGCTGAACGGTCAGCGGAGAGTGAAGGCTGATAGCAAGGTGGCAGTCATTTTCTTCAATAAAACGCTGCAATCCTTTCCGTAGCCCGACTGTAGAAAGCGTGATACGCTTCGGACTCCATGCGTAACCGTAGGTAGCGGTCAGTAGTTCCAATGCCTTCAATACCTCATCCAGGTTATCGAGCGGCTCGCCCATTCCCATCATTACGACATTAGTCAGTTTGTCCCGTTCCGGCAGCGAATGAATCTGGTTTATGATCTGGCTGGCGGTCAGGTTAGCCGTATACCCCTGTTTGCCGGTCATACAGAACTTACAGTTCATCTTGCAACCTACTTGTGACGACACGCACAACGTTGCCCGGTCATCATCCGGTATATAAACCGACTCTACAAAATGGTTCTCACCCACTTTATAAAGATACTTCACCGTACCATCTACAGAGCGCATTTCATCTACCGGAGCTTCCGCTCCCACCTCATAGTTCTGCTTGAGCAACTCCCGGTGTTTCAATGACAAATTAGTCATATCATCAATCGAGGCTACCTTCTTTTCGTAAAGCCAGGATGCAATCTGCTTGGCAGCAAAGCCGGGCATATCCAGTCTTTTTGTCAATGATTGAAGCTCTACAAGAGTCATTCCTAAAAGGGGATATTTAGACATTCTTCTTTCTGTTGATAGTTTATATCTGCAAATGTAAGGAAATAAAGTCGATTTCCGTATAGCAGGAATGTAAAAGTTAACAAAAAAGGGAAGTATGCCTCCGTTATGATTCAACCACGCTGATATATTGAAGTAGCTTTTGCGCCATTTCAGAATCCTCGCCATTCTTTTTCACTTCATGACCGTACGCCTCACGGAAACAAGCCAGCGCCTCTTCCCGTTCATTACAAAAGCTGTGCAAAACCCCTAAGTTCTGACAAGCCAGAATCGTATCTTCTTCCTCCCATCTCAAATACTTCTTTCGCAGTTCGAACTCTCTGAAGAAAGCCTCTTTCGCCATTGGATAATTCTCCAACTTCACATAAGCCTGTGCTTTGTAATAATATACCAGACAGGAAGCATTAGGGTCAGCATCATCGTGAATATCCAAAGACGTTGCAATACGAATCACGTTATCATAGTCTTTATTCATGTAATACTGCTGCATAATATCACATCTCAATGCCTCGTAGCGGACAGTCAGTTCCGCCAGACGCGGTTTTTCGCTGAAACACATTTCATGCAGAAGAGACTCACGGAAGAATAAAGTAGACGCCTGCTCATCGCCACGTTCATTCATCATCCGTTTGAATTCCCTGCATAGATAATACAACTGTTTATGACAAGCGACGATCTGTTTTTTATTATCTATCTGTATAGCAATGTCCAACGCCTGATTCATCAGCATCCATGCTTCATCGTATCGTTTGATATAATAAAGACATTTACCCTGCATACGCAAACATTTAGCCACTCCACCGGACAGTCTGCCATTCAACGACTCGTGCATTTCAGCTACTTTCCGGAATTTCTCGGCAGCACTCTCTTCCTCATCCTTATAGTAATCACAATAAGCCAGATATTCGGAAAGTTCAATGACTTCTGCCTGACTCTTCTCGTCAGCAGAAGCCGCATGATAATCAAGCGCCCTATTCAAATAGATCGCCGCTTCATTGTATTGCTCATTGTAGTAATATGCCAAAGCTAGATTTCGACAGGTGTTGGCAATCTCCAGTTCCGGAGTCGGTACTATGTTTTCCTGCATCACCAATGCTTTCAGGAAACAGTCGCATGCCGTTTCGTATTCTTCATTACGGGCATACCGACATCCCTCATTCATCTTCAATACCGACTTGGCAATGAGTGGCATGGCAGCACCTTCCATACTCTTCTCACTCACAGCAGCTGCCGCCTTCGTCAGATGGAAAGAACTGCTCAAGAAAGTAGCCATATCATTAGCAATGACAGGAATTAAAAAAGAATCGATCTCATCAAAGTCCAATTCGGCATAGACTTCAGGCGTAACTTCAGGATTGTCGTTCATGATCGCCTTCCAGCTATCTTCCAACAGAAAACGATTCGTGCGATACAGAATCTCGAAAATCTCCACATCACAAATCCAATCCTTCAATATATCCCATTCTTGCATCTTATAGCATTGATAGGTAATCTCCACTTTATAGCGATACGAATCATGGTAGCAGAACTGTTTCATGCGATAGTTATAATCGGCAAAAGTCAACGGATGGGAAAGGATTTCTTCCTCATCCAGCAGAGCGGAAATAATTTCATGGCGACTATCATCTATACATTCGTCATCTTGAGCGAAATAGCGTTCGATCGCCTCTACCATTTGTGTATCACCAATGCAATATCGTCCTCCTTTGTTGGTGAGCCAGCTGCTCATTTCCACTCTCAACTGCGACCAAAGTATCTGATTAATGTCTGCCATGCTCTTCACTTCATCTTCGGTAAATCCTTCTAAAGTAAGTGAAAGCATCAGAAGCGTTCTTCCAATCTCTTCGGAACCATAATCAGCCGACAAACGCCGTAGCACACTGTCATAGAATTGCCCAACCTCATTGAGCCGGCAATATCCACGCATATATTCATTGAGAGCATCGTACTGACCGAACGAAACCAGCTCGTTGAGCAATACACTTAAACAGCGCGGTTGTTCAGCCAGCACCCACGAAGCAAGAATATCTTCCTGCTGTGCAGACAAAGCCTTGGAGTAAGTAGACAAATATTGCTTTGAGAACGACTTGGCATCCGCCTGTGAAAAGCCATTCAACTGGAAATGAGCGTAGCCATTCTGAACAAAGGGCAGGTAAGCAGTGGATGACGCCGAAAAGCTCAACACGACTTTCACATTCGGGGGAATAGATGCAAATAAAGAAAACAGGGATGCTTCAGTCGGATTCAGATAACTGATGTCATCAATCAGCAAAATGATAGGATATCTTGATGCACCCAACGCACTCCACAACTGACTGAACTTTTGGATAGAATTCAAATCTTCTTCAATCTCCTTGAGGTTTCGAAGTGTGTTCCCTGAAAAAGTGTTCAAGCCAGCATCTCCCATCAAAACCGAGTTTTTCACGGCGTCCATGATGGATTTGGCAGTGCTTTGGGTCGAGTCCAGTTCTTTTGAAACTTCCGCCGCGAACAAATTTTCTTCACCCAAAGATTGATGCTTGAGTGCGTTCTGGCATTTGGAAGCTAACATTCTCGCCAACGTTTCCGGATAAGAAGACAATGTAGTACTATCCAAGCGATGATAGATGGGAATCATCGGCATATCATTGTTCACCAAATCGCTCCAATGAGCCAACAAAGCGCTCTTGCCAAGACCGCAACCGCCCGTTACCACCAGGCACCGTTGTTCATCCGCCGCCAAAAAATCAGCAAACGCCTGATCTGCTTCAGGTATTGGGTGATAGTTGAATAAGAGTTCATTGCGCGTCAGTTGTTCTTGCAATGCTTGATTATCTTCAACGGTCAGTACATCCGGAAACTCCCGTTCAAGCAATTCCGTAAAAGCAGCTTCCACAAGGTTACACAACTGATCGGGCGAATCATACTCTTGCACAGGATAACGTTCCTGCTGCAAAATACTCTCTTTCAGACGTTTCAGTTTAAGAGACTCCTCTTCAGAGCAAGACAGTTCATCATCTGCCGACTGTTTTATATAAAAATAGGCATGTAACGGATTGGGATTGCGCAGTACACCAAACTGCATTTCAATTTCCGTCACACTCAAATGATGATTCAAGTCATCTTCTATCCAACGATATTCCAGGCTGTCATTGAGAGTTTGAGATAAATCTTCATAACTGGGACACCATCCATAACGGTCGCCTACCATACCTATGAAGAAAGGCCGGGAGTTAACGATCTCTTTCAGGCATATTTCAACAACCTTGCCGCTTTTTGCATCTTCTTCTGTGATTCCCCAACGCAAATCAACCAATGAAATGGTGGCACCACGGCTGGCAGCCTTCACTTGCAAACCCTTAAAGAGTTTGACTAATGCAGAACGTTCCATCTCCATGTCTCTGAACGTTGACGAAAGGAATACACGGATAACACGTGAATTTTCAGCGGGAACTGAATACTGGGCTAGTTGTTTAGTCATAATATAGATTCGTATTAGTTAATGAAGTATTTTGCAAAGCCAATTGATAAAGATTGGCAAGATATGGAAATTTAATCAGATAACAAAGACCATAAACAAAAAAAACGAGCACAAAAAAGGCACGGATTACACGGGTTTCGCGGTTCCCTCAAAAGTTTAAACCGCGTAAATCCGTGTAATCCGTGCCTAATATCTATTACTTGCTACTTGTTTAGAAGAACAAGAAGCGTGTATCTTTTACGTTTGCTTTCAGATACAAATCATTCATCAGACGGCTGGCAAAACGTGCGTGCATGTTAGTCAGCGTAGCTTCTTCTGCTTTTGCGTCGAATGTTTCGTTCAGTTTGTCCTTGCCGTATACCTGCAATACAAATACTCCGGCATTACCTTTGATAGGAGCGCTCAACTGATTCACTTCAGCTGCAGAAGCATAAGCACCTACCAGCGGTTCGCTGCTGCGCAATGCTGATACGTATGCAGGAGCTGCAAAAGTAACCATCTTCAAAGAGTCGCTGACTGCATTAGTCATCTCTTTGTACTGGTTGAATGAAGTTGCATTGGCAGCTTTCATATCAGCCATAATCTTTTCAGCTTTCTTGTCTTTTACGATTTCAGCTCTCAACTGATCCTGTACTGCTTTCAACGGACGATATCCTTCCGGCTTAATGCCTACCAGACCTACTACCATCATGTGATCGCTTTCGCCACATTCGTACAAGCCGGAAACATCACCCGGTTTTGCTTTATCAAACGCCCATCTCAACGCTTCTTTTGTACCTCTTACACCACCGATATTGTGTTCAGAGCTACTCAAATCCATTCTGTCGAGCAATCTGTAACCGGCTTCTTCAGCGTTAGCTACCATCTTTTCTACACTCGGATTAGCTGCGATAAACTGGCTGAAATCATTATAAGCACGGTTGTAAGTTTCTTTGCTGAACTCTACTTCACGTTTGATAACAGCTACTTTATATTTGTCTTTTACAGATTTCTTGTTAGTCACCTGAAGAATTACGTTTGCTTGTCCCATCGGCAAGTTCACCAGTTCGTTCACACCTGCATTGTTGATAGCAGAGATGAATTTCAGGTTATCACCGTCTATCTGTGCACCTTCGTACTGTGCAGAAGTTAGCCAGTTTGCATCACCAGTCTGACCATATTTCTTTGCCAGATCAGCAAAGTTAGCACCACCCTTGATCGCGTTGTAGATACTGTCAGCCAAGGTCTTTGTCTTCAAAGCATCTTCTGCGTATACCTGAATCTGACGGAATTCGACAGAGTCGGCAGCAGCAGCTTTAGCTACAATTTTGAAAGAGTTGATTGTATTGTCGGCACCGTTATAGTAAGGACCATAAATAGTACCTACCGAAGCAGAGTCCAAACGGGCAACTACATCTGACGGGAAAGCTGTTTTGTTATAGAACAAGTCTACATAAGGAGCTTCCGAACCAGTCGAGCGGATGAAAGAAGTATAATCTTCCGTAGTAGTAGCCAACTGTTCAGTAGCTTCGTCCACTTCTTTCTGGATAGCAGCCCTGTCTTCAGCACTTGCAGTCACTTGTACATCAATGTACTTGATGTCACGAGTTTCCTGATATTGCTTAAATTGTTCTTTCTTCTTGTTATACAAGTCTTTCAGTTCCGATTCTTTCACTACGATTGTAGAGTCCACTACAGAAGAGTAAGGAATACCAGCCATCAACACGTTGTACTGGTTCACTCTTGCATCGAAAGCGTCCTGTGCTTCCACCGGATTGGAAAGAAGAGCTTTAGACACCAATGCCTGATACTTTTCTGCCAGACGGCTCTCGATCAGTGTTTTCTGAATGAAAGACCAGTATTTATACATGTTATTGTATTGTTCAGCATACTGTGCCGGCATTTGTGATTCGCTCATCTTGGCATATTCCACGAGGAACTTGTTCAACATATCCTTGTCAAAGTTTCCTGTTTGCGGATTCTGGAAAGGAGTTTGTCTCAACAAAGGATGAACGCCTGCTTTCAGGATGTCCTGGATTTCAGCAGCAGAAACAGTCAGTCCCAATGCTTTTGCTTCTTTTTCGATCAGTTTATTGTTTACGTAGGAACGCCATACTTCATCGCGCACCTGATTGGTTTGTTCGTCATTCAAGGCGGTCACCCCACGCATGAGTTTCACCACTTCGGTATATTCTTCTACCAAATTCTGATACTCTTGAGCGGAAAGAGCGTCTCCGTTCACCTCACCTACGTCATGTGCCTGATGCGGCTGCATCACCTTCCATGCGTCACCCGCAATGAAAGCAAACAGCGCCAAGCCGATAACAATCACCAATAGAGGTCCTTTCGACCTAATGTTTTGTAACGTTGCCATTTTGATTAATACGATTTATGTTTATTATTATTTCTTTCTTTTGTCGTTTTAGCGCACGAAGATACAAAAAATGCTAATATGCATCTATTTATTGGCTAAAAATTTCTTGATTATCGTCATTATTCCAAGACTTTTAATCGCACGAGTTCTATTTTTGTCGCTGTGACCTTAATTATCTTGAATTGATAACGTCCCACCCGCACCACTTCATGCAGCTTCGGAAAACTCTGATATTGGTTCAGAATCAGTCCTCCTACCGTCAGATAATCGTCCGACTCGGGCAAGTCGAGTCCGTACGTCTCATTGACTTTTTCTATTTCCAGGCGGGCGGACAACACATACTCGCGTTCGTCGATCTGCTTGCTGATATAGGAAGTGTTATCGTGTTCGTCTTCTATATCTCCAAAGATTTCTTCAACGAGGTCTTCCAGAGACACGATGCCGGACGTACCGCCAAATTCATCTACCACTACGGCAATCGTTTTCTTTTGCTGCATGAAGAGTTTCATCAGTTTATGAGCGGACATGGTTTCGGGCACAATCGGCACTTGCTTCACATTCTCATGCCAGTTTTTCGGAGCACGAAACATTTCCGACGAATGGATATAACCCACCACATTGTCGATATTTCCATCGTACACAATGATCTTGGAAATTCCGGATTCGATGAAGCGGCTTTTCAACTCGTCCAGTGAAGTTGTCAGATCAACAGCCACCACTTCGGTACGCGGAACGATACAGTCGCGGATTTTTATGTTCGAAAAATCCAAAGCATTCTGAAAGATTTTCACTTCCGTATCCAGTTCCTCCTCATTCTCGGCATTATCAATACTGCTTTGCACGAAGTAGTCCAAGTCGACTTTTCCAAACGCTCTGTCGGATGCATCCTTGTTAATCTTCATTCCAAAGACACGAAGGAATAAACAAGACAAACCGGAAGCCAGTTTGGAAATAGGATATAGAATGACGTAACAAATAATCAGTGGAATGGCAAAAACATTTAAGACCAGATTGGGATTGATTTTGAAGATTGTTTTCGGCAGAAACTCTCCGGTCACCAGAATAATAAGGGTAGAAATAACGGTCTGCGCCAACACCATCAGAAAATGATTATCAATGAATCCCGCCAGCAGATTGTCGCCGATAATCTGTGCCATCAGGATACCATAGATGACCAGGGCGATATTATTTCCCACCAACATGGTAGAGATAAATTCATTCGGGTTCTTGAAGAAGATGGAAAGAATGCGGGACGTAATTCCCCCCTTGCGTTCCATCTCAAAACGCAGTTTGTCTACCGACACAAAGGCAATCTCCATTCCTGAAAAGAAGGCTGAGAAGACCATGGTGATAATTAGAGAGATATAAATATTCATAGTTTATTTCACAGAATCTTTTCGCACTGAATCCGGCAGCGCTTTTGTTTCCGGTTGGGGCGGACCACCTGCTTCCTCATCCACATAGAAAATACCTTCGATATTATGGATGGTATATATGGTCATTTGCTGGTTCGAGTCGAATCCATGCCCTGTAATAATTCTGTCCGGTTGTTGAATACGTATAAACTTGTCGGAATATACCTTTTGGGTAGCTTCGTTCCAGTACAGCAGTTCCGTATTAAAACGCTCTCCTTTCCGGTTCTGTATATCTACGTTCCCTATCAGCTTCCAAAGCCTTTCTTTGTCATAATAGTAGGCAGTATCCGCTTTGATACTGGCTTCTATATGAAAGATAGAGTCGAACTGTTCCAGATATACGCCCTTCTCAAAGGCCCAATAGGATGGTTTCTTACGGTCGTACACCGACCATTCTTCCGTATTCACTCTGTAGCGTGTCACTCCGGAATCGGAGATAAGGGTGGTGACTCCCAATGTTGTCATCATCGGAAGGGAATCACGTTCCGTGATAGCCTCACCCATAGCTTTCTTCTTTCCGCCACAGGAAGATAATAAAAGAAGCATAACAATCACCCCGAAGGTGATTGTTATGCTCATGCTTTTATGCAATAAACGGTTTCTTCGTTTTCGCAACATACATTTATCTAATCGTTGTAGTCTCTCCTATCCAACCGCCGATAGTGATGCGGTCGCCTTGCTTGTAACCTAACATAAATAGGTCTTTAGCTTGCGGAGTATGACCAGAATATCTACCGATCAATTTGTTAGCTTCTTCAGCTACGCTCGGATCCACTTGTTTTGCACGTTGCAGTTTGTCAATCACTGCAAAGTAAGTACATTTGTTCAAAGCAGGTTCGTCGCTCCAGTTGGGACTCATTGCATAAAGATTAGCAATCAGGATGTATGGAGCACCGTAGTTTTCGTTAAAACCAATTGCTTTCTGGCAATATGCTCTTGCTTGAGACAGCTTTTTGGCAGAAGCCAATACTGCTGCGGCAGCGTATGCTTTTTCAGCTTTCTTCACATTGTCTGTTTCCAGGTTCACTGCTTCGTCAAAGAATTTCACAGCACCGTCAATATCACCTTTCTTAAATGCCTGATAAGCACATCCGGTAGCAGCTTCTGCTGTCGGTTCCATCTTATAAGCATAGTAAGATGCTTGCAAATAAGCTTCGCTTTCAGTACATTTCATCATTTTCATGATGTCGATAACTTTCTTCAAGTAAGCCAAGTCAGTCTGGTTAGCTTCTACTTTCGGTCCATAGATGTTTTGCAGTGATTCGCAATCAGCTGTTCCACTGTTTACAAACAAAGCCACTAAGTTATCCTTGATACCCAGCAAAGGTTTCTTCTTTGCTTCGCTGGCTTCAGCAGCAATAGCAGCGTCTACATATTCAGAAGCAGCCAGATAGTCCTGAATGAACTGTTCTTTATGATTCGGATCCGTTTTCAGTTTATCCAAAGACATTTGCAGGAAATAGAAGATAGTCGCACCTGCCGATTCGCCTTTCACAGCATTTACAGACTGACTCAACCATTGATAAGCCTGGTTCACATCAATCTTCGGAGCAAAAGCGATATAATCTACTGCTTTGATACCCAGAGCTTCGTCGGCAGAAGACACTTTTGTACCTTTAGCTAGAAACTCATCTGTGTATTTAATACGCAAGTCATGCGTATTCATCAGTTCATTAAAATATTTCTGATAATCTGCATTATTCCGATCCTTGATTTGTCCCATCAAGCCTTTCAGAATCTTATATCCGTCAGTAAAGGTATAGAAACGAAGCGTCGGACAGTTTTCCAACACAGCTTTCCAAGGAGTATACGCATCTTTAAAATTACCAGCACGCACAGCTTCATGCGAGATACTACTGTTCGAGTTACAGTTAGACGCATCCTGTGCTACCACAGTGGTTGCTCCTGCCGAAAGGAACAACATAGCCACAAGCGTTTTAATTTTCATTGTATCTAAATTTTAGTTGTTATTATATAGTCGTCTATTCTTTCTTACATTCATCTCATTACTCCACTCTGCGTTTGAAGAACCAACGTTCGTTGAACGTCAATCCGATGCTCACGCGGAAGATGTTTTCATTTACAAAAGTCGATTCCTGTCCACTGATACGGACAAATTGTCCGCTGATGCTAAGAATGGAACGGGAACGAGGCACAGGCAGACCGAAACCGGCAGTTACGCCATATTCACGGGTAGCCTCTTTGCCGCCGATCTTATAATACGGAGTCGTATAATAAGCTCCCAGACGGTATTTAATATGGGATAAATAGGAACGTCCCATCAAATTAGGAATGTATTCCGCACCCACTGATATTTTATGACGATCGCAATACGTATATGTTTCATTAAAATCCTCACGTACAGCTTCATCTGATGTATTTACGTCAAATTTCGTTTTTGACCATTGTTGCAAACTATAATCCAGACCAACAGTCAGGCGTTTGTCATAGTTATATGTAAATCCGGCGCCAAATGTATTAGGAACTTCAAACGTTGCATCCGGTTTCAATGTTGTAGTAGAAACCGCTGTACCCGTAGAATTTGAAACCATTTGTGTCGTTACACTATAGTCATTACCCAGTTTCAACTTCGGAGAATATATAGCTCCAATTGTCACTGAATGTTTTTTATTAATATCGAATGTATATTGTGCTCCAAAATCAAGTTTATAGCTCGACACTGACGCAACCGACTGGTGATTATAATTATAAGCACCTGATACACTTGGGAAATAAAGGACACGTGTCCGATTAATATCTCCCCAGAAATAAGAAGCATTCACACCTACCGAAAGGTTTTTGAGCACTTTCACTCCCACTCCGGCATATAATTGATGCAAACCTCCATCTCCGGTATAGCTTCTGGCATAATCAGCCGTATTACCGGTAGTAGGATCTGTTGCAGCCTGTGTATCCGACACTGAATATCCCACATTGGAGAACGGCAATAATCCGATACTCATCGCTATCCTCGGATGCAAACGAAATTGCATAGCCAGATAGTCAAAACTGGAGTTTTTAGCGTTCAGTTTCACACCGCTACCGCTAATATTCATATTTTGCAGACTGACACCTCCTTCAAAGAGGAATGTCAATGAGTCAATGGCTGTATACGAAGCAGGATTCAGCGGATTGATCTGTGCTCCATCCCGAAGTCCAAAAGCAATTCCCCCCATCGCCCTGCTGTTACCGAAACTCTGATCGGACAAGTCGCCATAGCCATATCGTGTATAAGGAGAGTTTGTATTATTTTGAGCGATTGCCGTTCCGGTAACCATCGTGAGCAAAAGCGCACAAAGTGTGTGTTTAAATCCTACCATTATTATAGTTTAAAATTCTATTTAATCCTTTCAACACTAAAAATCTATCTGCAAAGATGATACTTTTTACGCTGCTATCAAAAGAAAAATCATCTCCACCCGTTAAAAAAACCAAAAGTTCAGGATATTTATGCTTCATAGACTCAATATAACCTGAAATTTCGTATTCCATCCCTTTCATCACTCCGGCACGTATAGCCGTTTCGGTGTCCCGTCCCATCGGGAGTTTGCGCCCGTTGGTGTCTACCAGAGGCAAACGTCCTGTAAACTGATGAAGTGCTTTGAAACGCATCTGCATACCGGGAGAAATATTACCGCCATGATACTGACCTTTTGAGTCAATAAACTCATAAGTAATGCAAGTTCCCGCATCAATCACCAATATATCCCGATGAGGAAACTGCTCATTAGCACCCACTACGGCAGCCATACGATCATATCCCAATGTTTCGGGAGTTTCGTACAGGTTGACAACCGGAAGCGGAGTCTGATGATTGAGCCAGAGCAAAGGAAACGGCAAAGCGGCCAAATCAGCTAAAACCTTTTCGTTTAGATCAATGACAGTAGCCACAATCCCCTGTTCAACCGGATATTGAGAACAAAGAGCTTTCAAGCAACCCAGCGACTGATTGGATTCAGCTACTACATCCACCATTTCTCCGCCGTCGAAGAAAGCAATCTTTGCCTTTGTATTTCCTATGTCGATTATTAAATTCAAATCTTTTGGTTCTTTAGCGGGCGCAAAGGTAAAGTAAAAAAAGAAAAGTTGAAGCATAGAAGAGGAATTATCTTCTTTTTTCATTTTAGAAATCCCCAAAAACAAAAAAATCGAACTATCTATTTTTAAATAGATCAATTATCTTTTATTGTTTATTATGTATTCCACTTTGCGTTCGGCAGTCTTTTTTTATTACATCATAAACAACTAATAAGCAACAGATTACAAGAAAAAAACAGCGTTCCAAAAAGTGTTCCACTATTTTGTAACCGATTTTCCGTTCAAGCAGAAACATTATTTCACCCAAACAGAGGCTCCATTTAAAGAAAACAGCGCCTCTGTTTAAGCCATATAGAGCCTTTATTCTGATAAAATAGAGGCTCCGTTTTCCCGAATCCAACTATTCTTTCTATATTTGCCACCGAAATAAAACGAACCAGCTAATGAAACGGTTTTTCTCATACATCATCCTCTCCTTCTTCCTGTTGCTTCTGCCCACCGGACAAGCATCTGCCAACAACAACGACTCCATCCGTTTGAGTCTGTTGACTTGTGCCCCCGGAGAGGAAATATATTCCCTATTCGGACACACTGCCATCCGTTACGAAAATCCTTCACAAGGGATTGACGTTGTATTCAACTACGGACTGTTCAGTTTCAACACTCCCAACTTCATCTTCCGCTTCTCGCTCGGAGAAACAGACTACCAACTGGGAGCAACGGATTATGAACGTTTTGCAGCTGAATACGCATTTTTCGGACGCAGCGTATGGCAGCAAACGCTCAATCTGACCGATGAAGAAAAGACTGAACTGATCCGGTTATTACAAGAAAACTATCGTCCGGAAAACCGGGTATACCGTTATAATTTCTTTTACGACAATTGTGCTACCCGCCCCCGGGACAAGATAGAAGAAAGCATTGCAGGAAAAGTGATTTATCCCGCAGAACCACAGGATGGCTCCCTCACTTTCCGCGACATTGTACATCAGTATTGCAAAGGACATCCGTGGGCACGTTTCGGCATTGATCTCTGTATCGGAAGTGAAGCCGACCAGCCCATCACACAACGTCAGATGATGTTTGCCCCTTTCTACCTGATGGATGCTTTCGACGGTGCACAAATTAAAAGCGATTCTATCCAGCGTCCACTCATAACGGCCAACGAGCTGGTAGTCGATGCCACTCCCGAACCGGATGAAAGCGGCTGGATGCCTACTCCGCTTCAATGCACCTTACTCTTATTTATATTGACAACCGCCGCCACAATCTATGGAATCCGCCGGAGAACCGGATTATGGGGAATCGACCTCTTCCTTTTTGGTATAGCAGGTATTGTGGGATGCGTCCTTGCATTTCTCGCACTCTTCTCCCAACACCCGGCAGTCAACTCTAATTTCCTATTACTGGTATTCCATCCGGGGCAACTTCTTTTCTTGCCATACATTATATATTGTGTCCGAAAAGGGAAGAAATGTTGGTATTTAACCCTGAATCTGGCGGTTTTAACACTTTTTATAGTGCTTTTTCCGGTAATTCCGCAAAGATTTGACTTTGCTGTTGTACCTTTGGCACTCGTTTTGCTGATACGTTCAGCGAGCAATCTGATTGTGACATCTAAAAAGAAATAATGAAAGGACTACTAACTTCCCTCATCACCGTACTGACTTTCACCGGGCTACAAGCCCAGTCACTACCTGCCGCCCCTAAATTAGTGGTAGGGCTGACGATTGACCAATTACGTACGGACTATCTGGAAGCTTTTTCGTCACTCTACGGTGAGAAAGGCTTCAAACGTCTTTGGAAAGAGGGAAGAGTGTTCCATAATGCCGAATATACCTTCTGCGGTATAGACCGCGCTTCTGCCATAGCGGCTATTTATAGCGGTACGACGCCTTCCATGAACGGAATTATTTCTCAACGCTGGATGGATGCCTCTACCCTTCGCCCCGTCAACAGCACAGACGACACGGCATTTATGGGGTATTACACCGACCAGACTGTCGCCCCCACCAAACTTCTGACTTCAACCATTGCCGACGAGCTGAAAATAGCGACACAAGGCAAAGGACTCGTATATGCCATTGCACCTGATTGCGATGCCGCACTTTTTGCAGCCGGACATGCCGGAAACGCTGCTTTTTGGCTCAATCCCAACACCGGAAAATGGAGTGGAACCACCTATTATGGAGAGTTTCCGTGGTGGGCAAGCCAATATAACGACCGTCAAGCGATCGATTTCCGTATTGCCGGTATGACATGGGAACCCATATTTCCCCGGGGCATGTACACTTTCCTGCCAGATTGGCGGGATATGCTCTTCAAATATAAATTCGATGATGACCGCAGTAATAAATACCGCCGCTTCATCGCCAGCCCTTTTGTGAATGATGAAGTGAATGCGCTTGCCGAAGAAGCATTGAACAAAAGCTCCATCGGCATGGATGACATTACTGACTTATTGGCACTCACTTATTATGCTGGAAACTATGCGCACAAATCCGTACAGGAATGTGCTATGGAAATACAAGACACCTACGTGCGTCTTGACCGCAGCATTGCCGACCTGCTCGAAGTTCTTGATAAGAAAGTAGGACTGCAAAATGTACTTATTTTCGTCACTTCCACCGGATATATAGACAGCGAATCGCCTGATTCGGGATTGTACAAAGTGCCCGGCGGAGAGTTTTACCTCAACCGTTGTGCGGCTCTATTGAATATGTACCTGATGGCTACGTATGGCGAAGGAAAGTATGTGGAAGCTCACCATAACCAGCAGATTTATCTGAATCATAAGTTATTGGAAAAGAAAGAACTGAATCTGGCAGAGATCCAACAAAAGTCAGCAGAATTCCTGATGCAGTTCAGCGGAGTGAACGAAGCCTATTCGGCTAACCGGCTATTGCTGGGTTCATGGACTCCGGAAATCTACAAAATACGTAACGGCTACCACCGCAAACGTTCGGGTGACCTCGTAATCGATGTCCTCCCCGGATGGACTATCGTCAACGAAAACGGCGGCGACAACAAGGTGGTACGTCATTCCTATATTCCCTCACCGCTGATTTTCATGGGACATTCCGTGAAACCGGCCATTATCCAGACACCTGTAACCATCGACCATATTGCGCCTACACTGGCACATTTTATGCGCATCCGGGCTCCCAACGCCTGTACTTCTGCTCCTATTACCGACCTGCGGTAAAAATTTACTCACAAAAACAGGGAGCAAAACATAAATAAATCAGCATTTTAATGTAACTTTGCGGAGGTTTCTTGATATAAAGATTCCCCAACGCAGATTAACGCCGATTTACGCGGATTAAAAAAAATCCAATTTAATCTTTCCTTTAATCTGCGTAAATCGGCGTTAATCCGCGTTGAAATTGAAATAAATAATAAACTAAATAATATAACATGGGATTTAATGAATTTTTAAGCTCGGTTTTCGGAAACAAATCCACACGAGACATGAAAGAAATCAAGCCCTGGGTGGAAAAGATCAAAGCTGCTTACCCGGAGATTGAAAAACTAGACAACGACGCCCTCCGTGCCAAAACGGAAGAACTCAAAAAATATATCCATGAATCGGCTACTGCTGAACGTGCGAAGGTGGAAGAGTTGAAGGCAAGCATTGAAACTCTCGAACTGGAAGACCGCGAAGAAGTCTTCGCACAAATCGATAAGACAGAAAAAGAAATTCTGGAAAAATATGAAAAAGCACTGGACGAAGTACTGCCTGTTGCTTTTTCTATCGTAAAGGCTACTGCCAAACGTTTTACAGAAAATGAAGAAATCGTTGTAACGGCTACCGACTTCGACCGTCAACTAGCTGCTACAAAAGATTTCGTACGCATCGAAGGCGACAAGGCCATCTATCAGAATCACTGGGTAGCCGGTGGTAACGATACATTGTGGAACATGGTTCACTACGATGTACAGCTCTTTGGTGGTGTCGTTCTGCATAAAGGTAAGATTGCGGAAATGGCAACCGGTGAAGGTAAAACATTGGTGGCTACACTCCCGGTATTCCTCAACGCATTGACCGGAAACGGCGTACACGTAGTTACCGTGAATGATTACCTCGCCAAACGTGACTCCGAATGGATGGGTCCTCTTTACATGTTCCACGGTTTAAGCGTAGATTGTATCGACCGTCATCAGCCGAACTCCGACGCACGTCGTCAGGCGTATCTGGCGGATATTACTTTCGGTACAAACAACGAATTCGGTTTCGACTATCTGCGTGACAACATGGCTATCAGCCCGAAAGACCTTGTACAACGTCAGCACAATTATGCCATCGTCGATGAGGTCGACTCGGTATTGATTGACGACGCACGTACTCCGTTGATTATCTCCGGTCCTGTACCTAAAGGCGATGACCAGTTGTTCGAGCAACTCCGTCCGCTAGTGGAACGTCTGGTAGAAGCACAAAAGGTACTGGCTACCAAATATCTTTCCGAAGCAAAAAAACTGATCGCATCCAACGATAAGAAAGAGGTGGAAGAAGGATTCCTCGCTCTATACCGCAGTCATAAAGCATTGCCGAAAAACAAACCGTTGATTAAGTTCCTTAGTGAACAGGGGATCAAGGCAGGTATGCTCAAGACGGAAGAGATCTACATGGAACAGAACAACAAGCGTATGCATGAAGTGACTGATCCGCTGTACTTCGTAATTGACGAAAAACTAAATAGCGTAGACCTGACTGATAAGGGTGTAGACCTGATTACCGGTAACTCTGAAGACCCGACATTGTTCGTGCTTCCGGATATCGCCGGACAACTTTCAGAATTGGAAAACCTGAATCTGACCAACGAGCAACTGCTTGAAAAGAAGGATGAGTTATTGACTAACTATGCCATCAAATCGGAACGTGTACACACCATCAATCAGCTGTTGAAGGCTTACACGATGTTCGAAAAAGACGATGAATACGTAGTAATCGACGGTCAGGTGAAGATTGTAGACGAACAGACCGGTCGTATTATGGAAGGTCGTCGTTACTCTGACGGATTGCACCAGGCTATCGAAGCTAAGGAACGTGTGAAAGTGGAAGCTGCTACACAGACCTTCGCTACCATTACTTTGCAGAACTACTTCCGTATGTATCACAAACTGTCCGGTATGACCGGTACTGCTGAAACGGAAGCAGGCGAACTTTGGGATATCTACAAATTGGACGTAGTCGTGATCCCGACCAACCGTCCGATTGCAAGAAAGGATATGAACGACCGCGTTTACAAGACGAAACGCGAAAAGTATAAAGCTGTTATCGAGGAAATCGAAAAATTGGTTCAAGCAGGACGTCCGGTATTGGTGGGTACTACTTCGGTAGAAATCTCCGAAATGTTGAGCAAGATGCTTACCATGCGTAAGATTGAGCACAAGGTATTGAACGCCAAACTGCACCAGAAAGAAGCGGACATCGTTGCTACCGCCGGTTTAAGCGGAACAGTAACCATTGCTACCAATATGGCTGGTCGTGGTACCGACATCAAGTTAAGTCCGGAAGTGAAGGCTGCGGGCGGTTTGGCAATTATCGGTACGGAACGTCACGAATCCCGTCGTGTAGACCGCCAGTTGCGTGGTCGTGCAGGACGTCAGGGTGACCCGGGTTCTTCTGTATTCTTCGTATCACTGGAAGACGATTTGATGCGTCTGTTCTCTTCTGACCGTATTGCCAGCGTAATGGACAAACTTGGTTTCCAGGAAGGCGAAATGATCGAGCACAAGATGATTTCCAATTCTATCGAACGTGCACAGAAGAAAGTGGAAGAAAACAACTTCGGTATTCGTAAACGTCTGTTGGAATATGACGACGTAATGAACAAGCAACGTACAGTGGTTTACACCAAACGTCGCCACGCTTTGATGGGTGAACGTATCGGTATGGACATCGTGAACATGATCTGGGACCGTTGTGCCAATGCTATCGAAAACAATGATTATGAAGGCTGCCAAATGGAACTGCTTCAGACATTAGCAATGGAAACTCCGTTCACTGAAGAAGAATTCCGTAACGAGAAAAAAGAAAAGTTGGCCGAAAAGACTTTCAACATTGCGATGGATAACTTCAAACGCAAAACTGAACGTCTGGCACAGATCGCTAACCCGGTTATCAAACAGGTATATGAAAACCAGGGACACATGTACGAAAACATCCTGATTCCTATTACAGACGGTAAACGGATGTATAATATCTCTTGTAACCTGAAAGCGGCTTACGAATCGGAATCTAAAGAAGTGGTGAAGTCGTTCGAGAAATCAATCTTGCTCCACGTAATCGACGAAGCATGGAAAGAAAACTTGCGCGAACTGGACGAACTGAAACATTCCGTACAGAATGCAAGCTACGAGCAGAAAGACCCGCTATTGATTTATAAACTGGAATCTGTGACTTTGTTTGACGCTATGGTGAACAAGATCAATAACCAGACTATATCTATTTTGATGCGTGGACAAATTCCTGTACAGGAAGCTCCGGATGAATCAGCTGCACGCCGTGTAGAAGTGCGTCAGGCTGCTCCTGAACAACGCCAGGATATGAGCAAGTATCGCGAAAACAAAGAAAATTTGAGTGATCCGAACCAGCAGGCTGCTGCAAGTCAGGATACTCGTGAACAGCAGAAACGTGAACCGATTCGTGCAGAGAAGACAGTAGGTCGTAACGATCCTTGTCCATGCGGAAGCGGGAAAAAGTATAAAAACTGCCACGGAAAGAACCTTTGATTAATTAATAATTAAAAATTAAAGGTTGGAAATTGTAGGGTAATGTGCTTTATGGCATAGTCTCTCTATATTCAACTTATAAAAGAAAGTCTCAAACGGTTAAAAACTGTTTGAGACTTTCTTTTATTCTTCCAAAGTTGTACTTTTGTTCAAATTACTAAATAGAACAAAACTATGGCAAAATCTTATTCACTGGTTTTCATCGTTTTATTCCTGCTGACTCTGGGTAGCTGTCAGAGTCTGGAACAGATCCCCATTGATTATCTGCAACCTGCCGACTTGAGCTTTCCTCCGCAACTCCGAAAAGTAGCTATTGTGAATAACACCAGCGACGCCCCGGATAATAAACTGATAACAGAGACTGAAAAAATTAAAGAAGGTACACCATTGATAAGTCGTGCAACAGCTTATGCCAATGGAGATCCTAAGACAGCCACTGAATCATTGGCAGAAGAAATAGCACAGCAGAACTACTTCGATGAGGTGGTTATCTGTGATTCTGCCTTACGCGCCAATGATAAACTGGCCCGCGAAAGTACATTGAGCCAGGAGGAAGTGCGTCAACTGGCTTCTAACTTGGGAGTGGACTTTATTATTGCGCTGGAAAACCTGCAACTCAAAGCAACAAAGACTGTCCGCTATCTGGATGAGTTCAACTGCTTTCAAGGAGCAGTAGACGTGAAAGTTTATCCCACGGTGAAAGTTTATCTTCCCGAACGCAGCAGACCGATGACTACGCTCCATCCTAATGATAGCATTTTTTGGGAAGAGTTTGGAGGTACAGCCATAGAAGCCGCCACTCGCATGATTCCCGACAAGCAGATGCTGGAAGAAGCGGCAGCATTCGCAGGAACGGTTCCGGTGAAAAATATTGTCCCTATTTGGAAAAAAGGAACACGGTATCTTTATACTGGTGGTTCGGTTCCTATGCGTGACGCTGCCATTTATGTACGCGAAAATTCATGGGACGACGCATACGAACTTTGGCGTCAGGCTTTCGAAGGTACCAAGAACCAAAAGAAAAAAATGCGGGCAGCTCTCAACATTGCTGTTTACTACGAAATGAAAGATAGTTTGGCTAAAGCAGAAGAATGGGCAGAAAAGGCACAACAACTAGCTAAAAAAATAGATAAAAAGAACATCACAGATAGCTCTCAAGCTACCATTGATGATGTGCCGAATTATTATCTTACTACTTTGTATTTAGCTGAACTAAAGGAGAGAAATGCTCAATTACCCAAGTTAAAATTGCAAATGAGCCGATTTAATGATGATTTTTAAGGAAATTGTGTATCAAATCTTATTTTTTTTATACCTTTGAACTTATAAAAAGAAGGAACCCATGAAATTGAGCCAACAATCATTATCTATTATCGAATCGGCTATCCAAAAGGCAGTCGCTAAATATGTATGTAGCTGTGAACAAACAGTTGTAACCGATATCCATCTCCAACCGGATCAGGCATCGGGACAACTTAATATTTACAACGATGATGATGAAGAACTGGCAAACATCATGATCGAAGAATGGGCTACTTATGAAGGGGATGATTTCCTTGAAAACGTGGAACCTTCTCTTCGCAACATTCTTTGCAGAATGAAGGATGCCGGAGATTTCGACAAAGTGACTATTCTGAAACCTTATTCTTTCGTTTTGGTAGATGAAGAGAAAGAAACCGTAGCAGAATTGCTGTTGATTGACGACGATACCATACTGGTGAATGATGAATTGCTGAAAGGGTTGGATAAGGAGTTGGACGACTTCTTAAAGGATTTGTTGGAAAAATAAAGAAGAATTGTTGGAGAAATAAGATATCGTTCTTTTTGAATAGAGATCGTTCAAGATCCACATATAAAAAGATAATCGGAAGCAATCAGGATATGTCCTTTATTGCTTCCGATTATTTTATATATATTCCCTATTGATTATTTGTTGTATTTGATTGAGATATTAGCAAGTCTAAGCGGCATGAAGCTGGATACCCCTGCCGGGAGTCTGACCGGTCGCAATCTGATGCAAATATTATCACGGTTCAATAAGGCATCCGGCAACTTAAAGTCATAGACTTTATAACCAGGAATGTTCTTCTCCGTCTGTCCACCTGCAGCCGTTCTATCAAACTGTCCCAGAATGGTAAACTCTGAATTATCTACTTTAATCCATTCACCATTCATCGAATAAGCATATTCAACCACTGCAACAGGGCCACCTCCCCAACTTGCATTCATTTCAACCTGAAGAGACAAGGATGTAGAAATACCTACTGTCGATATTTTGTCTACGTAGAAATATGAACTTGTAGACCACGGTTTACTATTAAAAGCACCGCCTCGCATACGACCATAGTATCCATCGGTCGTGTTAAGGTTAACATCTCCTCTGAAATCATCCTGGAATCCCAGAATGTAGTCTGCATAGGTTTGCTGGAAATATTTATTTCCGTCTTTGCTAAGAAGAGCATTCGCCTGCGATGCCTCGCCACCCGTAGGATGGTAATCCGTAAAAGTAGAAGAGCCTATTTCTTTCCAATCGGGTACATTACAATCCCATTCTACAAGCACATCAGTGATCTCGTTTATATCACTGATGTTAATATCTTCTCTGTTAAGCGGAAGAATACATAACCGGCTTTCAGAGATGTCGAAATTTGTAAGTTTCACTTTCGCCACCATTCCTGTTATGCTTCCCGAACCTTTAGGAAGTGTTTCGTGAGCATAAGGAGCTTCAAACGCAGTAAGCATATATGTATTAGAACCGTTTTTATCTCTTATACAGGTCGGATAGTATCTGTAATATGCAGGGAACTTTTCTACCCAATAGTTTTTATTAATCTTACGATCGGCAGCTCCCGGGTCAGTAGTCTTGAAATTAGTGAATGCACCTACCGGAGATGCAATCTCGACATCTTTCAGGGTCACAAGACTAAATACCATATTATCCGTAAGTTCAGCAATCGTTCTTTCAGGAATTGTGAAGGTAGAAAGTTCCGAGCTGATTACGTGGGCAGCAGTGATACCGCTAATCAGTCTATAAGTAAAGCTACCCTCTGATTCTTCTCTTATCATTCCATCTTTCAGACACAATGACACTTTGGCAAATTGTGCAAACGTAATTAAAGATTCGGACTCAAACACAACTGTCTCTCCTGCCTCATTCTGAATGACATAGCGATTGCTCGGGAAGTTCTTCGAAGTGCCATTGGCTACGATGGTTCCTTCAACATATACATTGTTAGTAATTCCACCGACAGCATAACCATGTACGGTTGGATAACTGACAAGTTCCGCATTCGCATATTCAGAATATGCTTGCGAGAGATTAATGGTAGCCGTGACCTTACGCTGGTACTGATCGTCATAACTCAACACAATACTTCCTGTACGGGGTGATTGCGAATTTGTTTCCGTATTAAAATAAAGCTTTCCATCACTTATCCTATACTCCTGCACCCAGTTCACCGTTGGCGTAATAACGATATCCGTTTCGGGCACATTGGTAGAGATTTCCATTTCATATTCACCTCCTTTAGTAAACAGCTCCATCTTATCACTGGCAGGAACAATAAATGGATAACGGGATAATTGTTTTATCTTGATTACATCCGCAGTCTTACCATCTTTCGTAAACACACGAATATCACAGAAACGTTCGGAATCACTGATATTCTCATCATAAGTCACAGTGAAATAAGTTCTTGATGACTGGGCTCCACGTATATCCGTAGAGAACCAGGTTGATTCTACAAAATCAATTCGCCACTCGGTATTGGACTTCACCTCCACCTGAACCGGATCACCTTCCGCCTGAAGAATAATCTCATTATTTGTTATTTCCAATATACCGGCTTCATGTTCGTCAGAGCATGACGGAAACATTATGATTGCCATCACAGCCAGAAAAGCTGTCCAGACTATTGAATCTTTAATTTTCATGTTCATCAATTATTAGATTTAATCTCACCTGTTTTATATAGTATCTCATAAGCTTCATTCCGATCATTTAATACAAAGATCTGAAACTTCTCTCCACCCGGATAAACACGCGTAACAACATGTCCGGCAGGCTTTATCTTCAAGCCGTCTTCACCCAGTCTGCTCCTGTTACTGTCTACCATACCGGCAGCAAAAACCGACCGTTCACCAGGATAAAGAGTTTGAGACAGCATCCGGCTCAACGTTGCCGGTTGAGGGTGATAGTAATCCCATACGGGAATTACATAGACTTGTGGTTTCACTTGGGAAATGTAGGTATCGCACATAGCATCAGAATAAGCGTGATGATTGGCAACAACCACATCCGTCTCACCGAGCAATCTGGCTACCGGCGTTTCTATATCAAACCATTCCGGTGCTTTTTCTACGCCCAGAATATCTCCTGCGGAGAAATAATCAAAATTACCGTATGTGATACGAATTCCACAACTGCAACGGTTTTCGTTCAACTGTTCACTTGAAGAGGCTGTAGAAGGCACAAGCTCTTTGGCTGTTGTTCCGCTACCTGTCCAAATTTTACCATTACCCACGATATTACGTACTTCGAATGTAGGATAAGAGCCCGGATCTTTCAAGAGTTTGATCTGACTATTGCTTCCTATTACAAATCCCTCATTCTTTTTACCTTCCCTGTCACGAGCGGCAACATATAATTTATAGTTTGAGATATGAGCACCAGAGACTTTAGCTGCTGTCGGATAATCATAAGTAGGATAACCACGATCTATCAAAGTGGAAATATTGAGAAGATTACCAACATGAGTGATTCCGGTAAGTTTGTAATCCAGTCCTACTTTTTCGATTGCCAGTTTTCCATTCTGTCCGATATGGTCCGTATCAAAGTGAGTGAGCAAGGCATAATCAAGTGCTCCGTTATTTTTTAATGGCAATGAGAAATGTTTTATATATTGAGCAATCCATTCGGCAGGCCGCTTAGAATCATTAGGCACTGCTTTCATAATTTCCTGTGTGCCTGAATGTACTCCTAAATCTCCTGCATCCAATAACATGGTAGTCCCATCCGGAAAAATAAGATAGGCTGCATTACCTCTTCCGGTACTAATCTGATGAATATCCAAATAACCTGCCTGCCACTCCGGAAGGTATTCATACACTTTATCTACTGCATCATCAGGAAAAGGCTTTTCTTGTTGGCAACTTGCGAATGTAGGCAGCAACATGATGGCTCCTAAAAAAAATATCTTGCTATTCATTATATTATTCTTTAATAGTTGATTAATCGATTTGTTTCACACTATAGATACCGGCTTCTTCTTTAGTCATTTCATTGCCGCCTCCGTATCCCGGATTTTGCTTCAAGACATTGCTGACAGAAATTGACTTTTCCGGAATAGGAAAAAGCTCATAATGATCGTCGTTAGTAGGTTTATGATCCCACCAAGAACCTGTTGTATACAACCCCCAACGACGAAGATCGGTACGACGACGCTGTTCACCCAGAAACTCGACCATCCACTCATCAAGAATCCGGTACTTGTCGATATTCGTTTCGGTCACCGGATCAGGATCGGCTTTATTCTCGAAATTGCGTTTACGCACTTCATTGAAAAGATTGGCTGCTTCTTTTTTATAGCCGCTTCTATATTTACATTCAGCAAGCATATAATAGATTTCAGCAAAACGAATAACCGGATAATCCGGATTAAAAGCAATGGTTTTGTCGATATTGTCGGGAACCGGTAGTTTGCACAAACGTATTCCGGAATTCTCTTCCCCGGTACTTATATTGGAGGGAAGCTCATTCACTGAAGAATATTCTCCATCTTTCACTTTCTTGAATTGTGCCACCTGATCGACAAATTCAAGAACCTCACCCGGATATTCGTACAGTCCCGTACACTTCACCTCTGTACCACTTCTTGATGTACGCTGTAATTTTCCATAAAGGAACATTCCTTCGTATTTTCCATTCCCTTTATACAAGTACAATTTTTTACGAAGATCTTTATTGTTGAATTTGGCAAAAGGTCGCCCAAGCTTATCCGTATAGGGATCGCCATTGGGTTTAAGAGACGGCTGAAGATGCATACCATTAGTAGAAGAATAGCCGCTTAGATCAAAATAGTTCTTTGCATTATAATGATTATAGCGTTCGAACTGCCATTGAAACAAAGTGCCTTTTGCATATTGCGACTGAACAGACCACATTACTTCCTTAGATTTATTATTGTCGAAAGTGAAAGGACCGAACCAGTCTTCCTCCAATTCGTAATAACCGTATTTGCCATCTAATAGATCCTGGCAGACCTGCGCACATTCAGCAAAACGGTTCTCTCCCATGTAGACTTCCGCATTAAAATATAATTGAGCAAGAAGGGCGGCGGCAGTTCCTTGACGTAAATAGCCTTCTTCCAGCATATCTGCTCTTTTTTTCTCTAATTTGGGAATAGCGGCAAGCAACAGTTCTTCCACATAATTAAAGGTTTCGCGTGCAGTGGAACGTGGAACTTCCTCGGTAGTAGAGCGCCGGTAAATAGGCATACCCCCATAGAAATCAAGTCCCCGCAGATAAAAATAGGCAACCAATGTCTGAAGTTGCATCTGATGATCTGCTTTCAATTCTTCCGTCATGCCCAGTGATACATAATCCACACCGGATAAGTCTTCCTTACAAGCTAAAGCCATTGCCACTCCCATGCCTACCCCACGCCAGGTTTCTTCGTTGTTGGGGTGAAGAGGTGTCCAGTCGTGATGCTGCAGTTGGGAATATCTGACATCATTGTAATGTATTCCTTTTTGTGTGACACACATCTCATCTGTTGTACATTCTTGAAGAATGGCACGGTCGAATCCGTGAAACCAACGCCAATGTGTGAAAGAGCGTACCAAGAAAGAATAAACAGTTTCCTTAGACGTGAAATAAGTGTCCGGAGTGACTTCGGAATACCACTTCTCATCCAGATTTGTACAACCGGATGACACCAGAAGGGTGAGGAAGGAGATAATGATTAAAATATTTCGTCTCATATCATTTTATTAGTTTATAGGTACTTTAATATTAGAATTGGATTTTCATACCAACGGTATATCTACGAGTTTCAGGATAAATATTATTAAACCATTCATAACCAGGGTCCAGTCCGTTGACATTCACTTCCGGATTAAGTCCTGAATATTTCGTGAAACATGCCACATTCCGGACGGTCAGGTAAAGATCAATCTTATCTATATATTTCTGCCACTTTTTCATGTTAAGAGAATATCCCAGACTAATGGCGTCTATCTTTAAGAAAGTGCCGTCCTCAAGCCAGTAATCGCAAAGCTGCTTTACTTCTTTGATGTGCCGGTTGTCAATGTACGCATTGCGAAGAACGTTCTGGCCTGCTACTTCAGAAAGTCCATAGTACATATTTATGGTATTAAACACGTCGAAATCGATCCAGCTACGCAGGTTGATACCTAAAGAGAGGTTCTTGTAAGTGAAGGTATGATCCCATGATACCATCAATGCAGGAATAGCATTACCGATGTACCGCTTGTCATCATAGGTCTTCTTATCGCTAAGAATCACATTGTCGTTCTTATCATACAGAAGCCATCTTCCATTATCCGTGATACCGGCATATTTCCAGATATAATAGCTTCCGATCTTTGTTCCTGCTTCAATTCTTCCGGCTGATCCGTTCGTTCCCGGTGACGGGATCCTACACGATCCTGGTAAGTATTATTCCCCCACAAAGAGGTAATTTTGGAAGAAGAATGGGATAGACGCATGGTAGTTGT